>NZ_QBKB01000002.1:1008285-1048079 GCF_004137855.1 Methanohalophilus profundi
TGTCTTCTTCGAGCGACAACAACCTCACGAGCAACACTGCATCGAACAACTACTGCGGCATCCGCCTGCATTATTCGAGCGACGACAACACGCTCACGAACAACACCGCATCGAACAACTACTACGGCATCTACCTGTCTTCTTCGAGCAACAACAACCTCACGAACAACACAATGAATGAGAATACGTATAATTTTAGGCTACATGGCAGTTCTGAGCCTCATTTTGCTAATCAAATAGATACAAATAATTTAGTTGATGGGAAACCAATCTATTACGTAAGAAACACCTCAAATGAAGGTTATAACTCTTCGATAAACGCAGGAACATTTTACATTATAAATGGAGTAAATATCACTCTAACGGATCTTAACTTAACAACAAATCATTATGGAATATTCTTGTGGAACACTACTGATTCAAATATACAAAATGTAAGTGTATCAAATAACAACTGCGGCATCTATCTGGTTTCTTCGAGCGACAACAACACACTCACGAGCAACACCGCCAGTAACAACAACTACGGCATTTATGTGATTAGTTCAAATGATAATATTTTTTATGACAACTATTTCAACAACAGTGCCAATGTTTATGACAGTTACGACAACATCTGGAACACAACCAAAACCGAAGGGACGAACATCATAGGTGGTTCATGGCTTGGCGGGAACTACTGGTCTGATTATGAAGGTATCGATACGGACAGTGACGATCTGGGCGATACCTTGACTCCATATAACTCATCAGGCAACATAAATGGTGGCGACTATCATCCACTGACAATGCCAGATACGACAGAACCACCCGCACCAACAGATGATACAGATACAAGCAATGGACCTGTAAACTATCCAACACCACTCCCTGAGAATGTTGCGAACAGTGAAGTTAAAGGAACCATATTCAACGAGCCTGTGACATCTGCTGACCTTAAATTCACTAAAGGTTACATAACTCTGGTAACAGTCGATGCAAAAGACAAAATTTCTGAAGTGATAATCACAATGCAGGAACTTAAGGGTAAACCATCTGAGATCAAAGTAACTCCACCTTCCGGTGTTGTACATACTTATCATAACATCGACCTGGGGCGAATTGAAAATAGTGATCTTGCAGGTGCTACCATCAAGTTCAGGGCTGAAAAGAAATGGATCGCAGACAATGGCGGAGACAGAAATGCAGTTGTTGTCATGCGCTATCATGACGATTGGATGGCACTTGAAACCAAACCAATAGGTGAGGACGATGAGTATGTATTCTTCAGTGCAAGAACTCCTGGCTTTTCCACGTTTGTAATCACAATGGAATCGGAGGAAGAAGTTACTCCTGCGGAAGTGCAAACTCCTGAGCATGTTGTTGAAGATGAGGTAGATGAACCGGCACCTGTGCAGGCGGAATCACAAGAAGGAAAGTCTTATTGGTGGCTTGTACTTGTTGTGGGTGCCGTTATTGCCGGTGTGATCTTTTTTTGTTTACAAGAACAGAAAAGATGAAGAAGAAAAGTAGACAACTATGATGTAAATGCCGGTGGTTCCGGCCACAGAGGTCACAGAGGTCACAGAGATTGTAGCAACTTTTCCTCTGTGTAACTCGGTGCCCTCTGTGGCTTGAATTATACTTGCGGAGTGGTATATAACTACAAACTAATTTCCAACTATGTCTGAAAAGATCGACCCAGGAGAAATTGTGCATTTAAGAGCAATCAGGGAAAATCTCATTTTAATCAAAAATTATATGGTTGATATTGATTCGATTATGACCGAAGATGACAATCTGTATTTGAATCGATACAGGTCTGAGAAGAAGGCTGGTACACTTATCTCTCACGAGGAACTGAAATTATGAGTAAATCCGAAAAAGTCCCGCCGGGATTGGATGAGATAAAACTCCTGATCAATGAACACCGGAAAGAGATCAGGCAGGAGTACAAGGCCGAAATTGTCGGAATCTTCGGGTCCTATGCCAGAGGGGAAGAAAAACCGGGAAGTGATGTTGATGTGCTGGTCAATTTTGATACCGCAGCCACCCTGTTTGATCTTGTGGGACTTGGCGACTATCTTGAGGAACTGCTCGGATTGCCTGTGGACGTGGTATCAAAACGAGCCCTGCACCCCGGAATGCAGGATGATGTCCTGAAAGAGGTGACCCCATGAGAGATTCTCTACTTTATATCTCAGAGATGATCGATGCAGTCCTTTTCCATTGAGGATTGCCAGTCTACTTCTAAATGAGGATAATTACGGCAGGAAGGCAGAAAGCCTACATGCTTTAGCAGTAGGATGAATGCCGTCAATTATACAATGTTAATTAGGTACCAACCATCAAATAAAAACGTTATATATCTTGAAAGCGTATACTATTATGGTAATATGGAACTACAAAATTATAATAAGAAATATCAATCTAGGAATCATTTAGTGTATAGCTGCCAGTACCATGTAATCTTTTGTCCGAAATACAGGAGAAAAGTATTGACGGATGGCATAGATGAACGCTTAAAACAACTCATAACGGAGACACAGGAAGAGTATGGTTATGAAGTCTTAGATATGGAAGTAATGCCTGATCATGTTCATTTGCTGTTAGACGTTGATCCTAAAGTTGGCATCTATAGCGTTGTAACAAAAATCAAAGGATATACTTCTAAACAACTAAGAGAACAATTTCCAGCATTAAAGAAAAGAATTCCGACATTATGGACTCGTTCAAAGTTCATATCAAGTGTTGGATCAGTGTCCTTAGATGTAGTTAAACGGTACATAGAGGAGCAAAAACATGTATGATACTAACCTATAAGCTCAAACACAACAAGGATTTCTCAGATGAATTGAGGAAAGCTAAGCAGGTAGCGGAGTTTGGGGTTAAAAACAGAACTCTATCCTCTAAAGATGTTAAGCATTTTGGGCTTAAATCTGCAATATCGAATCAGATACTCAGGAAATATGTTAAAAACAAAAAAGTGAAATCTGTAAGATCGGTTCAACTAACAGTACCAAATCAAAGTATCAAAGTGGATAAGAAAAACAGAAAAATAACAATACCTTGTCTTAAACTTGTACTGAACTATCAGTTTCCAGATTTTGAAGAGATTAACCAAATCGAGATTGGTAAAGAATATGCCTGTATATCTGTAACAATTCCTGGAGGGAATGAATATGAACCTGAACACTGGATAGGTGTGGACAGGAATACCACAGGACATGTCGTTGTTGCTGGTGAACCTGATAGTGGAAAGGTGATAAAACTTGGAAAACATGCGCAGCATACCCATACCAAATATAAAAATATCAGGAAGCGATTGCAGAAACGAGGTAAACACAAGAAGGTCAAACAAATTAAAAATCGGGAAAGCAGAATAGTTCGTGATTTAAATCACAAGATGAGCAGGAAAATTGTTGATACTGCCAAATCAAATAATAGTGGAATTAAACTTGAGAATCTTAAAGGCATAAGGAAAAACCGCAAACATGCAAAATCATTCAAGTACTCCCTGAACAGTTGGTCATTCTATCAATTGCAAACAATGATAGAATACAAGGCCAAGCTGCTTGGGGTACCGATTTCCTATATAGATCCGGCATATACTTCTCAGAAATGCAGCAGGTGTGGACATATTGGAGATAGGAATGGCAAACAGTTTGAGTGTCCTGCATGTGGACACGTTGATCATGCGGATGTTAATGCAGCTTTCAATATTGCGTTATCTCCATACATGAGTCAATCCAGTGCAGAAAGTGATGTACTGGAAGGGAGCACTGATACCCCTGAAGTGGCAATGGCTTGAAAGCAGTCAACCATAGAACCCCATGTACTTTAGTCGTGGGAGTATGTCAGTAAATATCTGAAATAAACAATGCTATATACAATCCCCAAAGTGATAATTGCTTGAGATGATAAGTCGATGTTGATCGAATATATACAGGCAGCCCTTGAAAGAGCCAAATATGAGATAATTGAAGATGAAAAGGAGCCTTACTATGGAGAAATACCTGAACTCGAAGGGGTCTGGGCAACAGGCACTTCTCTTGAAGAATGCCGTAAGAACCTGGAGGAAATCATCGAGGAGTGGCTCATTTTAAGATTGCGTAGAAATCTCCCCATTCCCCCTCTTGGCAACCATACAATAGACGATCTCGGAGAATTTGCCGTTGCCTAAGCTAAATCCTGTAGACTGGAAAACCCTTGTAAAAAGACTCAGAGAATTGGGTTTTGAGGGTCCCTATTCCGGAGGAAAGCATCCGTTTATGGTAAAAGGCGATCTTGTTTTAACCATACCAAATCCACACAAAGGGAAAATTGGTGTGGCTTTACTAAAAAGAATTCTTAAGCAGGCCAAAATCGCCAGGGACAAATGGCTTGAAACAAATTAATATTGTTAGCCTCACTCCCCCGCAAACTCCGCCAGCCCCTCCTCCAGGCAAACTTGCGGGACAAAACCCAGCCCTTGCGCCGCGCTGATGTCGGCCACGCTGTGGCGGATGTCACCGGTGCGGGCATCCCGGTATTCCGGGGCCAGGTCACTGCCAAAAACATCCTGCACGATTTCGGCGAGCCGGTTGACGGTGGTCTGTGTGCCTGTGCCGGCATTGAAGACCCTGCCGATGGCTTCGCCCTTTTCGACCAGCAGTTCCACCAGATCCACGATGTCGTGCACCGAGATGAAATCGCGGGTCTGCTCGCCGTCGCCGAAGATTACCGGGGATTGGCCGGCTTTGGCACGCTCGATGAACTTGGTGATGACACCGGAGTAGGGATTGGAGGGGTCCTGACGGGGACTGTAGATGTTGAAGGGGCGCAGCACTGCTACGGGCAGGTCGAAGGCGCGGTGGTACATGAGGGCGTACTGTTCGCCGGTGAGTTTGCTGGCGCCGTAGGGGGAGAGGGGTTGTGTGGGATGGTTCTCATCGATGGGTGTGTGTAAGGTGTCGCCGTAGATGGCGGCGGAGCTGAAGTAGACGAAGCGTTCCAGGCTGGTCCGGCGGGCGGCCTCGAGGAGATTGAGGGTACCGAGAATATTGTTTTCGCAGTCAAAGAGCGGCTGGTCCAGGGAGCGATTGACATCGATCTGGGCGGCGGTGTGGATGACGACATCGGCCTGCCCGACCAGCCGTACCACTTCCGGGCCCCGGATGTCGCCGATGACCAGCCGGACTCCTGCGGGCACGTCGTGTCGGCAGGGAGAGGATGTATTGTCCAGCACGATTACTTTGTTGTCTGTGCAGAAGCGGTCTGTCAGATACGAGCCGACCTGGCCCAGCCCGCCGGTGATGAGGATTGTTTGGGAGTGCATGGCATAAGGATTAACAGACGTTGTAAATATATATTGTGCAATAAAGGCAAATGTGGCAGCAGGGTTTTTTGTATTACACAAATTGGAATCAGAAATAGGGCAGAGGAGAATGATTAGTATTTTATGGAAGGGAACTGTACACGGCAAGCAAAATTGATAAATATAATTAAAAGAATTGATTGTTTCAATTCCATAAAATCGAAATGAATTCATATAAATGGGTGGTAAATGTTTGCCAATGGTTGCAATAATTCCGGCTTATGATGCAGAGGTTCATTTAAGAGAGATCATATCAAGGGCCAGACTTTATGTCGATAAAGTTGTGGTGGTGGATGACGGCAGTGATGATGCTACTGCATTCATTGCCGAGTCGATGGAAGCTATTCTGGTACAACATGAGGTCAACCGGGGTAAAGCCCTGGCTCTTAAAACGGGTTTTGAAGAAGCGAGCAAACATGACCCTGCCATTATTGTGACCCTGTATGCCAATGGCAGACATAATCCCGATGACATACCCAAAATCACCAGTCCTATCATGCGAAAGGAGGCGGATGTGGTTTGCGGTTGTTATTCCGGGGAAGAAGAGTGTCCTGCAGAAGTTTCCGATTTCATACACAACACCTGTGGATTCAGTGCTTTTTCTCCTGCGGCCTATGAACAGTTGAAGTTCACCGAAACCGGTGACGGTGTGGAGACCGAGATGTTGCGGGAAGCCGAAGATGCAGGATGCCGGTTCAAGGGTGTCCAGTTATACAAAGCCTCCCCGGAAAAAGAACATCTCCTGCAGGAACATAAGATCGGAGTGGTCGTGCCGGCCTACAATGAGGAAAAACTGATTGTACCGACCATTGAAGGAATCCCCGAGTATGTGGACCGTATCTATGTTATCAATGATTACAGTACGGATAATACGGCAGAAGTGCTCAATTCCATTGAAGACCCGCGACTCTTTGTTATCAATCATGAGACTAATAAAGGAGTGGGAGCGGCGCTGATCAGCGGCTACAAGCGCGCCTTAAAGGAGGATATGGATATCGTGGCCATTAGGCCGGGGACAACCAGATGAACCCGGACCAGTTACCCAAACTCCTGTACCCGATTATCGAGGGCAAGGCGGATTACACCAAGGGCAACCGCCTGTTCAGTGCCGAGTTCAGGAGCGGCATGAGCAAGTGGCGTACCCTGGGCAACGGCCTGCTTACGATGATCACCAAGATAGGCAGCGGCTACTGGCATATCATGGACCCCCAGAACGGCTATACAGCCATCTCCCGGGAAGCCCTGGCCAATATCGGGCTGGATGAGGTCTACACCTATTACGGCTACTGCAACCATATGCTGGTGCGCCTCAATGCCTTTGGTTTCCGTACGCTGGATGTGGTGATGCCTGCCCGCTACGGCAATGAGAAGTCCACCATCAAGTACGGCCCATATATGGTGAAGGTCTCCCTGATGCTGTTTCGCAGTTTCCTGTGGCGCCTGAAGATGAAGTACATGGTCCTGAATTTCCATCCGCTGGTACTGTTCTACACCTTATCGATGATAATGCTGCCTGCAGGGGTATTGTTCGGCCTGTATATTTTGATCCGCAAGATGCTGTCTTTATCGGTATCGACCAATTATCCCCTGCTGGATGCGGTGATTTTGATCGCAGGCCTGCAGTTCTTGCTGTTTGCGATGCTGTTTGACATGCAGGAGTCGGAGAGGGATATGAGAAGCCATGAGATGAGGAGCAATCAGCCCTATGAATAAGTTTTTAAGAGGTGCGAAGGCGTTGTCTCAATTTTGCGGCGGTGAAGATCAGGATTATTATAAGGCCGATAAGTTCGGTGGCCAGGCCCAGGGAGAGGCTGCCGTCCAGTATCCGGCCGTAGGCAGTGGAAAGGTACTGCCAGAAGGAGCCGTACTGCGTTCCCCTGCCAAACTCCCAGCCCAGCAGGGGCCAGAGGAAGGTCTGCGGGCTCTGCCATATACTGTCCAGCAGCAGGTGGACGGTACTGGCCGCGGCCAGGATGAGCAGGCGTGTGTCTTTCCTGCGCATATAGAGAAAATATCCGGCCAGACCCAGCGCCACAACAAAGAGCAGGGAATGTGCAAAGATCCTGCCGCTGGCAAAGGTATCGGCAAAGAGCACCCGTCCTATGAGTTTGTCAATGAGGTCGGGCAGTATGGAGCCTATGATCACGTACCAGTAGTTGATGTTTCTGCCTCTTGTGGCAATGTAGAAGAGTGCCAGGGTTATGCCGATGTGTGCGAAGGGAAGCATGCTAACGGGAATAGCCTTCTAATGTTAAAAAGGATGTGATGCTCTGGGAAACAGTCTGGCGATTACGGTGGATGTGGAGGACTGGTATCACATACCTTCGGTCTGCAGTTCTCCATTTTCAGAATACAGGGATGTCGACGAGTTCTTTGAAAACTGGGATTCCAGATATGATTACCTCTCAGAACCAACACAAAGAGTACTGGATCTGCTGGAACGTTTCGATGTGAAAGCCACGTTTTTTGTGGTTGCCGATATTGTGGAGAATTATCCCGGGCTTGTGGAGTCCATAGCAGAGAAGGGACATGAGATTGCCTGTCATGGGCTGCATCACCAATGTAAGATCGATCCTAAGACCAAAGAACCTTTAATTACACCTGAACAATTCGAAAAGCAGACCCTCAAAGCCAAAAAGATCCTTGAAAAAGCATCTGGACAGGAAGTTAAAGGCTACAGGGCGCCCAACGCTTTAATCGGTGGCTGGATGCTTGATTGTCTTGAAAATATTGGATTTGAATATGATTCTTCAGTATGTGTCAATTCCCTGTACAACAAAACGGATTCTTCTCTGGAAGGTGTTTCCACCACTCCCTATTATCCCGCGAAAGGGTCTCTGGAGAAGGGAAAGCCGAGAGACATATTGGAACATCCCTGGGCATACTATGACTTTGCAGGTTTCAAGGTCCCAACTTCAGGGGGTCCGATGCTGCGTTTTCTCGGAGCACGCATGATGCTTAAAGGACTTAAGCAAAGTTTAAAACGGGGAAATACAGTCTTTTATTTCCATCCCATTGATATTGCGTATGAAAAATTCCCTCAGATCGGAAAAGGCAGACCCATGTACTGGGCCATTAAGGGGAATATGGTGGAGAAGAGGATTGAGTATATATTGAAAGAATTAAAAAGCACTCACATAGATTGCTTAGGATAAAAGTTTAATAATTGCTAAAAGATGATGGCAAGGGATTAAAGGAATGAATTTATCCAATAATATTACCAATTTCGGAGTGGGAACTGATATTGAATCCGTTGAAAGATTTAATAATTATACTCTGAGTGACGACTCAAATTTTCTCAGAAGTATCTTTTCTGAAAGTGAACTGGTATATTGTTTTTCAAAAGAAAGTCCTGCAAATCATCTTGCAGTAAGATTTGTCGGAAAAGAATCTGTAATTAAAGCATTATATAGTATTGGCATTGAAGATGTCTTTTACAGGGATATTGAAATATTGAATAAATCCAACGGAGTTCCTTATATCAAATTAGATGATATGTATAAAAACATTCAATTTCAAATTAGCTTATCTCATTCAAAAGAAAACGCTATTGCTTTTGTGATAGCTATGGAGGTTACTGACAATGAGTGAAGAAGATACTATAAAAAAGATATTTGGAGAAGTTATTGGAATCGATGAATCAGAAATTACTGATTCTATCGCCTACAATTCACATGAATCATGGGATTCACTGGTTCATCTTGAACTTGTAAATGAGTTAGAAGATGAATTTGATGTAGAATTCGAAATGGATGACATTATTGCAATGGAAACATTTGGAAAAGTAAAAGAAATTGTAAAGAAATATCTTTCTTAAGTCCAACAGTGGTAGATATGAATTATGTTGATTTCCTGTTTGAAAATAGCAAAGATTTAGATAAGGTAGCTATAGAATATGAAGATAAATGTATCGATTATTCCAATCTCTATTCACAAGTTAATTCATTAGCTTCATATCTAAATGACAAATATGGAGCAGGAAATCAGATAATGCTTTTATCTGAAAACAACCTTTTTTTCATTATTTCATATCTATCAATTTTAAAAAGTGGGAATGTTGCTGTATTGGCAGAAACAAGAATTTCTGACCGTGATTTGGAAACTGTGCTGTCCAGTTGTTCGATCAAATGTATTTTTGCTCAAAGTAAATATACACCAAAATTCAATAATTGCGATAGCATTTTTACAGAAAGTGTCCTTGAAGAACTTCCCGATATTTTAGAAGATTGCCCACGGTTAGTAAACCCCAATGACCTTGCAGTTGTGGTTTTCACATCCGGGAGCACTGGAACAAAAAAAGGAGTGATGCTTTCTCATAAAAATCTGATTGCCAATACATGTTCTATTGTTGAATACCTTGGATTGGATGAGTCTGACAAAGTACTTGTTGCACTCCCATTTTTCTACTGTTATGGCGCTTCTCTCTTACATACGCATCTTAGAGCCGGCGGTAGTGTTGTTTTGAGTAATTCTATATTTTTGGGTTCAGTCCTGAAAGATATAGATAAATATCGATGTACCGGGTTTTCAGGAGTCCCCAGCACATTCCAGATATTGATAAATAGAACTCCCTTTTTGGAGCAAGAGTTCCCAACTCTGAGATATTTTACTCAGGCTGGAGGAAAACTTGAAAACAAATTCATAACCAGAATCGCAGATGCATTTCCGGATAAATCGTTCTATGTTATGTATGGTGCTACAGAAGCAACATCCAGAATGTCCTATTTACCTCCACATCTTATTAAAGAAAAATTGGGTTCTATCGGAAAAGGAATACCAGGAGTGAAACTTGAAGTTTTGAACTCTTCTGGTAATCCGATAAAACCAGGGGAGATCGGTGAGATTACTGCTGTTGGTGAAAACATTATGCAAGGTTACCTGAATGATACTGAAGGTACCAAGAAAAAAGTAAAAAATGGACGATTATACACCGATGACCTGGCTACAATCGACGAAGATGGTTTCATCTATATCGTTGGAAGAGCAAATAATCTCATCAAATCTGCAGGTTATAGAATCGCACCCAACGAAATTCAAGATATAATTAATGGGATAAAGGGTGTGAACACATCGGTAGTTATCGGAATTAATGATGATATTATGGGAGAAGCTGTAACTGCAGTAGTCAAGCCATCAGATTCTGGCTCTGATGAGCTAAAAGAACATATTATCTCGCTTTGCAGCAAAAATCTCCCTTCTTATAAGGTGCCAAAACATATTGTATTCATGGATGCTTTTCCCTTAAATTCCTCAAATAAAATCGATCGCATCAAATTGAAGGAAACTGTAGAAGAGAATTTGCTAAAGAGCAGTAATCCAAAACTCGACTCTGTGGATGAGATTCTAAAAGTCGATCCATATTCGTTAACAGATAGTGAAAAGGAAGCTATTCTGTTACCTATCCTCAAAGAACAACTTCAAAAGGCACAGAATAACCCACACATAAAGAATTTCTTTGAAAAACAAAACATCAGTGTTTCAGATATAAATTCACTTGAAGATATTCCACCATTGCCAGTCCAGATGTTCAAGTATTTCGATCTTGAAATATGCCCTAAAGATGAGGTCTATAAAATCTTACAATCAAGTGGCACTACAAGTGGAAAAAAAAGCAGGGTACCACTGAGCAAAACAACTACCATAAACCAAACAAAAGCCCTGAAGTCCATCCTTTCAGATTATCTTGGGAAAAAAAGACGAATATTCCTCGTTATTGACCATGAAGGCATGAATAATTCTGTTGATACATTTTCTGCCAGAACTGCCGGCATAAGGGGATTAAGCATTTTCTCCAAGAAGATATTCTATCTCTTAAAAGAAGAAAATGGAAAATTGGTACTTAACCTGCCTGTTATAAAGGAAGTTATTGAGAAATATACAGATTATGACGTTTACGTTTTTGGATTTACATATATTATCTGGTCTACATTTTACAAACAAATACTTGATGAAGACTTAAATTTCAGTTTTAATGATATTAAAATATTCCATAGCGGTGGCTGGAAAAAACTGAAAAATGAGCAGGTTTCTAAAGAAGTTTTTTCAGATTCAATTGCAAATATATTCAATACTGAAAGTAAAAATGTTCTTGACTTTTATGGAATGGCTGAACAGACAGGAATCATATTTGTGGATTGCGAATATGGAAATAAACATGTGCCTGCCTTCTCACAAGTGATTGTAAGAGATCCTCAAACACTTAAAACGTGTGATGTAAATCAGATTGGAATGATCGAAGTTATGAGCGTCCTTGCAGACAGTTATTATGGCCAGGCAATACTGACTGAAGATCTTGGCCATCTTGTTGGAATGGACAACTGCCCCTGCGGCAGAAAAGGCAGATACTTCAAGTTCAAATCAAGAGTTGAAAAGGCCGAAGTAAGGGGTTGCGGAGATACATTTAAGGAGTGATAAAATGATACAATGTTATCTTCTCGATGGTGATTTCAAGGAAACGGCTCACGAAGATTTTCCAAGATATCTGAGGTCGTAGAACAAAACCGAATGGCAATTTCTGCAATCCCACTGGAAGCTATCATAGATATACTGGGCCAGCTTGGAAAACGTATCCTTAAACAACCTTCATTGAATCAATATCAAGGTATCAGTTATATCTCTTTATGGCTCAGAAAAGATAATCTCAGGAAAATATGTGAATTGAATTATTCAAATCTTGATTATCTTGATCATTTCACAAAGATAAACACCAGACTTGAGATGTATGCCCAGCCCAGAGGAATCGTATGCCACTGGGTTGCCGGCAACATGCCTACACTGGCCTTTTTTTCCGCAGTACAGGCAATCTTGTCTCGTAATGGAAGTATAATCAAAGTGCCAGCAGATTACAGGGATTTGATTTTGAATATATTAGATATTTTGAACGGTATTAGGACAGATGTCGACGGCAATATTTTCTACGGTGCTGATATTGTAAGATTGATAGCGATTGTTTCTTTTGAAGGGAAAAATCAACTATTAAGTGCCGGGCTTTCAAAGGTTGCCGATTGCAAACTCATATACGGAGGCTCTGAGGCTATTAAAACAATAGCAGCTTTGCCTCAGAAAGAATCCTGTGAAACAATCATTTATGGTCCAAAATATTCATTTGCGGCTTTTGATAAGGAATACATAGAGAGTGAACAATTTGAAGATGCTTTGAAAAACTGTGTTACTGATGTGGCCCTTTTCAATCAGATGGCCTGTTCATCTCCACATACTTTCTTTTTTGAAAAGAGCAAATATTCAATAGAAGAAGTTGCTGAGAAATTGAAAACGTATTTTGAACAACTTCCGGATAATCTACTATATCAAAACAAATCACAATGGATGGCTGCAAATACTATTAATGAGAGAGCAAAATATCTTCTCAGTTATGATACAGGTATAATAAAATCAGAAGGCCTGGAATGGACTATCCTGATAAATAGCAAATCTTCGTTAGAAGAACCGGTTTTTGGTAAATGTCTATTCATTAAAGAAGTTGATGATGTCAGAGATACACTTGATCATATCACAAGAAAAGTGCAGGCAATGACTATATGTATTGCTGATCAGAATGACAGAAGAGAATTTGCAAAGGATGCTACTTACAGAGGTGTTGACAGAATAACCACTCCCGGCCATATACATGATTATGACCTTCCCTGGGATGGAATCCTACCTTTGAACCGCCTTGTAAGATGGGTAATCCTAAAAACTGAAAATTGATATAAAGGTGATATTTATGCTTGAAGGTAAAGTTGTACTGGTAACAGGAGCAAGCCGCGGTATCGGAAGAGCCACAGCCCTTATGGCAGCCCAAAACCATGCAAAGGTGATTGTCAATTACAATAACAGTGAAGATAAAGCGGCCGAACTGGTCGATCTGATCAGAGAGCAGGGTAATGAAGCCACCATGATAAAAGCCGATGTATCCAATGAAGATGAAGTCAAACAGATGTTCAAACAGATCAAGAAAGATTATTCCAGAATTGATGTTTTGGTGAACAATGCAGGGATTATGAAGGACTCATTATTGATGTTTACAAAGGCAGAACTATTTGATGAAATTATTAATACAAATTGTAAAGGTACTTTCCTCTGTTCCAGATATGCATCAAAAATGATGATTAAGCAAAAATCCGGCAAAATAATCAATCTTTCTTCCATTATTGGCACACAAGGTAGTAAAGGCCAGTCAATATATTCCGGAAGCAAGGCGTTGTCGTTGGATTTACCAAATCCCTTGCAAAAGAGCTTGGAAGTTACGGTATAAAAGTAAACGCTGTTGCACCAGGGTCTATTGAAACTGACATGTTAAACGTTTATGATGACGAAATTCTTGAAAATCTTAAATCAAATATTTCGCTTGAAAGATTGGGCAAACCAGAAGATGTGGCAAATGTAATAATCTTTTTATCTTCTGATATGGGAGATTATGTCAGTGGGCAAGTAATTGGTGTTGATGGAAACCAATCGATTTAAAAATATTCGGAGAAAGCATGATATCAAACCGGGATAAAGAAACCTATAATGAAGTTGTAGAGCATTATGGTGGCAATAAGTTATCCTTTGGCCTTAAATTTTTAAAAAATTGGTTTTTAGAAAGATTAGCTAATAGTTGTCCTATTCCTTCATGGAGAGCAAAATAGCATAAAATGAGAGGAGTTAACATAGGCAATAATGTCTATGTAGGATATGATGTTGTATTTGATAGAATTCACCCAGAACTGATCACTGTAGGGGATTATTCCGAAATTGGAGATAAATGCATATTTTCTGCTCATTCAAGAGGCACTTTGACCACCAGGCATGCATATCCACGAAAAATGGAACCCATAGAAATCGGATCAGGTGTATCCATCACTCCAGGCTGTATAATTATTCAAGGTGTAACAATCGGTAATGATTCCATAATAGGTGTAGGGTCCGTAGTTAGCAGAGATATTCCACCAAATAGCCTTGCTATGGGCTATCCTGCAAGAGTCATCAAAAAAATAGGCAAGGAAGAACAAGATAAGGAATCATAATCATGAAAAATATAGTAATTGATTCACCTATTCTTCGTGACAAATATCCTCGCAGCGAGCACCTGTGAAAATTGGAAAAGGAGTCTGGATGGCGCCCGGTTGCATCGTGATACAGGGAGTTGAAATCGGAGATAATTCAGTTATAGGCACAGGTGCTGTAGTAAATAAAGATATACCTAAGAATAGTGTTGCTGTAGGTGTACCTGCGAAGGTTGTTAAGAAGTTAGACATTGAAGGTGACCCTGAATGAGAATTATTGTAGACATTGCCCATCCGGCACATGTTCATTTTTTTAAAAATTTCATATGGGAGATGGAAAAAAGAGGTAATGAAGTAATCATTACAGCAGGAGATAAGGAAGTAACACTAAAATTGCTTGATAATTATGGTTTCAAATATCATTTCACCTGTAAGAGAACAACCGGATATAAATTGATGTTTGAAATTGTAAAACGAGATCTTCAGATGCTAAAATTCGTTAAAAAATACAATCCTGATATTGTAATGGGCATTGCAAGTACAATTTCGGCCCATGTTTCAAGAGTAACTGATGCAAAATCCATTGTATTTACAGACACAGAACACACAAAACTGGCAGATATGATTACATATCCTTTTTCTGATTTAATTGTAACTCCATCCTGCTATTCCAAAGACCTGGGCAAAAAACAGATCCGCTACAACGGCTATCATGAACTTGCCTATCTGCATCCCAACTACTTCACCCCCGACCCGGCGGTGCTCGAAGAACTCGGACTTGAAGAGGGCGACCCTTTCATTATACTGAGATTTGTCTCATGGGAAGCCAGTCATGATATAGGCCATCATGGCATCCAGAACAAAATAGAGTTTGTGAAAGAACTTGAAAAATATGGACGTGTGTTGATAACTTCGGAAGGCGATCTGGGGCCGGAATTTGAGAAGTATAAAATAAAAGTGTCTCCCGAAAAGCTGCATGACATGCTTTATTATGCTACTTTGTATATTGGAGAGGGGGCGACAACGGCTTCTGAATGTGCAATCCTTGGCACCCATGCAATATATGTAAATACCCTCCGACTCGGATATACTGATGAACAGGAAGAAAAATACGGCCTTGTCTATAATTTTTCTAATCCGAATACCTGTGAAAAGACGCACTAAATAAGGCTACAGAATTGCTTGAAAATGAAAAATTATGGAAAGATGGAAAGGAAAAAAAGGAAAAATTGCTTTCCGACAAAATTGATGTGACGGAATTTATGGTTAATTTCGTAGAAGAATATAGTTAATCTAAGAGGGGTATTATGAAAAACCTTACAGATAAAGTAGAAAACAAGAATGTATGTGTAGGAATCATTGGCTTAGGTTATGTGGGCCTCCCTCTTGCGATTGCCTTCTCCACCAAATTTAAAACCGTAGGCTTTGATGTGGATGAATCCTACGTAAATGAGATTCAAAAAGGCAAATCCAATATAATAGACGTACCGGATGAAACATTACAGCAATATCTTGACAAAACCTTTTATCCCACATCCGATTCTCAGAAACTGTCTGAATGTGATTTCCTGATCATTTGTGTCCCTACTCCTCTTACCGAGCAGAAAGAACCTGATCTCAAATATGTAAAAAGTGCAACACAGATTGCTGCAGATGTGCTTGACAAAAGCAAATTCGTGATACTTGAAAGCACTACCTATCCCGGCACCACTGAAGAAATAGTCAGATCAATCCTGGAAGATTCGGGACTGAAAGCCGGCGAAGATTTCGGACTTGCATATTCTCCCGAGAGGATAGACCCCGGTAATACAAAATACAATGTCCAGAATACTCCAAAGGTGGTTGGGGGAATTAATCCTGAATGTACAGAAATTGCAACAACCCTTTACAGCTGTGTTATTGACAACGTGGTAAGTGTCAGGGATCCAAAAACCGCAGAGGCGGTAAAGATTGTGGAGAATATATTCCGGAATGTGAACATTGCTCTTGTCAACGAACTGGCCCTGATTTTTGAAAGAATGAATATTGATGCCTGGGAAGTGATAGATGCAGCTGCTACCAAACCCTATGGATTCATGCCATTTTATCCCGGACCGGGTATTGGAGGCCACTGTATCCCGCTTGACCCCTACTACATGTCCTACAAAGCCAAGAAACATGGCTTTATACCCCGTTTCATTGAGACTTCCGGTGAGATCAACGAGTACATGAAGATACATGCAGTCAATCTGGTGGAAAAGGGACTTGCCAAAGTGGACAAGAAACTCTATGGTTCAAACGTGGCTGTAATGGGGCTTGCTTACAAGAAGAATGTAGGAGATACAAGGGAATCTCCGAGTATCAAGATTATTGAAGAACTTGTGGGAAACGGGGCTAACATCAGGGTGTATGATCCTTATGCGGAATCAATTGATACCAGAAAAGGCACCTATTATTCAGAAAACTGTATCGATGATGCACTAAAGAAGGCAGATGCTGCCATTTTTGTGGTTGATCATTATGAGTTTGGATCACTTGATATTGATCTGGGTGTAATGAATAATCCGGTTGTAATAGATTGCAAAAATATTGTCAAGAATTGTGATGATGCTGTGTATTATGGAATTGGGAGAATCATTCAATGAACGGACTGAGCAAACCCCTCTTCATCCTTGCACATCAGGTGGGCGACCGCAATTTCTATCCCACCTACAAACGGTTGCTTGCAAACCAGTGGCAGAGCTATGCCCAGCAGAAAGAATCCCAGGAGATGCAGTTGAGGAAGATGGTGGATTTTGTGTGGGAGAATGTACCCTACTACCACAGATTGTTCCGGGAACTCGGGATTGGGCCTGAAGATATAAGGCTGGTAGAGGATCTGGAGAAACTCCCCATTCTCACAAAGGATATCATTAAGGAAAACTGGGAAGATTTCAAACCGAAGAATCTGGAGAAAATGAAATATTATACCAACTCTACCGGAGGGTCCACTGGAGAACCTTTTAAATATAGGCTCCAGAAATATGATCGCTTCCTGTCCGGTGCACTATTATACAGAGGATGGGGGTATGCCGGATATGAACTGGGAGATAAGATGGTTTTCCTTGCCGGCTCATCGTTGGATGTCGGAACAGAACCAATAATTAGCAAAAAAGCCCACGAAATATCAAGGAATGTAAAAAAATTATCTTCGTTTGATATGGGATCCGATGATATTCAAAGCTATGTAAAAACTATTAATTCATTCAAACCAAAGTTTCTGAGAGGTTATGCATCAGCAATCAATCTCTTTGCAAATTATGTGGCTGAAAATGACTTGGATATTCATCAGATGGATGGTGTGTTCACAAGTGCTGAAAAATTATTCCCTGTAATGAGAAGAAATATTAAGAGCGCTTTTAACTGTGATGTATATGATGGTTATGGTCTCAATGATGGCGGGATAGGTGCCTACGAGTGCCCTGAGCACAATGGATTACATATCGATACTGAGCGAAGTATAATGGAGATTGTGAACAAGGATGGGACACAATTAAATGAAGGTGTTGGAGAGGTACTTGCTACCAGCCTGAATAATTATGCAATGCCATTTATACGCTATGATACCGGTGATATGGGCCATCTTCTTGAGGACCAGTGTAGTTGCGGACGTGGATCGAAATTGCTGAAAGAAATATTAGGTAGGTCGATTGATATCTTAATAACTCCCGAAGGAAAACAGGTACATGGCTGGTTTTTCATTTATATGTTCTGGGAATACTCTAAAGGAATAAAGGAATATCAGGTAGTGCAAAAATCTCTGGAAAATATTGTGATCAAAATAGTCCCAGAGGATGATTTTGATGAAAAGCAACTAAATATGATAAAATCGGTTGTTCACAGTAAATCTCATGGGTGGAATGTGGAGTTTAAATATGTGGATTACATTGAAAAAACAAATGCTGGAAAGCATAAATTTATAATAAATAACTATTGGTGAATAACATATGAACAATTTTATAATGGTCACCCCTGCAAAGAATGAAGAACAGTTTTTACCGAAAGTAATTGATTCAATTGCCTCAAGTAGCTTAATTCCTGACATATGGATTATAGTTGATGACAATAGTTCGGATAATACTCCAAAAATATTAAATGAATATAAAAACAAATGTCCTTATATAGAAATATTTACATTGAATGAAGCGCATCCAAGAGATTTAAGTGTTCATTACTCTTATGTTTGTAACAAAGGATTTGACAGAGCAATTCAACTTTCAAAAGAAAAAAATGTTTCATGGGATTATATTGTATTATTAGATGCAGATACAATCGTAAGCTCTGATTACTTTGATGGTATTTTTGAAGAGATGAATAGAAATGAGAGACTTGGAATATCAAGTGGAAATGTTCATTTACTTAAAGATGGAAAAATTGATTATGCAAAAATCGTACAAGATATTCCTTCTGGAACTGCAAGGGTTTGGAGAAGAAAATGTTTTGAAGAAACTGGCGGATATATGATAACTCATGCTCCAGATTCGGTTTCAAGAATAAAAGCAAAGCTAAAGGGATGGGATACTTTCAGATTTGATAAATATGAAGCATACCAATTACGAGAAACTGCTTCTGCAAGTGGATTATGGAATGGATACATAGTTACGGGTAAATCTGCATACTATCTCCAAAAGAATCCTATTTTAGTTTTTTTAAATTCGATTAGTCATGCTTTAAAAAAGCCACATTATACAATGCTGCCTTTTTTATATGGATATACTATTTCAATCTTAAAAAGGGACTCCCAGATCGATGATGATGAAATAAGACATTATTTTAAATACACAAGGCTTTTTGAACTAGCGTCAAAATATATAAAAAACATATTAAGATAAAGGGCGATATAATATGGGTTTTAGAAATTTTGTTGACTGCAAATAGAATCAAAAAAATATTCCTCTAAAAGATACATGATAAAATTCAGATAACTCTTTTGTAAATTGAATAGACATGTTATCAAGAACACAATTTATTAACCATAACACTTTTACGAGATGGAAATTGCAAGTTTTGCTTGCTTTGAACGATAAGGCGAGGTTTGACGCAAAAAAAACATCCATTTCAAAATTTATTTTAGTCTCATCCGTGCTATTCAGTACATTGGCAATAATAGTTGCTTTTCAAAATCCAATGACTGGATATGAATTATCTATATATTCTGCTACACCCAAGATTGTATGGTTAAGTCTTATAATAAGTATAAGTGGATCGCTTTTTATTGTGATATATCAAATATATAGCAATCAATACAAATTGAATAATTTATGGCTTTGGGGTTTACTAGTACTACTTTATAATCGTGTAATTATCTTATATATCCCCTATATAAGAGGAATTTATTCATGGAGAGGTGACAATTTAAGCCATATTGGAGCAATAATTGATGTATTAAAGGATGGGCATGTCACTGAAACTAACTTTTATCCGATTACACATATTTTTTTAACACAAATGCACCATATAGGTAACATAGATATTGAATATATTGTGAATTATAGTACAGGTTTATTCTCAATATTTTATGTTATAGCAATATATCTATTATCAATTACTATATTTTCTTCTAAAAAAGCACAAATATTATCTACATCCTCAGTTGTCATTGTATTTTTTGCATATAATGTATATCTTATGCCTAATGGATGGTCTCAATTATATCTTCCCTTTGCAATTTTTTTTATTTTTTAAGACGTTAGGAAATAGAAATATATTCCAGTACAAGATTTTATTTTTAGTTATACTGCTATTATATCCTTTTTTCCATCCAATAACATCATTATATCTTATAGTATGCATAGGAATTACCATAATTTATATGAGCTACTCTATACTTAACATAAATAAATTTTTTAATCCAAAAAAGCACATAAAAGAGATGAAAACTAAAAATATATTATCTGTCAGCAGCAAACCATATCAATTAATTAAAGAAAAAATATTATTTATTTATGATCAAATGAAGCATGCCCCTACCTATTATCTAATACTTGAAATTGTAATTTTTAGTTATTGGGTATTATTGTTTGGTTTCTTCCATAAAAATATAAGAAATATGTATTACTCTTTAGTGAGAGGATCAAGTAATAGCAATACAATTGGCTCAATGCAAAACACATTAGACAAAATTGGTGTAACTGGAGCTGATTTTATTGAACTTTTGGTGAAAATGGAGGGAGCGAATTTATTATTTATAGGATTATTTATAATTAGTCTTTTTATATATATCAAAAGCAAAGATGTTCAGCAAAAAGATCCTTATTTAATATTATTAGCAATAATAACAGGTATTACTGCTGTTATTTATGCAGTCTATTTATTTGGTATCGTTCCAGGTCTTGAAAATATAAATGCTGAAAGACTAAAAACTTACATAACTATTTTTACGCCAATTTTTGCGGGGTTTGTATTCCTATATTTGACAATGCCAAAAAAGAAATTTTATAAGTCAATGTTTTTCTTGTTTGGAATAATTGTTTTGACTGCTTCTATGTTATCAATATTTAGTCTATATAATTCTCCATATATAATGCAGCCAACGCCTTCAGTAACTCAAATGGATATGGAAGGAGCAGAGTGGTTTACAAATTACCATAAAGAGGGGACATTAACTGTTCATATAATTAGTCCAATGCCACGATTTGCAGATGCAATTATGGGAGAAAGTGAAAGGAGAGACACTTTAGGATTCAGCCGATCTATTCATAAAAATGTTCCAGACCACTTTAATTACAATGTAAACAATAGATTGGGAAAAACATATATTGATGACAAGTACATGATGATTACGATGTTTGATAGGAGAATATACGAAAGCGTTTGGAAAAATATTGGAAGATTTGACAAACATGATTTTAAAGTCTTAAATAACGATTCGACAGTTACAAGAATCTATTCTAATAGTCAATCTAATTTATACCATATATCAGGTATACAATTGAATCAAAATACGGAATAAGACCAAAAAATATTTCTGTATAGATTCCATGTGAATAGTTATTAAAACCGAAATATACATATAATTATTATAAATTAATAATGTGCAGGCATTCAAAGATTATAAAATCTAACTTATGCAACAATTATCATTAGAAAATTGAATAAAGTTCGTAGAACTATCTGATGAACAACGAACATACATTATAAAATATTTACTACCCACTCTGATTACTGAAGGAAAGAGAGCTTATACCGTAATGGAATTCTTTTTTAATAACAGGTTGTAGATGGGAAGACTACCAGATAGTTATGGGTCCATGTAACTGCATGAAGAAGACTCAGAAAATCGTCTGAAGAAAAAATCTGGAATCAGGTAATGGAATCTCTTAAGGATACTGCTTATCAGGAAGGCAGGTCCTCATTAGAAACTGTCTGTGTAGATAGCAGTTCATTGAGATTAAAAAGGGGGAAGAAGTAACCACATATAATGGCCACAAAAGAAAAAAGGAATAGAAATTCATGCGTGTGATATTGAAAGGATATTCTCTACAATTATAATGTCATCAGGAAATGAAAATGATAGTAAAAGATTCATTGATGTTATTCAAAGCACAAAGATTAGGACACAAAGAAGACCTAGGACAAACCAGTAGAAGTACTCGCAGATTCTACTTATGATAATCGTGTAATCAGGAAATAATTAAGATCCAGAGTCATCAAAAGTAATATTCCTGTAAATGTCAGGAATAAGAAACAGAGAAAGAGGGGCGGACCTACAAGATTCAAGGATGAAAAATATAAAAGAAGAGGTACAATCGAGGGATTCTTTGCAGGGTTGAAGATGAGATTTAGAAAGATAGCAAGCAGATATGAAAGGCTTAATGTTGTCTTCAAAGCTCTATAAGATATTGTATGTTTCCTAATGTGCTGGAAAAAGAGTAAAGAAATGCTTTGAAATAGGTTCATGTATAAATAAAATGCATGATCTACGCTCATGAAATACCAAATGGCACCAAAAAAGGTTACATTTTTAAAGTGTGAAGCTAATTTGGTAGTCTCGATACTATTCAAAATATACAAACTACTATCTTTTTATAAAATTAGTGTTCGTTACTGATAGAAAATTAGAAATTATAAGGTGCCGATAAAAATACATACTAAATCCTTATATGACCATTAAGGGAGTTGATTATTAAATGAAAGATGTATACATTTGTTTCACTCCATACCATATCATATTATCTTGTGCAATAGCATTTGCTAAGAATGATAAAATTGAAAATGATTTGATAATTCAACCTAGTTTTCCTAATGTAGACAATTTTATAGATGGAATCAAAGAGTGGAATGACAATTTATTTAATGAAATTATAGAAATTCCTGGGCGTTACGAATCAAAGCCACGAAATATAAAAATTATTAGTACTATCGAAAATATTTATAAATATAAAAGAGCAAATCAATTATTAAAAAGAAAATATAACCATACTATGATAAATAATCTTTACATATTTAATGATTGTAGTCTTTCAGGACAGCTTCTGGCTTATTTAAATGACCAAAATGGTGGATGTAATATATATGTTGAAGATGGAATGGCCGCATATATAAATCAAATACCATCTAGGTCTATACGTCAATTATTAGCTCGCCATATATATAAACTTACATTTGGTAAATGGTATGAACAAAATGAAAAACAGGGTCTATGTAAATATATAGATAAGTTTATGGTTTTAAATCCCCAACATATTCGTATAGATTTGAGCAAAAAAAATATTAATGCTATTGAACTCGAAGATATTTTTAACCTAAATACAACTGGTCTACCTAATAAGATCACAAAACAATTCAATTTAAATATTTCAAAAAGAGAGAATGTAACGATTTTAATACTTTCTCCCTCTTACTTCTTAATAGAGAATGGTATATTGAATAAATGTAAGAACATAATAAATCAAATTGTAGAAAAAAAATTCTAATACTCTGATAAAATATCATCCAGCCGAGAAAAATTATTATTTGGATGATATCATTTGTTCTGAAAAGATTATCCCTCAGTCTATTCCTTTAGAAATTATTTACCTATATCTAATGGACACTCCTCCAACTAATGTAATTGGAGACATATCAACATCATTGATGACTTCTAAGTTATTACTCGAAAAGACAAATGTCATTAGTTTAGCCAATATTTATAAATATAAAAATGATTCTATCATAAATTTATTTTCCAAAGTTGGAATTTTGGTACCACACAATATTGATTCATTATTTGACGTTTTAACTTGATATTTTGACTTTAATGATCTTTTTAAAAGTTTAGCAATGTCTTTGCATGTTTTGCATCATGCAGGCTTATCTGAAATCTTAAAACCAGTTACAATGAACCTTTCAACGAATAGAATGAAGATATTCTGTTGGCAGATTTTATCCAAAGTTGTGAAGTGAAGTACGTGTTTTATACAAATCTTGGATTGAACTCGATACATTAATTTAACAAATTTTCTATAATCTTTATTTATATACTTTTTGAACAATACAAATGTCATTAATTGGTGTTGAATATATTTTTGCTTGGAATGTTTACAACTGTAGATTGGAAATGGATTTTCCAGCTACAGAAATAGCTGCATCGATAAAATTTAAATAATCATTTGACAAAATACATTCATCCTCTTTGTGTTTAGTCTAGTCAGAATCACATTGGAGGGGGATTCTTCTTATAAAAATAATAATGTATTAGCCGAAATTAGAGTAAAGGGTTTCTACAGAGCTGAAATATCAAAAAATAGTTTAAATTGTTTTTTTAGATAGTAGCACTTGCATCACTTGTATTCATTTCAAACAAATGAAACTCCCATTAAATCTTCGGTTAAATGTGGTGCTAAAGACACAGGGAGTTACACTTTAATTATAAAAATACTTTAAATAAAATAATGTCACTATATCATAAGGTGTGTGAATGCGCATGGTTTCGAATAACACCATATTAGAACAATTTATTGAAATTGAAAGTAACTCAAATCTATGGAATTATGAAATCAATGGAATTCATCTATGGCCTCTTATTCGAACAGACACTTTTACATATGTGAATAATGAATCCAAAGGTTATTGTGCGGCTCATGCAAATACCAATAAAACTAATTTTTTGAAACCACGTTTTTTTATGAATGCATTGAAAACCCAACTTTTTTTTATTGCAAACAAAGCAGATTATGATTCCTTGTTCACCACTACCAAAAGATATCTTTCAGAATCCGGCAGGTATAATGATTGTTTTTATGAACCATATATGTCTTTATTTTCAAAACCTCTTATTTTTGAAAGCAGTTATCAGGGTCAGACCAAACAACCATGGGAAAAGGAAGAGAAATATTTATTTGATTTTATTGTACTTTCCTCTGCAGTAAAAGCTATTATCAAATTACAACTTAAACAGGGCAAATACGAAAAAGAAATTTCAGAATTCACATTGCTGGTATGCCAATCATTTTCAATTCCGGATCATTACCCCCAGTTGAATAAAATATTGGATAGAAGTTTCCACAGCATAAAATACATAAAATCTCACACTAACAAAATTAGTAATCGTCTGGATGGAAAGATTGCTTTCATACACTGTGCCTCCTATCTTTCAACCCATGGAGAAATAATCAAAAGTTTAAAAGAAAATGGAATTACTACGATTGAATTACAACATGGTTATGTTGGTAAGGAACATCACGCGTATAATTATCCAACAGGAGATGCGCAATTAATTGCTAAAGAATACTTGCCCGATTATTATCTTACTTTTGGTAAATACTGGAACGAACAAATCCAGACACCAAGCAAAGTAGTAACTGTTGGAAATCCTTCCTTCAATAGTTCCAGAGATTATCATGATAAGAATTGTACTGTTGATCCAAATTCGATTCTAATAATATCCCAGGGGACGGTCACTCCTAAAATGGTCAAAATCGCTACATATCTCTCAAAAGAGTTCCCGGAAAGAACAATTATTTTCAAACTACATCCCGGAGAAGTACCTTTTAGAGAACGGTATGAGGAACTTGATCAATATGAAAATATACTAATAAAGACCTATGATGATATATATGAACTCATAGCATCAACCAAAATAATTGTAGGCTATAATTCTACAACACTCTTTGAAGCTATGGCATACACCGATAAAAGAATCCTTGTCTTGCAAAATAATTCAATCCCGGATTCAATCGGATACAAATTTTCTGCATGTGAGGAACTGAGAGATGCAATTTTGAATCCTAAATAGGGATATTCTACAGCAGACTCCTCGTATTTCTGGGAGCCAGACTGGGAATCCAGGATAGCGGAATTTTTGTCTGGATTATCGCAGAAGTAAAAGTCGAATTATCTGTGATGTACAAGGGACTTAAAGAACAAGATTTCTTCATCCCTGAATGTCTTTAATGCATACATCAATACAAAGTATATAGCAGCACACAATGCAATAATCAATAATATATTGTACAATCCTGCTGGCTCATAGATAATTATTGGTATGGCCATTACTGAAGAGGAAAATAGACTCTTTAATATTGGACGCAGGCTCATATCAAAAGGAAGCATTTTGCTGGAATAAATAAACGCTATTATGAAACTGAAACCAAATGCTAACAGGGTTGTAAAAGCTGCTCCGATGATCCCGATATAAGGCACAAGGAGGAAATTCAATACAAGGTTAAATATTGCAGCAATTATCCAGATCTTACCGCTGATATGTGTTTGTTTTTCAAGAATTATAATTTGCACTGTTATTGCATAAGCTCCAAATAGAAGCATACTCACAGCTACAAAAGGTGTTATCAAATATCCTTTTTCTGCAATTTCCGGTGTTGAAAGTATTGTTAATAGAGGCTTGGACAATATCGATAACCCAAAAGTGGCAGGTATTGCGATTATCATGAAGTACTTGAAAGAATAGCCAAGTATATGTTTGACATTTTCAATTTGTTTTTTGTCATAATTTTCTGAAAGAATGGAAGGCAACAGGAACGTGAGAGGTGAGACAAACATTCTCACCATCCCTCCAAGTGCGTAACCTGGAGAATAATAACCAACCGAAGATGCACCGAGTAAAATGCCAATCACATAACGGTCACTGGAGTTTACCACCCAACTTGAAAGGTTACCTGGGACAGTGGGAATTCCAAAATTGAGATATTCTTTCATATTATGGAAATGAGGGACTGCAAAACCCACATCACTATAAACCAGGATTGTTAAAATTAGAAATAATATTACATCAATAAGAAGTAAACCATATACTGCACCGGTGATCCCATATCCACTGAATACAAAATAACCAATTATGGAAATCATCAATACGGTCTTGGCCAACATTATGGTCGAGTATTTTTTTATGTACTGTTTTGCTCGTAGATAATTTATGAAAAAGAGTATCAAACATTCAAAGAAAACAATAACTACCAGTATCTGGGCGACCAGCAGGTTTCCTTCAAACAGAATATTCGCAATTTTCTCAGAAAAAAGATATAATGCGATTGAAGAGAATATGGTTGATGAAATTACAATAGTAAATATAGAATAAAACGTCTCCTGCAAATCATTTTTGTGTTCAATAGCAGGGATATAGCGAACCATTGTATAGGGAAGACCAAAAAGTGCAATTTGGGGAACGATACCAATGGTTACCATTATTTGTGCCCATATACCATAATTTTCAATGGAAAGGTTTTTTGTCAGGATTGGTAGCAGAACCAATCCTTGTAAACCTACAACTAGTTGGGTTAAGCCGACAAGTCCTACTCTACGGGCAAAAAGATGTGATTGGGTCATGTAACTGGTTCTACTAAAGATTCTTTATATAAATATATTATTGACTATACGTTGTGATACTTCACATTGTTTTGGTTAGCAATCTTTTTTTAATAGAAGATTGTTTTATACAACATTAATTTACTAATCTATAATGGGATTATTATGACAAATATCTTCGATGGGAAAAACATTCTTCTTACAGGTGGAACCGGTTCTTTCGGACACAAATTCACTGAAATAATACTAAACAATTACAGTCCAAAGTCATTAAGAATCTATTCAAGAGGAGAATATAACCAGTATCTAATGCAACAGAAGTTTCAGGATGAAAGGTTAAGATTTTTAATTGGTGATGTCAGAGATAAGGAACGTCTCTACCGTGCAATGAACGATGTGGATATTGTTGTGCATGCTGCTGCCTTAAAACAGGTGCCTGCCTGTGAATATAATCCTATTGAAGCAGTCCGTACCAACATTGATGGTACTGTAAATGTGATTGATGCAGCCATCGATAATAATGTCGAAAGAGTGATGGCTATTAGTACGGATAAGGCTGTTCATCCTGTGAACTTATATGGAGCAACCAAAATGGTTGCTGAGAAACTGTTTGTGCAGGGAAACACTTACTCCGGGAAAAGGAAGACAAAATTTAGCTGTACAAGATATGGAAATGTGGTTGGAAGCCGGGGTAGTGTGATACCTCTTTTCCTAAAACAAAAGGAAGAAGGAACCCTGACGATTACCGATGAAAAAATGACACGGTTCTGGCTGACCCTGGATCAGGGCGTGAATTTTGTAATTAATTCAATGGAAAAAATGCAGGGTGGAGAAATATTTATCCCGAAAATTCCAAGTATGAAGATAACAGCTCTTGCTGATGCTATTGCACCAGAAGCCAATAAAGAGTTTACCGGCATCAGACCAGGGGAAAAACTTCACGAGATAATGATTACTGAAGATGAAGCCAGACACGCAAAAGAGTTTTCAGATTATTTTGTAATAGAGCCCGAGCATCCTTTCTGGGATAAAAATGCAAATGTTGATGGAAACGATCTTCATGAAGGTTTCAGATATTCAAGTGACATAAATACAGAGTGGCTTACTGCAGAAGATCTTAAAGAAATGTATTGATGATTCTATGTTTTATGAACAATTGTCCCGACAGAAACATATCCGGGAAGATGGCTGGTTGTCCGAACTGGTCTCTATGAACTATGAAGATGAACCTTTTAATTGTCTTCATACCTATGTTGTTTCTGTAAATCCTGGTAAAATGCGGGCAAATCATTATCATAAACATAAGGAAGAATGGATTGCAGCAGTTGCAGGAAAAATTACTTTGTATCTGAGAGATGTTGAATCAGGAGAGTTGGAAGAGGTAGTGTTGGATACTTCTACCAGTTCTTCTTCCATAATATATATCCCTCCCCGTGTCGCACATGCTGTATATAATGGAACAGAGAATGAAGCAAGTTTGATCGTTTTTAGCCTAAGCCCGGAGGATAAAAATGACACAATTGCCTTTGAGGTTTTGAAATGATTCCTTATGGCCACCAGTCTATTGATGAAAGGGATATCGAAGCAGTTATTAATGTATTAAGAAGTGATTGGTTGACTACTGGTCCTAAAGTCAAGCAATTTGAAGATTCTCTTTGCGAGTATGTGGGATGTGATTATGCCACAGTCGTTAATAGCGGCACGAGTGCACTGGATATAGCAGTGGCTTCCCTTAATCTTCCCAATGGTGCAGAAGTGATCACAACCCCTTTTACTTTTGTTGCTACAAGCAATTCATTGATTTATAATAATTTAAAACCTGTTTTTGTGGATATCAAAAAGGATACCCGAAATATTGACCCTGATGATATTAGACGTAAGATCACTTCCAATACAAAGGCCATAAGTTTTGTTGATTATGCCGGGCAACCATGCGAAATAGATAAAATAAAAGAGATTGCAGAAGAGTTCGATCTGTATCTCATTGAAGATGCATCGCACGGCCTTGGTGCAAGTTATCATGGAAAAAAGATTGGTAACTTTGCAGATCTTACTGTTTTTAGTTTCCATCCTGTAAAACCAATTACTACAGGGGAAGGGGGAGCAGTAGTCACAAACAATGCTGAACTTGCAGAGAGGGTCCGTCTTTTGCATAACCATGGAATTGACAAAAGTGCAACCGATAGATATGGGCCTGATGCAGGATGGGCTTATGACATGAATATTCTTGGCCGCAATTACAGGATGACAGATATTCAGGCAGCCCTTGGCATTTCTCAACTGAAAAAATTGGATGATTTTATTGAGAGGAGAAATGAGATTGCACATCTCTATAATGAATTACTGGACGGCTGTGAGTTTGTTGAAAGACCGATAACCAAAGAAAATGTGGTTCACGGCTGGCATATTTACACGGTATTACTTGATGAATCAATTAGTAGGAATGAATTCTTCAAATACATGCGAAAGAATGAAGTTGGTGTGAACGTCCATTATATACCATCATATCATTTCAGTTATTACCGTAATAATTTTAATTTCAATGAAAGAGATTATCCTGAAACAGAGGATGTATTTAATAGAATTGTTACTCTTCCAATACACCCAGGAATGAAAAGAGAAGACGTAGAGTACGTGGTAAATACTCTAAAAGAATGGAAATAAATATTTGAGGTGATCTGCATCAAAGCCGTTGCAATAATACCTGCAAGGGGAGGGTCAAAAGGTATCCCCAGAAAGAACATCAAAGAACTGTGTGGGAAACCACTTATAGGTCATATTATAGAAACTGCATTGGAAGTAGACGAACTCGATCGGGTAATTGTATCTACCGAAGACGCTGAAATTGCAGATGTTGCTAAAAATTTTGGTGCAGAGATACCCTTTATCAGATCTGAAGAACTTGCAAGGGATGAAACTCCTACATTACCTGTATTACAGCATACTGTAGAGTATCTTGAAAAAGAGGAGAATTATTATCCAGACATCATTGTCTTATTATATCCCACATCGCCTTTACTGAGCAATGAAAGGATATCAGAGGGAATTAAACTTATTAGTAAAGGAAAATTTGATTCTGTCATAAGCGTGGTTGAAGATAAGGGACACTATTGGATTGAGAATGAGAATGGATATGAACGCTTATATCCTAAAATATTGAAAAACCGTCAATTGACAAAACCACTGTTTAAAGAAAATGGTGCATTTTATATTTTCAAACGAGAAGTTTTGATGGAACAGAATCTCCTTGTGGGAAACAGTATTGGTTTTGTAGTAATGCAGGATAAAGAATCAATAGATATTGATGAACCATTTGATTTTGAGATGTGTGAAATATTACTGGAAAAAAGGAACGTATCTTGTAATCAATACAGTTTATAAGAATGAGCAAATGAAAGAGTAATATATATGAATAAAAATAAAATAATAATTGCAACTATAAAATCTTGGAATATAAAAAATGCATTGAAATTCAAAGAGGAATATTGCGAAAAATACGATGTATTAATAATTACGAAAAAAGATGATTTAAATTATGAGACTATAAAACAGCATGACCCAGAATACATTTTTTTCCCTCACTGGTCATGGATTATTCCTGAAATAATATATACTAATTTTGAATGTGTGGTATTCCATATTACAGATTTACCTTATGGACGGGGTGGAAGCCCTTTACAAAATTTAATTTTAAGAAAAGTCTACAATACAAAAATATCAGCAATAAAGGTTGAACAAAATCTGGATGCTGGCGAAGTTTATATTAAAAAAGATTTTTACATTGGACTTGGTAGCGCAGAAGAAATATTCATGGAAGCTTCTAATATTATTTTTGAAATGATAAATTATATAGTTGATAAATCTCCAGAACCACAATATCAAAGCGGTGAACCCGTTTTTTTCAAAAGAAGGACACCTTCTGAAAGTGACATTTCAAAACCGGATTTTAAGAATTATGATGACATATATGACTTTATAAGAATGCTTGATGGTGAAGGCTATCCTAAATCATTCCTAAAAATTGGAAATTTCAAGATTCTTTTTTCAGATATCCATAAGAAAGGAGATAAACTTACAGGAAGGTTTGATGTTGTTGAAGACAAATAAAACAATTTTAGTAATTGCTGCCCATCCAGATGATGAAATACTGGGTTGCGGAGGTACTGTCAAAAGACTGGTTGATGAAGGTCATAAAGCTTATACACTAATATTGGGTGAAGGAGTCACTTCAAGAGATGATTCAAGAGATAGAAGCAAAAGAGAACAAGAATTATCTAATCTGAAAGGGCAAGTTAAGGGAGCAAATGAATTAATTGGTGTAAAAGATACATTCCTATATGATTTTCCAGACAATCGATTTGATAACATCCCATTACTTGATGTTGTAAAAGTTATAGAAGAAGTGAAGTCAGAAATTAAACCAGATATAATATTTACTCATTACAAAGATGATTTAAATATTGATCATCAAATAACATACAAAGCTGTATTAACAGCAACTAGACCATTACCAGATGAATCTGTAAAAGAAATATATTCTTTTGAAGTGTTATCATCTACAGAATGGAACTATCCTCTTAGCTTTTCACCTGATGTTTTTTTTGATATAAGCAGTTCTATTGAATCCAAAATAAAAGCTATGAGTGCTTACAAATCTGAACTCAGAGAATATCCACACCCAAGATCATTGAAAGGAATCAATCTAAGTGCAAAGAATTGGGGAATTAAAGTTGGGTTTGAATATGTTGAAGCTTTCAAATCTGTGAGGGTTTTGCGATGAAATTCAAAAAGCAGCATGATTTTGGAGATTTTGTATTAATAAATTTTACAGAGTTGAATAAAAAAGAAAAAGACAGCATAAGGGAATGGAGGAATAGTGAAACTGTTCGGAAATGGATGTACTCAGATTCATTAATATCGCCAGAAGAACACACTCAATTTATAAATAGTCTAAAATTGGATACAAAAAATTGTTATTGGCTTGTTAGTAATAAAAAAGAAGAACATATTGGGGTTATTTATCTAAATAAAATTGATTTTAGAAATAAGAACGCTTACTTAGGAATATACAACAATCCAAATTGTAAACTAAAAAATAGAGGCAGTATTCTTATAAACCTCATAATCGAATTGTCTTTTTCATTATATGAACTCCATACATTAAAACTTGAAGTGATCGAGAACAATGAAAGAGCTATAAATTTCTATAAAAAAGCAGGTTTTATTCAGGAAGGGAGACTGAAAGAATTTGTTTTAAAAAATGGAAGTTGGCATGATGTAATTGTGATGGGTCTCACAAATGATAAGGAGATACCTATATGAACATTCATATTGGAAACAAGTCTATCGGAAATAGAAACCCTGCTCTCATAATCGCTGAGCTATCTGCCAACCATCTACAAAATTATGACCTGGCAATCGATACAATAAAAGCCATAAAAGAATCTGGGGCTGACGCTGTCAAAATCCAAACATATACTCCAGATACTATTACTATGGACTGTGACAACGAATACTTCCAGATCAAACAGGGTACCATCTGGGACGGAAAGACAATGTACCAGCTTTACAAGGAAGCATACACTCCATGGGAATGGCAACCCAAACTCAAGAAAATAGCTGAAGAGATGGGGCTTATATTTTTTTCATCTCCATTCGATAAAACTGCAGTAGATTTTCTTGAAGAAATGAATATTCCTGCTTACAAAGTCGCTTCATTTGAAATCACAGATATTCCTCTCATAGAATATGTTGCATCGAAAGGAAAACCTGTAATAATTTCTACAGGTATTGCCACACTCGCAGATATTGAAAAAGCAGTAAATGCATGTAAACGGATGGGCAATAAACAAATAGCACTTTTAAAATGTACTTCGACATATCCCTCTCCTCTTGAAGAAATAAACCTCAATACAATTCCAAACCTCAAAGATACTTTCAAAACGGTTGTAGGACTATCAGATCATACACTTGGGACATCCGTGCCGATAGCTGCTACTGCACTCGGTGCTAAAATAATTGAAAAACATTTCATACTGGACCGTAACATTGGTGGACCGGATGCTCAGTTTTCACTTGAGCCTCATGAATTCAAAGATATGGTTGACTCTGTAAGAGAGGTTGAAAAAGCACTGGGGGAAGTTAGTTATGAGCTTACAGAGAAAATAAAAAGGAGCCGGGAGTTCTCACGTTCTCTTTTTGTAGTGAATGATATAAAAAAAGGAGATGTTTTTACCGATAATAATGTACGTTCCATAAGACCCGGATTTGGTTTGCACCCATCTCATCTTTCTTCCGTAATAGGCAAAAAAGCACGAACAGATATTAAACCAGGAACTCCTTTGAAATGGGATTTGATTGAATGAATTTTGGTTTGAAGCTCTGGTCTACCAATGCAGATGTTATTGACAAAGCTGCTTGCCTTATTAAAGAAGATGTCTTCCAGTATATTGAGCTCACACCTATTCCAAATACTGAAATATATCCGTTCCTGAAGCAGGATGTTCCGTATGTGATACATATCACTACTGAAAGACACGGATTCAACATTGCTGATGAGAGTAAATGGGATTTTAATATTCAAGTCATTGATGAATGTATAGAATGGGCTGATAAACTGAATGCAAAATATCTGGTTTTGCATCCGGGGTTTGGTTCTATTAACAAATCGCTGGACTTTCTGCAAATGATAAATGATGATAGGATCTTAATTGAAAATATGCCTAAAGTGGGACTTTATGATGAGCAAATGATAGGTTATTGGCCGGAGCAGATTGAATCGTTGATGGGATCAAAATTTGGACTCTGTCTGGACCTGAATCATGCAGTCAAAGCTGCAATTAGTTTAGGGCTCAATTACAAAGATTTTATATTGGAATTTATGGAATTAAATCCTTGTTATTTTCATATTGCAGATGGCAGATTGAATTATGAGAAGGATGAACATTTAGCGATTGGGGAAGGCGAATACGATTTTGAATTCTTAAAGAATCTGATGAAATTTGCAAGTAATGCTCAGGTTACATTCGAAACACCAAGGATGGACTTAAATTCCTTCTCAGATGACATTCGTAATATGAACATACTGAACCAGATTTCTGCAAATAGCTAATTCTACTATATAATCACGAAAAACACTGTATCCGTGATACAATTGTGACATATATATGTATGAAATTTCCGATTTCATGCGATCCTAAAAACATCGGGGTTTTACGCTTTAATTTACAACATCATGCCCGTTCTTATCTCCCCTACCAATCCCCTAATACACAAACCCTGCATCAATAAAAGCATCCGGCTCCACCACATTCCTGCCGTCCACGATAACAGGATGAGTCTGTCCGGACAACTCCTGCAACTGCCGGGGCTCCAGGGAATAATACTGCCTGTGGCCTGCAAAGATCACCACTGCATCCACACCGCCCAGCACTTCCTCCATATCCTGCGAAACTTCCACATCCGGATACTGCAGGACATGCGGGTCATGTACCCTAACGTCTGCGCCTGCCTCGATCAATAAATCGCGATAGGGCTCTGCCGGGGTGTTCCTGGCATCATCCGAGTCATTGAGGAACGCCCAGCCCAGGATTGCCACTTTTGAATTTGCGATATTCTTATTGATACGCTCCAGGGCCTCCACTGTCAGATTGTACATGTGCTCTGGCATGAAATCATTGATATGGCGGGCTGTGACGTAGAGGGACGGTTCCTCAGGGAAATCGAGGTCTGCCTGTTTGGCTATCTGCAGACCGCGCTCCAGGTGATAGGTGTCCTTGGTCAGGCAGTGGCCGCCCACACCGGCTCCCGGATACAGGATCGCACGGGTGATGCCTTCGCCCTTGAGACTGGCCACGCCTTCCCGCACATCATAGACATTGATCCCCATGGCCTCACAGTACAGGGCCAATTGGTTGACAGCGGCGATCTGCAAATCCCTGAACGTATTCTCGGAGGTCTTGGTGACCTCGGCTGCAGTGGCGGACATCGGGATCACACGACCCTTTGTGAGCACCGGCTCGTACAGGTCCACAGCCCGCCGGGTACTGACATCATCAATCCCGCCCACGATACGGTCATGCTCCTGGATGTTCTGCAACAGGCGACCCACCATGACCCGCTCCGGTGCATGGGCCAGGGCGAAATCCTCGCCCGCCTTCAAACCGGATTCCTCTTCCAGGATCTCCCTGGCCATGCCTGTAGTGGTTCCGGGAGTGATGGTAGATTCCAGCACCACCAGCATACCGGGCCGCAGGTACTGGCCTACATGGCGAATACCCGCCTCCAGGGCCGAGAAATCCGGCAGCAGGTCCTTTGGGTCCTTGAACGGGGTCTGGATGGCCAGGGTTACTGCATCCATCTCGCCGATTTGGGAAAAATCGGGAGTGCACTCGAATTTATCTGCTTCAACTACCTTCCGCAATAAATCCTCCAGTCCGGGCTCCTCGCCCTTCAGGGGGCTTTCCCCGTGGTTTAGCAAATCGATCTTGTAGCCGGAAGTTGGAGAATCGCGCTGGAAACCCAGCACCTTGTCGAATTCCGGGGAATCGGCAAACAGGGCTGCTGCGGGAATACCCACATAACCCATCCCTATCACACCTATTTTTTTGATCGGTCCACGTTCTTCAAGTAATGATTGTAATTTATCCATGTTATAACCTGTTTTTAATCAGTAAGTAGATTTAGTAAAACGAGACCCGCAACATCTCAGGCACAGACCTCGTTCAGGCTAACCTCTCCGGCTGCCACGGGATGCATTAATAATTTGGATTCATGGAATTTTTTCATGACTTTATCTATCTTCCTTGAAACCTCAGGAGTATAGTAGGCCTCTCCACACTCTTCACATACATAGGCAGAAACGTCTTTGATGGTAAGTACCGTATTTCCCACTTTCACCACAAACTCGGTCTTGCCTTCAACAAGTCTGCCATGGCAGAAACTGCATTTATCAGGTATCATTGGTTATCCTTCCTTACTTTGTAGTCTATCCATTTATCCTTTGCCGGCGGGTAAACAGTAATAATTCTGATATGGTCCCTACACTGTCCTGCAACCACATGAAGCGCCTTTTTTGCCACAAACCCCAGTAAAAGGGCTGATGGACAGGGTTCATCATCACTATAATCTTCAATAATCTCACCATGGGATATTGCCTGGATTATATCATCAGTTGAAATATTCCTCTGGAACATTCTTATACGTGCATGATCTGAAATTATAAAATCGCCATTCATCAAATATTCTTCAAGGAATTTTTTGTCAACCGCCATATATTCCACCGGTAATCCAGCCTCGTTTCAATATTCGATCTGCACCAGTTTTTCCTCAGTATAGGAACAAATGGCACCCAGACACACTTCCAGCGCATGCCTGCCTTCCTCCCCGCAGGGATGGGCAGATTGTCCGTTTATCAGGCAATGAATAAAATGACTCAATTCGTTTTTCAGGGGTTCGGCCTTTTCCACTTTCGCATAGCGAACCCAGCCTTCATCATGGATCTCCACGGTCTGGTCGATATAATCCAGATAGGCCACACCTTCCAGCCCCACCACGGTCAATTTACGCACCTTGTGAGGAGTCAGCCAGTTGACCTCCACCAACCCTGTCAGATCGTGATCCAGGCGCAGATGTACACTGGCATGATCCTCAAAGGGATGGATATCCGCCCCTGCCACTGCATGTACCTGATTGACATTCTTATCATAAAGATGGGAAATTATATCGATATCATGTACCCCGATATCCAGGATCACACCCACGTCCCTGATCCGCGGATTATAGGGACCTACCCTGCGTGTGGATATGGATACGATCTTGCCCAGGATACCCGAATCAATAATTTCCTTCAGTTTCAGCACTGCCGGATTGAACCGCTCGATATGGCCCACCATGAGATTCCTGTTAACTTCCTCGGCCTTTGCGATCATCGCATTGGCGTTCTCAATGGTATCCGCGATGGGTTTTTCCACAAGCACATCCAGCCCCGCTTCCAGTGCCTCGAATACCACCTGACGATGTAACTTGGTGGGCACCACGATACTCACGGCATCCAGGTCATTGTCAAATAATTGCCTGTAATCGGTAAACCCTTCAATTTTATACTGTTTTGTAAGACTGTTGACCCTTTGCTCATCCACATCCGCAATCCCTGCAAGTTCCACACCCTCCATCTCATGATAGATGCGCACATGGTTCTGCCCCATGGCTCCGGTACCGACAACACCTACTCGTAACATCGAATCATTCCCAGTTTTTAATAGTTGTAATTATGTGTTCAATATCCTTCTCTTCCACTGCCGGATGCACCGGCAGGGACAGTACCTCTTCAGCTGCCTTTTCAGTTTCCGCCAGATCGTCCGTATAACCCAAATCCCTGTACAGGGGCTGCTTATGGATGGGGATCGGATAATAAATACCGCAACCCACACCGTTATCCTTCAGGTAGTCTGCCAGAGCGTCCCGATTTTGCGTCCTGACAGTATACTGGTGATAAACGTGTTCACATCCCTCTCTTACAACCGGCGTAGTGATATAATCAAGACCTCTCAAACCATCTGTAAGAAGGGAAGCATTCGTTTGACGGGCGGAATTGAATTCATCAATCCTGCCAAGTTGAACCAGACCGATGGCTGCGGCAATATCCGTCATCCTGTAATTATACCCCATAAGTTCATGCATATAACGCTGTTTTGAACCATGCGCCCGGATCATTCGTGCCTTCTCTGCCACCTGCACGTCATCAGTGGTAATCATGCCACCTTCACTCGTGGTCATGTTCTTGGTGGGATAGAAACTGAAAGCCCCGGTGCCAAAAGAACCCACTCTTTTCCCATTAAAACCAGCCCCATGTGCCTGGCATGCGTCCTCTATCACTGCAAGATTATGATCTTCTGCAATTTCCATAATTGCCTGCATGTCAGCAGATTGCCCATACAGATGAACCGGCATGATGGCTTTTGTTTTGGGAGTGACCTTTTCCAGAATAGCCTCGGGGTCTATATTGAACGTATCCGGTCGGATATCCGCAAATACGGGAGTTGCACCTGTGGCAAGGATGGAGTTGCCGGTTGCAATGAAAGAAAAAGAAGACGTTATCACCTCATCCCCCTGACCAATACCATTAGCCAGCAGGGATACATGCAAAGCGGCAGTCCCGGAATTCACAGCAATCGCATGTTCCACCCCGGTATATTCGGCAAACGCCTCTTCGAATTCCACAACTTTGGGGCCTTGCGCGATCATTCCGGACCGTAACACAGAAGAGACAGCTTCAACTTCCGCCTCTCCAATCAGGGGTTTTGCTATGGGGATCATTAGAATATCATGCCTTCATAAGTGAGTTTACAGGTATCGTTGTATTAGACAATTCAAATATTATTTAAAGTTTTCAAGTCCTCGGACAAATCTGTAATTGTAGCCGGGCCGCCCATGGCAAGTTTCCAGGCAGGAACGTCCTTTGTGACAACCGCACCGCCTGCAACCATTGCCCCTTCTCCGATTTCCACTGCCGGCATCAGGGTGGCATTGGCACCGATGGATGAACCTTTTCGCAGCACAGGTCCTTTATTTTCAAATTGTTTGCGTATGGGGTACTTATCATTGGCCAGCACAGCGCAGGGGCCGATAAAGACATTATCCTCGATCACAACATCCGTGGGGATATAGACATTGCCCTGGATACTCGCATTATTACCTATCGTTACATTGCCATCGATAATAACATTGGTGCCGATCAGCACATTATCCCCGATGGTGGTATTTTCCCGGATTATTACGTTGTGTCCGGTCTTGAATTTACTACCCGTGGAAACATTGCTAAAAATTGTACAACCCGGCCTGACAATTGATTCAGGACCAATACTGCAGCCGGGAAAATCAGCATCCTCGATTTGCTGGTCATTGTCCAGAATCTCCATCAGGATGCTGTGTTCAGGATAGCCAAGAATAGTGTTTTCAAGAATGATGGAATCTGCACCTACAGTTGATGAGCCGTATATTCTGGAGGAGGGATGGATTGTCCTTTTTGTAGTCATTGTTTGCCCCGGTCTTGTTACAGAAAACCCTGATATAATATATTAACATCTTAAACGAGAAGTCCCCCTCCTCAAGCAGCCAACGGCTGCCAGGTGGGGGATGAAAGCGTTCCATAACGTGAAAAAACGATAACGGATACTAACATTTTAATAGTTTTAATACATTTATATGTGTGGGAATATTATATGCAATTAACGTTACCAATCCATATTAAACCTACTCCCGAACAGGAATCTGTCCTGTGGGATATTTCTGAAAAATGTAGGCTTGTATATAATTTTGGATTGAGTGAACGTCGTGATGCATATAAAAACAAAACCAGAATCAGTTACGTTAAACAACAAAATGGATTACCTGGTCTCAAACAAAAATATCCTGAATATAACTGGGTATATTCCAAAGTATTACAGGGTACTTTGAAGTGTCTTGATAGTGATTATAAGTCTTTCTTCAATTTGAGAAAGAATGGGGATAAGAAAGCAAGATTGCCGAAATTCAAAGGTAAACAGTATTTTACTACGATGATATACAATCAATCGGGATTTGAGATCACTGATTCAAACGATCATATTGTTATACGTAAATCAATGGATACCAGAATCAATAGACCAGATTCAGGATATTCTATTCATGATAAATTATATATTGATTTTTCACATAAACATCCGTCTGGGATA
>NZ_QBKB01000002.1:1048179-1153276 GCF_004137855.1 Methanohalophilus profundi
CTATAAGGCTGAAAAGTCGGGTAAGAGAACAATAAGAATTGATGAATCATATACTTCAAAAAAATGTTGTGTTTGCGGAACTATCAAGAATATACCACTCGGGGATCGAACATATGAATGTAGTGTATGTGGAAATATTCTGGATAGAGATTCAAATAGTTCAGTAAACATTTTATTGAGGTATCTCAAACATAATGCTCTGTGGACGAGCTATCAACAAACAGTTGATAATCTGCGACAAACAGGTTTATTGATCGGAATTATTCCTAACGGAATGATATCGAGATGAAGTAAACACTCGCCGGAAGCCGCTTCCTCAAATTAACGTGTCTTTGACACGCTAATTAGGGAGGGGTAGTTCACTTGTGCAAATAGAATACAAATGTCTAATGCTCTTGTCTGACTAACTCATCCCCCTCCCATATCCGCAAGTTTCCCAACCACCCTCTCCGCAACCTCATCGACCTGACCTTTGCGTTTGCGTTTCTCATACTCTCCAACAATATGGTCAACCGCTGCACTTTTCCTGCACTCCCTCTCCTTCATCACCCTGTGGATTACCAAAAGAGTATTCCTGTCCACGGTGGTATGGATTATCGTCCTCAGAAAGCCACCTCCTGCAAGAAGATCAGTCCTTGTCCTCCTCGCATAACGTATTCAGTTCTCCGGACAGCGCGTTGGCCTTCTCCAGCACCTCCGGCGAATTGGCGATTTTGGCAGGATTTACCTGCGTGCGGGATACCTCCTGGTTCACATTGACCTTCTCATCCAGTCATAATAGGTGGTGGGATCTATCCCCACAGCATCACATGCATAGGTTATGAAAACCCCGGGACTGCAAAAAAGATAATTACCAGCGCTTTTTGCGGTTTTCTTTTTTTATTTTGTCAATTCTATCGATTACTTCGTGTACCTGCGTACAGGGATTACTTTCTGTGCTGACAATGTTTATTCCATTGTCATTGTGCATTTTGACCAGTTTTTTGGAGTTTTGAATTGCATCTTCCATATTTTCACAGAGCAATTCATAGTAATTTTTACTTTTGGAATATTTTGTCATATATTTATCCAGTCTCTGATATATTCTTTCTTTCACCTGTCTTTCGGTAACTCTTTCAAAATGTAATAGGAACCAGAGTTTAAAAAAAAGGATTTGAAAAACATATATTTATGCCATTTTTGTTTGCTTTTTCTATTGCTTCACGCAACTCTTTATTGGTTACTGTTTTGTCCTGATTATCACAATCAAACACACAATAGACATATTCTCCGTCATTTTGGGGATTATACCCGTCATGCCTCATTCTCTCTATAGCGTATTCAACAACACCTTTTGCATCTTTGTCCTGTGAAGACATCGTTTTAATTGTCAGGTAGGCACCCTTTTCCCTGAAATTTTCAAAATACAGACGTTCTGTTTTTTCACCCTCACAGACAAGCAACATAATAGAGTTTGTTTTTCTGTTTCCTTTTTTACGATTTCTGGGACTCATTTTAACAGACCCTCAAGATTACCTATGAATGGAAGTGCTCCATACTTACCATTAAGATAACCTTTATCAATATTTGCATTTTTCCTCGGATTATATTCGAGAAGTGAATACAGGTCTGTAACACCGCCTTCATTCTTTTCCGTAAACCATATCTGGTCTCTTCTAAGTAGATCAACATCTAAGAAATGAGTATTATGACTGGTAAAAATTAGTTGTGCACCATTCCTGTTAATCTCCGGGTTATTAAATAAAGATAGTAAAGCTTCACAAAGTAATGGATGTAATTTACTCTCTAACTCATCCACCAACAGAACATATCCTTTCTTTAAGGATTCTGTAAATGGCCCGATTAATGAAAAAAATCTTTTCGTACCTTCTGATTCATCATCGTATTCAAATGGCACAGTTATAGGATTTCCTGTTTTATCCCTGCCATTATGGTAAAACTTAACATCTGCCTTCTTTATCTCAGGAATACTATTCTTTTCTTCTTTTTTGCTGCCTTCTTCTTGTTCTTTTGCAGTTTCATATTTAATAAAGGATTTAAGATGGTCTGGTAATTCATCGACATCCACTTTTTTTATCGTTGCATCTAAATTACTTATACCGAAATCTGCCAAATAGAGCAGATCTATAACCCAATCCTCTATACCTTCATTTTCCTGCATAATTTCAACTGTTATTTCACGTGGCATTCTCTCAGAACTTATCATTTGTAACTTTCTTGAAAACCACATGAAAGGTATTTTTGTTTTCTCATAATTCTGCTGGGCAGAATTAGAAAAATAAAGTACATTTTCAAGCGTACGATCCGCTATTGACCTCTGTTTTCCTTTATCTTTTGTAAATTTGTAGTCGTTTGTATTACTTCTTTCAAAAATAATTGATTTAGTACCCTTTGGATAATAATACAAATATTCATCAATTACTTTTTCAGCATTTAACGAGACTCCGTAATTATATCGGACCCCATCCTCTATGAAATCAACTTTTATTTTACAGGGTTTTGAAAACTGTTCACTGTCAAGTTTAAAGGGGTAAAAAGGAATCTTTTCCCCGGGTACATTTTTAGAAGAATTAAGAATCAGGTTACGGGTATAATTCAGAGCATGAATCACATTACTTTTTCCTGAAGCATTTGCCCCGTAAATAACAGCTGATCTTAGTAACCTGTCTTTTTTCAGTGTCTTCTTATCTGATATTAAATTATATTCATGGGAATTGTCACTCGAAGCAAGCATACTGAATAATACTTCATCTTTCATAGACAGGAAATTTTCTATACTGAAATCTATTAACATTTTTCCATCCTATTAATGAGAAAAAGGCGATCTGATTGATTTTAGAGGATATTTTGCATTTTATGTGCAAATATAAACTGAAATTTGCGTGCAATCTTATAAATGTATTGCGTGCAATAATGTATGAGAATGGAACTTAATACAAAAACACAACAGAATTAATAATTATACAATTCACAGCCACCCCCGAGACTGCAGAAGAAAGTCGACACACGTAAAAACCAATTTATTTATACGCCTAACGACATATTTGAGTATACCAAAGCAATGAGGAAATTACATGTCAAAAACAAGCAAACTACCAACTGTTCATTCTATCTTTGATGGACAAATCGGTGCACCAACATGTAAAGACTTCGCAGATTTGCCACGGGATGAACAATCTAAACGCCTTGAAGAAATGGCACGGAAGGCAACAACCCGTGCAGCAAAGGATGCTCTCGAAAATGGCAGATCTATTACAATCCAACAGGGTAATGCTATTGTCAGGAAACATCCAGATGGTAGGATTGAAGTGCTAAAAACACTTGAAAATGCATTTGTAACCCCAAAAAAACGTGTTTATAAGATATGAAACGGATTCGAATAATCGCGGGTCCAAATGGATCAGGCAAATCTACTCTGGTCAAACAATTTACTGAAGATAAGCCCTGGTTACTGAGTGAACCACACCACGCTTACGCATGGTGCTTCCTGCTTCATTCTTTTTCCCAACGGAAACAAGTCCACAGGCTCTTCCCGTAGTTCCTACGGTGCTTCAAATACCTATCAAATTCTGTTTATTTAAGGCAAACTTCTTAATGTTGATTGCAGCATTGACATCTCTGTCATGGGACATACCACAATCAGGACATTGCCATTTACGGTTTGCAAGTGTAATGCTTTTGTTATGATACCCACATACATTGCATATTTTAGTAGATGGTTCAAATTGTCCAATTCTCAATATGCTTTTGCCGTACCATTCTGCTTTATATTCCAATTTGGTTACAAAAGAACTCCATGATACATCACTAATGGATTGTGCAAGTTTATGATTTTTCAACATTCCAGATACGTTTAATGTTTCCAGTGCAATCGCTTGGTTTTCGCTAATTAATCTGGAAGTTAATTTATGCTGAAAATCATTTCTCTGATTTGCTATTTTCTCATGAAGTTTTGCTATCTGCTGTCTTGCTTTATCTCTATTGTTTGAACCTCTTTGTTTTCGTGAGAGACGCTTTTGTAATACTTTCAAACGTTTTATTGAATTATTAAGATGCTTGGGATTATCTATTTTTTCACCGTTAGACATGATGGCAAAATCCTTAATTCCAACATCAATACCAACCGTACTATTTACATCAAACTTTTGTTTGGCAGGTAAATCTTTACCATCATCTACAAGAATACTAATGAAATATTTACCAGATGGTATTTTCGATATTGTTGCAGTTTTCAAGTTACCTTCAAAACATCGATGCACTTTGTTTTTATCCAACCGATTTTAGGTAATTTCACTTTATCATTATCAAAATCTACTTCATAATGTTGTGGAACAGAAAATGATTGTACTGGATTTTTTTTTGATTTAAATTTAGGAAAACCCTTTTTTTTCCCTAAAAAATCTGGTAAATGCATTATCCAGATTAAGAGTAGCCCCTCGTAAAGATTGTGAATTCACCTCTTTCAACCATTCCATTTCATCATACAATGTTGGAATCATTTTATTTAATGTGAATCTGGATACCGATTTTCCATCTTGTTCATAAGTTTTAATTTTCTGTTCTAACGCCCAATTATAGATTACCCTCACACATCCGAAATGTTTGCTGAACATTTCTTCTTGTTGTTTTGTAGGATACATTCTATATTTGTAGGCTTTTAACATGTATATCCACTTATGTATTTAACATTATTTATGCTTTGCGTCAAAACAACAAAAAAGACGCATTCATCTCCTACCTTGCGGAAGGAGTCTTCTGCTGTTTAAGATAAACAATTCCATATTGATCCTGACAAACTCAATATCACAGACACTATTGATTTTGGAAAATTTGGGATACAAACAAATATATCCGAATTCAAAGACCATCTTTTAAGATCAACCCTATTTCCAAAAAGTAATATTGACATTGAAGATATCAAATTTGGAAACAATTGTCTTATCAATGATCTAAACAATCCATATGTTGGTTCACTGGTAGCAGATTTCATTAGAGATCAGCTAGTTGAGTCAGATATCAATTTATTTTCATTTGAAACAGTATTTTCACATGAATCTAAACTTGAATTCATGGAACGAGCTAAGCAAAAAGGTTGGAGCCTATATCTTTATTTTGTAAGTACATCAGATATTACAATTAATCAAGATCGAGTGAAAGAACGTACTGAGAAAGGAGAGCATAGTGTTCCTGACCAGAAAATAATAGATCGATATATAAAATCTAATAATTTTTTATATGACGCATCAAAGCTATGCAGAAGAGCATATGTATTCGACAATTCAACTGAAGGTTCAGCTGTCTTAATTGCAGAAAAAGATATTGATGGAACTATTCTGATAAAAACTGAAAATCAGTTACCACGCTGGGTTGTTACATATCTTTTTTCGAAACTTGAATCTTAATTTATCCTGTTTCATAAAATTGATACTGATGATATGAAAATATCATTTTGAATTATTTTTCGGTCAGCGATGTGAATTATCGGTCAAATCGATTTTTCGGACAAAATAGTAGTTCACCCCTGATCTTCACCAGGATTGCACTTCCGGGAGCCGGAGGTTGTATTTTACAGTAAATAGGGACCTCTGCCCACTGTGGAGGAGCCGTATATTCTGGAAGATGGGTGAATTATTGTGTTTGTATTCATGGTTTGATCAGGCCTGATTGGACTAAATCCATATGTAATATAATTATTTGGATTCAAAATTTCAGAAAAAATATCAGACAAGACCCACTTAAGTAATACTACAACTCCCCAGAATTAAATAAAGCCTGCACACCAACCTTCTCCGGCCCCGATCCCCATCAGCCCTGCAAACAACACCTCAGAGTACAGTACAATTTCCTGTCAGCCAGTTTTTCGTCCACTTCAAACGTATTCCCGCATACCGGGCAGATTTTCTCGATTAAACGCAGTTAAATTTAGCCGTATATTATAATATTTTGTGTATATACAGAATAGAACTCTTGCCTGTGAAATAATCCTGAGCCAAAAGTACCGGAAAAGTTGATGCGGCCCGTTTAACAAATCCGCCTCCTGACATGAGATGTGCGACATTGCAGGGTCGCAGATATCCGTAATGTCGGGCAGAATACAGAAGACAGTACCTGTACGCAGATGTGAAAAGTTGTTGGATATAGCCGGATAATGACAGCAAAAAAAGAAAAGATGAGAGTACATGCACCCCCGACACTACCGGAAAGTGTCGACTATTTATCCTGAATTTCTTTCTGTTTTTTAGTGTTAGCCGCTCCAACGAAATGAAACTTAATATACAAGCACGACAAAATTAACAGATATGCAATACACAGTCGTACTTACAGATGCAGAAGAAGGCGGATACACAGCACATTGCCTCGAACTTCCTGCTGCTATCAGTGAAGGCGATACTCGAAAAGCAGCCCTCGAGAATATAAAGGAGGCAATCCAGCTTGTGCTTGAGGTCACCGAAGAGCAGGCCAGAGTACTTGGTGAAATCACAAAGGTTGATGTTGCAAGTGTCTGAATTACCGGTTATTTCCGGCCAGAAGGTAATCAAAACTTTGGTTAAGATGGGATTTGTGGTTGTCAGGCAAAGGGCCAGCCATGTATTTTTACAACGTGGAGAGAATACTGTAACAGTACCTTTGCACAATCCACTTAAAAAAGGAACTCTGAAAAGCATCCTCAAACAATCGGATGTTTCTCTCGAATTATTTGTTATGAGCCTTAAGTAACAAATCATCTCACATAGATACAGTACTTGTTTTTTCCTAAAAACATAATATTTTTACTGCTATGTGTACATGCATACGGATGCTACGCATCGTAGATGATAGTAGAGTATGGAAGGCATGGATATGCCTGTAAAGGGGAAAACGCAGAGTCGAAAATGCTTGTTGAAGATTGTATCATGTAGAATTATTGCGAATAATCTCTTTCATATATTGCAAATTTGAGATGATTTTTGCAGCAAACGATTGTTTACAGCCGTTCCTGACAAATATTTCAAAATAAGCGTTCTTTTCACGTCTGAAAAGGTTTTGTGGGATAGATTGGAAGTGGTTTTTTGCTCACAATAATGGAGATGTTGATATATATCATCTCAATAAATATGCAATGGTGATTTCATGAAGCGGTACACCGTAGCCCTACCGGACGACCTCAAAAAGGAGATACGCAAACGCAAGATCTTTGAAACCTATATCAGAAACAATACCATCTCCAAATCTGATGCCTCCTTTTGTGAATCTATCGACTGGCATCCCGTTGACGAATTGCCCGTCAAGGAAGAGGTCGTTGATAGGATTAAATCCGAAGATAAAAGTTCCCGTGTAAAGGTCAATGATGTAGCCGACATATTCAGGTGATGAAAGTGGGCCACTCCCTATACATATTACCCGCCTGCCAGAAAGATATAAAAAAACTGACCAGGAAAGATCATTCTCGAAAAGAAAATTACAGAAATTCTTGATAACCCTACTCGATACAAGCCACTGCGTAACGATCTTACCGGATATTATAGGGTTCATGTCATGAGCAGTTTTGTATTGATTTTTGGAGTGGATACAGTAGAAGAAACAGTAACACTGGTACGATTCTCTCATCATGACGATGCCTACGACAGGTGAATTTCCAAATAGAACACACGACCTGCATCACACACCTGGAAAAATAATGGTTACAAAAATAATGATTATAAGATAATGTAACCGGCAATCAGAAAGACACATAAAGGACTACCAGCCATTTTTTAGTACGATGAATAATCCAGAGAACAGGGATTTCGAGATCATACCCTCAGAACCCAGGCCAGGAGATGACGTTACTATACGCGGCACATCCTCTGCAGAATCAGTGGATATAGCAATGACCTTTACCAGGACCGTGCCGGTGAAAGGTGGAAAATACAAATGTCGTATGCCCGACACAGAAGTACCAGAAAGGCCCAATCGTTTAACGGTGAGAGCCGAAAACGTGAAGAACCTGAAGGTCAGGGTTAAGATATTGTTCTGGATGACCAGACGTGCAAGGGCTTCAGACGGTGTGGCGCAAATCCGCGAATCCGATGTACCTTCAGGCAAATATGATATCCGCATCGAAGGTAATGCCGCAGAAGGCCAGTCTCAGGTGGATCTCACGGTCGCTGCCAGCCGGACCATAAAGGTTGAGAACGGCAGGTTTGAAGAAACCTTTCCTACCAGGGCCATTCCCGCAGATGAATTTGAAGTAACAGTCGCAGAACAGACTGAAACTATCAAACTGCACTGAAATTTTCACGCCGGTAAATGGACTCCTCCCAAAGCTAAGAAGAGAGAATGATGTATGAAATTGCAGAATTCCTGGTAACAGGGATCCTTCTCGGTTTTGCTGCAGGTATTTCTCCGGGTCCGCTGATGGCCATAACAATATCCGAAAGCCTGCAACACGGGTCAAAAGAAGGTTTCAAGGTTGCTGTTTCTCCCCTCATAACAGACTTGCTGATAGTATCAGCTGTAATTTACATACTAATGCATTTCCAGCAGCAAAATTCGGTGATCGCCCTTATCAGCCTGGCAGGAGCACTCTACCTGATGCAGCTGGGCATTGCTTCCCTGAAGACCAAAAATATCAATATCGAAGTAAGTAACCTGAAGAAGGAATCCCTGAAAAAAGGCATACTGGCAAATTTCCTGAATCCCCATCCCTACCTGTTCTGGATTGCAATCGGAGGGCCCATTCTCTTCAGGGCTGTTGAGGTTGACAGGCTCGCACAGATAATGTTTGTTATCGGATTCTATGCATTGCTTGTAGGTTCAAAAATTGTGATTGCCCTGTTTGTAGGCAAAAGCAGGAATTTTTTGAAAAGCAAGTATTATCTTCAGCTGTTTCGAAGTCTGGGAATCCTGTATCTCCTCTTTGCCTTGTTTTTCATACAACAGGGAATGGAACTGCTGGGATTGCATATCTGAATCGCTAAAATTTTATCCCTTCCATAAATTCGGGACTGCTGCTCTATATTATAGATTCCACCAAAACAACCATTACAGCGTTTATTATATAGGCAAATAATTATTAGCATAGAGGAAGACTAAATTTAAGGTGTACTGTCAAACATGAGTGGATTAAGGATTAATGTAGTTCTTGGCGCCATCGGTTCAATCCTGTGGATCATTGGTATTTTAATGATAATCCCATTCATGGTAGCCGTTTACTACGGCGAACATCTTTTTCCATTTTCCCTTTCCCTGACAATCACCCTCCTGATTGCATTCATTTTTTCGCTGTTGCTCACAGAGGAAAAGGGCGAATGGAACATGAGAGAAGGTTTCATGATCGTAGCCCTGGGCTGGCTTACCGCTGCCATCTTTTCTTCAATGCCCTATATATTTGAAGGTACACCCCCGATCAATGCCCTTTTTGAAGCCATGTCAGGAGTAACTGCAACCGGTGCTACCGCTCTTGCAGATATTGAAAGTTATAGTAAAAGCTCCTGTTCTGGAGGGCAATGACCCAGTGGGTGGGTGGAATGGGTATCATTGTTCTATTCATAGTGATCCTGCCAAAACTCGGGGTTGCGGGCAGGCAGATGTTTCGTGCAGAAGTACCCGGTTTGAAAGAAGAACAACTGCGCCCCAGGATCAGGGAAACGGCAACTCTGCTCTGGTTTGTTTATATTGGGTTGTCAATTCTCGAATTTATCTTGCTGTATTTCGCAGGATTGAACGCTTATGATGCCATAACCCATACCTTCACCTCCATATCATGTGCAGGGTTTTCGACATATTCAGACAGTATAGCAGCTTTTAATAGCCCCATGGTAGAAGGTATCTTCTTAATTTTCATGATTCTTGGCGGAGCCAACATTGCCCTGCATTACAAAACTATCTTTTCTGACAGGACAAGTCTGATTAAAGATGAAGAGTTCAGGTTCTACCTTTTAATCATTTTGCTTGCAACCGTGGTACTGGCATATACCCTCACCAGAGGTGAAGTATACGCATTTACAGATTCTTTCAGATACAGCATCTTCCATGTTGTATCCATACTGACAACCACGGGTTATGCTACTGTGGATTTTAACATGTGGCCGGACTCCTCCCGTTTTATCCTGTTTTTACTGATGTTTATTGGAGGATGTGCAGGTTCTACATCAGGCGGAATTAAAGTAGTACGTGTTTTGCTTATGATGAAATATGCAGACAATGTACTTTTCAGAACAGTTCATACAAAAGCGATCAAACCCATACGGTTCAATAATAGAAGAGTCCCCGAAAATATCATGCATGCCATTGTTTCTTTTTTGATCATATATTTCATGATCTTTATCACAAGTGCAACACTCCTTTCCCTGATGGGAGTGGATTTTGTCACCACTCTCACGTCTTCGATCGCAACCCTGGGGAATGTGGGACCGGGACTTGGGCTTGTGGGACCCATGGCGAATTTCGGAAATCTTCCGGACCCCGGGATGCTGATCCTTACTGCAAATATGTGGATCGGGAGGCTGGAAGTGTTTACAGTAATAGTGCTTTTAACGCCTGCTTTCTGGAGACACTAAAAAAAGCGGGGAAGAAAGCTCACTTCAGATAAGTATCATCAGCCAGACCTGCATGGTGGTTACTATCTGGGAGACGATGATGGAGGAGATTGAGGGTACTCTTCAAAAAATGCAGAAACAATGGAATTATCCTTCAAGATACAATTTCTGCAAATTTTCCTGAACATGAGGAATAATATAAGCACTCAATGATCTTTCAGTAACCAAATCAACTTTTATCCCGAACAAATATTCCAGTTCTTCTTCCATTCTTATGTGATCAATCAAACTTTCTTTTCAGAAAATCTAACAAGAAAGTCAATATCGCTACCTTTGATTTGTTCTCCCCTGGAAAAGGAGCCAAAAATACCCAGAAAAGCAATATCGTTACGTCGACAAAATGTTATGAGTTGTTCACCCACATTCCTTTCAAGGTCCAGAGCTTGTGCAAGTTCAAATGGATCGTTTATTCCATGAGAATTTTCTTTGACTTCCATGTTCACTCAATATTTAAGTTACTATAATAGATATATTTTGTCAACTACTTTTCTTCATCACGGAAAGGTATTTTGATCTATAGTTCTCACAGCCTTGAGAAAGCCTACATATCTCAAAAAAAGTAGTCAGATTCAACTACTTTTTGATCGCTTACTTCACCACTTCTCCCAGTCCCGTACACCTGCCCGTTTTAAGCACACAACCCACATTGATACAGGTATTGATGCCGGTATGCACATCATCCCCCATGATCACTCCGAGTTTACGCCTACCTGAATCAACCTTTTTCCCCTTGACCATGACCCGGATAGTGCGCCCGTCATGTCGGAGATTGGCAACCTTGGTCCCGGCTCCAAAATTACAATCCCGGCCAATCACGCTATCGCCCACATAACTCAGGTGTCCGATATTGGTTCCATCCATTACCACGCAATTCTTGATCTCCACTGCATTGCCGATACGCACATTATCCCCTATGGCAGTGGACGGCCGGATAAAACAGTTCGGTCCTATATCGCAGTTCTTTCCAATAACCACCGGCCCGATGATGTAGGCACCGTTGCGGATAACCGTACCTTCCCCCACAACCACTTCACCCTTTAAGGTAGCATTGGGTTCCACTTCTGCCTCAATATTGCCGGTAAGCCCGTCCAACACATGCTTGTTGGCAGCAAGCAGATCCCAGGGTCTGCCGATATCTATCCATTCGTCCCTGAACACTTCATAACCCACACTGGCCCCTGCATCGATCAGCATCTGTATGGAATCCGTGATCTCGATCTCCCCGCGAGGTGATTCAGGAGTTTTACGGATATAATCAAAGATTGCCTGTGGGAACAGATAGATTCCCGCATTGGCCAGATTGGTCGGAGGCTTTTCGGGTTTTTCCACAATCCGGGTCACTTTTTCCCCGGCAGTACAAATAACTCCAAAATTACAGGGATCTTCCACTTCCTTAACTGTCAATACCGCATCTTCATCCCTGTCGATCAAATTTTTAATCTGGACAGAACTTATCAGCATATCCCCGTTAAGCACAAGGAAACTGTCATCCACATACTCTTCAGCACAGCCGATTGCATGTCCCGTCCCGTTCTGTTCTTCCTGGAGAACGTAATCGATACTCACATTTTTCTGCGAACCGTCCCCGAAATAGTCCCGGATAGAATTTTCCATATAACCGGTAACTATCACAAATTCCCGGATACCGGCAGCCACAGCCTCATCAATGATATGTTCCAGTATGGGTTTGTTCCCGATGGGCAGCATTACCTTGGGTCGCCTGTCCGTTAAAGGACGCATTCTTGTACCCTGCCCCGCTGCCAGAATAACCGCTTTCACTGTATTGCACCCCTTGCAATACTTCCAACTCTATCAAACAACTCATCCACATCCTTCCTGGCCTCAGCAGTGATCCGGATCTTGGATTCGGTACCAGACGGCCGCACAAGCACCCAGCCATCCTCCAGATCCACCCGAATTCCATCAATGGTAGTAACATCTCCCATCATTTCCAGAGATTGCTTGATCTGCTGCATCGCCTCTTCCTTCCTGTCCTCAGGACATTCGATCGTACCCCTGCGGGTGGGATAATGAGGCAGATCCGCAACCATCTTTGATAACGGGCTGTCTGCGATCAAATTCACAATCCGGGCTGCTGCATAGATACCGTCGGGACAATACGATACGTCCGGGAAAATCCAGCTGCCTGAAGGCTCGCCTCCAAAATAAGCCCCTGAAGCCTTGATCTGTTCTGCCACGTATACATCCCCAACCCTGCAGCGCAGCACCTCGGTATCCCCTAGCGCATCATCCACTATCATGGAAGTATCCACAGGCACCACTACTTTTTCCTGTTTGTCCTGCAGGGCAAACAGGGCTAGCAATTCATCTCCCGAGACAAAATTACCCTGCTCATCCACAACCATCATCCGATCCGCATCCCCGTCATGCGCAATCCCGATATCCGCCTCAAACGCCACCACCGCCTTGATAAGTTGACCCAGGTTTTTTTCCACGGGTTCGGGACTGCGTGCCGGGAAATAACCGTCCGGCTGGCAGTTCAATGTAATAACCTCGCAACCCAGTTTCCGGAGTAGATAAGGAGTAATCGTACTCCCGGCCCCGCACCCACAATCCACAACCACACGTTTGTTAGAAGATTGCATCTTGCTCAAGATCTTATTGCAATGCCGCTCAACAAAACCTTCCCCGTACTTCACAGCCCCCACTTCATTCCAGATAACGGTTGCATACTCGTTATTCTCAATAATATGTTCAATCCGTTCTTGCTGCTGCGAATCAAAAGCCATACCATCGGGATTCCATAACTTGATCCCCACATCTTCTGCAGGGTTATGTGAAGCCGTTATCATAATCCCGCAATCATAATCCGCGGTGGCAAAAGCCAGAGTGGGCGTACTCATCAATCCTCCCAGGGTCACTTCACAGCCGGTGGCAGACAGCCCTGCAATCAATGCCTGCTCGATCATATCCGCAGCGATACGGGGATCCTTACCGATCACAATCGAATCGGCAACTGTACCCACGGCCATGCCCACATTCAATGCCAGTTCGGGACCGATTACCTTATTGGCCGGCCCCCTGATTCCCGATGATCCGAAAAGTTTCAAAATACACACTCCTTCATTCCACAGTCACACTTTTGGCCAGGTTGCGCGGTTTATCGATCTCACAACCCTTTTCCAGGGCGGTATAATAGGCAAGCAGCTGCAAAGCCACCGAGGACAGGACAGGTGATAGCAGGGGATTGGTAGCAGGTACCGGGATTACAATATCGGCATACTTGCCTATCTCCCGATCCCCGGCATCGGCCACTGCAATCACTTCAGCTCCACGTGCCTTGACTTCCTTGATATTACTCAGCATTTTTTCATAGGTTCGCCCCTTTGTGACGATCGCCACCACGGGCATGCCGTTTTCCAGCAGGGCCAGGGGTCCGTGTTTCAGTTCTCCGGCAGCATACCCTTCCGCATGGATATAGGATATTTCCTTGAGTTTCAAAGCCGCTTCCAGTGCCGCCGGATAATTAAGTCCCCTGCCAATGAAATAATAATCCCGGTTGGCCGCATACTTTGCTGCATGCCTGCGTATAACATCCCTCTGGTTCAATACCTGCTGCACATTACCGGGTAGTTCCTTGAGATTTTTGATGATAGCCTTTGCTTCATCCGGCAAAAGATAATTCCTGCGCCTGCCCAGATGTACAGCCAGCAGATACAGCGCTATTAATTGAGCCGTAAACGTCTTGGTCGCAGCCACTCCGATCTCAGGGCCGGCATGGGTATACACTACATTTTCGGCCTCCCGGGTAATGGTGCTGCCCACCACATTGGTTATCGCGATGGTACTTGATTCATACTGTGCCACATTCCTGATTGCAGCCAGCGTATCGGCCGTCTCTCCGGACTGAGTGATTGCAATTGTAAGGGTATTGCAATCCATCACCGGGTCCCGGTATCGAAACTCCGAGGCTGCACTGACATCGGTATGTATGCCGGCCAGTCCTTCAAGCAGGTATTTGCCAAACAACCCGGCATTCCAGGACGTGCCACAGGCAATTATCTCCACCCTGCCAATATTTCTGATCTGTTCATCTGTAAGGTTGAGTTCAGGTAATTGAACATTGCCTTCCAGTTCTGATAACTTGCCGGCAAAGGTCTTCTGGAGGGAACGGGTCTGCTCATGGATCTCTTTGAGCATGAAATGTGCATACCCACTCTTTTCTGCCGCCTCCACATCCCAGTCGATCGTGGAAACCTGCTTTTCCAGCAATTGGCCTTCCATATCATAGAACTCCACCTTCTCAGGAGTCAGTTTCACGAGCTCCCGGTCATCCACAAATACCACATTGCGGGTATGAGCCACAAAAGCCGTCGCGTCAGAGGATGTGAAAAATTCATTCTCCCCCAGACCCACTATCAGGGGACTGTCCTTCCTGGCAGCGATAAGGAGATCCGGATTATTCTTACTCATGACCACGATCGCATAGGAGCCTTCCAGCACTGTCATGCTTTTGCGTACCGCCTCGAACAGGTCCAGGGAATTACTGTAAAAATGCACCAGATGGGCAATTACCTCGGTATCGGTATCGGATACAAATTCATAACCTTCAGCTTCCAGCCATTCCTGCAATTTGAGGTAATTCTCAATAATCCCGTTGTGTACGACCACGATATCCGAAGAACGGTGCGGATGAGCATTGACATCATTGGGTATCCCGTGTGTGGCCCAGCGTGTATGCCCGATCCCAATATTACCTTCGATCTCTGCAGGCAGCACTTTATCCAGTTCACCGATTCTGCCGGCAGTCTTGTACGTCTGCAGATCACCGTTTAAGATACTCAACCCGGCAGAATCATAACCCCTGTACTCCAGCCGGCGCAGGCAATCCATAATCACCGATGATGCATCGGTCTTTCCCACATATCCTACAATCCCGCACATAATATCCCCTCACAGTACTGTGGAATTTGCAGGCAGATGTCTATTCACAGTTGTACCTGATCTCACGGTACAGTTATTGCCCACAAGGGTGCCTGCTTCAGTAAGGGTCCTTGAACCAAATTTACAGCCGTCCCCGATAACCACGCCGCTCTTTTCCACAGGCACAAGCTCATTCTCGATCTCGATATTCACATCATTGTCCACTTCACAGATGGAGTAGGGACCTAAATTACAGTTAAACCCTAAAATACTTTCAGAGACATGGCTGTGGGAATCCACACGTACATTATCCATCAGGATACTGTTCTGGATATAGGTATAGGGGCCCAGCGATACATTATTCCCTATACTGGTGGAAGGCAGAACCGTCACCTGGGGCCCGATATCACAGTTATCCCCGATCTTTACCGGTCCTACGATATAGGACCCGGCCCTGATGACCGTATTTCCCCCGATCTCCACATTCCCTATCAGGGTAGCGGTATCATCAATTATGGAAGTATCCTCGATAGCAGATTCACAACTTGCCAGTAACCTGGCATTGGTATCAAGCAGATCCCAGGCATACACCGAATCCATCCACAGGTTCTTAGTTACAGTGACCCTGACATCCCTGTCTCCTTTCACCATATTCTGCAGGGTATGGGTAATTTCATATTCCCCTCTCCCGGAGATCTCGGTATTCTCTATCTCTGCAATAATATCCCGGTTAAAAGCATAGATACCGGTATTTATCATATGACTTATCTGGCGTTTGGGTTTTTCAAAAATGCCTTTTACCTTTCCCGCAGCACTCATGACCACTCCATATCCACATACCTTCTCCCGGGGAGTGGTTAGTACGGTGGCATCCCCTGCATGATCTGCGATCAGTTTACTGATAGTCTCTTTTTCGATGATGTTATCCCCATTGAGTACCAGGAAATATCCATTATCCTCCCCCAGTGCAGGGATGGCCTGACTTATCGCATGAGCCGTACCCAATTGTGAAGTCTGGGCCACATAAGTAATCCTTGCCCCGAAATCATTCCCGTCTCCAAAATAGTCCATCACCTTCTCCTTCTCATAACCCACAACCAGCACTACCTCCTCGATCCCGTTATCCACAAGCGCGGATATAACGTATTCCAGAATCGGACGATTGGCTACCGGTAACATGACCTTTGAACGGGTGTTTGTGAGAGGTGTACATCTGACACCTTCCCCTGCGGCAAGAACGATGGCTTTCATGGAACTAACATGAAACGTGAAAGAATTTATAGGTTATCTTTGGGAAGTGGATTGTCCCTGAAGGAAATCATGGACTTCGTTCTAATTTGTCATGAAAGTGAGTCTTTCCAATTGAAAAGTATACTATACAGTATATTACTGGGTAGTATATTACTGAATGGTATATTATGAGGAATAATAGGGGATATGGACATCGTCTCAGTAAAAGAGAAAGTAATTAACACATATTTGCCTGCTAATCAAATGAATAAACTATCTGACATAATGAGTGGATGGCCCAAGAATTCAATCCGTTTTTTCAAGATAAAGGGTAATATAGCGTGCAAACTTCTCCAGATCACCTGGATGGTTTTGCAAAGAAAGATACACTTTATCCATATCAATGTCGGCATACATGTGCAGAAGTTCGCCTCTAAAATCTGCAGCAGGAGAGATTTTCCTGGAAAAATCCTGGGGCAAAATTCCATTGTCACCCAGAATGATAAGAATTTCTTTATAGGATTCGGGTTTTTTCAGTGATTGTCGGGAAATTATCATCTCCCCTACATCTATCATGCATTCAAGAGATACCTCAAGATACCTTTCCACTGCTCCTCTAAGGGTGTGGTCCTGATTGATGTCATCGAGACTGCAATCCTGATAGCCTTTGAGGATTTCGATCTATTCTGCCAGTAATTCCAGTTTCGAATACATAACCTCATTCATTTTCCACTGCCCCTGTAAGTTTTACTTGTGCTATTCTAGGTATTACATGATAAATCAAAAGAGGGAGATTGGTTTATTAAAAAAGAGTTCGTATCTGTGTCAGCAAACCATCCCAATTAATCAGACTGGGATTGATATTTCCGATAGATTGTGCACACTTTAACTATAAAAAAATGATGAACACATTGGTCATTAATTCAAAATAAAGGCCATAAAAAGATGAGGTATCCATGAACCATATTGGAAAAAGTGCAAAAAAGACCCTCAATGCTTTAAATCAAAGTTTGCCTGTGGTTGTGGGAGTCATAATGGCGATTAGTCTTCTCAAAACTGCAGTTCCTGAATCCCTTTATTCTACAATCTTTACCGGCAATATTCTGATTGATCCTTTTATAGGTAGTCTCATCGGCAGTATTGCTGCAGGGAATCCGATTACAAGTTATATAATTGGGGGCGAACTTATCAAACAAGGGGTATCTCTTTTTGCTGTTACAGCCTTCCTGTTGAGCTGGGTTACTGTAGGAATTATTAGTTTGCCAGCTGAGATGGATATTCTTGGAAAGAAATTTGCCCTCGCCAGGAACATCATCTGCTTTATTGTATCTTTTCTTGTAGCCATATTAACAGTAATTACTTTAGGAATAGTAGGAGAACTGTAACCGTGAGACAATATTATTTTGTTGGATTTATGATTGCAATCTACCTGGTGGTTTATTTTACATCTCCCGTCCTTTTCCACGATTCCATGCTGGAAAACTACTCAATCCTTTTACAAGTAATTCCAATCCTTGCACTGGTATTTGTCTTCATATTCTTTTTTAACCTCTTTCTCAAGCCTGATAAGATCAAGAAACATCTGGGCAAGGAGGCCGGAATGAAAGGATGGGTATTTTCGATCGTAGCGGGAATCTTAAGTAGCGGCCCCATTTATGTATGGTATCCTCTGCTTTCAGATCTCAGAGAAAAGGGAATGAGAACATCTTTCATGGGCACTTTCCTTTACAATCGTTCTGTAAAACTTCCTCTACTTCCTATAATGATATATTATTTCGGGTTTATCTACACTCTAATACTTACAGTATACATTATTCTGACATCGGTTATTGTAGGCTATCTTACAGAACTGGTAGTGGATGATGAATCCAAATCTAACTTATACAAAAGAAAAGACAATTGATTTTCAACTTTTAGAGCAGCAGTCTCCTTCCGTAAGGTAGGAGAGGAATGCGCCTGATATTTCACAAAAGCAATTTTTTATAATAAGTAAGTGAACATACTATTGTATGTTTCTCACTAAAACAGTTATCCTGAAAATAGCAAATCCTGATAACGATTTAGTGGAAACTATGAAGAAATATTCAGATGGAATGAACTATGCTTCTGAAATCGTTTTTGACAAAGGTAAACCAATTCCAGCAATGAAATTACAGAAGGAAGTTTACTCCTATCTTCGTGAAACATTAAAATTAAAATCCCAGATGAGTTGCAACATTCCAAGACAGGTTACAGGGTGTTACAAAACATTGTATAAACTGAAAAAGTCGAAATGGCAAAAGGTACGATTTTCACCGTCTTCGATGACCTTTTCTTACAAAAGGGATTTTACTGTTAGTGAAGACACAGTCAAAATAACCACTATTAATGGAAGAAAATCTTATTCCATTTTGAATTATGATCACGCAAAACAGTATTTTGATGGTTTATGGAAATATCAGGCATCCAAAGTCGTAAAACACAGGGATGGAGATTATTATTTCCATCTGTGTGTAGAGAAAGAAATCCCTGATAAAGAATTGACAGATGCATCTACCTTTATGGGAATTGATGTTGGTATGAACTATCTTGCTGTTGCTTCCACCACTGACAAGAAATGTAGTTTTTTTGCTGGTGGTGAAATTAAGAATCTTCGCAACCAGTACAAGTCAATGCGAGCACGTTTACAATCGAAGGGAACTTCATCTGCAAAACGTATGTTGAAACATATTGCAGGTAAAGAGAAACGTCTTATGCGAGATGTAAACCATACAATCTCAAAAGAAATTGTGAAGTTCGCAACTGAAAAAGGTGTATCTGTAATAGGTCTGGAAGACTTAACAGGAATACGTGAAACCACGCATTCCAAAGTTTCTAAAAAGAGAAGACATAACCACAGTAGTTGGGCTTTTCGCCAATTACAAGCGTTCATTGAATACAAAGCAAGAGAAGCAGGCATAATTACACATTATGTTGATCCCTCTTATACTTCTCAAACATGTATTCGGTGTAAGCACATATCTAAGAATAATCGTAACAGATTATCATTCAGATGTGAAAAATGTGGTTATGAGAATAATGCAGACCTAATCGGTGCAATGAATATTGAACACAAAACACGGGATTACAGGTATATCCTGGAATCTCAGGGGTGCTTGTCAGCCACCCAGACGAATGCTTAATTGACATTCAAGCGCCTTGTCGTAAGGGGGGTAGTTGACGTTTAGAAAGCAGGTGTACTGATTTTGTATTTTCCTTTGCTAGTGCATGATTGGTATATTGCCCTGATAGGGGTCGTCTACAAAAAGCAGCTCATTTGTTTCTAAAACTGTCCTGATGTAATCAGGGATCTCACCATTTTTCATTTTTGATGAAAGGATTGAAAATTTACTATCCCCGCCACAATCCTCAATCATGATTGGATTTTGATTGTGGTCCATCAGGCAGATCCATACACTGTAAAAACTATGGGATTCTGTAAGACTAGCACAGATACCCTGTACAAGTTTAAATTTGTCGTTTTCTGTTACGATAAGCTGGTTTACATTGCGTATGGATTTTAACACCGAAGTCAGGTACTCAATCCTTTTTTCACTCGTTTTACGTTCGGTGATATCATTGATAATACATATCGTTCTTTCATAATTTCCATTGGTTTTATTCATACCAGAGGAATTTATTATGACATCAATAAAAGTGCCATCCTTTCTGACCATCTTGTATTCTTTATCGTAGGAATAACCGGTTTCAAGGATTTGCTGAAGGGATTGGGAAGCTTTATCCAGATAATCAGGATGAATTATCTTTGCCATTGAGTAACCTATGATTTCCTCTCTTTTGTAGCCTAGGAAATTTTGGACCTGATTGTTGCAGTCAACAATTATGCCCTCCGCATCGACAGAGGTAATCAGATTTGCAGCGGTATCAAAGATGGACCTGTAGTCCTCTTTGGCTTTCAAGGCCTGTTCGTAGGAGTTGTTTATCTCATTGATCTGGGGTATTACGTAAAATAAAAATGAAAGGCCAGTTACAAGAACAAAGAACCATCCTTTATAGGTTTGCAGCAGGCTATATAGCCTAATATCAGAAACAAACCAGCCCAATACCATATCTGAAAAAAGGATACAAAGGCTCAAAAAATAACATATAATAATGTGGTTGTTAGAACTGCATTTATATCCTTTTTAATCGGTGATGATTTTTTTATGATTATTGTGATTTATAAAGTTGCTGGGTTTGCAGAAAAACCACCAACTTAAAAAAAAGATTCTGGGCGAGTGATTCCGCTCATTTTCAAGACTTTTAGTCCCTCCTCATTATCAGTGCTGCACCTGCAATCAGTGCCACTGCAAACATGGCGGTAAATCCGGGTGTCTGAGCACTTTCGTCTTCGGTTTCAGATGCAGGTTCTTCTACTTCTTCGGCAGGAGGCTGTTGTTCGGTAGCAGGTTCTTCCTCAACTGCCTCTTCTTTCACCTTATCGCCAACAATGCTGAATATAGAAAACCCGGGTGTTTCAGCGTTGAAGTAGAAGTATTCGTCATCTTCTCCAACTGAATCGCTCGGAAGGTCCTGCCATTCTCCGTCATGGAATCTGGTCATACGGATTGTGGAAGGATCGATATTGTTCTCCTCAATCCATTCTTTGCTAACCTTAAATTCAATCAGGATATTGTCGGCATTTTCATCTGAGATAGTACCTTCACTACCTACAGTGATACTCATGACCTTGTAGGGATTGCCGGTTGGATCATCCACATCATCGAGTTTATCTTTCAGTACCTGCACCTTTGCTACAACTGTGCCTTTGTCATCCTTTGCATCAAAACTGATTCCAAGTACAGGTCCTTCTCCATCTGAGAAATCATATTTCACATTCGATCCAGCAAGCACACGTTTAATTCCGGAATCTGTACCTTCGACATCTTCAGGGGGCATACTTGGACCTACTGAAGAGCGTCCACCGGAACTGCTCTCTTCATCGTCATCTGCTTTGACAGTATCATCCATGATCACGGACAGGTTGACTGTGTTGTTATAATTACCCAGAACATCAGTGGCGTTTATATTCAGGTAATATGTGTCTTCAGCATCTGTATCAACCATAATGGAATTGTTTACCCAGTAGCCACTGACATTGGTAAGAACCGCTTCATCTACTGTATCATTTATACTGGAGACATTGACCACCACAGAGGAAATGCCAGAGGCGTCTTTTACCGAAACGTTCAGTTCAAGAGTATCTCCAACTTTTACACTTTTCTCCTTTGGAGAAATAGCAGTGACTTCGGGAACTTCACCATCAGCAATATATGTTGACCAGTGATTCACACTGAAAGTCAGTGTACCATTTTCTGCATCCCATTCAAGCCCTGAAACCGAGTCACTGGAGGTATTTCCTGCTTCCAGGATTGGCTGGCCATCGAGCAGTATGCCCGGCTGGTTGTCGAAGGATCCAAGGCCATACATTGTAAGACTGGTTGAATTATTCAACCTGCTCAGGTTTGCAGAATCCAGGGAGGTCTGTGCTGTGGTGAAATTTATATATTCCCCGAATTGTTGCAGCCGCTGGGCAAATTCAATGTCACAGAGATTTACAGTTTCTGTGAATTCCAGACTTCCAAGTACATTACCATTGCTGTCACTTGCCCCAAAGGTCAGGTTACTGACATTGGTAGGATCTTCGATAGTAGTCCAATCTGTAGTATTTGAATTAAGAACATCTATGCTTGATTGTGGGTTGAAATTCAGCATTACAGGACAGACGGTATTGTTTGTCATTATACCCTTTGTAGCAGTAATGAAAATATTATAAACACCAGCATCAGCATCCGGTATCGAATGGTTCAGAAGAACGAATACACCATCGCCCTGATATTCAAATGGAATATCATCAAAGCTTTCGTTTATTTCAGAAAAATCTGCAACTACGCTGGCATCAGACTCATTATCCAGTTTCGTCCACAAACTGATATTCTTTCCACTGTAAGCAAAGGTAAAATTTGTATTCACAGACCTGTTATTGCCATCATTATTGATGAAAAAGACAGCCGGGGATTCTGTGAAATTAAGGGGAGGCGGCATTACAAGAGGGAGAGAGTCATTATTATTCGTATTTATGGTTTTAGTAGAGTCACAGAATCCATCCCCATCAGAATCTGTGTTTAACTGACTGAAACCGGTGCCATCCGGGGTTGCCCAGAAGTTACCTCCTATATAAGGACCACCTATTATATTGGGACCGGTGGTTTTTGTGGTGTTCCATTCATTATCAAAATCATTAAGATATGGGTAGTCAATATCAACGTTTTCAGAATTGTTTAAATAATTGTTGAAGATTTGGTTATAATTGGAATCCTCCAAATCAATTCCATAGCCATTACCACTATCCTCACCATTGCCTGAAATTGTATTACCAGCTAAAGATAGATAATAACAATCCTGCAAATACACACCAGAATAACCGTTACCGGCGATAGTATTGTTACTAATTAAATTGGTATTGCCGATATTAGTAGCCCAGATACCATATTCATCATTGTCTGAAATTGTGTTACTAGTCAAGTTGGTATTGATGCAAGCATCTAATAAAATACCCCTATGATTGTCTGAAATTGTGTTACTAGTTAAATTGGTATTGTTGCAATCATTCAGATGGATTCCATAATAATCTGTACCATCATATGGATTACCATTGTTTTCTATAGTGTTCCCTACAATAGTGTTATTGTCACAATCTCCACTCATATATATTCCATTATCTCTGTTGTATGAAATGGTGTTATCAATCAATTTATTTTCATTACTTGAATATTGCAAATAAATTCCAAATCCGGGATTGTCTGATACATCGTTTCCTGTCAAATTGTTATTGTTGGAACTACCTCTTAACCAAATACCAATGTTATTACCAAAAGCAATATTATTACTTATAGTGTTGTTTTCAGAATTATCCAGATAAATCCCCGCGCTGGTCATAATATTTGAAACAGTATTGTTGGTTAAATTGCAATGGTTTGCTGCGTGCAAATAAATTCCCGCAGTATTACCACCCACAGTACCACTCACATTGAAACCATTAATTGTCACATCATCATAATTTATAACTAAAACATACTTAAAATCTGAAGTGATATTGGTAACAGAAGCACCGCCTACCGAAGTTATATTCAATTTTTTATCAACTTCGAAACCCGTCTCAAAAAACGAAGTATCGTCCTCATTCTCTCCGTATGTACCCGGATAAACAAGAATTGTGTCACCACTACTTGCATTATTTACTGCATATTGAATTGTTGTATAATTATTCTCTCCGTCTACATCAGTCACATTTATTGTACTCGCACCTGCTGTACCAACCATCAAAATGGTTAAAATCAGAAGAATTAGGGGGATTTTCATCTGAACACCTTGCTGTTTTGATTTGAATTATGCAAGCCCGGGATTAAAGAGGGGCTAATAGTTCATATTATTAATATTTAAGACTTAAATTATATAATAATATCTATCCTATGCAAAACATGCTTTGTCTAGAAATCACACAAAAATTCTATATCGGCATTCATGGATGCCTGTAATGATGGGGAAATCTGCAACCATCCTTACCCAACCCCTAACATATGTAGCCCAATTCCAGCAGTATAAATATCTCCCCGCCAATCTACTCTTCAGGGTTAAAACCTCAAGAAGTGGGGATAAATAAATGATAGAAAAAGTGCTGCTATACAAACATGGAAAAAATATTGATCCGGCAATTGTCTTTTCAGCCATTTTGGACAATAACGGTAAAGTACGTCGCAACAGGATGTATCGGCTCTATTCGGGCCACGGGTACAACCGGGGGTGAGGGAAAAATCTAAAATGGCCTTTCTACAACCTCCTTCCTGTGTTTTGGATTGTTAAAGCTCCCTGTAAAGGGAGCTCTTTTTTAAAATATCCTACAACTTTAAATTGACTGTATTTCAAAAAATAGTTACTTCTTAATATATTTAAAAAATAGAAATGACCCTGAAAATAATCAGGGCCAACAGCCAAATCCCAATGGTTTTATTTTTCCTTCCTTTTGAAGATTATGAGTAATATGACTATCAATCCTAATAGCCCGATACCCATTACTGCCAGATTATTGTCTCCATCTGCAGTAGTTGTATCCTCCTTATTGGTATCTTCTGTTATGTCTGTGCTATCTGGTTGTTGTGAAGAAACCGTATCTTCTGATTGTGGTTTTTCAACATCCACAACTTCATCATCTTCAGTGGAATCTTCCATTTGCTCTTTAAACATCTTCAATTTAAGATATGCAGGAAGACCATCATCTGATTCGGTTGCTGAATCATACTTATAGTCAGCTGACACAGCATAGGGTGAGAATCCCGGTATATCCCTTACTATGAAATACGAATAGGTGTCATCATCTTTTACAAATTCGGGTTTGTAAGCTTTCCATTCTGAAGTTTCCTTATGTCTCAACCAAACAGTATCTATCAGCAGGGATCCGCCATTTACTTCATTGTGAACCTTAAACTCGATACTTCTGTTATTACTACCCTCATTTACCAGGCTCTCATTGTTGAAACTGATATCCATATACTGATATATTGATTCTTTTGCGAAATCAATCTCAGATTCATTGAGTGCAGACGTATTTAGCACCTCAATCTTGATCTGAATACCATCGGTTTCATTGCTTGTATTGAACGAAACCGTGTTGATGCTACATTCAATTCCAGTCTTCTCGGATGTCTCATTACTGGTATTGAACGTACATGTGATTCATTACCAGATGTATTTACCTCAGGTGTTGTATTGATCAGATGATCAATTTCATCTCCTTTGTTTGCTGATGAATTTGTTACAGTCCACTGCCAGGAAATTACGTCAGTTCTGCCAATACTCTCATTGCTGACGTGTGCCGAGATATTGTACACATCCATGAAAAAGTCATCCTGATCGATGTACTGGCTGGTATTCACATTGCAATAAGACAGGTGGACAGAATCATTGGTATTGTTATTGTGCAATGTTACTCCTGAACCATTTAGTGGTGTACCATCAATGAACCATTCATAACTGGAAGACAGTGTACTGTTGATACTGAAATTCTTCTCGTCTCCATATGTTGATAAAAGTTCTGTTTCTTTCGGAGACACTACATAAACCGGTTCCTCGGCAGCCCTGATATTGAGTTCTTTGCTGGAAGTCCCGTTACTATTATTCACGGTAAGATTTACATTGAAGTTGCCCGAACCAAATACATGTGAAGTGTTCTGGTCGGTGGAAGTATTGCCATCGCCAAAGTCCCAGTTCCATTCCTCAACAAGACCTGAAGAATTATCGGTAAATTCCACACTCAATGGTGTATTACCCCTTGTCACGTTGGCCGAGAAATCGGCAATCGGCAGGATGGAGACATCGACCACAGTGTTTCCAGTACTGTTCATGTTGCCTTCACCATCAACAAAGGTACAATTGTATGTTATCGAACTTACAAGTGTACCAGAATCACTTGCTGGGATGGAGATGTTGTGTGTATAATTTCCAGACTCATTGACCATCTGGTATTCTTCACCGTCTACAGTGATGATGTGTGTTTCAACTCCAATGTTATCTGTGGCATTGAGTTTAATGGTTATGTTGTCTCCAGTGTTGGCAGATTCCACCTTATTAAACCAGTTGTAGGATGGTTTGATGTTGTCAGAGACATTTACGGAAATGTCATCAGTTGCATTGAAATTGCCTGCAGCGTCAGAGAAAGTGGCATTGAACACAATGTCATCTACTGAATCTTCAGGTACAGTCAGAGTATAGTTGTACCAGTTACCGTCTTTTGCGAGTTCGGCAGTATCGTTAGTTGAAATGTTGAAACTGGTACTGGTAATTCCAATGTTATCATTTACATTGAATCCAATACCAACAACGTCACCTGTATTGACATTTTCTTCATAAACGATATCCTGAATTACTGGAGCAATATTATCTGTGACATTTATTGTCTTGTCACTGCTTGCATTGGAATTGCCTGCAGCGTCAGAGAAAGTGGCATTAAAGTCAATGTCGACAACTGAATCTTCAGGTACAGTCAGAGTATAGTTGTACCAGTTACCGTCTTTTGTAAGTTCAGCAGTATCGTTAGTTGAAATGTTGAAACCAGTACTGGTAATTCCAATGTTATCATTTACATTGAATCCAATAACGACAGTCTGACCTGTATTGACATTTTCTTCATAAACCGTAGTTTGAATTACAGGATCGATATTATCTGTGACATTTACGGAAATGTCATCAGTTGCATTGAAATTGCCTGCAGCGTCAGAGAAAGTGGCATTAAAGTCAATGTCGATAACTGAATCAACCGGGACATTAAGAGTATAGTTGTACCAGTTACCATTCTCTGTAAGTTCAGCAGTATCGTTAGTTGAAATGTTGAAATCGGTACTGGTAATTCCAATGTGATCAGTCACATTGAATCCAATACCAACAATCTCGCCTGTATTGGTGTTTACAGGAAATTCAACAGCATTGATCACAGGAGGATTACTATCAAAATTGAATACATTGGATACCGAGTGGTTGATGTTACCGGCGATGTCGGTAGCTCTGATGTGCAAATACCAGTCTCCATCGACTCCTTCCTTACTTAAAGTATCACCATTAGTAAACTCATACCAGCTACCTGCAGATTCTTCTGTTTGGGTCCAGGAATACTCGAGTTTTTCGATACCTGAAAGCGAATCACTTGCACTTACTGTGGTGCTGTGATTTGCAGAATAAGTACTGTTGCCGTTGGTTCCAAAATTAATGATTGCATCAGTAGTATCTATTTTGGAAACCTGAACCAAACTTATGTTCTCATTACCTGCAGCATCTTGTGCATATACTGTGTATGACCCATTGCTTGTTACTGTGAAATCGTAGGGAGAAGAAAGCTCATTACCACTTGTTTCAAAATGACTTGCTTCATGATTTCCGCTATCCCATCTTACTTTTGCAATTTCGTTGTCATCATTGAGATTCACATCAATGAGTGCACTGGAATTCTGCCATTGAGTGAAATTGCCAGAGATTTCTATTTCAGGAGGGACAGAATCCATAATTACTGAACAGTTCACGCTACTGTTGGAATTTCCGACAGCATCTGTTGCATTGATGTTCAGATAATACTGACCATCAATTGCAGCATCAGCAACAACAGAATTGTTAGTCCAATAGCCATTGTTATTGCTTAAAATGGCTTCATCTATTGTGTTATTTATGCTGGAGACATTGACAACTACAGAAGATACACTAGATGTGTCGCTTACAGAAACATTCAGTTCAAGCAAATCTCCGGGTCCAACTACTCCTTCAATAGGTGAGTTAGGAATTACTTCTGGCACTTCACCGTCCGCGGTATAAGTGGACCAGTGTTCTGTACTGAAAGTTAGCACACCATTATCTGCATCCCATTGAAGACCTGATACAGTATCACTGGCTACTTGCCCTGTTTGTAGGATCGGCTGACCATTGAGCAATATTCCAGGTTGGTTGTCAAAGGATTCAAGACCTCGCATTGTAAGGTTACTGGAAACATTCAATCTGCCCAGGTTGGCAGAATCCAGGGTTGTTTGCGCTGTGGCGAAATTTATATATTCCCCGAATTGCTGCAATTTCTGTGCAAATCCAATATCACATAAATTTACGTTTTCCGTGAATTCCAGACTTCCAATTACGTTACCATTACTATCATTTGCTTCAAAAGTCAGATTGCTTACATTGGTAAGATCATTGGTTATGGTCCAGTCAGTCGTGTTTGGATTTCCCAGCCCAGCAATGTCTGTTTTCGGGTTGAAGTCTAACATTATAGGGCATGTTGTAGAATTCATCTGGCCGGAAGAATTTGCCAGAATGGTGATGTAATATATTCCCGGTTCTGAATCAGGAAGCGTATAATTGAGAAGAGTGAAAACGCCCTCACCCTGATATTCGAAAGGAACTTGTCCGGCAGATTCACCCGGTATATTCGAAAAGTTCGCAGTTACTGCTGTTACTGAACTGTTATCCAGTTGTGTACTGAGACTGATGTTTGCCCCGCTATAGCCAAAAGTGAAATTCGTATTTACATCCCGACTGGTTCCATCATTATTAATGAAAAAGGCCTCTGGTGTAGAATTGAATTTAGGAGGAGCGGGATCAGGATTGCCTGCATCTTCTTCAACATCTGAAATTGTTTCGTCAATGTCTGTGGTCAGGCCGATGTAAAATGTATAATTCACCGATTCACCAGGTGCAAGAGCACTTTTGTTAAATGTCACTGCAATGTAGGTGTCAGCCTCTACACTATAACCTTCCGATGGTGCGGAATCCCAATCAAGTTCTCCATAAGGAGGATTGATTGGTGTTAAGCCACTACTACTATTACCGCTGGAAACCCTAGCATCCTCATCCTGAGTGTAATAGAATATGGGTATGCTCGATATCTGACCTAATTCTGTACTGAGGTCAGCATCTCGGAGTTCAGCTTTTACGATTGCCTTATTACTTGTACCCTGCTGGTTGACTATCGTATTATTAGTAATGTAAACACCGATTACATCATGTCCATTATCCGGATCGAATGAGCGCTGATAGCGTACATTTTCCATCATATCGGAGCCAGCATTTGTTAGGGTAACATTTACTTTCAGGAATCTTTCCGTGGGCTTGAGTTCATAAGTTTGGTTGATGACCAGTTTGTCCTTGAAAATACTATCTACTGCCACTCTCCCTGCCTCGCTATCGGTAATATTCGTAATTGTTGTTGAAATTGCAGTACCTGCAGAACGACCATTAGAAGCCTGATTCACACTTCCATCATTCACAAATCCCACGGACCAACGTTCTTCTGGAGTCCCGGGAAGGAAATAATCATAACGGTAGTCGTAAGTGTCATTGTAAAAGCCATCTACATCTGAATATAAACCAATTTCACCACGACTCACTCCAAAAAAATTAGCTGGAGGCGTGACATCTGCTCCAAAGCCACCATTAGGCAAAATACCAACTTCTATAAAATCACTGCCCAGGAACATGCATCCATCTTTCTCAACAGCTCTTACACCTCCTATAGAAGTGTCTTCTCCGCTGTCAGCCATGGCCATTCCAGAAAAAAATGAAATACTTACTAATATTGATATTGTTACTAAAATTGATAGTGAACCACTTTTTCTTATTTGATTTTGATTATATTTCATTTTCATCACAGGTAAATTCTTATGAGAATCCAAGTTGCCCTACGTTTTTTGATTTATTTGTATAATAAAATTAAGTATAATAATATATAAAAATAACCATTAATAGTACATTAAGAAATCTTGTATATAATAACTGTATTTGCGTTTGTACAATTTATGAAAATTAAATAAGTAATATGATGATTTTAATAAATAATGAGCAATTCTTGTTCAAATACAACTTCTATAACGATTTAATTATTCACCGCTGATACCCTTATGTAACATCAGTACAAATTTCAGTACATGAAGCAGACAAACAATTTCCCGGACGTTACTGCAGCCCTTGCAAAAAATCGATGTGAAGCCTACCTCCTTGTTGCCGATTCTTCCAATGCCGATATGTATTTTGCCACGAAATTCCTGGCAGGAGACCCTTTCTGTTATATCCAGACCCGCAATGCCAGGGACATTATGCTGATATCGGATATGGAAAAGGGCAGGGCTCAGAAGGAAAGCAGGATAGAGGAGATCGTGCCTTTGAGTTTCTGCGATTACAAAAAACGTCTCAAGGAAACAGCCGACCCGGGCAGGGCCTACGGAGAATGTATCGGGCAGTTACTGCAGAAGGAAGGAGTAAGACATGTGGCAGTACCCCGGGATTTTCCCGTTTATACAGCCCAGGTGCTCAAGGAGATGGGCTTTACCGTCAATCCAATCCAGAGCCCCTTAAGAAAATTGCGTGAGGTCAAGGAAAAGGGAGAGGTCAATCTCATCAGGCAGGTCCAGCAGGCCAACGAAGAGGCAATGCAGGCAGCCATTGAAGCCATCAGGACCGCTGAGATCGATGACAATAAGCTCTTCCTTGAAGACCAGCCCCTGACAGCGTCCAGGGTACGCAGGATTATTGAATACTGCCTGCTTGATCATGATTGCCGGGCCCATGGAACCATTGTGGCCTGTGGCAAGGGTGCAGCCGATCCGCACTGGCATGGTGATGGACAGCTGCTGGCAAACGAGCCCATTGTGATCGACATCTTCCCGCAGCATAAACTGCATCACTACTGCGGCGACATGACCCGTACCGTAACCAGGGGAGAAACTACAGAACAATTACAGCAGATGTACGATGCAGTACTTGCAGCCCAGGAAAAGGCTTTGGGAATGCTTAAACCCGGTGTTGCAGCAAATGATGTGCATCAGGCGGTCTGTGACGTGTTCGAAGAAAGAGGATATTCCACAGATGCTGAGAAGGGAGAAGGATACATCCATTCCACAGGGCACGGTGTCGGACTGGAAGTGCATGAAGCACCTTCCATCGGTCTAAGGGAGATACCCCTGCAGGCGGGTAATATCATTACCATTGAACCGGGGCTCTACTACCCACAGATCGGCGGGATACGCCTGGAAGACCTGGTCCTGATAACAGAACATGGTTATGAGAACCTGAACACTTTTGAAAAGGAATTTGTACTATAACTATTATCTCCAGAATCATAACAGGTGATGAGCATGCAGGATAAAGTTCAGGAAATCGAGGATATTCTCGATAAGTATCTAACCGCCGGTAAGATTCTGTCACAGGTACGCGGGGAAGCCGCGGATAAAATCAAGGTAGGAGCAAAGCTGCTGGATGTAGCCGAGTTTGTGGAACAACGTACAATGGAACTTGGAGGCAAACCCGCTTTCCCCTGCAATCTTTCACGTAATGACGAAGCCGCCCATGCGACCCCGATGGCAGGAGATACGGAAGTTTTTGGCAAGGACATAGTCAAACTGGATATGGGAGTACATGTGGATGGCTATATTGCCGATGCCGCCCTGACCGTTGACCTTTCAGGAAATAAGGATCTGGCAGATGCTTCCAGAGAAGCACTGGATGCAGCCATAGATACTGTCAAAAACGGTGTGAATACTGCAGAAATCGGAGCGGTTATCGAGGACACAATCCGTGACAAGGGATTCAAACCGGTTGCAAATCTCACGGGCCACGGCCTTGCACGTTATCAGGCACATACCCCGCCAAGCATTCCCAATCGCCATATCGGAGAGGGAACGCAACTTCAGGCAGGCGATATCATAGCCATCGAGCCCTTTGCGACAGATGGTGTGGGTAAGATCTCAGATGGCAGCTTCACGGAAATTTACCAGTTCATACAGAAAAAGCCCATACGCATGCCTGCAGCCCGCAAACTTCTCAAGGAACTGAAAGAGTACAGCACCTTACCCTTTGCCAAAAGATGGCTGACCTCTCCCAAGATCGAACTTGCCCTGATGCAACTTGAAAAGGCTGAAATCATCACTTCCTTCCCTGTACTGAAAGAGGTGGGCGGAGGAATGGTATCCCAGGCCGAACACACTTTGATTGTCACTGAAGATGGGTGTGAGATCACTACTCGCTGAGGTGTCCGTTTTGCGTAAACTTGTGGTTGCAATACATATCCTGCTTGTACTATTTATCCTGATTATGCCCGCATCCGCCCAGATGACCTGGAGCAATCACATAATACTCAAAAACGACAGCATGGAATGGAATTACAACGAAAGTTACACAAATTCCTCCGCCATTCTTTACAGAGATTACATTGATTCACAGCTGGGAGACGGCAGCGGGCTTGTCAACGCCTGGGAAGTATTGAAAATGGATGTCAAAGTGCGCAATTACCTCAAAGGAGAACTGGAAGAGGAGATGGATGTACAGATCAATGGTTCCTCCGAGAATATCCAGGTGACCGATATCGCAGCACAAATGGGATTTGAAACACTGGGTGACATCAACAAAACAGACAGGATAGAAAACAGTTACAGTGTCGACTATATTTTTGATACTCCAGTTCTCAATTCCGGCACGAACTTTACCTTCAGGGGACAGAATCAGTCTGAAGTGGTAATCGAACTTGCCGATACAGTGGAGATAAATTCCACAGCAGGAATGGAGAATGTTACTGTTTCAGAAGGCAAAAATACTACTTTTGTGAGGGGCAATATAGGGAATACATCATATTTTTCCCTTTATCTTGAATAACCGGGTGAGCAAAATGATAATAGAACAGATCGAACTGGAAAATGGTACAGCACAGGGTCTCAAATGGGAATTTGAAAACGCTTCCTTGCTCCTGATCAAAGCCGACATGGGTTATGTAATGTGTGGCTATCTCAATATGGAAACTGCAGACAAGCTGGGAGATTTGGCTGCTGTGGTAAGCGGTGTGGACAGTTTTGAAGATGTACTGCAGGCATCTCTGAAATCTGTGAGCAAAAAGGCCCTTGACATTGGAATTGAGGAAGGTATGACCGGCAGACAGGCCCTTGAAAAGATGTTCTGATATGCGCTACGCTTTTGAGCTTTCCGGAGACCATGAAGAAATCGCTGCAGACGAGGCTCTGGCCTGTCTGGCTACCGAAGGTCTCAATCCGGTATACACGCAGCATTATGATCACTGTCTTGTGGTGGAACTTGAAGAGCCGGATGCCGAAATCAGGTTGGAAAAAATCGCCGGCAAACTGGCCATGGGCCATCATATCCTGCGGGTTGCTTTCATCTGCAATAATGAACCCGAAACCATCATTCCAGTGCAGAAAACTGCGACATAAAACCCCATCTTTCTGCAGGCCAGACCTTTGTAGTGCGTGTCCGGAAGGTCAATCACCATACCAGCGAGGAAGGCTCCTACCTGGAACAGAGGGTAGGCGGAGCTGTTTTCAGGAAGGGATACAGGGCCAATCTCAACCAACCCGATGTTACCCTGAGGCTCATACTGACTGAAAAATGCGTGTGTGGCTCTGTCATTGCATCCATAGACCGCAAGGCCTTCCATGCACGTGCACCCCACAAGAAACCCTTTTTCTATCCCGGAGTACTCATGCCCATTACAGCCCGGGCGCTGGTAAACCTTGCAGGGGTAAACAAGGATACCAGACTGCTGGATCCGTTCTGCGGTACCGGCGGCATACTTGTGGAAGCGGCCATGCTGGGTTCAGAGGTAATCGGTCTGGAAGCACGCAATGAGATCATACAGGGAGCAAAACTAAATCTGGAATATTTCGGCGGGGGTTATAACCTGCTGCAGGGAGATGCCTGTAAATTACCCCTCAAAAACAGCTGTATTGATTCAGTGATCACCGATCCACCCTATGGCAGGTCTGCCATGATCAAGGCAGAATCCATCCGGCATTTATACGAAGAATCTTTCGCAGAAATGTACAGGGTCCTCAAACCCGCCAGTAAAGCAGTGATCGTCTCGGAGATGGAGATTAACAGAATCGCACTGGATGTGGGATTCACCATATTAAAACAGTACAGCCAGAAAATACACAGAAGCCTGACCCGCAATATCACAATTTTGCAAAAAAATAATCAGTGAAATGTCCTTTTAATTAGATGCCAGTATGCTGCAAGTTCCAGGTCATACTTTTGTCGTTGAGGATATCTGGCTTCTACCAGGTTCCAGAATCTCTTATTGTGCTTAAACTCGATAAGATGAAGTAGCTCGTGATACACAATAAATTCTATCAGATTATCCGGCAGATACATCATGTGCCGGTTGAAAACAAGTTTTTTGTTACTGCTGCAGCTGGCCCATTTCCTCTTCATTTTCCTGAAAGTTAAATCCCTTACCTCTACTTCCAGTTCACGTTGCAGCCTTTGTACAATATTTTCCACCAAACTATGAAAGTGAGGCTCAACGCGCTTTTTTCCAGTCTCTTTTCCCCGGCTAGAGCAATCACCCGCTGCAAATGCAAATGTTTGTTGTAAATCCAGTCTGTATTTTTCTCGATAAAGGCTGCAGTATTACCATATCCCTCGGGAACTATTACCCGCAACATTCCGTCCCTAAACTCCAGCCTCCCGTATTTGACGGGACGGTGAACTATCTCATAATCTATTACAGCATCCCTGATATGTAACTGCATCATTCAGCCTTTTGTTCTTTTGGCAAAAACTGGTCCATTACCTCGGCTAGCACCTGATGATAAACAAGATATTCCTCTATTCTTTCACGGGAGCGACGCATGGAGTAACCGTCATCAAACCACTGGACTGAATCGCCATAATTCACATCTGTCAGGATTAGCCCATAGGGTTTTGCAGGTTTGATACCCTCTTCATAGGAAACAGGATCCAGCATGTTTTCCAGCCATTCCAGATCCCTGGCACCACTGCCCACAAGCAACAGGACAGTTACAATCTTGCGAATCATTTTCCACAGGAAACTGTTGGCCGTGATGTCGATTCTGAGCAGGTTCCCGGCAAGTCTCACATCGATCTTTTCGATGCTGCGAATGGTACTGCGCCCGTTATCCCTGAAACAAAAATTAGCAAAATCATGACTGCCTTCAAGGATACTGCAAGCGGCTCTTATTTTTGAAATATCGGCATCCATTGCAGGTGTTATGTAGCGATAGGTACGATTTCTGGCATATCTTCTGGGATGAAAATCACTGTCAACTTCAGCACGGGACCACGCCCATATATCCCCCGGTAGTTTGGAATTTATCACCCTGGGAATGGCCAGGTTGGGTTTATCAGTATCAAAAGCCACCACCTGTCCCATGGCATGCACTCCGGTATCCGTACGCCCGGCACTTACAAACCTGGCAGAGGAAGGATCCTCGATAATCTCAAGGGACTGCAGGGCTTCAAAAAGTGTCCCTTCCACGGTGGATACTCCGGGTTGGACCTGAGAACCACGATATGAAGAGCCAATATAAGCGATTTTGAGAGCAACTCTCATAAAGGATCACTTGTGCCCAATTACACCTTTCTCCTATTATAAATTTCCCACAACGCAAGTACTGCTATTATAAACAGGCATCCGAAGAAGAACCACACGCCTATATGGGAGAGGAAATCCACAGATATCAGACTGCTGGCATCTGCTGCACCTGCCGATTCACCGGCTGCCCTGGCAGCTTCTGTGGTTGCGTTTGTGGGAGCTCCGCCAGCAAAAAGGGCCGTATCATTGCTGGTATTGCCAGCCGCATCTCAGACATCACCGCAGGGGCAACCGGTGGCGTGGTCTGGCCCAGAGGTTCAAAATCCCTGAGATATTCAATACCCAGTGCTGCAAATAGAGCCGCTCCTGCCATTGCCACATATTTGCGCAGCATACCGAGGATACTGGAGCGATCGGTTTTGCTGCTACCCGGGACCACCACGATCATTTTTTGCATGGGTTCATATATCTTGATCTCCCTGCCCTTGCGACTCCATTTGGTCTCCTTTACCTGTATGAGTTCGCTTTCCAGCAAGCCATCCAGATTATACTTGATAGTGGTAAGGGGCATATCAAGCTCTTCGGCTATCGAAGTTGCAGACATGGGCTGTCTTGCGAGTAATTCCAGGATCTTCAGGGATTTCTCATTGGAAAGGGTCTGGGTGATTTTACGTGAATCTTCATTTAAAGGTAAAACCAATACTTTTTCCGTATTGTCATCGTTTTCCATACAAAGGAGTATCAATCAATAAACTAATAAATTTAGTGTAATGTGCGGAACGTTTTGTAGTAATCCTTAAATTTAAATATTACTTCCGACAATGTGATGTAACTTTTAAGGCGATATCATGATCACGAAAAAGCAAATTTCCGACATCCTGAAAGACTACAATACCGATGACCTGGCGATTGCAACGGTATGTTCTCATTCCAGCCTTCAGATATTCCATGGAGCCAGGAAAGAGGGGTTAAAAACAATCGGAATTTGCATAGGTGAGCCTCCGCGCTTTTATGATGCCTTTCCCTTGGCCAAACCCGATGAGTTCATTTCCGTTGACAGTTACAAGAATATTCCCGATATCGCCCCCCTTTTGAGGCAGAAAAACGCCATAATAATACCACATGGCTCCTTTGTGGAATACATGGGTGCCGATAAATTCCTTGATCTTGAAGTGCCCAGCTTTGGTAACCGTGCTGTACTCAATTGGGAATCAGACCGCACAAAAGAGCGGGAATGGCTGGAGGGAGCAGGGATCCACATGCCCCGGCTTGTAGAACCCGAGGACATCCACGGTCCTGTAATGGTAAAATATCACGGCGCCAAAGGAGGACGTGGTTTCTTCATTGCCAAGAACTATGAGGAATTTCTGGAAAATATCGATGAAAGTGAGAAGTACACTGTCCAGGAGTTCATTGTAGGCACACGCTATTATCTACACTATTTCTATTCACCCCTCAAGCAAGAAGGATACAACCTCAGTAAAGGAACACTTGAACTGCTGAGCATGGACAGGCGTGTCGAATCCAATGCCGATGAGATATTCCGCCTGGGTTCTCCTAAAGAACTGGAAAAAGCAAGTGTGCAGCCGACCTATGTTGTTACCGGCAATATCCCCCTGGTAGCCAGAGAATCCCTGATGCCCAAGATATTTTCCCTCGGGGAACAGGTTGTAGAAGAATCCCTCGAACTGTTTGGCGGCATGATCGGATCCTTCTGTCTGGAAACGGTTTTTACAGACCAGCTTGAGATCAAGGTCTTCGAGATTTCAGCCAGGATAGTAGCAGGGACCAATATATACACCAATGGTTCACCATATTCCGATTTCATAGAAGAAGGATTATCCACGGGCAAACGTATTTCCCAGGAAGTCAAACTTGCAGCAGAGCAGGAGAATCTGGAAGTAATCCTTTCCTGAAAAACTCAGGAAGACAATAATCCAGTCTTTCTTTTTTTTGATTTTTTATTAATTATGTACCAATAGCCATGCTAAGCTTTGAAAAAGAAAAAAGAAGACCAAAAAGGAGGGGGTTGTTGAGGAATACTCGATGATGGGGGGATGAGTTTTGGAGGATCAGTACTGCAATACTCAATTGGGGGAGTTTGGGGGTATTTTCGCAGTATTCCTCAACTATTCCCCTCAAATAATCTATAATATATATAGTTTCTTATTTTTCGTTATGTTTTTGAATGTCCAAAGATGGCAACTACTCCATATTACAATCAAGTTTGACTTTCAATTGTTGAGAATTAACGAATCATTTACAAAAGCCATATTTTTCTCAACTCTCTGCAGGGTTGTTTCATTTGTAAAATTAAGAGTGGCTGCATTTTCTTCCAGAAAAGTACCCAGACTGCAGGATTGATTGAGAATTTGACTGTACCTCTCTGTCACAGGTTGCAGGCTTGGAGATGGACTGAAAGATTGCATTGTTTCTTTGGATTCCCTGCAGTGAGTAGTAAGATTGCCAGCAGCTCTTTCCAGTGTTACCATGTCCTGGACTTCAAGAGACTGTTTGATATCGGCATAATCGGAATGAATGACATCGAGTGAACCCTTCATCCATTTCAGGTACTCAACATCTTCCTTGCCCTGAGCCATGGTTTCATTAACATCATTCACCGTGTCCCCTATGTCAGAACAGCCAGAGGTAAACAGTACTAAAATCAATAACAAAAAAAGCAGGCCTCTCCTCTGCACGATATTTCCTCCTGCAAAGGAGAGGTATGAAATATTGATATAATTTACGGCACATGGATCAGGCAGACGTGTAAACCTTTACGTTTGCAGGACTTTTGGTTATATTGCCCTTTTTCACACCCATCAGGGTATCGATCCCTTTGTTGGATGCTATGTCCAGTATACGCTGGGTAACAACACCGTCAAATACCACACTTTTCACATTCTCTTCTGAATTCTTCAACGTATTCACAAGGTCACGTACAGGTGTTTCATTGACAACCTTATCATCCTGGTCAAGCAGGCGTGCTCCAAGGGTACCTGCAAGCGATTCCGAATGAGGACTTAAACGTTTCAGAACGGGATTTTGCGATGTTGCAGGCTTTGACTTGGAAGGTTTAGGCTTTTCTTTTTTAATAGGTGGCTCTGAAATCTTTTTCATTTTGGCAGCGGGATTCCTGGCACGATCAGGTTTGACCCTTTTCTCACGTTTTGGAACCCTGGCGATACGGCCACCCTTTTTAGGACCTGACGGGGTGGAGGGTTTGGCTTTTTCAGCAGGTTGATCGATAGAATAGGCTTCCATGGCCTGTTCTACCGGTACTTTCTGGCGGAGGGCACGTATGATTTCCCGCTGTACAAGGTCCTCAACCGTTTTACCATCCGGGGCACGGGCCACATAATCGATATCTGCTACCTGCAGCAGTTCCTTGATAATAAGCTTGCCTCCCCTGTCACCATCGGTAAATGCGGTTACGGTCTTTTTCCGGGTAAGTTCTGCAACCTCAGGAGGCACATTCGTACCACCCACACAGATGGCATTCTTGATACCATAACGCAGCAGGTTCAGGACATCGGCACGTCCTTCTACAACTACAATGGCATCGGAATCAAGTACATTGGGACCGCAGGGGATATTCTTATTCTTGCCAAAGAACTGCATCTCTTCGACACGTACGGATTGACGTACTTCGTCAGCGATTTCCTGGGATTCGGGCAGGTTGGCATCGAACATACCTGTGAGAATGAACTTGGCCCTTTCAACTATGTGTTTGCGTTTGGTCGCACGCACATCCTCTATATTGCTAACTTCGATATTCGCAGAACAGGGACCTACCCTGTCAATGGTTTCCAGGGATGCTGCGAGGATTGATGTCTCGATCCTGTCCAGACTGGAAGGAATGTGTATGTTGCCCTTGGTCTTTCCACCCTTGGTGCTTACAACGACCTCGATCCTGCCGATCCTGCCGGTCTTCTGGAGATCACGCAGATCAAGATCAGACCCCAGCAAACCTTCGGTCTGTCCGAAGATAGCTCCTACGATATCAGGGCGTTCTATCACCCCGTCAGCATTGATTTTTGAATGAATGATATACTTTGTTGTATCAGTACTTTGCATTGTTGATTCACTCCTTATTCTTAGAGAATGCAGTAAAATCGCGATCAGAACAAAGAAAAACAGAATCAATATTTCCAGAAGTCACCACATCAAGCCCGGATAATGCCGGCTCTATGCTTTTGTCCCCCACGGACAATGTTGTACCAACAGTCCGAATGAACACATAAGACTGTGAACTAACTTGTTTAAGTTCAATTTTGCTTGTGTGATTGGATCTAATCTAAATTATCCAATGTTATATAACCGACCCTATCGGAAATATATGCTTCTATGAGTGATGAAATCTGATAATGCTTCCGTTTTATTGATCATTGGCCACCCATGTTGGTAGCCAATCGTAATGATCCAAATTTATCTGCATTGGCTGATTATTCATTAGATCATAACACCTAATGAAATTTGATAATGTTAATAATGATCATATATTTTTAATGACCAATTCTAGTTGGATTTTGTCCTTTAAGAACTTTATGGTACTTACCAAAGAACAAAAAGATCAGACTAAAAGAAAAATGTAGATGTGTCTCCAGTGGAAATATGGGGGTCTGCTGTTGGTCTTTTGCCATTTAACGAGGGATCGTTTATTCATCTACAACTTCTATATATTCAGGTAAAACTTCTTTGCTGAGTACTATCTCGTCGTTGGCACAGAGGAACTCGTATCCATCTTTTGCAGCACTGGCTGCATCTATCTCAAGTATCACCGGATTATCGGTATGCACCGAAGCCGCCTGCCTTGCACGCTGGCTGGTATTACTCAGATGAATATAGGTCTGCCTGTAAGGTTTGATACCATTTTCCAGAAGCATATCAACCTCTTCCTGACTGACCCCATAATAGAGTACATCAGAATCATACAGGGGATAATCAAGATCCACATCTATAGAATGACCATAGCGGGCACGTATGAAAGAGTCATCAATTTCATATCTCTGTTTTGGATCAGATTCCACAAGGGACACCAGACGCAGCTTGCCTGCCCACTTATACCGTTTTTTCATTGCCTCACAAAAAGCATCAAGCTCGATCCACCCCTGGGCATCCATATCAAGCCCTACATCATCCGGAAAATGCCTGAGGACACCGGAAACGAAACGCCCCAGTCTCATCTCATGCTCATCATCGAGCATAAATTTACCTCTTTCCCCGCATTGGGGGCATTCCTCACCACGGAAATAGCCGTGTTCTCCACACTTTCGGATCATGATATCAGGAAAAGGATGGAACTTATGGTTAATTATATTATCGGAATGACAGGTTTCGTTAGGTTTATCACATTCGCCCTGCAATGAAGACTAACTATTCATTATTATCAAAGATTGCAGGTGTGCTGATGGACGATATCGATACAGTATATGAAAAACTGGAAGGCATAATTTCCAGGGAAGAATTTGAAGCAAAGGTAGAGGAAAAAATAGAGGAGATGCATAACCTCTGTGATGTCCAGACAGCCGCCCTGCTGGTAGCACATAACCTCGGTGCTACGGAGGCGGGCGTTGAGACGATCAAGATTGCAGACATAAATGAGGCATCATCCAACGTGAATTTCACAGGAAAGGCCGTTTCTGTTTTTGAACCAAAGGAATTCAGCCGTGACGACGGCACCACAGGCAGGGTTGGAAATATTATAGTGGCGGATGAAACCGGTTCGATCAGGGTAACCCTCTGGGATGATCTTGCAGACCTTTTAAAGACCGGTGATATCAGTGCCGGTAAGAGTTACAATATCAGTGGCTACGCCAAAGAAGGTTATTCAGGAATTGAAGTTAATATCGGCAGAGGTGGAGGCATTTCTGAAAGTGAGGAAAATGTCGAGGCAAATATAAACCTCTCAGGTATCTCGGACATAAAGGACGGGGATTCTGATGTAAATGTCGTTGGAATGGTCCTGGATGTATCGGATGTGCGCACTTTCCAGAAACGCGATGGTTCTGAAGGACGGGTACGCAACATTACAATAGGGGATGAAACCGGCAAGATCCGGATTACCCTGTGGGATGGGCGTACCGAACTTGCAGATAAGCTTGAAACAGGGGATAGCGTGGAAATAATCAATGGTTATGCCCGGCTTAACAACTACAGCCAGGAAGTAGAGATACAGGTGGGCAACCACAGCAGTCTGCGCAAAACCGACAGGGAAGTGGAGTTCGAAGAAGATTATACCCCAATTGCCGACATAATCCCCGGCCAGCCCTATTCAATCAAAGGAGCAGTTTCCGGTATGGGAGACCTCAAGGAATTTACCCGCAGCAACGGCAGTGAAGGGAAGGTTTCCAATATATATGTCTCCGATGAAACGGGCAGGATCAGGATTGCTCTCTGGGATGAAAAGGCCGAGCTTGTGGACAAAGTCGATATAGATACACCGATTAAGATAATCGATGCTTTTGCTAAATCCGGTTTCAATGAGGAAGTGGAGCTCAATGCCGGAGGACGAAGTAAAGTGATTGTTGACTGAAAAAGTGAGTTTTGTCTTCCAATTTTTCCACGGCTTAAGGCTGTGGACTTTTTTTTACTCATGCACACTGTTATACGACAACTTTTAATACATCTATTATAAAATATTGATTATAATATATCAGGGCAGTTATAATGAGTTATTTACACAAAGATAAATCTCTTGATTTTGAAAATGCATTACTTAAATTTGATCGAGTGCATGCTAAACAGATACTTGAAGGCGCCCTTTCGGAAAATGATACTTTTCAGGTAATCGATGAAATTGTGTCTCCTGCCCTTACAAGAATCGGAACCGCCTGGGATACAGGGGAAATTGCCCTTTCCCAGAATTACATGGCAGGCAGGATTGCAGAACAACTTATCAACGAGATTTTGCCTGCCGCAAGTCCTGAAAGAATTGATTACCCGAAAATAGCCATAACTACACTTGGTGATTATCACATGCTGGGTAAAAAGGTTGTTACTTCAATGCTGCGATCAACGGGACATTCAATTAAAGAATACGATAACATGGACCCCGACCAGCTCGTTGAGAAACTCAATGAGGATGGTATCGATCTGCTCCTCACATCAACCCTGATGCTTAATATTGCCCTGAAGATCAGGGAACTCAAAAAACGTATGGATAAAAGGGGACTGAAAACGAAGGTTATTGCCGGGGGTGCCCCTTTTTGTTTGACGATATGTTGTACAGGGAAGTTGGGGCTGATCACATGGCAAGGACTTCCTCTGACGTATACAAACTGATTGACCAGTATAAAGAGAAGGTGCACCAATGAAAAACGCAATGACACCTATGGAACGTGTACTTACAACTCTTGGTCACGAAGAACCTGACAGGGTTCCTTATTTCCTTCTGCTTACGGGACATGGTGCACAGTTATTGAATATGCATCCAGAGGAATACTTTTCAAATGGGGAAAACGTTGCCCGGGCACAGCTTAAAATGCAGGAAACCTATGGGCATGACTGCTTCTATCCTTTCTTTTATGCCTCTCTTGAAACCCAGGCTGGGCGGTTCAACCGTATTCTATGATGATGGGCCACCCAATGCAGGCAAACCCATAATCGAATCATTCGAACAAATCGATGAGCTGGAAGTTCCTGATGTAATGGGATACAAAGGATTTGATGAGGTACGTAAGGCCATCAATATTCTCTACAGGGAAAAAGGCGAAGAGATCCCTATTATAGGGGTTGTGATGTCCCCGTTTTCTTTACCTGTCATGCAAATGGGTTTTGACAGGTATTTTGACCTGATGTATGAGGACAGAGAAAAGTTCTGGGAATTAATGGAAGTGAACAAGCAGTTCTGTACAGAATGGGCCAACTCACAGCTTGAAGCCGGTGCTACGGCAATTTGTTACTTTGATCCGGTTTCATCCCCAACCATAGTGCCCAGGGAAACATTCCTCGAAACAGGATATAAGGTTGCAAAAGATACAATCAGCAATATCAATGGTGCTGTGGCCACACATCTGGCTTCCGGACGCAGTATGCCAATCCTTGAAGACCTTCAGGATACAGGGGCTGCTGCACTGGGTGTAAGTGCAATGGAGGACCTGGCCGAGCTAAAAGACAGGTGCAGGGGAAAAACCTCCCTGCTGGGCAATCTCAATGCTATTGAAATGAGGCACTGGACAGCTGAACAAACAGAAAATAAAGTGAGGGAAGCCATACAGAAAGCAGGTGACGGTGGCGGATATATTCTTTCAGATAATCACGGGGAAATGGTATGGGATGTCTCGCATGAAACACTTCTCAGCATCACAAATGCTGTGAAAAAATATGGTAATTACCCACTGGAAAAATAACTGAGAAATATGGAATTGAAAACCCCTATACTGTTGCTTTCAAATGACCTCTATGTCCATGGTGAGTGGCTCACTTCCAATAAAAAGATGGTAAAAGACGCATCCATACTTAATATGCAGGATTTCAGGAACTTAGCCCCTGAATCACAGCAAGAACTGCTAGAAAGCCATGGTACTCTGTATATAATTACATCTGCCAATGAAGGATCTTTGCCCCAAGTACTGGACATATGTAATAATGAAATATACCACATAAAGGCTGAAGAATGTCAGGACGGCGATAAATCCGCTTATTTGCATATCCTCAATGCAAAACTTATGGAATTAATGCTTAAGCAAAAAGAAACAGAAAATCAGAAGCTCGAAGAACAGCTTGCCTCTTACTTAATAGCAATGGATTCAGTTTATACTTTATCCTCATATGAACGGAAAGAGGATATTATAAATCATACAAAAGAATTCTTTGCAATGATGTGCCTGCCCGAAAACCTGTGTTATTTTGAGGCACATAACACAAAAGCACAAAGTGGCATACATCTTACTGATTTCCAGAAAAAGGAAATTGTAGCTTTTCTTAAAAGCAAAGAATATTACAAAATAGCCCCCTCAAAAAAGAGTTTCTGTTTCAGGTTAAGTTTAAAGGACGGGGATGAAGGGATATTTGTTCTGGAAAATATAGCCTACCCGAGTCGCTTACATGAATTCCTGAATTTAACATTGAGCATTCGCACTGTACTTACACTAATGCTGGAGAATATTGCCAGGCAGAATGAACTGGTGAAGTCACATAATTTGCTTGCCGATGCAAACGATATGCTGCAAGTAATTAACAAGATCTTGCGTCATGACCTGGCTAATAACCTGGGCGCTATTAAAATGTCCCTGGAGATGAATGAAGCCAGGCCTAATCCAAAATACATCCAGATTTCCAAAAAAGCTGTTGACCGCAGTTTTGAAAAAATCAATGACATGAAAGGACTTGAAAACCTTATTGGTACCGGGAAAGACCTTGACTGTTATGAAGTGAAGGAAATAATAGAAAAAATTGCAGGTACAGATATTGAAATGGATATTTCCATTGATGGCCATTGCAAGGTTCTGGCAGATAACGCCTTATCTTCCGTTTTTGAAAATATAATAAAAAATGCAATTGCTCATGGTAAAGCCAATAAAATGAGGATAAAAATGGCACCTTCCGGGAAGTATTGTCATATTTCCATAGAGGATAAACGGCACAGGAATCCCCGATGAAATAAAGACCAAAATCTTCAAGGAAGGATTTACTTAGGGAGGGGATAGCAATTCTGGACTGGGTCTGTATATTTCAAAAAAGGTTATAGAAAGATATGGAGGCCAAATTGAAGTAAAGGATAACACACCACATGGAGCAAAGTTCATCCTTGATATACCCTCTACAAAATGATTTTTCCTCAACAAACCTAATATAAATAATATTTGGTGATATTCACCTTCATGCATGCTTATTTTTCATAACTAGTACTCCATCATTTTCCCAGAAAATTTCTTTTCAATGCAAAATGAACATCTATATAAGGCATAAACAGAAATATTCTATATAGGAGTGTGATGCAATGGTCGTGCAGGAGCATAACAGCGAAGACTCGTCTTATGGGGGAATCGAGAGTCAAATACCTGTGGGGGATCTTATGTCCCACAATGTTGTGAGCTTAGATGCTACCTGGAACATTTTTGAGGTTGCCAGGGAAATGATGGCTAAAGGTACCGGCAGCGTCATAATAAGCAGGGAAAATAAACCTATTGGCATAATCACAGAGCGTGATATTGTTGGCAAGGTGGTAAAACAGGACCAAACACCCAGCTCTGTCCCGGCAACAGAGATCATGTCATCTCCGATTATAATGGTAGAGGCTTCTACTAACGTTATAGAAGCATCCAGGCTGATGGTAAAGTCGAATATACGTAGACTTGCAGTCAATAAGGGGGAAGATATTGTTGGTATTATTACAGATAGAGACATCCTTACAATTTCTCCGGGTCTCAATACTATTTTAGAGAACCTCATTGAAATGAACCGGGAAACAGGGATTCCTGAAGAGAGCTATCTGGAAAGAGGAATATGCCAGCGTTGTGGTTCGTATGTAGATGAACTCACAAACATAAACGGGCTGGCCCTTTGTGAAGACTGCAAGGAAGAAGAAGGATACTACGACTAAAAAACCATCAAACCAACGCCGCAAATAAGGGGGATTTTTGCACGCAGATAAATGAAACTATGTCAGGGGACGCAGTATATCTACACGAAAGTGACACTGTGACCCATGCTCGCCAGTTGATGAGAGATCATTTTCTAAGGGGAATTCCTGTTGTGAACGACAATGGGAAGGTTTCGGGAATGATCACTGATCAGGATATTTTAAAAGTGGCATCCACAAAATCAAATGTCACTGTTGCCGGTTTTGTGAACCCGGTCCCACAGATAACACCTGAGACTGATATTTAGAGGGCCGCTTCCTTGCTACTGGAAGCAAAACTTGAAAGATGTCCCGTGGTTAAAAGTTCCATTGAACAAAACCTGGCAGGAATTGTAAGCAATACCGATCTTCTTGGCAAAATGGTGAAGCGGGATTTATCAAAATCAGTCAGGGAGATCATGACCTCTCCTGTCACCACATGCACACCGAAAGATAACATCGGGGAAATCTGGTCTGCTATGCTTGAAAATGATTATACAGGCCTTCCGGTGGTCTCAAAGAAAAATAAACTGATGGGCATGGTTACCAGGAGAGACCTGATAAAATCGGGGTTTGCACGTATAGGAGTCAGGGAAAAAGACGGCAGCATACATAATCAGCCAGTTGAGAAAGTAATGTCAACACCTGCCTACAGCATCAAACAGGATACATCCGTTAAAGAATGTACAGAAAAAATCCTGCATTATGATATCGGCAGATTAACAGTGGCTGTTGAAGACAAACCTGTAGGCATTGTAGACAGAAGCGACCTGCTCAGGGCCTATACCGAATAAGTAGGCTTTGTATAGATGATATAACACATTATACCGGGTGGTATAGGTGAATTCAAAGGATAAAACACGTATTCAAAAAGAGGATAAAATGAGTTCCAGACAAAAAAATGCCGGTAATCCAGGAGGGACAGATATCAGCAAGGATCCAAAGGCCTACAGTATGGAGAGTACAATGGATAGGGGGAATGTCAACTTCAAGGCTCATATAGCCCAGCATGAGGGAAGTATGCTGGCCGTTGCAACAAAAGATGTAATTTCCGCAAATCCCACTACTTCCATAATAGATATCATTAAAAAAATGAGCAAGATGCATTTCAAGCATATGCCTATTGTCAATGCAGGGACATCAAAACTTGAAGGAATAATCACTTCAGTGGATATAATGGACCTGCTGGGGGGAGGAGAAAGAAGCCTTTTCGTGGAGAAAAAATTCAAAGGTAACCTGCTTTCAGCTATAAATGCACAGGTGCGCTACATAATGGAGCATAATGTCCACAGTTTGAGGAACGATGCGCATATTGAAAAGGCCTTTGAGTTGATGATAGACAAACATATTGGATGCGTGCCCTTAGTGGACAATGATGGTCATCTGGAAGCAATCTGTACAGAAAGGGATTTCCTTACCTTTATAGAAGGAGTGCTGACCGGGAAAAAGGTCGAAAAATGGCAGACCAGAAATGTCAAAACTGCGGATGCAGCTACCTCGATTTGGGATGTTGCCAGGACAATGGTTGAAAATGAGTTCAAAAGAGTTCCTATTGTCAGGGACAATATACTTGTCGGAGTCGTTACATCTTCCGACATACTCAGTTATCTGGGAACCGGGGAAGCTTTTGAAAAACTAACCACAGGTAACATCCATGAGGCTTTCGACAGCCCGATTAGCTCCCTCTTGCATAATGAGCTTATCTGGACAATACCGGATGCTGATCTCGGCGAAGCAGCAGAAATTATGCTTGAAAAAGGAATCGGATGCCTTCCTGTAATAAAAGATGGTAATCTAGAGGGAATCCTGACAGAAAGGGATATCCTGCTTGCACTGGCAGACAAACAATAAAATTTCTTACGGAGGATAGGAAAATGAATGTATCGGATATAATGAGTACTCCGGTCTATGTGATTGGAACAGAGGAACCTGTATCACACGCAAGGAACCTGATGTTTCGTCACAAGATCAGTACTTTGATAGTTGTTGAAGAGGATGAAATAAAGGGAATTATCACAAAAAGTGATATCAGCAGCCGCCTTGCACAGGCAGAACCAATGTGGAGACGGCGCCCCATTGACAAGATCCCGGCAAAAATGGTGATGACTGCTGAACCGGTTATCACTATTTATCCCGATGCATCCGTATCCCAGGCCATTAACCTGATGCTGGAAAATCAGATCAACAACCTGCCGGTGTTCAAGAACAAGCTACAGGGAATCGTAACAATCGGGGATGTAGTCCGTTATGTAGCAGATAAAGCCATAACAACTAAAATTTCCGAAGTGCTTACCGATGACGCTGTGGAGGTGCACCGCCATCATACAATCAACCATGTAATAGATGAAATGGAAAAGCACAGAGTCAGTAAAGTAATAGTGATAAACGATGTTGGGGACACTGTCGGTATGATCTCCACCAGGGATATTGCTCTTAGTGCCATGGAGGATAATGAAGGTAAGATGCAGTCAAAGAATATCAAAATGGCACGTAAATCCACTCCCGCGGGTGAAAGAACATACAGGTATGTAAAAGATGTACCTCTGGTAGCAGAGGATATAATGGTCGAACTTGACGGGGTTGTAAATATCGAAGATAACCTCTCAGATGCAGCCAAAGTAATGGTAGAAAACAATCGTACAGGCCTTCCTGTCGAAAAGGAAGGAAAGATAACAGGAATCTTGAGCAGAATCGATATAATAAGGGCTGCTTAAGCAGGTAAATTCCCGGGAGATGTTTATTATGCAGGTAAAGGACATAATGGTACAACCAATAGGCGTAGATAAAGCAGACACTATTTCTCATGCACTGGACATAATGGAAAAGAACGATACAAGAAGGCTGCTGGTGACTCACAGTGGTCAGCTTGTAGGTGTCCTGACTATGAGGAACCTTACCAAAGAACTGGGAACCCGCAAGAAGGGGGCCAAACCTGCCTCTTCCCTTCATGTGGCCACTGCTGTATCGGATAATTTCGTGAAAGTTCTGCCAGACACCGATCTTGATGATGCCATTACCCTGATGAAAAAGAAAGGCGGGGTTCTGATAGTCACCGATAATGAGGATATAATGGGCTGGGTTACTCCTCAGGAAATTCTTCAAAACCTGTATTTCGATGGTTTTGCCGGTGAAATGATGATAAAGGAACCTGTAGTCGTCAACCCGGCCGACAGGGTAAGTCATGTAAGGCACATAATACTCGAGAACAATATGGGCAGGTTCCCTGTAATGGATAGCGGTGAACTGCTGGGCATAATTACCGAACAGGATATTGCCAAAGCGATGAAAGCCTTCCGGGAACTTGTATCCGGAAACCAGCAGGATTCCAGGATCAAAAATCTGATTGTCGAAGATATAATGAAAATGGGTACCAAGACCGCCTACACCAACACACCAGTTGCCGAGGTGGTTGATATGATGCTCAAGAACAATATCGGTGGAGTACCGGTACTCAACCTGGAGGAGGATTTCGCGGGCTTTATCACCCGGCGTACCCTTGTAGATACCCTGGCAAAATGAAGGAAAAGGATGAAAGGTTCGCAGAAACCAGAACTTGATATGGAAAAGACAGCCCGCTTTTTAGGGCTGTCAGTCTCCAGACTGGAAAGGCTGCTTGAAAAAAGACTCCTATCAAGAAACTGGGGAAAGTACACGAATTTTTTCAGGTTCGAAACTTCCGTCTCAGGTATAGAAAGAGGAAGTGTGCTCCTGCAAAAGGGCGATGGAAAACTGGACTTAATCCTGGGTTTCCCGAAAATACAGCGTGCGATGCTGCTTGAGCCTTCCATAAATAACCAGTTTTCAGAAATTGATAAACTCATAGTCGAAGAAAAAATGAACGGCTATAATGTCCGTGTAATTGAAAACGCAGGGAAACTTATCGCTTTCACCCGCAGCGGGCATATCTGTCCCTATTCCACAGAAAAAGTCAATTATCTTTTAGACCCCTCTTTTTTCAGACAATACCCTGACCTGGTAGTGCACGGGGAAATGGCAGGACCCGAAAATCCTTATGTCTCCAAAAAGGTCTACGATACACAGACACTGGATTTTTTGTTTTCGATATACGCCACAAAAAGACTGGTGAACCCCTGCCTGTCAGACAAAGAAGAGAATTGGCCACTTCCTTTGGTTTTAAGCAGGTTCCTTTCCTGGGAGAGTTTGAAAGGAAAGAGGCTGCTGAAAAGATCATGCAAATTATAAAAAAACTGGGTGAGATGGGACATGAAGGGGTGGTCATCAAGGATTTGGATATGGACATGGCACCTATCAAATATACATGTTCTCAGAGTAATTGCGCCGATCTCGAACATGCTTTCAAGTTCTACAACGAGGTGGGACGGGATTACCTGTATTCCAGAGTAGTCAGGGAAGGTTTCCAGACCGTGGAATGGGATGAGGACGAAGAGACAATGGATCAACGATGCTTAAGACTGGCAGAAGCATCATCTCTCCTATGGCCGATCTGTCCGAAGGGTTGGCAACGGTGAAAAACTCTATGATGAGGTTACCCTGCGGTTTCAGAATCCACAAACCCTGCAGGAATTTGAGGAATATTTCCGCCGGCTTGGTATTGATGCTATTTTTGACCGGGTGGGGTATTCAGGGGGAGAACTTATGGTTAACCTGCAAAAACTCAACCAGAGTACCACCGACAAGACCAAATCAATGTGGGAAGGCAACCTCTGGTAAAGTAACACATTTATGCACCAAGCACCTGTTAGTGCATAGGTGTAACAATGACTAAAATCGCAATTATCGGAAGTGAGGGAAGCGGCAGGACTTCCCTGGCGGCAAAACTGGGTAAAAAGAGCACAGCTGCAGATATCACCATGTATGATTATGCCAAGAACGATGTGGTGATGACAACAATCGATGCCAACGGCTATCCCAAATCCGTCAAACCCCTTGTCACTGCCCTGCAACTTTCCGACATAGCCCTGCTCTGCATTCCACCACAAGGCCCTGATGCCTTTGCCGGGGAATGTATCATGGCTCTGGACCTCATGCAGTACAAGCACGGGATTGTCGTGCTCACCAAAGCGGATACCTCATACCCCTACGCCCAGGAAGAACTCCAGAAAAATTTACAGAAAATCCTGTCCCCGACCACTCTGGCAAGCTGGGAATTTGTAAACCTGTCCACCCAGTCCTTCGAAGGTCTGGATGAGATCAAGGAAAAGATCTTTGAGCTTGACGGGCAGGTCAATTCCGAATATGAAAAACTCAACGATAAACCTGTCCGTATAACTGTTGACCAGTCCTTCAATGTCACGGGAATTGGCTGTGTGGTACTGGGAATTGTGGAACAGGGTACTGTGAATGCAAAAGATAAATTGACAGCCTACCCTGCGGACAAGCCTCTGGAAGTAAGGTCTATCCAGATGCATGATGAAGATGTAAAAAGTGCTCCTGCGGGCGCCAGGGTCGGCCTTGCCCTTAAAGGTGTCCAGTCAAAGGATATTGAAAGGGGTTTCATTATTTCTGAAAAGGAAGAGGTTGCTGAATCCCTCGTACTGGAATGTACCCTTTCCTCTTTTGCTTCTCCTCTCAGGATATCCGATGTACCCCATATTTTCACAGGCCTGCAATCATCGCCCATGCGTATTGAGAAAATCGAGATTGATGGAACGGAAGCCGAGCAGGTTAATGCCAGTCAGCAATGCACACTTCATTTAAACGGCTCCCATGAAATAGCCTACAGACAGCAGGACAGATTCATAATCACAAACCTGGATGCAAAACAGCGTTTTACAGGTTACGGCTTCATCAAAGAATAATTATCTTCTGCCGAGTACCTCGATGCCTTTTTCCCCGAACCGGAAAGCCTGTCTGGATATGGGATGAGGCACACCCCTCATTTTTATGATCTGGAGAGAGCGATCTTCATCATCTGAAGCCGGGTTATGGAATAATATCACACCATCGGCAGCGAAATGCTCGGAAGATACACGTACCGGAGTTGGATGATCGTCTATAAGAAGGGTTGTGCAACCCAGCGCCTGTAGATTGCGCACAAATCGTGCCATTTCCATTTTTTCCAGACATTCGTCCTGATTGGAACGTATGGATGAGAGAGGATCCACTACAACCCTTTTGATATCATTGGCCGCTACATGTGCAGCTATTTTCTTGAAAACAGTTGAGGCAGAGGGAGGTTCTCCTTCCACAGGATAGGGATTCATGTCGGATTTTGGAGTTATGACTTCCTTTAGTTCATCCATATACCCATATTCCATTTCCGGACCCAGGTCTGCAAAGAATATTTTTTTCATTTTCAACAGGGCCGGCAGGTTGAGGGAGTAAGTAGAAATATCGGCTACTATATGCTCGGAATTCTGCATCAATGTGACATAGAGACCTGCAGCACCAAAAGACGCCCCGTGTGTCAGATACTGCATACCAAAGGTAGTTTTACCACTTCCAGGCGAGCCATTCAATAGATAGACCCGCCCCTGTGGCAAACCTCCTCCTATCAGTTCATCAAGCCCTTCAATTCCAGTCTCTGCCTTCATCACTACCCTCAAATAATATATGCAAAACCTTCTAGGCATTTAATGCAAACATCAGGTTATATTAAACTAAATGAATATTATACTTCAGAGGTATATTAAAGTTATAGTTAATATTCCCAAAAATGGTCACAACATGTCATCCAAACCAAATTTCCTGATAAAATGGCCTGCTTTTCTGTGGTGTCTGAAAATATTTACCTATTCAGCCATATTAACAGCTTTACTGGCACTGGCATCTTATGCAATCATGACGATGCTGGCAGAACCTGTAACTATAAATGAGACTATTGATAGAGCCGCATCCGCAGCAACTTCAAAAGTCCAGCGGGGTGCAGTATATGTGGGTATTACCTGGTCGGTCTTCCTGTTTAACAGCCTCGCTGCCCTTACCGCTTCGGCAGGGACTGCACTTTTTGTCTATTTAAACCGTTACCTGCTGAAAGATATCACATCCCGCAGGCAGCATCACAATTATGCAAAAATCTCCATTGCAATGGAAAGAGGACTCTATCCAATCTACAGGGTACTGGAGTGGCCTGCCGAGCGTTTCTTTGGATTCCGGTCCATTAATACCCAAACAGCAGAAAATTCAGTGTGGAATTATACAGGCTACAGCAGGTATCATTTCCAGCTGCTTACAGCAATAGTGCCATTTTCAGTTCCCCTCCTCGTAGCAGCCGCCAACGGGGCCATTCTGGGAATGCTTTTTGCTTTCCACTTATTCAATGGAGCTTTTTCGGGTTACCATCTGGCCGGAATCAATGGAATTGTGGGTGGGGTTGTCTATAATGTTACTTTTTTCATATCCGCAATCCTGCCCCATGGGATAATCGAAATTCCAGTCATCCTTGTCAGTACTTCCATCGGGTATGTAATTGCAGATTCCAATTGCCGGCTTGTAAGGGACAAACATCTTTTCGTTTCCGATAATATAGCAGACCTGGAGGCAGATATAGCAACAGAAGAAAGGAATACAGGTACAATCCTGTTTTCCCCCTTATTCTGGAAGATTTACTTATTGTTTGTACTATTGCTTCTAATAACTGCTTTCATAGAGACAGAGGTTACACCCGACATAATTACCCGGGCCCTTTCAATAGTGGAACCCTTTGTATCCTCACTACTCAATTCCTGAAAGTATCAAGAGCCTCTGCTACATTACCAAGCAGGGTAGAAGCTATTTCCGGAGTCGGCCAGGAGCCCAGACCACAATCCGGCCCGACATATTTGACCCGATCCCCGAATATTCCATAAGCATGTTCCAGACGCTTGAGGATTGTAGAGGGAGTTTCCATGTCAGTTACCAGTTCCTGGAGCATTGCAGGCTTCTGCCAGGCATTGGTTGAATATTTTTCATTGAGAATGGCGACAAGATTGAAAATATCCGTTCGTGCCACACCGGCCCTGAGGAAAGAATCTGTTTCCTCGAGAACTTTTTTATCAATAAGTTCCAGATAGGTGGGACTGGCTGCTGATTCCACACCAATTACATTGATACCTGATGTACGACAGGGAAGCTCGTAGTACAGCGGGGAATGCAGGTGGATCTCTACGTCCACTCCCTTGCGGGAAGCGGTTGCAGAGGCTTTTTCCAGTGCATTTATGATCTCATCATCATCAAACATAACCTGCGGGTTGATACCAATACTGGGCTCATCAATGGACACGGTACGCACATTGAAATTGGAAGCGTTATCTATTGCATTGGTTACAAACTTGTCAATGCTTTGTCCAAGGAGTTCCAGTATATCATCATAGGAAGTTCCACCGAATTCCTGCAAGTATAATTCCAGAGGCCCTGTCACACACACACGGACATCGGGTTTTGTACCGGTTTCCGCTCGATATTCTTCTGCAGCTTTTTCAATCGCTTCAAGTTCAATAATCTTCGCACAACTTGCCTTTACGTCAAAGGGACCCTCTATGCATTCAGGATCATTGAGGATTGAAAGGAATTGCTTATTCATATCCTGAAACTGAGGATAGGTTGCAACGTCCACACCGGCATCCAGTTTTTGCCGGAATGTGGATTTGATGACATCAAAAGCCGCAGGTTCATGTGCGGGTATTGCTTCTCTTAACCACTCTGCACTTATTCCTCCCTGAAGAGGGAAACTGCCGATATCATCGAAAATCAGTTCTGTCATGCTTTCCAATGAGCAAGCTTCATTAATAACAATTGCGCAATATTCAATGTAGGAGAATGGGAAGCAAAATGCAATATGGACTCAGAGAAAATTTACTCAATGTTCTAGCCGGAAAGGAAGAAGAACTAATACCTGTAATATCGGTGACCCAGACAGCCACAAACGGTCTGATGGAAACTACCGGAGCATTCTGGCCACAGGCTCACTCCAGCGCATTTCAGATGGCAGAACTCTCCCTGGCAGCACATACTATAGGGGGACTGGAAGCAATACGCTACCCCTTCTGCCTGACGGTGCTTGCTGAAGCGCTTGGATGTGAAGTTGACCTGGGAACCATAAATAAGCCTCCCGAAGTGATGTCCCATCCCTTTGCCGAAAAAGTGGAAAAACCCGATGTTCCTGCCGACCTTTATGAAAGGGCAAGAATACCGGTGGTACTGGAAGCCACCCGCAGATTGAAAAAACTTGCACCGGATGTACCACTGATTGCAGGAATGGAAGGGCCGGCTACATTGGTCTACCATCTCATAGGAGCACAGAATTACCTGAAATGGGCTCTTTTCAAACCTGAAACCTTCAAGATGTATATCAGGGAAGCAACCTGCATTTGTGAAGGGTATGCAGAATTACTTTTTGAAGCCGGAGCTGATGTAATCTGCCTGAATGATACGGTTGCCGGACCGGAAACGCTCGATTGTCTGTTATTCGAGACCCTCATCAAACCATCATACCAGCATTTTACCCATTCCATTGAAGGACCGGTTGTTATGCATATGTGCGGTAATACAACATCCATCCTCTCCTCACTGGCAAACTGTGGTTTTGAAGGAATAGGTATTGAAGAAAGTGTCAGTGTAGCTGAAGCAAAATCCCAGATCGGCTCACGAACCATCCTTATAGGGAACATATCAACGACAAATACCCTGCTTTACAGCACACCAGAAGAGGTTGAGGAGGAAGCATTCAAATGCCTGGAGGAGGGAGTGGATATACTGGCTCCGGGTTGCGGTCTTGCACCTGAAACCCCGGTTGTGAACATAAGGGCAATGGAACAGGTAAGGGACAAATACCTGAATGATTTTGAATAAATTATAATTTCAAGATTTACAATCTGTGTCATAGAAAAATTTTTAATATATAAAAAGACGGTTTTGTTTTTAGCAAGTGCTAATTATAGAATGCGCATTTCAAAGATATAATAAATTATTGTCACCATACGCATTATCTATAATTCAATATCAAAAAGAAAGTATAAACTACAAGAAGCAATAATATAAAGCCCGTAACAATTTTGTATGTTTTTTCCATATCAACCAGTCCTTTTGATCTTTATTCAAACCCAATATGCAAATATTTCTTAAAATACCTTAATAACATATAAAAAATTTAACTAAAAATGATTTCACGGCGCTGCAAAAAGCGCCGCTAAATACATCTTGAATGGTTCTTTTTATTAAAGAGCGGTTTCTTCAAAAATAACTGAATAATCCCCAGTTTGATCACATTTTATGTAAAGATTGTCATAGAATTCTTTTAAAACTATGCCATAATCACTTACGAATATTCCATACTGGAAATTTCCTCTACCGTAAATATCTGAACGAGTGCCTGAGCTATACTCATATCCACCTTCTTCCCAATCAGTGACTTTCCAAAATGATGTGGCACCTGCAGCTCTTACATACCACGAATCTATATAATGAGCATCTACAGTCTGACCATCATAACTAAAATACCCTTTTGTGTAGATTGTATAGACTTTAACGCCAAGCCAAGAATAGAGTGTCTTGTACCCTGTAATAGTAGGAGTATATGAGACACTTTTTGTTGAAGTAGCACTTTCAGTTAATGCTTTATTATTTGATTTTTTTTCAATACCACTAATGAAAAAATAATCTCCATCTGTAAAAGTTATATATGATCCGTCTTCTAGCTGATATGTCTTGAAATTAGAATTATCTGAAACACTAGTTTTCCTTTTAAGATGATTTATTGATATTTGGTCCTTGTTTGCTTCAACATAATTTGCTATTACCTCTTCCGTTGATATTCCTTTAGTATTAGAATTTAGTGCATCTATTAAACCTTGTTCCAATTCGAAAGAAGATTCAATAGACATCCTTACTTTCTGGTCTGTATCAGCCATAGCAGGCACAACTGCAAATATACTCATAAGCAGCATCGCCACAAAAATTGCTGCAATTCTTGTTCCTTTAGTTTCCATATATTCACCTCATATTTAGTGCTCATGAGGCAAAATCACGTAAATTTTAAAAATTATTAAAATCAACAATAGTTTTGCCTATGGGCGAATTGGGGTTCAACTCAATCTTCCAGAGAACAGCTGAACCCCACATTATAAAATAATACTACTGTTATATATGCTCTAGTAAAAGGTTAATATATGTTATCCGTTTGAATAACATAAAATTTCAGATATCAAAATTTGAATGCTTAGAAAACAAATTGACAGTAACTTTGAATCGGATAGAAATTTCAGTTTTTAAAATATTAAGCAAACATAAAATAAAGATATATCTCCAGAATAAGGATGGCAGGAATACCCAGTTTGAACTTCCAGCGGCGAACCTTATGCTTAAAGATGTACATGCCTGCCAGGATACCCGCGCTGCCCCCTGCAAAGGCGCAGGTGAAAAGGAAGTTCTCCGATATGCGGTAGGTACCCTTTACAGCTTTTCTCTTATCAATTCCCATTATTCCAAATGAAAAAAGACTGGCAAGGCCAATATAGGCCACTACCAGCTGTTCGAGGACAAACATGGGTGTCACATTGATTCTGGAGCGCCCATACCCAGGGTATCCAGTACATTGGCCAGCGCTATCCGGGCACAGTCCACAAGACCCAATCTGGCATCCCTGAGTTCTTCAGTCTCGGCACCCAGCACAGGGGAGAACCGGTAGAACTGGTTGAAAGCATCGGCCAGATCTCTGCCATAAATAGCGATTATGTGAGGTTTGAGATCGTCTGCAGCCTGTTTCAATACTTTATCAAACAAAGCAATTTGTTTTATCAGGGTAACCTCGGACTCATCGGTCAGTACTGAAGCATTGGGTTTTGACGCGGGATCCCATATTCCTTCCTCACCAGCCTTTTTGAGGATACTGCTTGCACGGGCATGGGAATATTGTATAAAGGGCCCACCCTGTTTTTCAAAATCAAGGGCCGCTTTCCAGTCAAACACCGTGGATTTTTCCGGGGAAACCTTGATTATATCATACCTGACAGCACCGATACCGACCATACCAGCAACCTCTTTCATAAATTCAGGTGACATTTCTGGGCGGCGTTTTTCAACTTCCTCGAAGGCTCTTGCCTGAACCTTGTCCAGCAATTCATCAGCGGTGATGAACTGGCCCCTTCGGGTACTCATGGAACCCTCGGGCAGGGATACAAATTCAAAGATTACAATCTCAGGTTCCTTTAACCCGACAGCATTAAGGGTGGCTTTGAGCTGGCCGGAGATAAGTTTGTGATCCGCTCCCAGAATATCAATTATCCGATCTGCCTGCCTGGCTTTCCATTCATGATAGGCAAGATCCCTTGTAGTATAAAGGGAAGTGCCATCACTGCGCTGCACAACAAGGGTTTTTTCAAATCCGTAATCGGAAAGATCCACCACAAGGGCTCCATCATCCACATCGGTGCGACCGGTTTTTCGGATTTTATCCACGATATCCGACACTTCCCCCGAGCGGACAAAACCGGATTCATTAACAAAAGAATCATGATGGACATTCATACGAAGCAAGGTACTGCGGATACCTTTTACAGCAAGGTCCACGGCATCATCAAAGCGTTTTATGACTTCCTCGTCCCCGGATTCCACCAGCTGCATCAATTTATCGATGTGTTCAACCTTCTGGGGATCATCTTCAAGCCGGGCATTTGCCTTGATATATACATTGGCAATTGCATGATCCGATTTGAGACTGGGATCCATTTCGAAATGTTCCAGGGCCCAGGAAACTATGGCAATCTGCCTGCCCATATCATTGACGTAATACTGGGCATCCACCTCATACCCGGTTTTTCTCAGAATCTTGGTCAGGGTGTCACCTATTATGGAATTGCGTATGTGGCCCACATGCAGGGGACCATTGGGATTGGCCGAGGTGTGTTCCAGTAATATTTTTCCTGAATAAAAATCTCCGCCAAAAGCTTCCTTTTTGCTCCTGACTGTCTCAAAGGTACGGTCAATATAGGTTCTACTGGCCTTGATATTGATGTAGGGGCCGGTAGTCCCAATACTTTCGATCAGACAATTTTCCCGAAGCTGGACATTTTCCACGATCTGGTTTGCTACTTCCACCGGACTTTTCCTGGCAACTGCGGCCAGCTTGAAAGCAACCCTGGAAGAGAGATCTGCGTGCTGGGAAGGTTCGGGGACTATCTCCACCGGTTCAAAACCCGCTCTTTGTACGGCATTTTCCAGTACCGATACTACCTGGTTAACAAATTCAAGATACAAACAATCACCTTACATACCTGTATTATACCGCAAAATCGCAACAATGCCACCAAAAGCATTGAGAAGCTGGCCGCCTTCCTCAAAATCAGTTGATATGAAAGCCACATCACTTCCCATCTGATCACTCAGTTCCGAGAGTTCATCCACGATATCTACCCTTTCAACAACTTCCAGGGAAGATCCGCATTTAGGACAGTTGCCAAAGTCATCCACATTTTCCTGGTCCGGTTGGTTTTCCCGGGTTATATTATCTTCATAATCCCCGGTGGTACACCTGATCTTTATTCTTTCAGACCTCAGGTCCTCGGATATCAGCAGTGTCTCCACAGCCCCTATCATCAGGTTCTGACGCACTACTTCCTCACCATAGGCAGCCTTTCCGGAATCGGATACCAGTTCCTTGAAAAACTTTTGCATCAGGTTCTTTTCCACCATCAGGTCCAGATCCTGCAGACGGTCACTTGCAGCATTGACAAGTTCCTGTAATCCTGATTCATCGGTGTAGGCCACATCAAAGAGGCCCAGTATTTTCCTTCGCAACTCATGATGCAGGAAATCTCCTGATTGGAATTCTTCCTTGGTCGGGGAAGGCCCACCCAGCAATATTCCCTCAAAATCCTTCATGTCAACCGCCATGAAGATTTCACTGGCCGCATTTCCTATACGCTTGTAGAAATCGTGTATCGCTATAAGCCTCAGCTGCTGGAAACGCTGTGCACTCTGACCACCTTTTCTCTGTTTACCCGGCACTGTTGAGGTAAGGTTACGATAGGGTTCTATATGTTTACCTGTAAGTAAACCAATTGTAGCTTCCCTTCTGTCAAGCACAAGCAAACCGTAGGTCTTGGCTTCCTTGAGCATTCCTTCAAGAGGTTCGAGGAAAAAGTCAGAGTCGCAGTGATACTTGTAGATGGTAAGAGGTTGGGGAGGGATTATGGTCGTGGTTTCCATATTCGTTTTGTCCGCACCTACATCCACAGCTCCAGTAAAATAAACGATACCGTTTTCCGGGATCTCAAGATATTTAAGACGGGAAAGTAGAGAATCAATTGCAGACTGTACATTGGTCTTTGTGACCTTGGATTTTATGTTAGAAGCCTGACTGTGTTCGGTCTTAAGCTGTGAGGTCACATCGGACAGCTGTTTGTCAGGCGGTATGTAAAGGGATATGAGTTCAGTACCCCTTCCCTTTTTATTTCGGAGGGATTCAAGTTTTTTCTTGAATTCATATTTTTCATGAGCAGATTGTTCGGCCATTGTAAGGATACTCCATAATCAGAAATTAATCAAAATGTCGGGATATTCGCTATGCTCTAGGCTTACCATATAAGCCATTATTATAAATATAAGTTATGACAGTGCGTCAAACGGGCAATTTAGAAGCGACAAACTTTCCATCACGACAGAGCATGACAACACGACTTATTTCAACCTGATCGCCAACTTCATAGCCCAATTCACAACCAAGCTGATTTGCAAAATCAAGAACTTCTTCATGGCCTGGCATGGCATCCCTTTCAAGCCGGTTTCTGGAAAAACCCAGATGCATATAGGCTTTTACCTCAATAATATCAGGCTGTGCCTTTCTGATAAGGTCCGCATAACCTTTCACATCAAACATATTCACACCCTTGATTAGAGTAATACGAATAGCAGTCCTGCATTCTTTATCTTTAAGGACACTGAGGGATTCATTTATGTTATCCCATAAACACGGATCCTTTGGAGAACAAACCTTCATGTAGGTCTGCCTGTCAGGAGCATCCAGGCTCATGTAGAGCTGGGAAGGTTCAATGCGTTTGATCATTTCGACAACAGTGCCGTTGGTTACCACAAAGGTACTCACGCCTCTGCTGCGAAATTCTTCGATCAGTTCATCCAGATAAGGATAAAGGGTAGGTTCACCGGATAGGGAGATAGCCACATGTGCGGGTTCATTGGCCTGTTGCCACAATTCTCTTGAGGCCGAACCTCCAAAACCCGAAATGAGGTTGCGCTGACACTCTATTGAAGACCCCATTATTTCCACTGGAGAATCCCATTTTGAGGGAGTTGGGACATCAAGCTCAACCGGCCTCCAGCAGTGCAGGCAGCGCTGGTTACAGCACAGGGTAGGAGTCATCTGCAAACATCTGTGGGAAGCTATCCCATAAAAACGGGCTTTATAACATTCTCCTTCCTCACGCACAGCCCTTCTCATCCACAGACATGTTTTGACAGCTGAATGGGATCCTGCAAGTCTGTATCCCTGTTTTTTTATTAATGTATCAATATCAGGTAATAAATCTGAAGCCATCCGGACTAACTCTTAACTGGCATTATATAAAATGCACGTTCAAAACTGCAGCATGGTCGGCTGGAAAGTGGCAAGATCAACCACCGGAACCCTTGCAGGTTCGGGTACCACATTCACCCGCTTCTGGAATTCGGTCTGGTCCTGCCATGTTCCTGAATTAATGAGCAGGGTGCCCCTGTACTGCTTCACCCCTACGGTATGGACATGTCCACAATGCAGTATATCGGGGATGTGATCGATAACAAAATGGTCAGTCTTCTCCGGGGCTATAGAAACCCTGCTGCCATAGGTAGGGGATAGATGGCGACGCTTTACCATTTCCAGCATTGCTTTTTCAGGTTCACTGTAGGAAATTCCCTGTATACTCGCCACAAAATCATCTATAGAGCGGCCGTGGTACATCAGCACAAGCACACCATCCAGATCCACCAGAGCAGGATTGCCCACGAATTTTATCCTGGGATCAAACATTTTCCTGATACGCTCCGGGAATGTGGGCTGGGGTTCAGCCTGGCGTACAGCATCGTGGTTACCAGGACCGATAACTACTGTAATATCAGAAGGTATCTGGTTGAAATAGTGGGCAATTTCCTCATACTGGTCATAAATATCCGGTATGGTAAGCTCATTTTCCTGTCCTGGATAAATACCCACCCCATCTACAATATCACCGGCAACCACAATATAGCGTAATTGCTGTGCTATTTTGTTAAGCTCGGGGTTTTCAGATTCCCTCTTGACAAAAGTCATGAAATCGTCCCATTGCTCCTGCAGGAAGGTATTGCTGCCTATATGCACATCTGAAATGAAAAGGGCTTTCCCCTGGCTACCGGTTTTGGATAAACCCATATTGGGCAGATCCGGAAACACAAGTTTTTTGGCTATCAGGAGTTTGCCGTCATTGGTGAGATTGCCACTTACCCCCACCACATCATCCAGGACAAGTTTGTTAGATTCCTCATAAATATCCTTATCATTCATACTGAAAAGGACCTGGAAGGAACCCGTAGGGTCTTCAAAACGTACCAGACGATGACCATTGGATGTATTTTTAATCTCAGATACCATACCGATTATGGAAATCTCATCCCCGGGAACACGTCTTTTGCCTTTCAGGCTTTCCATGGGTCTGGCATTGACCCTGCCGCGGATCATCTCACTCAGCCGGCTGTAACGGTTGCGGAAATACTGTACAAATTCCATGTATTCCCCCACACAGGTGGAACAATCGGTTATATCGCAAAGCACAGAAATAGGATTTGCAGAAGTTGTATTTGCAACAGGTTCCTTTTTGCATGGAATCTCTGCTTCTCTTACTTCTTCAAATCCCGTGAAATCAATATCCTCAACGTCTATAACAAATACCGAATCATCCACACTCCCCAATATGTGATTTATAAGGGCACGGGGATTGTTGTGAGAAGTTATAAGCTCGGCTGCTTGGGGACTTACCTGGTAGCCTGCTTCAAGCAAATCGGAAAGAAGAGACATTTCTTGCATTACAGACCTCTATATTGATAATGTAGTTACAAGAATTTTCCTGTATAACAATACTTTGGTAAACATTCTTTTATCAAGAATAAACCAATAAGTTTAAAGTTCTTACAGACAAATTTGGTTTGTTAATTCGGAGAAATATTCATGGAAATCGGGGAAATAATTCATACTTTTAAAAACAGCGATAATTTTTGGGTAGGAATCGCACGTGACGGGTTATCGGTACTGGCTATTCTTGCAGTTATCGGCATCCTATCCCAGCTATTCTTTGGCATGTGGACCCCAATGGTTGCGGTGGAGTCGGGAAGTATGGAACCCCACATGTACAGGGGAGACATAATCTTTATTGAAGATCTGGACAGGACGCAGATAGAAACACTCCGGAATGCACCTGCGGACTATATCTCATTTGAAAAAAAGGGAGACGTTATCTTATACCGACCCTACGGGCAGAAAGGGGTGACCCCGGTAATCCACAGGGCCATGTATTTTGTTGAAGAAGGCGAACAAATGTGGGAAGGGGGACCTGAAGCTCCACATGAAGGTTACATAACCAAAGGGGATAATACGAAAACAAATAGCTACTATGACCAGCAGGGCCAGATCAGTTATCTTACTCCTGTAAAAGAAGAATGGATCATCGGTGTTGCCCGTTACAAGATTCCTTATATTGGACATATAAGGTTACTATTGTCCTGATATATTTCTAAAAAGAAAGACAGGTTACACCTGCTTAATATATAGCCCCAGGATCATATCTTTATAATCACTTCCGGCAGGAACCTTTGGATAGAGTACTTCTTCCCTGTCTGTGAGAATTTCCAAAAAACAGGGGCCCTTTGCTTCTAAAAAGGTATTTATTGTCTCTTCCAGTACTTCTCTTTCAGTTATCCGTGCCGTATAATTGAAACCAAAAGATTGTGCAATTGCTGCAAAATTTACATCTTTCTGTCTTTCAGTTCCCGTCCGTATGCCTGCATATGCAATATCCTGCAGATTCAATACCATACCGTCACTTCTGTTGTTTAGTAACAATATCTTGATAGGTAAACCAAAAGATGCAATAGTGTGCAATTCCCCCATATTCATTCTGAAACTACCATCACCATCTATTGCAATAATCTTATGATCGGGATTTGCATAGTGTACCCCAATAGCAGTAGGTATAGCAAATCCCATTGTGCCAAATGAGCCCGAAGTCATGAAAGAGTTTGGCACCTGCATGGACAGATATTGTGCAGCAAGCATCTGATGGTTGCCTACACCAGTTGTTATTTTAACATTTTCATCGATACAGTCAGATAGTATATCCAATACTTCTGCAGATTGTATCCGGTCAGATGTCCTGTTATAATCCAGTGGCCAGGATTTTTTAAGTTCTCTGGCATGTTGTCTCCACTGAGCAATCCCTAATTTTATATTGTGTTTTTTTGCATAATCCAGCAGATCCATAAGAGCTGTAGCACCATCCCCTATAAATGTAAATTTCGGGAAACGTTCAATCTTTATCTGATGCATTTTTTCCGGATTTATATCTATATAGGCTATATCAGCTTCTATCCCAAAACCTACCTTTTCTGCAATCCTGTCATCCCACCTGACCCCGATAGCAAAGAAAAAATCATTTTCCTGGATGATCATATTTGCATAAGGTGTACCGAACATCCCCAGCATTCCCAGATTTATGGGATTTCTTTCATCCACAACCCCTTTTGCCATCAAAGTATTAACCGAAGGTATATTGAAATACTCATTGAATTGCCTTATTGCCTAACTTGCTTTTCTGGAATTCAGCCCTCCTCCCAGATAAAGCAAAGGTTTCTTAGAATTTGCCAGCAGCTGGAAAAATGCCTTGCATTGTGCTTCATTCAAATGTCTATCATCAAGATAACTTTGATCGAATATAGTGACATCTATTGCCCGGTATTCATGCATTTTCTGCTGCTTGTCAAGGGGGAAGTCTATGACCACTGGACCGGGTTTTCCATATTTTGCAAAGTAATAGGCATCCTTGACTATTGATTCGACATCATCATCATTTGAAAGCTGGATTACTTTTTTAGCAGCATCTCCAAAAATACCCTTTACGTTAATATGCTGGAAAGAATCTGTGCCTATCTTATGTTCCGGTACCTGGCCGGCAAACACAAGCAAAGGGATACTATCACCATAGGCATCTGCAACACTGGTGAGAGTATTTGTGATAGCTGGACCTGAAGTAACCATGGCTACACCGATACCTTCTCCCGACCTTGAATAACCAGCCGCACTGAAAGCTGCGGATTGTTCGTTTGAATTAATAACAATCTCAATACTACTTTTCCGGAGGGCGTGGAATACCGGAAGAATGGCTGCACCTGTATAACCAAAGATATGTTTGATTCCAAGATCTTCTAGGCTTTTGACTAAAACCTCTGCCCCGTTTATTTCTTTCATTTTCAACACTTCCTAAAAAGAAATTAAACCGGCACAAGATACAAAATATATTCATGAATAATATAATCCAAAAAACAGCGCACTTGAGCCAGAATAATTTCTTCACTTCTCGCTCAAGCTGACGACACTACCACTATTACTACACATTTTGCACCAAAATCATAGTTAGTGGTGGTAGTTAACATTAATAGAAATGAAGTTTAATTAATATTTAATTATTCCGGTTTAAAGATGCATCTGGGCTGTCAATACCGGTTTAAAATCGGCCAGCATATTGAGGCGATAATCTTCAAGCAATACTTTCTTGGTGCTTTCCACAGGCACACTCAATACGATTTCCTTGGTACGCCCATATCTGCCTTTGCTCACGACTATAGCATTAAGGATGCCCAGCATATCAAGTTCTGATATGAGATCTGTTACCCTTCTCTGGGTCAGGATATCGGTATCAACATTGCGACATAACTGCCTGTAAACATTATACACTTCACCTGTTGTCACATTACGGTGGCCATTATTGCGCAGCAACATCACACTATAAAGCGCAAGTTTGGATTGGGTAGGAAGGGTACGTATAACTTCCACTATACGATCCACTTCGATCTTTTCCTGGGCCTGCCTGACGTGTTCTTCCTCGATAATATTCTTCTTCTCACGTTCGGCTATTTCCCCGGCAACCCTCATCAGGTCAAGAGCACGCCGTGCGTCCCCGTGTTCCTGTGCCGCAAAAGCAGAACATAGAGGAATTACCATATCATCCATACTGTTTTCCTTATAAGCAATAGCAGCACGCTGCTTGAGAATATCACTTATCTGTTCAGCATCATAGGGGGGAAAGATAATTTCCTCCTCTCCCAGAGAACTTTTCACACGTGGATCCAGAAATTCAGTGAATTTCAGATCATTGGAAATACCTATCATGCTTACCCGGGCATTTTTAAGATCCGTATTCATCCGGGAAAGATTATAGAGGACATCATCCCCTTTTTTTATCAATTTATCAATTTCATCAAGAATTATTATGATTACCTGTTTGCGGGAATCCACTGCCTCTTTAAATCGGAAAAAGACCTGATCTGTAGGCCATCCTGTCATAGGGACATCTTCACCGAATTGTTTTGCAAGATTGGCCAGTAACCTGTACTGTGTATCTATTACTTCGCAATTTATGTACAGCACATTACATTGTACATTGAGATGATCACTTTTCCTTTCAAGTTCAATACCCACATATCTAGCAACAGCAGTTTTACCTGTACCTGTTTTTCCATAAATAAGAACGTTAGAAGGTGTATCACCCCTCAAAGCTGATACCAGTACCGTAGCAATATTATTTATCTGGTTACTACGATGAGGAAGATTTTCCGGTGTATACGCAGGTCTCAACACTTCCTTATTCTTAAAAAGGGATTCTGTCTCCAATAACTCTTCAAATAACCCATCAAGTGAACCATTATCCATCCAAACACCTTTTATTTGTAATATGACAATACCGTATAATCGTTTTTTTAGTAGATTGAAACCAAAGCGGGTACCTCCTCTTAGCAATATTTAGTATATGCAAAAGGACGTAATTTTCCTCTGTTAGTACTCTAATGGAAATATAGGTATCTATTCTTAACAGTTATGGTAAAGACCCCTTTGTTTCAACTGCACTTACGAAATTAATTAAATATAAAGGGTTTATATTATAAATGTTGAAATCGACAAAAAAGGTAGACCCCTTTGTTTCGTTTGGAACATTTATAAAGGGGAGAGACCCTATGGTTTCAACTGGAGATAAGGAAAAAATATGAAATACATATTTTTAATATGTTGAAAAAATATAGCAGTGTAAGTAGAGAGGTTTTAGTATATAAAACTTTGTTTAACAAAAATTCCTTTTTTCAAATTGAACTATGTTTCCAATAGAAACTATGGGGTCCCCCTCTAGTAATTCCTGAAATTTAAAAATCTGAAAATCAAATAACTCAAAACGATTATAATTAAAAAGCTCTTCTAGGAAAAGGATTCCCATGTATAGCAATGGCATCACAAGAGATTCAGTTCTAAAGGAATTATCTCAAAAAAAAAACAGGGATAGTGATTACAGGAAAGTTCTGAGTTCCATGTGTACCTATCCTCATGAAATAGCATAGCATGCCCATTGCACTTTCATCGAAGCTAATATGGGAGACCCCGGTCTTTTTTCAGGGAACATTTGAACTGGAAGAACAGGTCATGGAAATGCTGGGTACCATGTTGCATCTTCCGGATGCCTGTGGTTATATCAGTACAGGAGGCACTGAATCAAATATCCAGGCCGTAAGAGCTATGCGTAATCGTAATAGATCAATTGTAAATCCTAACATTGTTGTTCCTGATTCAGCTCATTTTTCTTTTGATAAAGTTGGTGATCTTTCAGGTATAGAGATACGCAGAGCAACTCTTTCTGACAATTTGCAGGTGGATACGGATGCAGTTAATTGCCTGATAGATAACAATACTGTAGGATTGGTGGGTATAGCCGGTACTACTGAGTTTGGGCAGGTAGATCCTCTTGAAACTCTTTCTGGTATAGCTATTGAAAAGGGTTTACCTTTCCATGTAGATGCGGCTTTCGGGGGTTTTGTACTGCCTTTTCTCAAAACTAAATATAAATTTGATTTTGAAATTGCAGGTGTATCTTCTGTTACAATAGATCCCCATAAAATGGGTCTAAGTACCATTCCTTCAGGAGGATTGCTTTTGCGCCACAGTCTTGATCTTGACAATCTGGCTGTAAAGACACCTTATCTTACTATAAGCAGTCAGTATTCCCTGACAGGTACCCGTAGTGGAGCAGCTGTCGTATCAACTTACGCAGTTATGCGCCATCTTGGAAGAAAAGGTTATGGTACCATCGTACAACGATGTATGGATATGACTGACAGGCTTGTTGCAGGAGCCAGGAATATAGGAATCCGGCCGGTGATAGAACCTGTTATGAATATCGTGGCTCTGGATGTAGAGTCACCAGTTGAAATCCAAAACAGACTTTACGAGGATTTTGGATGGCGTGTTTCTCTTACGAAAAATCCACAGGCACTAAGATTGGTTATTATGCCCCATCTGGATAATGAGATTATAGATATGTTTCTTGCGGATCTGGATACTGTTGTAAACCAATCTTGAAAAAAATAAAAGGGTGCCTGGTATCACGGTTGAGGGGATGATCGATGGCACCTAGCCTTGAAACTTGTAAAGACGTGTGCCCATCGAATCCGTGACTATTTCCTAATAGGTCTTCAGGGGTATATATTTTAAAACCAAGCGGTGTGAAAGTATTATTCGTCAGATACTCATTCACATCACTAAAACTAAATAACTAAATAATAGGAACTTAAAAAGGTTCAGTTATGAAAACTTCTTTCAAAATCGGTAGTGTAATGGGTATCCCTATATTGATCCATATCACTTTTCTTATTGTACTGTTTCTCTTTGCATTTGTTTTTTCAAGTGTACCCGAACCCGTTGGATTTGCAGATGTCCAGCCTGCTCTATTAGGTTACGGCCTGTCCCTTTTGATAACAATCCTCCTTTTTACCTGTGTACTCCTGCATGAGCTGGGCCATTCCTATTTTGCAAAAAGTATGGGGTTAAGATAGATAACATCACTCTTTTTTTGATAGGTGGTGTATCTTCCATGGAAGAGATGCCCCGTGAACCCGACCAGGAAGCAAAAATGGCTTTTGCAGGGCCATTTGTAAGTTTTTTGATAGGTGGCATCCTGTTTGGATTGAATTTTGTGATAGATATGATGGTTACAGGTTATTCTACCACCATACTTTATCGTATTGTTTATATCCTTGCTTCCATCAATATTGTATTGGGAGCATTCAACTTGATTCCTGCTTTCCCTATGGACGGTGGTCGGATTTTGCGTGCATTTTTTGCCCGGCATATGAATTATATACAGGCAACCCGTAACGCAGCGAATGTCGGGAAATTTTTTGCTTTTTTGCTGGCACTGTTGGGTATTCTTTCCAATCCCTGGAATCCCTGGCTTTTGTTGATTGCGGTATTTATTTATATGGGAGCTTCAGGAGAGGAGCGTTCCACTGCTGTTACCCGTACCCTTGAGAATATCATGGTAAAGGACGTGATGAGCAGTGATGTTATTTCAGTATCCCCTGAGATGAACCTGGAAGAACTTGTACAATTCATGTTTGAACACAAACACATGGGTTATCCGGTGATCCAGCACAATGTTTTAAAAGGCATTGTTACGTTTACGGATGTACATAAGGTAGCGCAAGTGGATAGGATAAGTACCCTTGTTTCCGATGTGATGACAAGGGATGTGGTTACTATCTCGCCTGCCGATAATGCATCTGAAGCCTTCAAGGTCCTGAACAATAATAACGTAGGCCGTCTTGTGGTAATGGAAGATGGAGAGATTATCGGCATCCTTTCAAGAACAGACCTTATGCATACAATGACACTTTTAAGTGAGTAAAACAGGGATTTTAATGGCTAATGACCCGTATATTACCGATTCCCGACAGGACACCATGAGCTATAACTATGAAAGCACCAACAGCTCTTCAGAAGTTCGGGAACACGACTTTTCAACAGATTCCACTTCTGAAAATGTGGCTTCTGTTCCTTCCAGGATAAGCCTGGTGGGAACGGCCCATGTTTCGGAAAAAAGTATCCGTGAAGTAAAGGAGACTATTCACAACCAGCAACCTGATGTCGTTGCTGTTGAACTGTGCAAGGGCCGCTATGATGCCCTTAAGGGTAAGACCCAAACCTCGGATATATCTGTTAAGGAACTGCTCGCAGAGGGTAAGATCTATTTTTTCCTCGTTCATATGCTACTGGCCCATGTCCAGAAAAGGATAGGCAAGGATATGGGAGTACAGCCCGGTGCTGAAATGTTAGCTGCTATTGAAGCAGCAGAGGAAATAGGGGCTGCTGTTGCCCTTGTAGACCGTGATATCCAGGTAACTCTCCAGCGTTTCTGGGGAAAAATGGGTTTGATCGAAAAAACAAAAATGATAGGAACCCTGATAGCCGCAGCTCTGGGAATTGGAGGCGGCGATGAGCTAGATATCGATAATATCACCGAGCAGGATACAGTTACAGTCCTGATCGAGGAATTACGTCATACCTCCCCCAATGCTGCAGAAGTACTTATCGATGAAAGGGATGCCTACATTGCAGGCAGTCTGGCAAGAACTGCTGCAGGTGGCGGTAAGAATATAGTGGCTGTTGTAGGTGCGGGTCACAGGAGTGGTATCGAGAAATATCTCTCCAACCCCAGGACCATACCACCGTTATCCTCGCTGGTAACCCTGCCCAAAAAACGTTTTAGTTTGATGAAGGTCTTTGGTATCGCTATCGTGGCTCTGGCACTTGCAACATTCCTGTTGATAATCCTTTCAGGCACTTCCATTGAACTTCTGTTGATAGCCTTTGGCTGGTGGTTTATCATAAACGGTACCCTGAGTGCTATAGGAGCAACCATTGCAGGGGGACACCCCTATTCTATAGCGACATCTTTTGGTGTAGCCTGGCTGACTTCCTTGAATCCCATGATGGCTGCAGGCTGGTTTGCAGGTCTTGTGGAAGCAAAACAGCGCCACCCCACGACCGATGATTTCAAAGCCATGATGGATACAGAATCTTTTGCAGAGGCACGTCAAAACAGGTTTTTCAAAGTAGTTCTGGTGGCAGCCCTGGCAAATATCGGAAGTGTGGTAGGGACTTTCCTAGGAGCCTGGGTTATGATACAGGTTACAGGGGTGGATCCGCTGGAGCTTATAAGTAGCTCCCTCTCGTCAGGATTGGCCATGCTGGGTCTTTAAAATAAATTATAGGTAACTTTAGTTGCGGGAAAACCAATTCCAGATTTTCCCACTTTCCTCCCTGTCAACATCAGCGAGTGCAAACCGGTTTCCGCCTCTTGATGACAGTACGGAAATCCCGATTGTGTCCAGGTCACTCATGCGCTGGAAAGGGTTGGAACTTATCTGCATAGTCTGGATATGGTCTCTCAATACGAATACATGATAGCGGTGGATATTGCGGAATCTGAGTGTTAATTGTTTTTCCAGGATGGCAGTTCCTCCTGTATTGTAGCGGGAAAGTCCCAATAAGAAGACAGGGGGGAGGGCCAGCAAGGAGACCCATCCGTAGGGAACCAGCTGGAGTAATAAAACAATCACAATAGATGGAACCAGTAAACGTATAATATAACGTTTCCTTGACCTTAATGGCAGGGGTTGCATATTTTCAGGAATAGTGTATTCGGGGAACATGTTGTTCATGAATTTTGACAAATCCCTTAAATTCAGCAGGGGACATAATGTAGTCACGTAATCCTGTTTTTCAGAGCTGCCCCCCGCAACGTCTGCATAGATCGAACACAGGCTAAGGGGTTGTCGCAGCAAACTATCCTTTACAGACAGGGCCTGGATTCGTTTCATATTCAGGTTATATTCCTTCTGTTCAATAAGGCCGTAGGATATCCGGATATCATCTTCCCGGCGTTGCAGGGTAAAATTGGCGTATTGGACTGCAAATACCAGGGTTGATATAATCCATGAAAGCAGCAATAATCCAAATATTAGTATCAGGAGTAGACTGATATTGATATTGTTCTGAGGAATTACCCGCTCAAGAACGAATCCCAGATAACTTTCAGGAATATATGGATAAAGCTGGGATAATCCAGCCGCTATAAGGGAAAAAAGTAACATGAACCTTCCTGAAGTGGCTCCTGCCAGAAGCAGGTTCCATAGGGGGATATTGTAAGTATTTACAGTATCTACTTTTGAATTTCCGGTTTCTGATTCTTCTGTATTATTTTTGCCGGACCCGCTTGTTGCATGATTTTCTAAATAGGTCTTTATATTCTGGCTTTCCTGCAGGGTTACAGCAGTGAGTGATAGTTCTGCTTCTGTACTGCCGGCTGTTTTTACATGTAAACTCGTGACACCCAGAAGTTTTTGTATAAAATTTGTGATTACATTAACCGTCTGGACTCTTTCTCTCTTGATTGATCTTTCCTTTTTAAACAGCAATCCCTTTCTTATGTGCAGGTAGCCGTTTTCATACTGATAGGTGAAAAGATACCATTTTGCTGTAGAATACGTGAGGGTGGCGATCAAAGCGATAGCAGCCAGAAAAGGAATGTCCACACTGCTCAATTCATCCCTTATTGATAATGCAAAGAAGAACACCGGTGGTATTGCATATATTATGCTTTTGACCGTCTCCAGGATTATCATGAAGGGATGCTGATGCTTAAATTCAGACATCTTCATCACTTACTCTTGCAAGAGCTGCTATTTCTCCCATGAGCTCTGCAGCTTTTTCCCTTGATAAAGCGGGAATGTAATGATCTGTAGCAGCTGTGGAGATCCTTAATGTTGCCAGCCCGAAGAATCTCATCACAGGGCCGTGTTCAGTATCAACATGCTGTATCCTGACCATAGGGATAAGAGTTCTTCTGATAATGAAAATACCGTTCTGGATATCTACTTCATTTTCTCTTATTTCATAGCGCCAGAAACGTATCCTGAGTTGTGGTGCAATTATTGCCGACCATAATGTGAATACTGTCACCAGTGCTATACCTATCCAGCCCCAATCCCGTGGCAAATCCCATGCAGGACCTATCAGAAAAATGTATGCTAATGGAATTGAAAAGGCGACAATACCCAGCAAGAATCCGCTTACAAACCAGGATTTCAATGCACGTGAATCGATACGCTCAGAGGGTTCACTTTCAAGCATCATTACCGAATCCGAAAAAGAAAAAAAGAGGACCCCGGCTCATACGAGGTCATGGAGATTGAATTTGTAGGGGCCAAGGTTTCCGCCATAGTTGCCTGCAGAGATCTTTTTGATACCCGGAACCTTTACGGATGCCTTTATACCGGCTGACATTGCGCTGGAAATTGCTTCTTCGCTGACACCGTTGATAACGATCTCGTAAACTGCTCCCACACCTTCGGGAATCTGGGTATCCTCGATCTGGTCCCTGATGGAGGGGCAGAACTTCTCGTTTGCTGTTGCCTTGAGGAAAGTGTACTTGTTGGCACCTGGTTTGGAGCCGCTGGCCACTATACCACCGGGGAATGGAGTAATGGAGCCTTCGACCTTTTCTATGGCTTCAACTGCTGCCTCTGCGGCATTGAGGGCGCTCATCTGGCAGTCTCCGAAGATAATGAAATTACCACCTGCTACACCTTTTACTCCACCCATGGAGTGCTCGGTGATGAAGTCGCCTTCCATCATTGGGATCTTGTAGGCTTTCCTGCCACCAACTTCTGTTTCGGATTCTGTACCGTCTGCGAAGAATTTGAGCTTGAAACCGGTGTCAAACTGTTTTTCAGCATCCGGGAGACCGTTGTACATTGCTGTTGTGGGAGCGGTCAATACACACTGGCCCAGTCTTTCCAGGAGCTGTTCTTCCAGGGACTTGTAGCCAAAGGTGCAGAGCTGGATGTAAACACCAGGTCTTCCATCCGGGGTTTCATCAGGACTGGCAACTCTTTCGATACCGCCTTCTGCGGGACACATAATGACAGAGGTACCAAAACCTGTGGCTTCCTGTGCAGCTACCCTTGCCCATTTTTCGTTCACGGCTGTGATCAGTACTCTTCCGATCTTTATCGGGAATGCTTCTGCAAAAGTATCTTCGATTTCTACTCCGTTAATTTCCATAATGACACCTGCTCTTTAATTAAGGGTACAAGGGAGATACTGTTTGCAGTACAAATAATCTTCGACATTGCTTTTTGTCTCATTCAAGGGAGAGGAATTTTGCATTGACTGCAACTATAACCGTACTCAGCGACATAAGCACCGCTCCCACAGCCGGGGACAGCAGGATTCCCTGTCCTGCCAGCACCCCTGCTGCAAGTGGGATGGCAATGGCATTGTAACCTGTGGCCCAGAACAGGTTCTGCTTCATTTTCCCATAGGTCTTTGCCGAGAGGTCCAGGACAGTTATCATATCAAGAGGGTTGCTGCGTACAAGCACAATATCCGCCGTCTCCACTGCCACATCCGTTCCGGCCCCGATGGCTACACCGAGGTCGGCGCGGGCCAGGGCAGGCGCATCATTCACACCATCACCAGTCATTGCCACACGCAGTCCTCTATCTTGGATTTCCCTGATCTTCCCTTCTTTTTCCTGTGGGAGCACTTCGGCAAAATATTCGTCAAGGCCTATACTTTCCGAAACCCAGCGGGCTACATTACCATTATCTCCAGTAAGCATCATGCAGCGTATGCCTCTCTCCTTTAAGGTTGCAATAGCCTGTTTAGATTCAGGACGTATGATATCAGCGAGAGCTATGGCACCGATTAACCTATCCTCCTCAACCACGAAAACAACGGTTTTACCCTGTGTTGTCAACCCCTCGGTTTCAGCTGCGTCAGGTTCGAACCCCAGGTCAGCTATATAGGAGCCACTGGCAACCGTGATTTGCCTGTCCTCAACTGTTGCGTACGCTCCCTTGCCGGGGATGCTGTTGAAATCCTTTATAGGATATTTTTCCTTTGCTGATTCCACAATCCCCCGGGCTATAGAATGTTCCGATTCAGCTTCTACTGAAGCAGCCAGTTTCAGGATTTCTTCTTCTGATATATTCTCAAAGGGAATTATGTCGGTGACACCGAATTTTCCTTCTGTCAGGGTTCCGGTCTTGTCAAAAACCACCGCATCGACCTCATGTGCCTTCTCAAAGGCAGCCCTGTCCTTGATTAGCAGCCCGTTGTTGGCGGCCAGTGCAGAGGATACTGCAATCACAAGGGGAATTGCCAGGCCAAGGGCATGGGGACATGTGATTACCATTACTGTAACCGCTCTTTCCAGGGAAAAGGCAAAATCATAGCCTGCCAGATTAACCCAGGCAAACAGTGTTATAGCACCTGCACTTAAGGCTATGATAGTCAGCCACAGGGCGGCCCTGTTGGCCAGGTCCTGTGCACGGGAGCGACTTTCCTGGGCCTGTTTTACAAGTTCGATTACCTGGGAGAGGAAGGAATCGGAACCGGTCTTTTCGATAATGATCTCCAGGGACCCTTCCCCGTTGATGGAACCACCAATCACTTCATCATCTTTTTCTTTGGATACCGGTGTGGTTTCCCCGGACAGCATTGCTTCATTGACCGAAGATTGCCCCTTTGCCACCCTGCCATCAGCAGGAATTTTTTCTCCCGGTTTGACCAGCAACCTGTCCCCTTTTTGCAAATCGTTCAGGGCTACATCCTCGCCCTCACCATTCTTTCCCAGACGATGGGCTCTTTTGAAGGCATGAGTTTTGCCAGTTCCTCAAGGGCCATGGAGGCTCCCATTACAGACCTCATCTCGATCCAGTGGCCCAGGAGCATGATGTCGAGAAGGGTCGCCAGTTCCCAGAAAAAGAACTTGCCTGCAAGTCCGAAAACCACAAGGCTGCTGTAGATATAGGTCACGCTGATGGCAACAGCAATCAGTGTCATCATGCCAGGCTGGCGGGATCTGAGTTCACTCACCAGCTCTGTAAGGAAGGGTTTGCCGCCATAGAAGAAGATCAGTGTGGAAAAGGCAAAAAGCAGATAAGAGGCACCTGCAATTGTCGGCAGGCTCACTCCTGCACTTTCCAATCCCTGCCGAATTATAGGTGACAGAAATAAAACCGGTATGGTAAAAACTACAGATACGAAAAAGCGTTTCCTGAAATCTTCCAGCATCATTGCGTGATGCGAATGGCCATTATTACCCCCTGCTTCATTTTTACTCCTCCTCAAGTCTCTCCCCGCAACGTTTACAGTAGGCAGCATCTAGGTCATGTCCCTGAAAAGCACAACCCGGACATTTTTTTGAAAACATATTTTCTTTAGTTTGTTCAATTACTTTTTTATTATCTTCTTCTCTGGAAACCTGGATTATGGATTGTGTGATAATACCTGTAGGTACTGCGATAATAGAATAGCCTATAATCATGATTAGTGAAGCTATTGTTTTTCCCAGGAATGTTGCAGGTATAATATCCCCGTAACCTACTGTTGTTATGGTAACGATGCCCCAGAAAATACTCTCGGGTATACTGGAAAATTGTGGATTGGAGCTTTCAACAACATACATCACAGAACCCAGTATCACGACCAGATTCAGGATTGTAAACAAAAATATCGTAATCTTGCGCTGACTCTCCTTAAGGGCCCTGAGCAAAAGTTCGGTTTCCGAGAGATATTGCACGAGCTTAAGTATCCTGAATATCCGCAACAGTCTCAGGATACGTATCACAAGAAGGTATTGTCCGCCGGGCAGGATCACTATAAGGTAAGTAGGCAGTATTGCCAGCAAATCTATTATACCAAAAAAACTGGTAGCATACCTTTTTTTTGTCTCTGACACAAATAAGCCGCAGGATATATTCGATGGTGAACAGAATGGTGAAATTCCATTCCAGCATGTAAAGGCTATAGTGATGGACGGTGCTTATGGATTGCACACTGTCCAACATTACCACGATTATACTGCCGAGGATGGCTAATATTAATCCTATATCGAAGGCCTTTCCCGTAGGTGTATCTGCCTCGAAGATTATATCATACAGGTCTCTTCTCCAGCCTGCATGAGAAGGCCTGTTATCATATGGGTTGTATTTTTTCATGGCTATCCTCTGGATGTTCCTCTCCCTAACTTCTCATGGTTTTCCCGATGGTTATAATTTACTCCGATGTCGGCCGAACATTTATTAACGATCAGCCAGATATGAGATGCATCTCAATTTTGAGAAGGTGTATCTCATATGCATTTAATTCCAGCACTGAAAGAACTGGGCCTACTGGGAGGACTGAACCAGCCGGTTAAACTATCCTCAGCTGAGTTTGCCGAATACATGGCAACCAGTTCCAAGACTTCAGCCAGGATTCTCAAATCCCTGGAAGATGAAGGTTATATTGAGAGGCGTATTGTGCCTGGTGGCCAGGAAGTGCTGCTCTCGGAGACTGGCCGGCAATTGCTGAAAAAGGAATACGAGGATTACAGGCATATATTCACCGATATCGTTGAGAAAAACCCGATTCAGCTGCGGGGGCATATTGTAAGCGGGCTTGGTGAAGGTCACTACTATATCGGCCAGGAGGGCTACCAGCGCCAGTTCGGCGACAAACTCGGATTTGCTCCTTATCTAGGGACTCTCAATGTGCATCTGGATGAGCTTAGCCTGAAAATCAGGGAAAAACTGGCAGAATCTGCTGTCATCCCTATCTCCGGTTTTACCAGCGGGGAGCGTACCTTCGGTGCCTGCCATTGTTTCCCTGTGAAAATTGAAGGTATTAAGGCAGCGGTTATCGTTCCCGACAGGACCCATTACCCGGATGAGCTGCTGGAAATAATATCCCCTGTGAAGCTGCGTGAGGAGCTGGAACTGAAAGACGGAGATGAGGTTGAGGTTACCGTTGACTATTGATTGGAGGTATCTAGTATGGATAATTTAAAATTTTCAGATCCCGAAGTGAAAAAGGGTGTTGAGGCAGTTGAGAGGGGAGAAATGGTATTTATATTTGATTCGGACAGCCGGGAAGGGGAGACGGATTTTGTAATTGCCGCCTCAGCTATCACTCCTGATGATGTACGCTGGATGCGTCGCGATGGTGGAGGGTTGATATGCACTGCACTGGCCGATGAGGTCTGTACAACACTGGGTCTGCCCTTCATGGCGGATTTGCTGGCAGAAGGGGCAGGCAGATGGCCTGCGATTGGTAATACCGTGGAGCAGGCCGGTGACCTGGCATATGATAGTCGTTCATCCTTTTCCATCTGGGTCAATCACAGAGGCACCCGTACCGGCATTCCTGATAATGATCGGGCCCTGACCATAAACAAGCTGGCTGAAATTTCTGAAAAGGGCAGAAACGGTGAAGCCGTTGTTTTTGGAGACGAGTTCCGTGCGCCGGGCCATGTTGCATTGCTACGGGCAGCTGAAGGGCTTGTGGAAACCGCCGGGGTCAGACCGAGTTGTCGGTTGCTCTTGCACAGATGGCCGGTATAACCCCTGTCATGGTAGTCTGTGAAATGCTGGATGATACCAACGGTAAAGCCCTTTCAAAAGAGGATGCCAGGACCTATGCCCAGTTGCATGGATGTGTTTTCCTGGAAGGTGCCCAGATCACAAAAGTCTATAAGGAATGGGTAGCCCGGCAGAAAAAGTGATATAGGGAAAGTTCCTATTAGAACCAGTCCCCGTGGGACCGTAGGGTAGCCTGGTCCATCCTGCAAGGCTGGGGGTCTTGCGACTGGAGTTCAAATCTCCGCGGTCCCACCATACATCAACTCCTTTTTTAAATATTAAATGATATTTCTGTGGCTTTGTCCATTTTTCCCTATATTAATCCTTACAGAGTTCCAAACCCACACAGGAAGGATGGTAAACTAACAAAGATTAATAGAGTGATCTTAATAGTAGGATTATGAATTTGTTTTATATAGTATAATTTTATGGGGAATATGGATGAAAATTGTCATTATAGGTGCAGGGGAAGTTGGCTATCATATAGCAAAATCATTGTATCTGGAAAATGATATTGTTGTCATCGATGATGATGAAGATGCCTGCCAGAGAGCGGATGAACTTGACGTTCAGGTAATCAAGGGCAATGGTGCAAACGCTACAATTCTTGAAAAAGTTTTGATCGGTGCCGATCTTCTTCTGGCTTTAACAGGTGATGATGAGATAAATATTGTCGCCTGTATGGCAACTAAATTGATAAAGCAATCCAGTAAGACCTTTAAAACCATGGCACGGGTCAGTAATCCTGATTATATAGACAGGCCGGTAGCCAAACGTACCCAGGTTGGTATCGATGTAATGATATGTCCTGAACTCGCGCTTGCATCGGAGATTGCTGATATTCTTTCTATACCTTCTGCGATTGATTCGGAGTCATTTGCCGATGGAAAAATAAAAATGATGGAATTTGTTGTCAAAGAAGACAGCCATCTTGTAGATAAACACATCCGTGATATAGGCTTATTTGACTGCTGTATTGTAAGCGCCCTTTTCAGGGGTTCACAAATTATTATCCCCCATGGTGACGATCTTATCCGTGCAGAAGATCACATTGTCATTATCGGTGAAAAATCTGCAATGAAAAATATATCTTCTTTTTTTGGAAAGATCAAAAAAAATACTGCTATGATTATTGGTGGCGGAATCGTTGGACTTTATCTGGCACAGTTGCTTGAAACGACTGATATGAAAATAAAGATTATAGAAAAAGACAGACAGCGATCTGAAATGGTAGCTGATCACCTCAAAAAAACTCTTGTGCTTCGGGGGGATGGTTCTGATCTTAGTCTCCTCAAAGAGGAAGGTGTGGGGGAAATGGATGTGGTAATATCTGTTACAGACAGTGATGAAAAAAATTTGCTCTGCTCTCTTTTGGCCAAACAAATGGGTACAAAGAAGGTGATAGTAAGAGCAGATCATTTTGATTATGTACCTTTATTTGAAATGGTTGGTGTAGATCGTGCTGTAAGTCCCAGGGAAGCAACGATTAATGAAGTACTCAAACTCACGATGGGTACAGGAATAGAGGCCCTGACAACTATTGAAGGAGATAAGGCTGAAATTGTGGAGTACACAGTTTCTAAAAAATCAAAAATAAACGGCAAGTTTCTCAAAAATGTGAACTTTCCGGAGGGTTCAATTGCAAGTATGGTTATCAATGACGACTCAACTATTGTTCCCCGTGGAAATTACAAGGTAAAAGAAGGAGATCATATTCTTGCATTTTCTATACCTTCTGTACTTCCAGATGTAGAAAAACTGTTCAAATGAGGTATTTGCATGAAATTCAAAGTTGTAATGGGTGTTCTGGGCACTTTACTATGGCTTCTTGGATTACTGATGCTCATCCCTCTTTTTGTAGATATGTATTATGGTGAATCCCCCCAGACATTCGCTATAGCTTTTACGATAACAATGATAGCAGGTACGGTTTTTGCTTTCAGGATAGAGCCTGCAAAAGAAGACTGGGAGCTTAAGGAAGGTTTCATGATTGTTGCTTTTGGGTGGCTGGCAGCAGCAATTTTCGGTGCAATACCCTTTGTTCTTGAAGGAATGACTCCAATCAATGCTTTTTTTGAATCCATGTCCGGTTTTACTACTACCGGAGCTACAGTGATGGTGGATATTGAAAGTTATAGTAAGGGTCTTTTATTATGGAGGTCTATGATTCAGTGGCTTGGTGGAATGGGTATAATTATGCTTTTTATAGCTATTCTGCCCAAATTGGGTGTGCGGCGGCAATGTTCAGGGCTGAAGTACCTGGTCCCCAGGAGGACAAATTGCGTCCTCGCATTAGAGAGACCGCAAAGATCCTATGGATGGTATATGTGGCTATTTCCGTTGTAGAATGTGTAGCACTCTACCTTGCCGGACTAAACCTGTATGACGCTGTCACTCACACTTTTACGACCATGGCATGTGGGGGTTTTTCACCTTATGGAGATAGCATAGCTGCTTTTAACAGTCCGGTTGTGGAAGGTATAATATGTTTCTTTATGTTCCTTGCAGGTGCAATTTTGCACTGCATTACAGAATGTTCTATGTGGATAAAGGTAGTCTTTTAAAAGATGACGAATTCAAATTCTATACTTTAATTGTTGCAATTGCAACTTCAATTCTTACCCTTCTTCTTTTCAAAGACCAGGTTTATGATCTGGGTACTTCTTTCAGGTATTCTGTGTTTCAGGTACTATCTCTTCTGACAACTACCGGCTATGCAACTGTTGATTTTAATCAAGGCCAGATTCAGGCAGGATGCTTTTATTTATAGTGATGTTTTTTGGCGGATGTGCCGGCTCGACTGGGGGCGGAATTAAGATTGTACGTATCCTTATTCTTTTAAGGTATGCAAACAGGGAACTTTTCAAAGCTGTTCACCCGAAAGCTGTGCGTATTATTCGTTTCAATGGAAAAGCAGTACCTGACGATGTAATGCATTCCATTGTATCTTTTGTTATAATTTATTTCATCCTTTTTTTCGTAAGCTCAAGTCTGCTTTCGATGATGGGAATGGATGTTTTTAGTTCATTGAGTGCATCCATAGCAACATTGGGTAACATTGGGCCGGCTTTCAATCTTTTCGGACCGATGGCAAATTATGATTTGTTGCCTTTTATGGGTAAATTATTGCTTGTTTTGAATATGTGGATTGGCAGATTGGAAGTATTTACAGTGATGGTAATGCTAACTTCTGCTTTCTGGAAAAATGAAATATAATAAACCCTATTTCATTTTATTATGGATGATGTGGTGATGGCCTATTGAACCTGTAATCGTTGCGAAAAATTTACACAAGAATTTTGGAAACTTTGTGGCTGTTGATGATGTCAGTTTTGAAGTAAATAAAGGTGAACTGTTCGGTTTTCTGGGACCCAACGGAGCCGGCAAGACTACTGCAATGCGGATTATACAATGTGTGTCTCCTCCCGGCGGAGCAGTCTCAAAGTCTTCGATATGGATGTAACACGTGACCAGCGCAAAATCAAAAATTTAATGGGAGTTGTACCTCAGGAAAACAATCTGGACATCGATTTTTCCGTTTACAAGAATCTCTATGTATATTCACGTTACTTTGATATACCCAAAAGAAAAGCCGAAAAAAGGATTAATGAATTACTGGATTTTGTGCAGCTCAATGAAAAAAAGGATACAATGACCGATCTTCTCTCCGGTGGCATGAAAAGGAGACTTATTCTTGCCAGGGCGCTTGTGAATGAACCCCGGTTACTGATCCTGGATGAACCCACAGTGGGCCTGGATCCACAGTCCAGGCATGTAATGTGGGATAAACTGCGCAGTCTCAAAAAACAGGGAGTTACTATTGTAATGACCACCCATTACCTGGAAGAGGCCGCCCAGCTGTGTGACAGGCTGGTTATAATGGATTATGGCAATATTCTTGTGGAAGGCAGTCCGTCATCGATAATAAAGGAGTATATCGGTACGGATATAGTAGAAGCTGAAAATACCCCTGAAGTGATAGCCTGTCTTGAAAAAAGCAATGCAATGTATGAACAGGCAGGGGATATGGTCCAGATTTATACCAATGATCCTCACGACATTACTGAACATCTTTTTAGTGAATGCAGGCTGGGTAAGATTACCGCAAGGGCTGCAACACTGGAGGACGTGTTCCTTAAACTTACAGGGAGGAAGTTGCGGGAATGATGTCGTATTTTGCCCTGCCTGATATTACCCCGCGTGTCCTGAAAGTCTGGATGCGCAACCGGGATGTATTCATGACCACCTTGACGGTGAACTTCCTCCCGCCCCTGGTGGAACCTATCCTGTACCTGTTTGCCCTGGGATTTGGATTGGGTAACTACATCAATGAAATCGAAGGTGTACCCTATACAAAGTTCATTGCCCCTGCCCTGATATCGGTTTCCATGATGTTTGCCGGTTTTTATGAATGTACCTTCGGCTCCTATGTGCGGATGTATTACCAGAAAACCTTTGATGCCATTATTGCAACTCCCCTGAACATAGATGAAGTCATAGCTGGGGAACTACTCTGGGGAGCGACGCGGGGTGTGATCAATGCCAGTATTATCCTGCCGATCCTGTCAATTTTTGGCCTGGCTGTCTATCCGCATTCCCTGCTGGTAATCCCCTTTGCCTTTCTGGCAGGATTGATGTTTTCCTGTATTGCCATGTGTTTTACGGCAATCACTCCCAATATCAATTCCCTGACCTACCCTTCCATCCTGCTGATAACCCCCATGTTCCTGTTCAGCGGTACCTTTTTCCCGCTATCCCTGCTCCCGGAGACGGTACAAACCATCGCCCTTGCAATCCTGCCCCTGGCACATATAGTGATCGTTGTCAGGTCCTTGATGAGTGGTATAATAGAGGCTTCCCTGCTACTGAACATTGCCTGGATGCTTGGAGCAACCCTGCTGGTTTTCCTGCTGTCAATAAACCTTATGAAAAAGAGGCTTATAGTGTAATAGACCAAGAATTACACGTTTGCCGGATAGATTACCAATGAGCAAGATTACACCTGCGATGCAACAGTATTATGCTGCCAAGGAGCAACATCCCGATTCCCTGATATTCTTCCGTATGGGGGATTTCTATGAATCCTTCGGGGAGGATGCAAAGACCATCGCACAGGAACTTGATATAACTCTCACCACCCGCGGTAAGGGAAAAGAAGGGGAAAAAATGCCCCTGGCAGGATTTCCCTATCATGCGGTGGATAATTATCTTCCCAGATTGGTCAGGAAAGGCTACAAGGTAGCAGTATGTGAGCAGCTGGAAGATCCCAAAAAGGCTAAAGGAGTTGTCAAACGGGGAGTGGTGCGTGTGGTAACCCCCGGGACTGTTATCGATCCTTCCATGCTTTCTGATCCCTCGAACAATTACCTGATGGCAATTGCCGGCAGGGGTCAGGATTTTGGTGTGGCCTTTTTGGATGTATCCACAGGAGAATTCCTGACTACCCAGATCAACGATCAACCTCCCTTTGACGGAATTGCGGGAGAGGTGGCCCGAATGCGACCTGCCGAATGTATTGTCCTTCCCCAGTTAAGGGAAAATGAGGAATTGCAAAGCAGGTTGGCAGAATTGAAGCTTTCCACCAATGAATTTGATGCTGCTTCCACAGACCCGGACTATGCAAACAGGCATCTATGTGAACATCTGGGTGTCTCCACCCTGGAAGGCATGGGTTGTGCCGGGCTTGCCTTTGCAAAAATGGCGGCCAGCTGTGCCCTGGAATATGCCCTGGAAACCCAGATGCGGGAATTAAACCATGTCCAGTCCCTTCATACCTATTCATCCTCCGAATTCATGATACTGGATTCCATTACACTGCGTAATCTGGAAGTTGTGAGAAATGTCCGGGGGGAGGGAAGGGATACTACTATTCTCCAGGTACTGGATGAGACCAAAACGCCCATGGGAAGCCGTCTGCTTCAGAAATGGATCCTCAAGCCCCTGCTTGATGTCTCCCATATAAATAAACGGCTGGATGCCGTGGAGGAATTGTCTGATAACACCCTGTTGAGATTTGATGTGCGCTCCCATCTCTCTTATGTAAAGGATGTGGAGAGGCTTGTGGGCAGGGTTGTTTATGGTAATTCCAATGCCAGGGACCTTGTTGCTCTCAAAAAATCCCTGCAATCTGTGCCCTCTCTCCTGGAAACCCTGGAGGGGGAGCATAAGACAATGCTTGCCCGGATAGTACAGGGAATGGAAGATTTCAGGGAAATCGATACTCTTACCGAACTGATTGACCGGGCTATCGTGGAGGAGCCACCTCTTTCTGTACGGGAAGGCGGGCTGATCAAACCCGGCTACAGCGAGGAGCTGGATGAACTGAAGGAAACCTCCAGTAATGCCAAATCCTGGATTGCCTCATTCCAGCAGAAGGAGAGGGACAGGACCGGGATCAAATCCCTTAAGGTAGGCTACAACAAGGTGATAGGTTACTATCTGGAGGTCACCAAACCCAATATTCCCCATGTGCCTGATGATTACATTCGCAAACAGACAATGACCAATGCCGAGCGATTTTACACCCCCCAGCTCAAGGACTGGGAAGGCAAAATCCTGTCTGCCGATGAGAAAAGGGTGGCACTGGAATATGAACTGTTCAATGAAGTAATCTCGGTGGTAGCAAATCATTCGAAACAGTTGCAGGAGATGGCAGTATTGCTGGGAGAGCTGGACGTTTTGGCCTCCCTGGCAGAGGTTGCGGTGAACAATAATTATGTGCGTCCTTCCATTACCGATGACTGTAGGGTACTGATACGGGAAGGCAGGCATCCTGTTGTGGAAAATTCGGTTGATGGAGGATTTGTTCCCAATGACGTGGAAATGGATTGTTCTGATGAGCAGTTCCTCCTTATAACGGGCCCCAATATGGCGGGTAAATCCACATACATGAGACAGGTCGCCCTGATTGTCATAATGGCCCAGGCGGGATCCTTTGTACCTGCTTCCCATGCATCGGTGGGTATCGTGGACAGGATATTCACCCGTGTGGGGGCTTTTGATGACCTGGCAAGCGGACAGAGTACTTTCATGGTGGAAATGGTGGAACTTGCCAATATCCTGAATAATTCCACTCCGAAAAGCCTGGTGCTGCTGGATGAGATCGGCAGGGGGACCAGTACCTATGACGGTTACAGCATAGCCAAGGCTGTTGTGGAGTATATCCATAACAAGGGCCGCCAGGGTGTACGCTCCCTTTTTGCTACCCATTATCACCAGCTGACCGAGATCGCTGAATCGCTCAAGAGGGTTAAGAATTATCATATAGCGGTCAAGGAGGACGGAGATGATCTTGTCTTCCTGCGCAAGATCGTACCCGGTGCCACTGACAAAAGTTATGGAATCCATGTGGCCAGACTTGCAGGGGTTCCTCATAAAGTGACCAAGAGGGCGCAGTCGATCCTGGAAGATATTGAAAGTGAGAGTGTGATCAGCAGGGAAAGTGAAGGTTCCAGAAAACGCAAGAGTAGTGCCAAGTATACCCAGCTTTTGCTGGTAGACCCGGAAAATAGTGGTGAGAAGGATTTTGATCCGGTTGCAGAGGAAATAAGGGACCTGGATATCAATAATCTTACTCCAATGGAAGCGTTGAACAGGCTACATGCTATACAGAAAAAACTGAAGGAGAGTTGATGATGGAAAAGCCGGAGCATATCCATTTACTTGATGAGGCCACAATCAACCAGATCGCTGCAGGAGAGGTTATAGAAAGACCCGCCTCCGTTGTCAAGGAGTTGATAGACAACTCTCTGGATGCAGGAGCATCGGATATTCGAGTGGAAATAGGGGGGCCGGATCAAAAAGCATCACCGTAATAGATGATGGCAGCGGGATAGGCCGGGACGAAGTTCCGCTGGCCTTTACCAAGCATTCCACAAGCAAGATCGAAAGCAAGGATGACCTCCACAGGATAATTACCCTGGGTTTCAGGGGTGAGGCGCTCTCCTCTATTGCGGCGGTTTCCAGAGTAGAACTTATCAGCAGAACCGCGGATTGCCTTTCGGCTGTAAAAATCGGGGTTGAAGGAGGTCTGGTTGGGGAGGCAACAGAGACCGGATCTTCGGTGGGCACACGTGTAGAGGTACGGGACCTGTTCTATAATACACCGGCCAGGCGTAAGTATCTCAAGAGCAAAAGGACCGAACTTTCCCATATAACTGATACTGTAACCCGGCAGGCCCTTGGTAACCCGGGGGTGCCTTTACTTTGCTAAATGAAGGCAAGGTGGTGCTGCGTTGTGGGCAAGGTGGACTATTCGACAGGATGGTACAGGTGCTGGGAGCAGATGTTGCAAGACAGCTGATACCCCTGGAATACAAGGATGACCTGCTATCTCTGTGGGGCTATATCTCAAAACCGGGTTATTACCGCAGCAACCGTGAGATGAATTATTTTTTCATTAATGGAAGGAATATATCGTCCCCTGCTATCAGTAATGCCGTGAGACTGGGATATTATACCATGCTTCCCAAAGGCCGCTATCCTGCCGCGGTACTTAATGTGAAGATCAATCTGGAGGAGGTGGATGTCAATGTCCATCCGGCAAAACGTTATGTCAGGCTGAGCAGGGAGAATGAAATAATGGATGGCATCACGGAGGCTGTTGAGCAGGCGCTGAAACAGGAGAAACTGGTACCCGAGGTAAAGCCGCCCCGCACCATGACCATGCAGTCATCCCTGGCATCTCCTGAAAAACCAACATCAAGGGAACCTATATCTTCTGAATCTCCTGTTATCCGGGAAAATACCTCTAATTACACTGCCCCTCCCAGAGATACCCAGCGCCGGCTCAAAAGCTCAGAAAGGGCCCTGGCAGAAGAAAAAGCTCAACCTGAAAGAGTGGGATCGGGTGTGTCAGATGCACGTATCCTGGGGCAGGTCAATGACCTCTATATAGTGGCTGAGACCGATGAGGGACTTTTGCTGATAGACCAGCATGCTGCACATGAACGGATAATGTATGAACAGATATCCAGGAAAGTAAAACACGACTGGCAGGAACTGATCTCTCCTGTGACAGTTGATCTGACCACCAGGGAAAAAGTGTTACTCGAAGAATACATTCCCTATCTGGAAGACCTGGGATTTTCCCTGTCAGAATTCGGTACGCAGACCTATGTGATAACCACCGTTCCCACTGTGATGGGAAAGATAGAGGACCCTTCGGTTGTGTACGATCTACTGGCTGACCTCTTTGCCCAGGGCAGGGTAAAGGAGAAGAAGGGCATGGAAGATATGTTATGCAAGACAATGGCCTGCAGGAGTGCCATTAAGGCAGGAGCACCCTGTAATATGGAACAGATGCAAAATTTGCTGGATCAGCTTGAAAAGACCGAGAATCCCTATACATGTCCCCATGGCAGACCCACAATGATAACCCTGGGCAAAGCAGAACTGGATAAGCTGTTCAAGCGCACGGGTGTATGACGCTAATTTTATAACTTTTCAGATGGAGTAAATGACAATGATTGATCCTGTGAATAAATCCAAAATTCCCGAAGAGTGGCTTGACAAGGCAGCCATGCCACGTGAGGAACTTGTGGAGGGTATAAAGAACGGAAGGCTCGTAGTTTTAAGTGATGGTTCTGTCCTCAAGAGAGGTTATACCACCGGGACAACCGCGGCTGCGGCTGCCAAAGCGGCTGTGCTTTCCCTGCAAGAGCAGGTTAAGACCGTTTCCATACCCACTCCTGTGGGCCTGCGTGCATCTATTGATGTGAAGGAAATGGACAGGGGTTATGCGATGGTGACCAAGGTCAATAATGACCACGAGTCCGATATAACCCGGGGGCTTGAATTTGTAGGGGATGCCCGTGAAGCAGATTCAATTATAATTAATGCCGGTGAGGGTGTAGGCACAGTGACACGCGGGGGCCTGCAGGCTAAAAAGGGGCATCCTGCTATCAATCCCAAACCCCTGCAACAGATTAAGATGGCCGTTTTTGAAGCTGTTGAACAACTGGGTCTTAAGGGTGCGGAAGTGGAAATATCCCTGCCCAGAGGAGAAGAAATAGCACGACAGACCCTAAACTCTACTATCGGTGTGGAGGAAGGCATTTCCATTCTGGGTACCACGGGGTTTGTAGAACCCTGGAATGACCATCTCGGGGAAATGAAAGGAGATTTGATTCGGTGTTCTGATAAAGTTGTTCTCACAACCGGTCGCATAGGTATACGTTATTCCACAATGCTGTTTCCCGATTACACGGTTGTACTTGCAGGCAGCCGCATTTCCGAAGCACTCGAGGCTGCTACAGGTGATGTCATCATTTGCGGTCTGCCCGGCCTTATCATCAAATGGGGTGACCCGGATGTACTTGAAGGGACGGGTTTTGCTACGGTTGCCGAAATGGTGGAAATGGAGCCTGAAGGGCAGCACCTGCGCAGAGCCTTTGAAAAAACCGTGGAAAAGGCAAAGGGTGCCCGTGTTGTGATCGTTGATCGTGACGGTACTGTGCTTATGGATAGCGGGGAAAAGAAATGATAGTTGTGGGTGTGGGAGTGGGGCCCGGAATGCTCACAGAGCAGGCTATCGAGACAATCGAAAATGCAGGTGAGGTGTATGGTTCTCCGCGATCTCTTGAGCTCGCCGGTCCCTATATAAAGGGAGAGGCAAAGAAAATAAAGGATTACAAGAACCTGCACCTGCTGGGCGAAGATGCTGTAGTGCTTTCCACCGGAGATCCCATGTTTTCCGGCCTGGGCAAGTTTGCCGGAGAAGGGGACAGTATAATTCCGGGTATATCCTCGATGCATGTTGCCTGTGCCAGGACAAAAACGAGTATGAACGGTCTGGCAGTAATTACCGCTCATGGCAGGGATCCCCGTCCTGCAAGAGAGGCTTTTGTTAATGAAATCAAACTGGGGAAGAATGTCCTTCTGCTTCCTGCCGAGACTTTCGGGTCCGTGGAAGTTGCCGAAATTCTAGTAGAAATGGGGGTGCAGGCCAGAATATACGTCTGTGAAAAACTGGGTTATCCTGAGGAAAGTATAATTGAGGGCACAGTTGACAATCCTCCGATGGCTCAATCAGCTCTTCACTGTCTGCTGGTTGTCAGATAAGAATCCAGCAATTTTGTTTTATTTTTATTGTTTAAAAATTAACTAACTGGTAGACCTTCGTTTTGTGTTGTAATCAAGTTTGGTTTACTAAGTAACAAGATATTTATACAATAAATTCTCTATGGAATCTATCAACTAACGTGTTGTTTAGTTAAGTTTACTTGTAAAATGTTGCAATTAGGAGTGATATAATATGCACATATTCGAAGGATTTCTGCCCTCCCCCTGGTGGCAATTATGGTTTGTATTCTCTATTCCGGTTATAATGTTCGGTATGTATCGTCTCAACAAACTGGTCTCTGAAAGACGAGATCTCCTGCCTTTACTTGCAGTAGCAGGTGCGTTCATATTCGTCCTGTCTTCCCTGAAGTTACCCTCTGTAACGGGTAGTTCGTCCCACCCCACGGGAACGGGAATGGCCGCCATAATGTTCGGCCCGGCAGTCACAGCGGTACTGGGTGTAATCGTACTGTTGTACCAGGCCCTTTTCCTGGCACATGGCGGCTTGACAACCCTGGGTGCAAATGTGGCTTCAATGGGTATTATTGGTCCGCTAGCTGCATATTTAATCTATAAGGCAGGTATGAAGGCCAATATCAATTTCTATGTGGTGGTTTTCTTTGCGGCTACCTTTGCGGATTGGATTACCTATGTAGTAACATCCACCCAACTTGCCCTGGCGTTCCCGTCGCAAGCCGGCGGGTTTGTGGGATCTCTCCAAGCCTTTTTGGCGATATTTGCCACCACTCAGGTACCACTGGCTATAATGGAAGGTGCTTTGACTGCATTGATATTCAAGTATATTATACAGGTCAAGAGCGATGCCCTTGTGGAATTGAAAGTAATCTCTCAGGAAACTGTTAACAAGCTCAGGGGGATTTCTGCATGAAGATCGGCAAAGGTGAGATAATATTTGCTGTGATCGCTGTACTCTTTATGGCATCCTTTTTCTACGGAATGGCTGCAAACCCGGGTTCTGAGTTCGGGGGTGCAGACGGTGCTGCCGAAGGAGTGATCACTGATGTAACGGGTGGTTATGAGCCCTGGGTAGGCAATCTGGGGTTTGAGCCTCCGGGTGGGGAAACTGAAAGTCTCCTGTTCGCACTGCAGGCAGCCATTGGGGCAGTTGTGATAGGGTACTTCTTTGGTTACTATAAGGGTAAAGGCCGCTCTGACTGATTAGCCTTTAACCTCCTTTCCTTTTTTTGACGACATATATTAATATCTAAAAATCAATTTTGCGCACTACAATTCATATACGGAAATTTTTATTATGACCAAGATGCTTGATGATTATGCACTGCTCAGCCCCCTGCGTTATACCAATAACTGGCTAAAAATTGGGGTGGTTGGCTTTGGGATTCTTATGGGTATATCTTCACAAGCTCCGCTTGTGCCTTTTTCGATAGCCATCTGTATGTCGCTGGCAACGCTTATTTTTGGGAGAGTACCTCCGAAATTCTACCTGAAGCTCCTGATGGGGCCTGCAGTTTTCGTTGTGTTTAGTGTAATCATTATTGCTTTCTTTTTCGGTGGTGGACCTGAACTTTTTGGTTTCAATGTGCTGGACTATCGTCTGGGTGTGAATACCGGGGGGCTGTCAATGGCTTTTTTGGTATTTTCCAGGACCCTGGGGGGAATGTGCTGCCTGTTCTTTTTGGCACTGACAACCCCCATGGTGGAGCTTTTTTCGGTACTTAAAAAAACGAGATTGCCTGATTCTTTCATTGAACTGTCAATGATGATGTACAGGTACATCTTTGTGTTTCTGGATGTTGCCTGGTGCATCAAGCATGCCCAGACAGTAAGGCTGGGTTATCATGATCTGAGGACATCCCTGCATTCCATGGCCATGCTCTGTTCGACTCTTTTTTTGAGGTCCTGGGAGCAGGGAGAAAAAACGTTTGTGGCAATGAATGCCCGCTGTTATGACGGGAAAATGATGATCTTTGAGGAAAAAAAGACCGGTGAAATTTTCAGAAGTTGCATTGAGTCTGGGTTACATGGTTGCAATCGTGGGGGTATGGTACGTTTCTAATGGTATGCTGGAGGCTAGTTTATGGTAATACTTGAAACACGCGGACTGAAATATTCCTATCCTGACGGGACCCATGCTGTCAAGGGTGTGGACATCAAATTGAGAAAGGGCAAAAGAATTGCTTTTGTAGGAAAAAACGGATCGGGTAAATCCACCTTATTTTTGTTGCTTAACGGTACTCTCAAGCCTTCTGAGGGCAGGATATTTTATGATGGCAAGGAATTGTCCTACGATCAGGCGTCCTTGAGGGAAATAAGAAAAAACATTGGTATTGTTTTCCAGAATTCCGATGATCAGGTATTTGCACCTACCGTCTACCAGGATGTGGCGTTTGGGCCGGTCAATCTTGGCTACAGCAAGGCAGAGATTGAAAAGAAGGTAAACGGGACCCTGGAATATTTCGGCCTGAGCGGACTTAAGGATAAACCTCCGCATCATTTGAGTGGCGGCCAGAAAAAGAGGGTTGCTATTGCAGGAATCGTGGCTATGGATCCCCAGGCTATCATACTGGATGAGCCCCTGGCAAGCCTGGACCCGGTAGGGGCCGATGAACTTCTGGATGTACTGCACGAACTCAATCATATGGGTACCAGTCTGATCATTTCCACCCATGATGTTGATCTGGCCTACAGCTGGGCGGATTATGTTTTCTTCATGGTGGACGGGGAGGTTATCGGGGAAGGTACTCCGGATGAAGTATTTCAGGATGATGAACTGCTGCGACAGGCCCACCTGAAACGGCCGGTGACCTTTGATATATATAAGGAGATTGAAAGGCGCGGGCTTGCCCATGGCAACAGGCAGCCCAGGACCGTGCCGGAAATCGTGGATACTCTCAAACCACCGGAATTGATGTGGGTGGAAGTGCCTCCGGAAACCCGGGAAGGCGACATATTGAATCTGGGTGTACTGCATGGTGAATATGCGCTGCACTGTCCTTATGAAGCGGTCAATGCCCGTGTTTTGCATATCCATGATGGTGGCTGGGCGATTGTGGAACTTACAAGGCATGGTATAAAAGCCGGGGGAATTCTGATCTATGATATGGATAGGTTCGATCCGGCTGGTTTTGACGGATTCCTGGAAAAAGAGAATATTGATATTGTGGGTGCCATGGGTAAAAAGAGCAAACTTATGGCTGAGAAAAACTCGTTATGTGTCGATATATCAACCGGGGTTATCGATCGCACCATCCTGATGGCATTATGCGGCAAAAGGTGTATGATATTGACAAGCGGGGGTATGATCCCTCATTCGATGAAAAGGATCAATGAATATATTGACAGAAGTGGCATAGCCCTGAATGTCAGGGTCCTGAATGGGAATTGATTTTCTAAAGCAATATCTTTTGTAGGAAGAAAGAAGATATTGCATACGGGATGTATATGACCGCAGAAGGGGAGTTCAGTAGCAGACAGGCTTTCTCAGAAGAGGAGGGGTTAGACCTTGAAGAGAAATGCAATGAGGTTCTTGTCAGGGATATAATGATAACTGATCCGATCACCATAAAAGGTGAGGATCCTATAGAGAAAATCTTCGATCTGTTCAATAAAGAACATTTCCACACCTATCCGGTTGTAGACGAAAACGGTGATCTACTGGGGATAATCGATCAGAATATAATTCTCCAATTATTGTTTACAAGACATGTATCACGGCTTGACCATACTCATCTTATGGCTGTCAGGTCCCTCAGTCAATCAGCCCGCGGGATCATGAAACCCCATCCCATAACCATAACTTCCGACACGACCCTGTGTGAAATAGCAGAAACAATGGTAAAACACAAGGTAGAGCACTTTTGTGTGGTTGATGAGAAAAAACTGGTGGGAATTGTATGTAAATCGGATGTCATTCAGGCGATTTACAGTTTAAGGAGTTGAATGATGGAGTTTCTGTTCCAGATCCTTGTAATTTTACTGGCGGCCAGGTTGCTGTCCGAGGTTTCCGAAAGAGTGGGTATGCCCGGTATTCTTGGAGAAATCCTTGCCGGTTTGCTGCTTGGCCTGTTGATTGTGGAAGAAACCGAAACAATTGCTTCTGTTGCGGAACTGGGGGCTATTTTCCTTCTGTTTACCGCAGGGTATAAGGAAGTACATATTGAAGACCTGAAAGCTTCATCAAAAAAGGCAATTGTGGCAACTTTTTTCCAGATAGCTGCTGCCTTTATTGCAGGTTTTGCACTGGGCAGGTTTTTCGGATTTGATTTTGTGGAAAGCCTCTTTCTGGCCGTGGCTTTCAGTCCTACCAGTATAGGAGTTGTGGTAAAAACATTGCTTGATATGGGTTACCTGTCCAGTAAACCCGGCTCCATGATGCTAACCTCGGCAATCTTCGATGATATCATCGGTATTTTCCTGTTATCCATAGTAGTTACTGTAGGGAAGTACAATGCATTCCCTACTGCCACTCAGTTTATGCTCCTGCTGGGAAAACTGGTGTTTTTCGTTGGGATCATGGTGATACTGGGTTACCGGGTTTTCCCTTATATTTTCAATTATGTGCAGAAGATGCACTCAAAGGAATCCATATTCGCTGCGGTGGTCCTGATTGCCCTGTTTTCGGCATATTTTGCAGAGATAATGGAGCTTGATGCGGTCATTGGGGCCTTTATCGGGGGTGTGATGCTTTCCAATGTAGCGGTTGCAAAAATAAATGATATACAGAGCAAGGTATCGGGTCTGGCTTATGGTATACTTGTGCCTATCTTTTTTGCTCATATAGGTATGGCTGTGGAACTGGAAGCCCTGAATACCCTGGGTTCTTTCACCATTCTGGTTGTGGTCCTGGCCCTGCTGGGTAAACTTATAGGGGGATTTGTGGGTGCCAGAGCTATTGGTTTTGATTCCTATGAAAGTTTCATATTTGGCTCAGGGGTCATGCCCAGGGCGGGAGTGGAACTTGTGGTGATCTCCATTGGCAGGGAAATGGGAATTATAGGAGAAGAAATCTTTTCGGCCGTGGTCCTGATGGTGGTAGTTTCTATTATTATCTCACCTATTATACTCAAGTTCGCAATACAAAAGGACAAGCAGAAGAACACCTCTGTGCCTGCGAGTTGAGACCTGAATTGTATCTTACTGCAATAAAGATTTAATAGGTATGTGTCAAAGTTAAGGGGGAGCTGGGCAGGTTATGAAATTATCAGAGCAGGGTTGTATGTAATTGCCCGAGAATATCGCAGATTCTGAAGGGCTTGGAAGAGCTGAAGTTTCTGCCAGACTCCAAAGGCAAGGGTATAATGAGCTGGAAGAGACGGAAAAAACCACCCCGCTTAAGATATTCATTGGCCAGCTGGGTAATGTTATTGTATGGGTGCTGGCTGCAGCGGCCCTGATTTCCCTGTATATAGATGAAGTGGTAAATTTCTGGGTGATTTTAGGGCTTATTATTTTTGTAATCTTACTGGGTTTTGTGCAGGAATACCGGGCTGAAAAGGCCATGGAATCCCTCAAGGGGATTGTGAGGCCAAAGACCACTGTTTTACGTGAAGGTACCCTGCGCCAGGTTGCGACACGGGAAGTTGTTACAGGGGATATTCTGGTACTGGAAGCCGGTGACAGTATACCTGCAGATGCCTGTGTCTTTGAATTGCAGGAACTTAAGGTGGATGAATCCGCATTGACCGGGGAAAGTTTGCCTGTGGAGAAAAACCTGAACGAGCCTCTTTATGCAGCAACCCAGGTTGTCAGGGGTAAATGCAGGGCTGTGGTGATGGCCACGGGTATGGATACGGAACTGGGGTCGATCGCTTCCCTGATCCAGCCTGAAAAGGAAGTAACTCCCCTGCAAAGGGAGATCTCGGCATTTTCCAAAAAACTGGCATTCGTTGCCTTGCTGGCATCGGGGATGGCCCTGGGGCTGGGTATTTTTGCCGGTGCTCCTGTGGAGGAGATGCTGATCATTGCCCTGGCACTGGCAGTGGCCGCGGTGCCTGAAGGCCTTCCTCTGACCCTGACAATCACTCTGGCCTACGGGATGCGCCGCATGGCTGCCAAAAACGCCATCATTCGCAAGATGCTTGCGGTAGAAACCCTGGGCTCGACCTCGGTGATATGTACGGATAAGACCGGGACCCTGACGCGTAATGAGATGACGGTTGAAAAGATTTGGACCATGGAAGGCTTGTTCGAGGTTACAGGTTCGGGTTATGGAGCTGAGGGGGAATTTGTGCTTGACGGGAATAATTTCAATCCCAAAGATTCCACACTGGAATTGCTGTTGAAGGGGGTAACCCTTTGCAACAATGCATCCCTGAATCAAAACGGCAATTCAGAGGATGTGGTGGGTGATCCCACAGAACTGGCCCTGCTGGCGGCTGCTTCAAAGGCGGGTATCCGCAGGGAGAAGTTTGCCGATGATCATGAAAGGTTGCATGAGATCCTTTTCACTTCTGATAGAAAAATGATGACTACAGTTCACCGGGAAAATCAGGGATCGATCTCCTTTAGCAAAGGGGCTGTGGAGGTTGTGCTTGAGCGTTGTGATCACATTCTTAAAGATAATGAGCGGGTGCAACTTGACCGGACCACCAGGAAGACCATTCTGGAGGAAAACAGCAGGCTTGCCTCCGGAGCCTACAGGGTGATTGCAATTGCCCGCAAGGATGTGGGGGATAAGTGGGATGAAACTGATCTGGAAGAGGGGATGACCTTCCTGGGCCTGATGGCAATGACCGATCCGGTAAGGGAAGGTGTTACCGAGGCTATCGGTTTGTGTCACCAGGCAGGTATCAAAGTGGTGATGATTACCGGGGATAATGTAAAAACCGCACTGGCTATCTCTGACAAACTGGGAATCCCTGTAGAGCAGCCTGATAGTATTTCAGATCCCGATGGTATACTGGCTGACGGGGCGATCACGGGGGACGAACTGGCGGGCTTGAGTGATGAAGCCTTTGCAAAGATCGCGGAGCATATCCATGTGTATGCCAGGGTTATGCCAGAGCAGAAATTGAGGATCGTTAAAGCCCTGCAGGCAGAGGGACATGTTGTTGCCATGACCGGGGACGGGGTGAATGATGCCCCTGCGCTTAAAAGGGCTGATATTGGTGTGTCGATGGGACTTAAGGGCACAGATGTGGCCCGCCAATCCAGTGATATGGTATTGCAGGATGATAATTTTGCTACAATTGTGGAGGCTGTCAAAAGGGGTCGGACCATTTATGATAATATTGAGAAATTTACAAGTTACCTGGTCTCACGCAATTTCAATGAGATTATACTGATCATGCTGGGGATTTCCCTGCTGGGTTATGAACTGGTTCCCCTGCTTGCCCTGCAGATCCTTTTTATCAATATGTTCGGCGAGATCATGCCTTCAATTGCACTGGGGCTTGATCCGGCAAGGGAGGAGGTAATGCATCGCAGACCCCGGCCTGTGGGTGAAGGAATTCTGGCCGGCAGGAAACTTGTACTTGTGGGTTCTGTGGCCGGTGTGATGGGACTTGCCTGTTTTGCTTCCTTTTTGCTTGCAGACCCGACTGCCGACCTGGAACAGGCACGCACAATCGCGTTTGCTACGGTGGTGAGTATGATATTGTTTGTGCCGTTTGCTTTCCGCTCCCTTGAGATATCTGTGCTGAAAACCGGTTTCAGGAATAAATTGATCATTGCAGGCGTTTTGAGCACACTGCTCCTGACACTGGTGGTTATGTATGTGCCTTTCCTGGCTGCTGTATTTGACCTGCAGCCCCTGAATTTGCAGGACTGGTTGTTGCCCATTGGCTTTGCGGCAGTTACACTGGGATTTGTGGAAGTTTTGAAGGGGTTACTGTTCAGGAAGAATTACGGATGAACAGGTCTGGATATGTTGATAAAATATAAAGTAAATATATTTATAGAGTAGGCAAACAATCCTGGATTACAGATGTTTCCCGTGTGAAGGCAAAAGGAACAGGTGGAGATATCCAACCCTTAAGCGCCCCATGACCGTCTGGAGGCAACCCTGTAGTTACAGGTGTATTTAATGTGGAAATGTATCCCGACCTTTAAGGGCCGGGGCTTAGAAGTGAGTATAGACTTCTTCGTGGGGGTGGATTACGAAGCCTTCTTTTGTGACCTCATAGGGGTGGACCTTTTTACTGTGGTCTGAGCCGCGCATCTTGTATATCTCGACACTGCGGGTGCGGACGTTGTCATGCATGTCGTAGTAGAGGGAGAATGTACCATCGGTGACGAAGTTTTCCACACCGAACCGGGAGGGTTGGTTCTCGTCGATTACCTCACAGGTCATCAGGGATGTCAGGCCGATTATTTCAAGAGTTGTGCTTAGTTTGAGCAATTCCACGCGTATCCGGGAGGCTTCATGCAGATAGAAGCTGATGGATGTCGTTGAATCGACCAGGGCCCGTTTGGCATCGATCTCTTCCTGTGTGGCGATGATCTGGTCCATCATTGAGCGAATGTCGAAGGGGCGCACATCCACGTATTTTTCCTGGGAGGGGATTCCGATCTTTGTCGAACAGGCATCGATTATTATGAGTTTGTTCTCTTCTTCCAGGGCCTGCAGGTCCCAGCCAAAACGCATCATATTCTCGCGGATCTGTTCGGGGCGCTCCTCTGTGGCCACGATGATCCCGTTTTCCCCGTACTGGGTAATCCCGTTGTAGATGTACTGGGTTGAGAATATGGTTTTCCCGGCACCTGAGGTACCGGATACCAGATAACTCCTGTCACGTACAAGTCCTCCCCCGCACAATTCGTCAAAGCCGGGAATGCCGGTCTTGACCCTGTTTCCTTCGTCTTCAGTGGAAATATTCTCTGCGCCATCAAACATTCATAATCGCCTTCCTCATGTAGGTCGGGTAGTACCCCTAATGAATTTATGTATAGTGATTTATTCATCCTATTGGATTTTGGGGCATTGTGAAATTAATGCTCCGTATATCAAATGTATTAATGTGGTTTTATTTATATATAGGTGCCGTATAGTTAGAAACTGTCTTTAGAAACCGCAGTATACTGCAAATCGCATACACATTTTGTCGAATAAATCAACCATTTTGGCGAGCCCTTTCAGGGCAATCTCCACTTAAAATGTAATCCACAAAGTTTGAAGTCGACAATATGCCAAGTACCGGTTGTATTTTCAACGGTCCCTTTATTAATTCGAACGAAAAATGTTCGGCATATGCCGTGAAATACATCGATATTTACCAGTAAAAAAAGGCGTTTTTGACCCTCGAGACCACAAAAGATTTAATAAGCAATTTTCTTATTAGAGGGTTGCAAACCAATATGACGGGATCAAGAGGGTGATGAGTTTCCTTTCGTCAATGAGCGTAATGTTCACCGATGAAAGGTTGATTTAACGTACATGTGTACGTTTTATTGTTTATCAATCACTCTTTACCTTGACCATATATCTACAAATTAACTAACGGAGGAAAATTATGAAAAGACTAATAGCAACTTTAATGGCTGCCCTTATGGTCTTGACAGTATTTGCTGGCGTAGCAAGCGCTGCAGATGATACTGTTGAGATTCGTGGTGCAGTTGCAACCGATAATTTCACATGGGATGCCCAGAACTTTGCCGGTTTCTGGTATGACATTGATGAAGATGACTCTTCTGAAACACTGATTATTAACCAGTCCACTGGAGTTATCGCTGAAGAAGAAGACCTTGTTTACGAAGCAGCAGCAGTTACTGGCCAGGAACCAGAATTTGCATTCACAGCAAATGCATCCACCTCTGCTCTCTATGACTATTCCAAGGTAGGTCTCTTTGCAGAGGAATACTTCGCAGTCGATGGTGAAGTTGACACTCTCTCCAAGATTCTCATGGATGATGACACCAGTTACACCATGAGAACAGGTGAGTCCCTTGAACTTGCTAACGGCTACGCAATCACACCACAGCAGATCGATGTTGATGGTAACAAGGTCTGGCTTGAACTCACCAAAGACGGTGAGTTTGTAGATGATAAGATCGTAAACACTGCCGGTGATGCAACCACCGCTAACAAGACCTGGTTCTATGAACAGGATGTTGGTGACTATGAAGACATTGCAACCATCATGGTCCACATCGATGAAGTATTCCAGGGACAGGTTGACAGTCTCTGTGTAATCGAAGGTGTCTTCCAGGTTTCCGAAGATCCATTGGTACTCGAAGTCGATGATGAATTCGGTGAACTTATTGTAACATCCGTCGATGGTCCAATCGTAATGAAGAACACAGAAGAACTCGATATCCCAGATGATGAAGTCCTTGACATCACCGATGAACTCAAGGTTCTCGGAAACGATGGTGGAACCCTCTGGTATCTGTTCACTGAAAAGACCACCCTCTGGTATCTGTTCACTGAAAAGACCATCGAAGCCGAAGAGGAACCTGTCGAAGAGGAACCTGTCGAAGAGGAACCTGTTGAGGAGAACGTAACCGAAGAGGAACCTGTCGAAGAGGAACCTGCTGAGAACGTAACCGAAGAGGAACCTGCTGAGAACGTAACCGAAGAGGAACCTGCTGAAGAAGATGAAGAAGAACCTGCAGGAATCCCTGGATTTGAAGCAGTCTTCGCAATCGCTGGACTTCTGGCAGTTGCCTACCTCGTAAGGAGAAACTAAGCAGACTTGAATGATAGAAGGGACTAATCCCTTCTACTTCTCTTTTCTTTTTTTGGTTTGTGTTTTATTCTTTTTTGATCTGCTCGTTGCGGATTACTTTTAAATATATTAATCTCGATTACAATCCATCCGCTTTGGAAAAGGGATCTTTTATGAAAATGAGAATAGTAGCATTGCTTTTGGCCATTACAATGATAATGCTTGCAGTGTCGGGATGTACCGATACAGGCGGTACAGGTGAAGAAATCGATAATCCTGAAATCGGGTCTGTTTCAGATGCAGTGTCACTTGACGAAGTGCCAGCAGGTTTTGAGATGATAGGTGAGCGCCAGCTGGACTCTGGAAGTGTGCTGGACGATGTGGGCAGTGAAGATACAGTAGTTGAAGCCACGCAGGGAATCTATAAAAACGGGGATAGTGTGGAGGTCCATGTCAGTGCCATTGAATGCACTGACACGGAGGCTGCCCAAACCCTGGTCAACGACTACAAAAACGAATTCAATCCAATGGCACAGGGAGAGAGGTTCACCGAGCACTCCCTCAATGACCACTTCGCCACACGCATCATCTGGCATGTGACCGATGGCGGAGAGGATGTGCCGCGCTATGCCTATGTCTGGAACAATGACAGCATGGTAATCCAGGTCAGGGGTACTACTTCTGATCCAAACCTGCTGCTTACATTTGCGCAGGCCACAGGTTACTGATGGGGAGAGTTTTTCTCCCATCTTCTTTTTTTTTATTTGAATAATATCTAATCGATTATTGCTATGATTGCTACCGGGCAGATAACAGGTAGTCAGGAAGTAAATACTTCAACTAATTTCTCTTCGACTTGTCGCATCTTTTCTGAACTCAGTGTTCCTGATTTTGCAAGAATTGTATCCACATCCAGAGTCATTATCATGTTAGTTTTTACAAGACTGGATGATGGTAATGATCCTTTTGCGAAATCCTTTGAGTTCACTTGTATTGCATATTCGTCATTGCGTGTCGTTTGACTTGTAATTTGACATACAATCACATTAGTCCCTGTTGGACAGGCAACTACCAGTACTGGTCGGGTTTTTAACTTCGACATATCTGTATAGGGAAATGGTATAACCACCACATCCCCCTTCCTGACCGTTCCTGCCATTGGTAAAATACCTCATGTTTCGGTATGTTCATTTTCCAGGGCATGTTCAAGCAGATTATCCCATGCTTGATCTTCCACTGGTGTATCCCACTCTTTGGCAAACGAAGGCTCGGATGTTAAAGCACATTCTAATTTTTCCAATACGTATGAGAGTGGGCGAATCTCTATATGATCCGAGTATGCCACAATTGCGGCATGTGAGCCTTCCGGGAATGTGCTGTTTCGCAGATTCTTAGGTATGACAATTTGCCCTTTTGAGGACACTGTCATTTCTTTGAATCCAATAATTGCGTCCATTCCAAATTCTCCTTTTTATTTTTTATAACGATATCTCTCATTTACCTTTGGAGTTTATGTAAGACAAAGTCTTTGGTAAAATTTTATCTTACTCTGTATTGCTCTGGAATAATACATAAATTTATGGTACCAGATTTTCAATCTGGAAAAACACATCCCCTTTGTGATTTGTCTATCCAGAATCACACTGGGATTCATGTTAAGGATGGAGCGGAAATGGTACAAACTTATTCGGTCAACAACAGGGTTTTTCAGAAAACTCAATAAAACAAACTTACTTATGCGCTCAACGATATATTAGAATATACCAGAGCAATGAGGAACTTACATGTCAAAAATAACCGAACCACCAAATGTTCAATCTAACGTCAGTGAACAAATCGGCACATCAGCATGTAGTAATAGCCTGTCAGATGACAGGCAATCTGAACACATTGAACAAATGGCACGAAAGGCAACAACACGTGCAGCAAATGATGCTCTTAAAAATGGCAGGGCTATTACAATCCAACAGGGTAATGCTATTGTCAGGAAATATCCGGATGGTAGGATCGAAGTGATCAAAACACTTGAAAACGCATTCGTTGTCCCCAAAAAACGTATGTATAAACTATGAAGCGGATTCGAATATTTGCTGGACCAAATAAATGACTTACCTTTCTTTTTGGATGTAAATCTGTTGAAGTTGTTCTTTGGTCATAGGACAATCTATAAGATCACATAACTGTTCCTTAGAAAGATTTAGTTGTTTGCCCATTTTACTCAAAAGATTGCTATTATATTCCATTTTGCTCCCGTGGCTTATGAATGTTCTATTACCGGTCTTCTTGCCATCCAGATAATAAACATAAAATATGTGATGACCTTTACGTCTTTCTTCAAAACCTTTTTTGGACAATACTTTTTGTATCGTTTTTGCTTTATATGAGGCCACGAGAGTTCCCCACAATTGAAATCAGTTTCTCCCTCAGTAGTTGGCCACTTTTAGATAACTCATCATCAGTCAGGACATATTCCTGATATAATATGAAGAGTTGTTCTTCCAATTCTTTAAAAATATCTTTCATCCTTGCATTCATAGCAAAAAGACCCAATTCATCGTTGGAACCAATAAAAAGTTCATCTTCTAATGTAAATTCAATGGGGATTTTATTCTTTAGTTCCATAATTCTATCCGGATAAGAAATATTGTCAAGAGTATAGTAACAGGTTTGTTCTATCGAATCTTCACTATCAATGAACAATCCAAAGTTTCCTTTATGTAACGGCTTCATTGTTCCACGTAATACTACAAATTTTCCAAGATGCTCTTGCACCCAATCTTTAATTTCAGGATCAAAATAGCAATTTATTTTCCCTTGATTACTTTCAACCGTTATCTTCTTACTCTGGCCAATATTTATCCCGGATATCCATCCAAAAATTTCCTTCTCATAATCTCCAATGGGTTTGTGTAAAAGTTTCTTTATACTCTCTTTTCGAAAACCCTTTAGTTGTATTTGTGAATTGCCCTGGAATCCTATCGATAATGTACGTTTGGAATTTTCATCTGGCCACATTGCATAAAATTCTCTAAGTAATTTGTTTACTCGATGAGGATCATTAACAATATTGTACAATTCTTCTTTTGGAATATCTTTTTTAGAGAGAGCTTCAAGAAATTCGTTGGTAGCGACTATAGACCTTTCACCGATTGTTCCACATTCTCCAAGAGCTGTTTGCTCATTACTTATTTGGAGGTCAGCATGTACACTACCCATTTCAATATCAGTAAAAAGTAATGTGCAGTATTTTTTCACATCCTGTGGGAAATCTCCGCCTTCACGACAAGTATTTTCAAAATAATAATCACCAAGATTGTAAATGATATTTTGAAGATTCTGGATTGTATTAGCCACATCCAGTACAGGAATCTTCTTTTCTCCATCTATAGATAGAGAATTTTACCTTTATCTTTTGGAGTTTCCATTGTACCACTTGGAAGGATATGATATCAGTATATTAAATTTTCTACCCTTGTACTGGGTGTAACACTTTAAAGTTAATATACATTTTGGGAAATACTTGCATTATAAAGGATAACTATAGCAATATCAAATTGGGACGGGCAGAGAAAATGTTTAATCATCTAATTTTATAATTTAAGCGTAAAACTTCTGTGTCTTTTGAATCGCATCAAATCAGATTTAATAAGAGTTTCATTTTAAAATGAAGCATCGGGATGTAAGTTCCCCTTAATCCTGATCACACTTATGGCCGATAGGCGCCCTTATTGCAGTGCAACTCGATTTTAATCGATACTTTTTAATATCACTTTTACCTTCTGTATGTGCTACCAGGCCCGGATAGCCTAGTTGGTTGGGGCGCCAGACTCATAGGGTAAACGATTGGGTGCTCCCATGTCTCCTGAGACATCTGGAGGCCGCGTGTTCGAGTCACGCTCCGGGCATCTTTTCTTAAAAGTAAGACTTATTTTAGGTTTGCTCAGGATGTATTTTTGTTTGTTCACTGTTTTTTGTAAAAACCAAAATTAGTAAGTGGACCAAATGAAATTCTCTGTGTACAATCTCTGAAAAGATAGAAAAATGGATCAAAAAGAATATGAGAGATTTATAATTTTTCAAGTCTTCTCATTAGTTCTCTATTTCTTTCCATGCTCTGCTCAAAGCGTTTTTGTTCTTCCGTAGTAAGAGCAGATTCCTTCTTATTTTTACATTTCATATATGGATAAGATACACTCTGCTTCATGTTATACCTCTCCTTATAAGGTTATGAGTCCTATAAATATTATATGTGTAATGCTTTTTGTTGTCAAATACATCTGGTATTTAGACGCCTTTAAAGCTAACTAACCTATTATTTTACAAATAATTATCGTTGAGGGTGTTATATACTTCAATGTGAATTTACAATCACATCTTCCTCTGCTATACGTTTCTCTGTGTCCAGAATTCGGGATTCCTGAAATTTCTTCTCCACCAATTTATTGTTTAGTTTAGGTAAGAAGGAGTTAATCAGAAATCTCGTAAATTTTGATAGATATTTTTACTTCCGCCCTGCTTGCTACACATTTAATAGTTTTAACAAATATACAAAAATAGGTTAATTAAATTTGACATATTGATATTAGTACTCAAAAATAGGGTTTGTACAACTCTATCTACCTTAGGTCGCATAATATAAGGGTTTGCCCTGGTACTTTAAAATATTCTATTGATATTTTGTACATATTAATAAAAATATATTGATCCAACGGTATTAATATGCCTAAATAATCCTGCTTTCAAAATGTTTATATACCAAAAGCGATATTCATGTGTTCCCGCACAATACGTGTGTGGAAACATAATCACCTTCATATCAATGGAGACAGGAGATAACAATTCTGTCTGACTCACGCAATGGCAGTTCGGTGAATTCTGATCGTTAGTATTAAGAATTCACTGTGCAGGG
>NZ_QBKB01000002.1:1153315-1201357 GCF_004137855.1 Methanohalophilus profundi
AACTCCTGTACCCATCCCGAACACAGAAGATAAGCCTGCCAGCGTTGTATACTGTACTAAAGTGCGAGAGCCTTTGGGAACTATGCATCGCTGCTGACTCAACTTATTGACACTTAATTATTATTAATAATGCTTTATTTCTAGCAGCCTTTTTGAATCAATGTTAAATTTCCAGAAATTCTCTTTCTTGATTAATCTGTTTTCCAGATGTTATTTGGTATCTCTACTCTCCTATCATTATATTTTTTTTTAAACATAGAGATTTTCTTTCTCAAACTGTCTTTTTAGAGGACTTCTTACAGGACTCCAAAATCTATTAATAGATAAAAACTAGAACTCTTAGTTGGTGTGAGGGTATAATCAAATATCTAGTTTGTCTATTATTTAATTAGTTTTTTCGAGAAGTCTTCTAATGTTAACTAGAAATTTGAAACGCTGCCCTTTTTTTAGGCTCTTACAGTTTATCGATGCACAAAAGTGCATCCAACTCAGACTGTCCTCTAAGCTCTGCAAGGCAGATCCTGATTATGGAACACGAGTGAATGAATGATTGGGTGGAAAGGAAGTTGAAAAACTTGCATCCATGACAAAAGAAGAGTTTGCAAAGGCAACTGCAAAGCAAATCATATTCGACTATGGTTGCAGGTTTCATCGCAGAGTCAAAAAGTGACTTCGCTGTGAAATCTTAAAATATTTTCTTTGCTCTTTTAATCCAGTGATTGTTTGGTAGGAATTCCAGACACTTTGTCTTTTATAGGTATGTCATTGGGTTCAAGTTATAAATAAGAAATCTCATATAGCATATCCATAATCAATTACCCATTCACAGTGAAAACCATGACCACAAACCTACCTGATCAGTTAGAGTTCCAGCTCATAGATGCCGACTACTTCAGACAGGACAACTCTCCTGTAATCCGCCTGTTTGGGCGTTCTTCAGAAGGTAAAAGTATATGCTGTCAGGTACCCGGCTTTGAACCTTACTTTTATGTCAACTGTAATGCAGATCTGGAACAGGTTGCATCTGATATCAAACAACAATTCGAGCAGGTAAAAGCCATTGAACAGGTTGAGAGGTTTGAACCGGTAGGCTACCAGACCACATTCACCCGCATGTTAAAGATAATTACCCATGATCCGGGTAACGTGCCGGAGATCAGGGATGATATAGCCGCCATGCCTGCTGTAAAAGAGATCTACGAGGCAGACATCCTATTCAGGAACCGCTTTCTAATCGACAGGGACCTGCATGGGATGGGCTGGATGCGGTTGACCCCCCAGGGTGGCCTGCAGGACCTCCCCCTCTGCAATATAACCTGCAGCAGTGAGGATGTGGAAGAATTTGAAAGAAAGGAACCTGCACCCCTGAGACACCTGGCCTTTGATATCGAGTGTTTACCAGTGGACGGCAATATGCCCACTCCTGAAACCTCTCCCGTTATAATGATCAGTATATCCTGTGCACCGGCCTATCAGGGTAAAGAAACCATAGTCCTGATAGCCAAACCTGCTGATGGCGTGGATACTGATGTGGAAGCCTGTCAGGATGAAGCTTCCATGTTGTCCCGGTTTTTTGAGATCTTCAGGGAATACGATCCCGATGTAGTGACCGGCTACAACAGCAATGATTTTGATATTCCCTATGTAACAGATCGTGTATCCATTCTCAACAAAAATGGCCACAGGATAATATCCGATGTCGGCAGGGATGGCAGGAGCCTGGGTTACAGGAGAATAGGCACTCGCACAATGGTTGATATCACCGGCAGGGCCGTAGTCGATGTTTTGCCCCTTATCAGACAGGAATTCAGCCTGAAACGCTATACACTCAGGAATGTCTCTCATGAATTGCTCGGCAAGGAAAAACTGGATGTTTCCCCTCAGGACATGGAAGAATATTGGGAAGACAATGGTGCCAAACTCTATGAATTTATTAATTATGCCAGACGTGACTCAGAGCTTGCCCTTGAACTGCTCCTGCACCTAAAATTACTTGATAAACATATAGCTGTGTCCCAGGTCAGCGGAACTCTGCTTCAGGACGTTATAAGCGGTGGCCAGACCAATATGGTCGAACAGTTACTCCTGAGTGAATATGGCAAGCAGAACAGGGTCATGTCATCCAAACCCGATGAACATACATCCCAGCAAAGAAGGAAGCTGAATGAGAATCTTAAAGGAGGGGCAGTCCTTGAGCCTCATAAGGGGTTACATGAAAACGTTCTTGTGCTGGATTATAAGTCACTTTATCCCACCATTATAATGGCCCACAATCTCTGCTATACTACCGTTGTGGAAAACACCAATTTACAAGCAGATGACCTTATAGTCTCTCCTACCGGGGATAAATTTGTCAAACCCCATCTATACAAAGGCATAGTACCCTCGGTACTCGAGGACCTTTTGAGAAGGCGCAGTGAGACCAAGCAAATAATGAAAAAGACCCGGGATGAAAATCAACACCGTGTCCTTGATGCCACCCAGCTTGCCCTGAAAATCCTGCTCAACAGTTTTTATGGCTATTCAGGTTATGCCCGGGCCCGTCTGTACAGTCTGGGAATGGCCGGCTCAGTAACAAGTATTGGCAGGGAAAATATCTCCCGCACAGAAGAGATTGTCTGCAGCCAGATAGGCAGTGTGGTGCTCAGGAATGACGAGGTCTATTTCAGGGATGAAGCAGGCGAGATTGGACCTGATGACAAAGAAGTGAACCTCTCCATTGTGTACGGGGATACGGACAGTGTTTTTGTGCACTGTATGGATAGGGATAACACGGAAATATCTCCTGATGACCTGACTTTGGAGGAATCTGCCCGTGTGGGCAGCAAAGTTGCTTCGCTGGTAACCGCATCCCTGCCGGACCCCATGGAACTTGAGTTCGAAGCCACCGCCAGGCGTGTTTTGCTTGTAGCAAAAAACGCTATGCACAATGGCTGTTTGAACCTGAGGGTGATGGCTGGAAAGATAAGATCAAGGTCAAGGGTCTGGAAACTGTCAGGCGTGACTGGTGTGAGCTGACATCCAATATGTTAAACCGGGTACTGGAATATGTCCTGAAAGAAGGTAATGTAGAAAAGGCAGTGGAACATGTGAAATCCACAGTGGACAGGGTGCGCAACCTGGATGTCACCCGGGATTCTGATATTATTGATGATCTGGTACTGACAAAGACCTTTTCCAAGAGTCCTTCAAGCTACAAGAACAAACAACCTCATCTCACAGTTGTGGAAAAGATAGAACAGCGTACCGGCATGCGTCCTTCCATCGGGGAGAGAATTCCCTTTGTGATAGTTGCGGGCAAGGACCTTTTTGTAAATCGCGCGGAAGACCCTGAGTATGTCAGGCAGCACAACATAGCCCTGGATGTTGATTACTATATCCAGAAACAGCTCCTTCCACCGGTGGAACGCATCCTTTCGGTATTCGGTGTGAATATAGCGACCCTGGATCATGACTCCAGGCAAAAGGGGCTTTTTGATTTTTCAAAAAGCAAACCTGCCGACAACGGTTGTCAGATGAATGCTGAAATAAGGGAACCTGAAAAGGAGAAACTTCCTGAAAACGGCAACCAGAGTTCCCTTCTTGATTTCTGAATCATATACTTTCTATGGCTTCCACGGGATCCAGCTTTGATGCCTTTCTTGCCGGATAGACCCCGGCGATCATATTTATTATAAAAGCAAAAATGGAGGCATAAAAGAAATTCATTGCCTCAATTTTCATGGGCATGCGTGTAAGGCCCAGATACATTTCGGCAGGCAATTCTATTTCGTAGGATCCAATTGCCACAGCTGTAAAATATCCCAGTACAAGACCCAGTAGCAGGCCAAAAGCTCCCAGTATTGTAGATTCTATCAGGAATATTTTAGTGATGCTTTTCCTGGAAGTGCCCATTGCCATGAGCATTCCGATCTCGCTTTTCTTGTCCATGACAATATTGATCAGTGTATTGGCGATACCAAACCCTGCAGTAATATAGATCAGGATATAGTAAAGCCACACAAGCACCTTCTGGGTATTGAGTAACTCCAGGAGTTGACTGTTGATCTCAATCCAACTATCAGCCCTCAGACCTGTTTCTTTTTCAATTTCAGAAGCGGTTGTCTCTGCCTTATAGGGATCTGTGAGGCGCATGGATATTGCAGTGATTGTTCCCTTCTCATCATAAAAATCCTGCAGCGTCTCCAGTCTTGCATAGGCAACACTTTTGTCCCGGCCGGTGCCACTGTCAAAAATCCCGATAACTTTCAGGGAAACCTCGCCTGCTTGAGGGGAGGTTATCTGTAGCCACTCACCAGGTCTTGTTTCCAGATCATCAGCCAGGTCATCCCCGATAAGGATGCCTTTGCCATTTCTGGAAAGTTCTTCATAATTTCCTTCCACAATATCGGATTTAATGTGCATCACACTGTCTTCATCCGGAGGATCCACTCCAAATATGTTGATCCCTGCGGAATTATCCCGGTATGTAATCACGGCCTGTTTTTCAAGGTATGCAGAAGAAGCAATAACGTTAGGTGTACTTTCGATTACAGACTTATAATAATCATAGAGATGTATACCTGCATCTTTGTCCTCTGCAGGATACACCACTATATGAGGAGAGTTTTCCACTGTCTTTTCTATCAGTTCATCGGTAAATCCGGTCATAAGGGACATCAGGACTACAATTACCACTACAGCAAGGGCTACAGCAAGGATGGAAAAGAATGTATTGCGCTGTTTTGAAATGATATGCCTGCGGGCAATCCTGAATTCGAACATAAAGTTTCAGAGCTGCACATAACGTGCAGCATCTCCCAGGTTTTCTTCAATACGCAGAAGTTGGTTGTACTTGGCAGTTCTTTCCCCTCTGGCCGGAGCTCCGGTCTTGATAAGATCCGCTCCGATTGCCACTGAAATATCTGCAATCATTGCGTCTTCGGTTTCTGCAGACCTGTGACTTACCACTACATTATAGCCGCTGCGGAATGCCATGCTTGCAGCATCAAATGACTCAGAAAGAGTACCGATCTGGTTTACCTTGAGCAGAAGAGCATTTGCAGCTTCCATCTCGATGCCTTTAGCAAGCCTTGCAACATTTGTGACAAACAGGTCATCTCCCACAATAATTGTCTCCCAGGCTTCATTGGTGAGGTTTGCAAAATCCTCAAAGGCTTCCTCATGGAAGGGATCTTCAATCATTACTATAGGGTATGTGTCAATCAGGTCGACGTAGAAATCGGTAAGTTCTGCTCCGGTCATGGTGGTCCCGTCGATATTGTAGTTTTCCCCATCGAAAAACTCAGAGGCAGCGGCGTCCATCCCGATGGTCACCTCGGACTCGGTATATCCCGCTTCTTCGATGCCACTTACCAGAGCATCCAGGGCATCCACTGTCTGGTCAATGGGTGGAGCATATCCTCCCTCATATCCCACATTGGTTGCAGAAGCACCATATTTGTCTTCCAGGACCTTTCCCAGGGCACTATAGGTCTCGCTTCCCATCTGCAGGGCATTTGAATAAGTATCAGTTCCTTTGGGCTGGATCATGAATTCCTGGATCGCCAGACCATTGCCTGCATGTTTGCCACCGTTGAGGACATTCATTGTAGGAACGGGTAGTGTAAAGGAATTAGATCCTCCAAGATACCTGTACAGGGGCATATTGAGCGAATCTGCAGCTGCATTGGCAACAGCCATTGAAACACCCAGGATGGCATTTGCACCGAAAGTTATCTTGTTGTCGGTTCCGTCTAGGGCTATCATTAACCCATCAATCTCCCTCTGGCTGCGCACATCATAACCCGTCAATTCCCCGGCTATTGTTGTATTGACATTGTCCACGGCATCGAGGACACCTTTACCATTGTAGCGTTCATCCTCCTTATCCCGCATTTCAATGGCTTCATTTGTTCCTGTGGAAGCTCCTGAAGGGACACTGGCCCTGCCAAAACCCTTTGGCGTGAACACATCAACCTCCACTGTGGGGTTTCCCCTGGAGTCCAATATCTCTCTTGCATGAATCTTTTCTATCCGGTATCCTGCTTCTTCTGCCCTGTAACTCATGATAATTCCGCCTTGGACTTTGTTTACTGAATAGGAAATTACTGTATATATAATATTCTTGTCCCTGAAATCTTCGTTGTTAATGTTTTGTACGTATTTACGTATAATGCATTCATAAAATATATATTAATGGAGCCATTTTTCTTCCTTTATGAATGACGTTGCTTTCATACAGCTAGATTCCGGCAAGAGGGAGATTGCAGATTTACTCCAAAACCTCTCCCTGTCCCGGATAGAAGCTCTAGCTATGGCCTGCCTTATTGATGGTGATTCGCTTACCTCAAGCCAGATTGAAAATCTCACCGGCCTGAGACAACCAGAGGTAAGTGTTGCCATGAAGCCTCTCTGCAAAAAAGGTATAGTGGAGTCCTGGGATCAGAAGTTATCAAAGGATAGGGGTAGGCCTCGGCGTTACTATAAATTAAAATTAACTTTTGATACATTCATAAAAAATATGGAAAATGACATATCGTCCGAAATAGAGTGTAAATCCCACGCGTTCAATAGGCTAAAACAGATCTGTACTTAATTCTCTTTTTCCCCGAAATTGATAGGAGCAAATCCTCTTGTACTGTCAAATTTGCGCAAAGCATTCATTCCGTCAATTTCAAGAAGAAGAATTTCCGTTACCATGAAGGCTTCATTGTGCTTTCGCATGCATCCGATACTGGCTTTTCCATCCCTGCCCAGACCGGTATGGAGATGAACTACGGGTTTTGTATTCTCAAGCATTATGTTGCCAATACCGATTATTTCGTGCGGATCCACAAATGAATTCCATATGGGCTCTGGAGGTATCATATTTTTGAGTGGGCCGGTAACCAGATTTGAAGTCCTGCATGCTCCCAGCATGAAAAGGAATGCTTTTTCTATAGTTTTTTCTTCTGCCAGGGCCGTTATACTTTCTATTATGTCTTCACCGTCATCTACCCTGAGGACAAATACCCTTCCTATCTTTCCTTCTCTGTATTCCATGTTATTCCCTTATTCAGTAATTTTGCCATCTACGATTCTGACGATCCTGTCGGTTTTGCGGGCCATGTTTTCCTCATGGGTCACCAGGATGAATGTCTGGTTAAATTCCCGGTTCAGTTTCCTTAATAGTTCGTAGACCTTGTCACTGGAATTACTGTCCAGATTCCCGGTAGGTTCGTCTCCGATAACGATTTTTGGGTTGTTGACAAGTGCCCTTGCAACGGCGACACGCTGGTTTTGTCCCCCTGAAAGCTGGCCCGGAAAATGATGAAGCCGGTCTTCCAATCCAACTTCATTGAGCAATTTTTCAGCTTCTCTGGTAGCTTCATCCTTTTTCTTGCCGGCTATCAAAAGAGGCATCATTACATTTTCCAGTGCGGTGAAGTCGGGTAAAAGGTGATGATACTGGAAAATAAAGCCAAGCAATTTGTTTCGTGCACTGGATCGCTGCCGGTCATCCATGCTGGTGACATCCTGGCCGTCAATCAGGATAGTGCCTTTTGTGGGCGTGTCCAGAATACCTATCATGTGGAGCAGGGTACTTTTGCCGGATCCGGAAGGGCCAACTATGGAAAGGAATTCTCCCTTTTTCACATCAAGGTCCAGTCCGTCAAGCGCCTTTACCTCGACACCATCTCCATAGACTTTTTCCAACCCACGGATTTCGATTATATTGTCTGCTTGTGGCATGTCTCTTCCTGGAAACATTGCACCTCATGTCAGTAATGCGGTTCCAGACCTTCTATCTGGGAGAATGCCTTATCGACTTCCTTGTCTTTCTGGACCCGTTCTTTTTTCTCTTTTTCGATATTGATAGCATCGACTGCAAGATGATAAAGTTCTTCCAGCTCGGAAGCGGATTCAAGGGTAAGGACAGACAGTACGCGGGGGTATTCACCTTTGCGGACGATTATTCCTTTGAAAACATGGCCTACTGAATCAGAAAGTTTCTCAACTTCCGTAGAGATTTCATCGATACTCAGGTAACTCTTGTCACCCCTGATGATCATCATGGACCTGCTTGCTTCCTCGTAAACATTGGTATTAAACAGTAATCCGCTTGGGGATACAGCCTTCTGGATGGCTGTTCTGATAGGTACTTCCCCGTCTGCTTCGTAGTAACCAATGGTTGCAATCCCGGCTCCTCCGCTCATGACCGTCTTGAAATCACCCAGGTCTGTGACCATCATCATCTCACTGTCCAGGGAATCCAGCAGGAATATTAGCCTCTTTGCGATCATCTCATTTATGGAATCATAGGCAGATTCCACGTCCCCCCCCATCTGTTTGAGGTACTGGTTATCTGCAAGGATTATCCCGTCAACCCCACTTTCCCTTATATCCTTGAGGGCAAATGCGGCATTTTGCAGGTAAAGTGTCCCTTCTTCCCTGAAAGGCAGGACAACGACTGCATATACCGGATAATCATTTTGTTCTTTCAATTCCCGAATAAGGGATGGAGTAAAAGATGATCCTGTGCCCCCGGAGGCAGAAGTTATAACAAAAGCAAGATCGAAACTACCTCTCTCATCGAGGTTGCGCATTATCTGGGATTTATTTTCGTCAAAAACTTTCCTTCCCACGTTTCTGTTTGCACCAACCCCGTGCAGGTGAGGTATATGGATTCGATCCTTTGCCTTGGTATATTTCATTTCCTTGAGGTCGTTTACGGCAGTATTTATGGCAAGGGTTTGTACATTACTTTTATACTGTTGTTTTGAATAGAATTTGGCAAACCGACTTTTGGAGCCGAATGCCTGCCTGTTTATAGAGTCCAGAATACGGTTGCCACACTGTCCGTTTCCGACCATAAGTATGTTGAGCAATTAATTCCTCCGGATGATATTTAAAAGCGGTATTGTTGGCGGCGGTAATATATCCATGCTGCTGCCCCAAGGATGATGACTACAGGCACGATATATACATATAGCGGCTGCTCGAAGATCACATCGTATTTGCCTTTTGTGACTTCCAGTGCATTTGTTGTTGTTTCACTGTTTATTTCTTCTGCTTCAGGGTCTTCAGCACTGATGTAGGAATAGGAGGCTGTTACCGGATAACTTCCCATTTCTTCTGCATTGACGTTGAATGTGAATTCCTTTTCCTGTTGCACTCCCAGGGTTTGCAGGTATATTGTGGGAGTACCACTGATAATCTCAATCTCACTGTCCCCGCTTTCATATTCAAGCCCATCAGGAAGCTGGATGTCCACGGAAACTGCTTCAGCATCTCCTTCGCCGTTATTTCTTATGAGTAATGTTACTTCAGTACTCTCCCCTCTCGGTATAACAGGTTCCTGAAGGTCTGCCGAAACTTCCACATCTGCCATGGCTGCAGGTTCGCCTTCCACTGTGATTGTAGGAGTGTTGGAACTTGTCTGCGGGAAATCAACTCCCGCATTGTTGGAAAAGGTTGCAGTAGTAGGTTTGAGTGTAAATGTGCCGGGTTCTGTTGACGTGATGCGATAGACAAAGATTTGCTGTGATTCCCCAACGTCCAGGGACATCTCCCCGGATTGGCTTACGAAAGTTTCCTCCAGGATGAATTTCTCGGGGAGGTTGTTGGAAAACCTGAGGTCAGTTGCCTCGTCATCCCCTTTGTTTTCTGCCCTGACAGTAACTGTTACTGAATCACCTGCTTGTATGGTATTAGAACTTACACTCTTGGTAATTTCAATAATGGGTGTACCGGAAAATTCCGCCTTTTCATGGCCTCCATCGACAACTCCCTTTGTATTGATTATGTCCTCATCGGTAATTGTGATGGCTATTTCGGCACGGGGTAAAGTACCTGTCTTTGTATCAAGAAGTTTCACTTCAACTTCTTCATTATCGATTTCAAAGGTAAAAGTGTCGTTAATATCCAGCCCTTTGTCCATCAATTCAGTGTCCTTCTCATACACATAAAACGATGCATAGTCTTCTGAAGGGAACACATCGGCTACATCTATTACATGATTGTTTATCTGGTACCCGTCACCGGCTTGTATATCTCCTTCATAAAGAACACTTTTTGCAGAGGCAGAGCCCGCAAATACCACTGAGGACAAGGCTGCTATCAAGAGCAGGCATACTATCATTTTTTTGAATTTCATGTTCCCCTCGCCACGATTTTTTTATAATTTGTTATCTGAATACTGCCTAAATACACTACTGGAAACCAATATAAAGTTTATGACATAAAAGACTCTTTCATCTCCATACTCAGATCGGCCCATTGTGCTTTATGGATCAAAGATCCCATAGAGATTACGTCAATTCCGGTTTTTGCGTATTCGGCAAGGTTTTCGGTGTTTATCCCTCCCGACACCTCTACGATTACCTTATTCCTTAATCCTGCGTGACGTAACTTTTCCACGGTTGATATTATTTCTGAAGGGGACATATTGTCCAGCATAATGATGTCCACTCCCATCTTTGCAGCCAGAATGGCATCGGTTGTGGATTCAACTTCAGCTTCTATTTTTTGCGTAAAACTTGCCATTTCCTTTGCTTTAAGAATTGCATTTTCCAGGCCCATTATATTCCTGTGATTGTCCTTTATCATGATGGAATCGGAAAGATTGAACCTGTGGGGATCCCCTCCACCCGCGATTACAGCCAGTTTTTCGAATTCCCGGATTCCCGGAGTTGTTTTACGGGTTGCAGCCACAACTGCTTCAGAACACTCATTTACAGCTTCCACGCAATCTCTTGTAAGGGTCGCAATACCGCTCAGGTGTCCCAGGAAATTCAAACTCAACCTTTCAGCACGTAATAAGGATACTGTGTCTGCCTTAAGTTCAAAGATCACATCGTTATTCCGGACTTTTTCCCCGTCTGCAACCTTTCTTGTATATTCGATATCAAAATAATCAAAAATGGCCTCTGCAATCTCCACACCGGCAATGACACAATCCTGCTTTGCAAAAACCACGGCTTCTGCAATTGTATCCGGCACCATCTGGCATGAGATATCATGATAACCCAGATCTTCGCGGATGAAGTTCTCTATCTGTCCTCTCAGCATCCTTTTCACCGGATTTACTTTATGTTCGAGGAGTTTTAATAGGCTTTGTAATGATAATACTTTTATGTGCTGCCCCTCTAGAACATAAAGGAGTCTCATTAATGCTTAAAATAGGAGTTTTCGGTTGTGGTGCCATTGGTGGCGAGATCTGTAAGGCTATTGATAATGGCCAGATTGAAGCAGAACTCTATGCTATATATGACCGCCATAATGAATCCCTGGACAGGGTGAAAAGTTCACTGGAAAATTTTGACCCGCAGATCATGGAAATTGTTGACATGGTCAGGGAGGTAGACCTGGTGGTAGAATGTGCTTCCCAGCAGGCGGTTTATGAAGTGGTTCCCGCGGCGTTGCATGCAAAATGTGATGTCATGGTAGTAAGTGTCGGGGCTTTTGCTGACACACAACTTCTTGGCATGGCCGAAAAAATAGCCCGTGAAAAAAATTGCCGGATTTACGTCCCTTCAGGTGCCATCTGTGGGATAGATGGTTTGATATCCGCTTCTGCAGCTGCTCTGCATTCAGTCACCCTGACAACCGAAAAACCCACCGGGGGATTAAGGGGTGCTCCTTATGTCCTTGAAAATAATATCGATATTGATTCCATAACTGGCAGAACTGTTCTTTTTGAAGGTTCTGCGGCCGAGGCGGTACAGTCATTCCCTGCAAATGTGAATGTGGCTGCTACTTTAAGTCTTGCAGGGATTGGATTTGATAATACTAGGGTAAGGATAGTGCTCAATCCTGCCCTGACAAGAAATGTCCATGAAATCGCAGTAGAAGGTGAGTTTGGAAGGTTTACCTCCAGAGTGGAAAATGTGCCTTCTCCCACAAATCCAAAAACAAGTTATCTGGCTCCTCTTTCCGTAATTTCTACCTTGAAGAAGCTGACCCAATCCTTCAATGTGGGAACCTGAAATCGCATAAACTTATATGTTATATGATCTATGTATTCGCCCGGAATTCATTATCCCGGGATTGCAGTGGTAATATGCAGGATAAGCAGGCTATAATAGACAGGATTAATGTCTTGAAAAAAGAAAAAAATGCGGTGATCCTTGCCCACAATTACTGCCGTGGCGATGTACAGGATATAGCTGATTTTGTAGGTGATTCACTCGGCCTGAGCCGTCAGGCAGTTGAGCAGCCCGCTGATATCATTGTTTTTTGTGGTGTGGATTTCATGGCGCAAAGCGCTGCTATCCTGAGTCCCCACAGGAAAGTACTCATTCCCGACAGGTTTGCCCGCTGCCCGATGGCGGCAATGGCTACTGCAGATGAGGTAAGGAAAGCCAAAAAACAACATCCTGATGCGATGGTTGTGTCCTATGTAAACAGCAGTGCAGAGGTGAAAGCAGAGAGTGATGTATGCTGTACCTCCGCCAATGCGGTGGAAGTTGTCAACTCACTGGATTGCTCGAAAGTACTTTTCATTCCTGACAAAAACCTGGGAGATCATGTGGCCAAAAATACTGATAAGGAAATAATTCTGTGGGATGGCTACTGCCCGACCCACAACCAGTTACGTGAGTCGGATGTGGCCTCATCTAAAGAAGCCCATGCTGGCGCCGAGATCCTGGCTCATCCGGAATGCAGGCGGGAGGTGCTTGAAAAAGCAGATCATATATTCAGTACCACAGGAATGACAAGACATTGCTCCTCCTCGGGTTCAAAAGAATTCATTATCGCTACGGAAAACGGGCTTCTGCATCGCCTGTGCAAGGAAAATCCGGATAAGCACTTTTACCCCTGTTCCGAATATGCGATCTGTCCGGATATGAAAACCATCGACCCTGCATCTGTTCTGGCTTGTCTGGAAAATGAAGAATATGAGGTCAGAGTAGAGGAAAAGGTCAGAACACTGGCCAAAAGAGCTCTCGATCGTATGCTTGAAGCAGGAAGAAAATAAAGGCTGGCCAATTCAATGCACGCTTATCTCCAACTAATGCGTATTGCCAATTGTGCAATGGCAGCCTTTGCAGCAGTGATTGGCGTGTTAATCGCTTTTAGAATCATTTTTGAACAACCCCTTCAGGCATTTCCATTCTTTGAAGCAGGGTCCGTGGGAATTGTAGTAATACTTGTAACGGGGGCCGGCAATACCATTAACGATTATTTTGATGTGGCTATTGATACGATAAACAGGCCTGACAGGCCGATTCCCTCTGGAAGGGTAAGCAAGAAACAGGCTCTTTTCTTTGCTGCATTCCTTTTCATAGTCGGAATTGCCATTGCTTGGTTCACTAATCTGGTCTGTGCTTTAATAGCGCTTTTCAATTCTCTCCTGCTTGTCCTGTATGCCCGCAGTCTTAAGACGACTCCCTTTTTTGGCAATGCTGCGGTGGGTTACCTGACAGGTTCCACTTTTCTTTTCGGTGCCGCTGTATTTGGGATAGAAGGATTGTATGCCCTTTCGGTATTATTCCTGCTTGCAACCCTGGCTACAATTGCACGGGAAATTGTGAAGGATATCGAGGATATGGAGGGAGATCTAAAAGCAGGAGCAACCACTCTCCCCCTTCTCATCGGGAAAAAACAGGCAGGGCTTGTAGCTTCGGTTCTTGCCCTGATAGGTATTGCTGCCAGTCCTTACCCTTACCTGAATTCCATACTGGGTGAATATTACCTTCCTCTGGTGGGTATTGCTGACCTTCTTTTTATAGCGGCTGTCTATGCAGTGCTGAAAAATGACCCGGCCCTTTCCTCCAAACGCTTCAAACTGGCTATGTTCATGGCATTGTTTGCCTTTGTGGCAGGTGCTTAACGGGATGTATGTCTGAGATATTCCTGCAACATCCGGGGAAAGGTTTCGGCGGGAACAAATCTCACTCCCAATTGTTCGGCCCATTTCTGAATCCCGTAATCCTTGGCAACTACGGCTGCATCAAGTTCTTTTGCCAGCAGTAGCACATCGATATCAGGCGCACTGTCCAGTATTCCGTAACGCAGGGCTGAGCGGTATTTGTTGCGGAATTTGTTCACAACGGAACCCACTACTTCGCGATCGATATCCCTTTCCACCATTTGTTTGGTTTCTGCCTGTGAATTCTGGATAAGACATTCGCGGGAAGCCTCACGTATTGCTTCCTCTGCCACATTCATGCCTTTGTTGATCCTCTCCCTCATGTAGGATACGTATTCGTGGAAGATGCGGGAGGGAATCTGTACCTCATACCTGTCAGGGGTTTTCTTGACAAGCCATGTATCAATCTTTGCCACTACTTCCGGGTCACAGTTATTGTTATTTGCAAATTCCTGAAGTTCATTATAAACAGAAGGGAAGGGGACATAGCAGCTGATCTGCAGATGCAGCCGGGCATCAGCTATCAGGTCCAGAATTTCTTTCATACCTGCGCAGATGGTATTCTGTCCCAGTGACTGGCGGGCCTGAATATCGGTAAGCCCGGTGGTATCCATTATAAATCTCTGTCTCAACATGTTACCTCCCCTCTATAAATATAATATAAAAATATCCCTGCTGTTTGAAAAAGTTTGTCTGTATGTCAAGCAGGGACTCACGAATATAATAAGATATTAGCTAAGACGGGCGCGAAGCTGTTCTACAAGTTCCTGCCTGATGGATGTACTACGATCCCCGCCACAGACGATACCCCTGACACCCAGGATATCCGGCTTGATGTTCTTTATTGCTTCTATATCATCGAATTTGATACTGCCTGCCAGAGCCGTTTCCAGGCCACTTGCATGTGCTTTTTCAACGAAATCCTTAAGCTGTGCTTCATTGAGGAACTCGAAGGTGGAACGTCCGTCCTTCACCCCCGTATCAACCATGACCAGGTCAACTCCTGCCTTTGCACCAATTGCCGGTAAGAGAGCCGGATCGATGGAATTGATCCTCGCATAATCGGAATATGCACATGCGACGACTTTCGGAACATTGTCCATTGTCCTGACAGCTTCGGTGATTCCTGCAAGCATCTCATAGGCCTGTTCCTCGGTCTGGATATCATACAGGCCGATTTTGACATAATCCGCACCTGCAGCTGCTGCACCATAGGCAGCAAGGGCAGCGGTGCCGGGTTTGTAGTTAAAATCCCCCAGAGCCGCACTGATGGGTTTTTGGTTCCCTACAGTTTCCTTTACTCCTTTGATCACTCCCGGGAAATTGGCACCAAGAGAGCCTTCCTTTGGATTTTTGACATCGATAATATCTGCACCGCCTTTCAGGGCGGAGATTGCTTCTTCTTTATTAATAGGACTAACCAGCAGTTTCATGTAATGGCCTCTTTTTTATAGGATGGAATAAAGTGTCATATTAAATATGTTTCGAATTGTCTTTGTATTGGATATATATAATGGTATTGCAGTCCACGCTCGGGGAGGTGACCGGAAAAACTACCATGCGGTTCATCTGTCCAGTCAGGTATGTGAAACTTCCAGTCCCTCTGGTATTATTGAAACTCTCAATCCCCGGGAAGTCTATATTGCCGACCTCAATATACTGCAGGGGGAAGGGGAAAACAAAGAGAATATTGATGAATTAAAATCCCTTTCATCCAAATCGAAAGTCATGTTGGACGGCGGTGTAGACAGGCAGGAGGATGCGGATAAATGGCTGCGAATTGCCGATACTCTGGTGCTGGGCACTGAAACGGCTCCAATGGATGTGATCAGGAAGCTGGCTGCCAGGTATCCGGGCCGCATAAGTGTGAGCATAGATCGCAAAAATGGTCAATTACTGTCTAAATCATCGGATATCCCTGAAAATCCGGATCAGGCAATAGAAATACTCAATGAGTTTCCCTTAAAAGACATAATTTATCTGGATCTGGACCGTGTAGGCACCTCTTCAGGGATGGACATCGATATGCTTTCCCATCTTGCTGAAATATCCCGCCATCCCCTTCTGCTGGGGGGTGGTGTGCGGGATATGGCAGATATTGCAGAACTTGAAAACGCCGGGATTTCAGGTGCACTTGTCGCAACGGCAGTGCACAAACAAGTTATACCAGTAAAACAACTACGATAAAAAAATCAGGTGATAACTATGGATGAAAATACATTTGAGGATGTTGAAGCAGCGTATCATGAAATAAAAATGGGTGGAGGATGGTACCTTACCATCTCACTTGAAACCAGTGAAAAGTATGAAAAAGAATATGTGGAGATTGCAAAGGAAAGAGGGGGCCAGAAACGGGGACGTTTTAATCTCAATCCCAAATATGCAAGACAGCTGGGAGAGGCCCTTATCGAATTTGCCGACTCCAATGAGCTTTGATCATTCAAGTTCTTGGATGGCTTTATCTACTTCCTTTTTCACTTTTTCCAGACTCTGTGATGCGTCTATGATTACAAATCGCTGAGGATTTTCTTCTGCAAGTTGCAGGAATACATTGCGAACCCCTGAAAGGAAATCCACCTTTTCAAACTTGGTCTGTGCGTCACGACTGTCACATCTTGATACGGCAATTTCGGGTTCGATATCAAGCAGCAAAGTGAGGTCCGGCACAACGGTCCATCCTTTGTGCAACTGCTTGATCCACTCCACCGGCTCATCGAACCTGTCCTTAAGGGTAGATGACTGATAGGCAATTCTGCTGTCTGAGTACCTGTCTGAAATTATCACTCTGCCAGCTTCAATTGCAGGTTTGATCGTATTTCGGATGTGTTCTGCATGATCGGCTGTGAACAATAAGAGCTCGGCAAGGGGATCAACGTCCGACTGGATTGCCCGCATCACAGCCTGACCGATCCAGTCTTTTGTAGGTTCCCTTGTAAAAATAATATCCGAATAAAGGGGATTTTGTTTCAGGTATTCCATTATGGTGGTCTTGCCCGACCCGTCGATCCCTTCGATGGTGACAAGTTTTCCTTTCATTTATATCTCTCAGGTACGGACGGTGTCTTCACTGCCACATTGGGGACATTTTATAGGCATGAAGTTGGGGTCTGTCTGGAATACGAAGCTGCATGTATTGCATACAAAATATACCTTTGATTGGTCTATGTCATCCATATTTTCACCTGTATAATATTTACGGGTAAATAATATAACTATATTCTCCATTTTCCATTGTATGGCCATTGTAGGAGTAATTACAAGAGGTAAGTATGGCAACCGATTGATAGATACGCTCCATCAACATTCGGATTTTACTGTAAAAACTGCCTCCCTGCCTGCCAGGATACCCGATTTTCTGGATGAGCCGGAAGAATTTGTAAAGAAACTGGACATCAATCCGGATGTATTTAATGCAGACACCATAATAACTTACTCTCTGCATCCCGATATTACACCGGTGATTGCCCGCCTGGCCGGGAAAGCCGGTGTGTCCTCATTGATCGTACCCGGGGGCTCGGCCAGGGCCCCGCTTGTCGAACTGGACAAAATATCTTCTGAATATGGTATCCATATCGAGGTGGATGAGATATGCTGTACCCTTCCGGAGAAGGAAGAAACAGCACCATATTCCAGCGTATTCGGTCTTCCGGAATTCGAAGTCTCCACTAAAAACGGCTATATATCGGATGTCCGGGTCCTGAAAGGCGCACCCTGCGGCAGCACATGGAAAATGGCGGAAAAACTAATAGGTATAAGAGTGGAGGATGCCCCGGCAAAGGCAGGTTTGTTAATCCAGCAATACCCTTGCAGGGCCGTCAGAGGGCAGCTGGGAGGAATTCATGATTCGGCGGAATTACATAAAAAAGCAATGGAGAAGGCTCTAAAAACCCTCTCCGAGGAATGAACTTACTGGCTTTGCAATTTTATCCTGTCCTTGAGGATACATTTTCCACCTGTATGGCCACCCAGAGGATTATGAGGCGTTCCCAGAGAGTTCATACATCTTGCCATGACCGCTGCACCTCTGGCAAGTCCGTCATCGACAAATACGATCTTTTCTTCGATTTTATCTCCCAATCCCAGTGTTTCCAGTTTTTCAAGGACAAGTTTGGGTTTGTCTCCTGATATGGCGGCCCTTCCGGTGATTCCAATGGAAGTTTCAGGAAATACAACTCCTTCTTTCTGTGCCACTTCCACAAGACGGTAGATTACACCTGCCATCACTTCATCGATTACTGCGAACAGGACCTTGAGTCCCTCTTCTTTGTAAATCTGCGCACCCAGCTCTGTTAGTTCATCCATTCTTGAACCATTGGTACCGACATCACATCCAATGAGCACGACCCCAATTTCGGCTGCAGCGGCAGGATTTACAGGGACACTTCCATAACGGGTGACATTTTCAGGTACCTTTTCGATAGATATCTTTTCCATTAGGCGGTTTGCATATTCCTTTATTTTCTTCCCCTTCAGGAACATGGTAATCATGCCCGGAGGCTTTTGGTCAAAGACATCAAGAGCGGTTCCCAGTTCCAAATCCACAAGCTGGGTTCCACGGATTATAGCATCGGGAATGGCTCCGGCATAGCCACAGAAGTTGCCAATGGTCTTTGCATATGGCTCTTCGGGGCTGATGATCCGTCCATCGAGTGTGGTTCCAAAGTCCATCGATAAACAGGGGTTACGGAAATCCACATCCACCCATTGTGCTCCTTCTTTAATACCGGCGGTTGCAAGTTCCCCCTCCATTTCATTGGCCACAATTTCCACACCGGTGGCGCCTGTGGGAGGAAGAACGCTGGCAACTGCACCATCAAAAATAACTTTATTGAGTTTGCTGAACTTCTGGAATCTGGGGTTTATGTTATCCTGGGACATCGGAGGCGTCATGTTCCTGGGAGGTACGCCCGCTATAAGGCAGCCGTCTGCAAGAGCTTTGATAAACTCTCCCACTTCTTCCGGTGCATCGAATCCGGCCACCACTCCGGTGGATCGGACAACGAAATGAATATCTTTTTTTATGTCGAGGTTGGCTTTTTTGACAGCCTCCAGGAGCGTGTTCCTGACAAGTTCTGCCACGGATTCACTGCTTAATTCCACCCCTGTAAGCGTCTTGCCGAATATTTCCTCTCCAGGTTTTGGTTGTCTTACATCCCTTGTCATCCTTACGGTTTTCACCACATGGTATGTTGTACCCTTTTCAAGGTCTGTGGCCGTCAGGATGCATTTGGTGGTCGTATTGCCCACTTCTACAGAGGCCACTATGAAATAGGAATTGGATTTTGATTTCAGGTCTATCAGTCTTACGGAAGGAGTTTCGGCAATCCTGGGTTTGTGTGACATAAAATCTGTCCCTCAGAGGTATGATTTAATTTTTTCCTGTATGCTTGCCTGTGGCAATGCACCTACCATTCGGTCTGCAAGTTGCCCATTTTTGAACACAAGAAGGGTCGGAATCGCAGTAATCTGGAATTTTCTCGCAGTAACCTGATTCTGGTCCGTATCGAGTTTGCCAAAAACAACGTCTCCCTGCATCTGCCCGGCAAGAGAGTCTATTATCGGTCCGACCCTTTTGCAGGGACCACACCATTCTGCCCAGCAGTCCACTACAACAAGTGGATAACGGCTTACAAAGTCTTCAAAATCGGCATCTGATACTATCATAGCTTCTGCAGGCCAGTTGGTCTTTTCGAGATCTGTCCTTATCTCTTCCATTCTTCTCTTCCTTATTTCTTCGAGTTCGTCCATGCTTCCCCTCGCATTATTTAGATATTTCATAAGCTATATCTGTGATTCTGATAAATTAGCTATTGTACTGCATACATTTAAAGGTTTGTATGGTTATTCACAAATAGTGCACAACCACCAATTGCCCGTCCAGGAGGGGTTTCCATTACAAAAGCAGATAGTGAAAAATCAAGCAATCGCACAATATTCGATCAGAAATGTGTAACCTGTGGCACGTGGATGGATAGAATAGAGAATAAAAATAAAAATGCTACCAGAACAGTAACATATTCCTGTCCAGAATGTGGTCTGTCCTACACAGTGGATGAATGATTTGATGTGGGAAATTAATCAACTGCTCAATCTTGTCCCTTATGATTTTGAAAGGCTCGTAGCTCACCTTTTTGATAAAATGGGCTATAATACCCGATCGACACAACAAAGCAGGGACGGTGGTGTAGATATCGAAATATCGATTGATAATTTTGGTCTTTCCCATCGATGGCTTGTCCAGGCCAAACGTTATTCAGGGCCTGTCGGAGTCAAGGAAGTGCGTGAATATGGCAGTTTGTCCTACAGGGAAAATGTGGATGGAGTAATTATTGTTACCACTTCCAGTTTTACCGGTGAAGGAAGAAAGGAAGGGGCAAAACACAACATCAAGCTGATAGAAGGCCCACTGCTTACCGAGATGCTTAACCATTATTGTCCTGATGAAGGGGAGAGTTTCCACCGGAAAGGACGGGGGGTTGATGTGCTTGAAACCGGGGAGGAGGTTTTTGGAAGACATAGCGCAACAATTGAAGGAGACAGGATATGGCTGGTACTCACAAAGAAACATATGTATTTTGAAAAAATAACTATCACTCTTTTCTCAAAGAAAAAAGAACTTATCAGGAGAATTGATGCAAGTTCCATTATAGGTTTGAAACAGGATACAAACTTGCTCTATATCGTAATCGATGAGAAAAATCCTGAGGTATTGGCCCTTTCGGTCAGGGAGCCGAAAAATTTTGCAGAGAATCTTGAACTGTTTCGTCCTTCTTTTCTGAGGGGCGAAACCCTCCTGAAATTTGAAAAGGAAAAAAAGGGTTGTCTGGTGCTCACCAACCGCAGATTTCTCATGATGGATAAAGGTAACACCGAAATTATCAGGTTGAAAGACATTGCAGGGGCAGAGATTGAGAAACAGGGTATTTTACACAAGGATAAACTTGCAATCCTTGAATCAAAGGAAAGTATTACCAGGCACATATATGATGTGGAAAACGCCTCTGAATGGGGGGAGGCAATCCTGAAAGGCCTGGGAAAGGAATGAATGTTATTTAAGCTGTTGCAAATAGCGCTGGTTCTTGAATACCCGTGTAATCAATGTGGCCACAAAAGCAATAGCAATACCAAGCAATAGAACAAGTACCAGATTCCCTTCTTCGGCATACTGGAGAAGGAAATAAAAGAGCAGAGCAGTCAGGGCAATCCCTGCTATTATGATATAGCCCACATTGATGTTATAGAGTTTTTCTAACAGACTCATAGTCACCCCTTGGAATCCCTTTGCAATAAATACTTTCCTTAATTTCCACACATTGGCATCTTTTATAAATATGCAGGATTTTTTTACTTGGTTTTCATCCCAGGTCTCTATGGGGCCCCAGGTCACAACCTGTGCATGGCAGACACATTGTCCTGAACAGTCTTGTATCAAGCCCGGCTTGATCCAGCTCTTCTCTCAGGAAACGGGTGAGTTTGAGGATACGCTCCTTTGAAGGCCTCTCTATATTAACCTCCCCCTTTCTGAGGGAATGGCTTGTTGCGGGTCTCAGGATAGGAACCACACCTCTTCGTACAAGTTCCCGTATTCCTTGCATTACCGTTTCATCATCTTCTCCCAAACCAATTATGAAATTGGAACAAACCCTGTTCTTGCCAAACATCCGGACAGCTTCGGAAAGGTAATCCAGTATAAAATCAAGGTCCTGTTCGCCACAGAGCTCGCTGTAAAGCTGGCGGTCCATGGTCTCTACATTATATTTTATCTCATCTGCGCCGGCCTCTCTTAGCAGTTTGTTGGAATTGATTGTGGGATATACTGAAACCCCGATGGGTACATGGTACTTTTTGCACTTCCTGACAACCTCAACTGCCCTGTCAACTTCCTTTTCAACTGTCTCATCAACCCCGGCAGTGATGGATATGGCTTTCATCTTTCCTGTATCATGTGCTTTTTCTATCATGTCCAGCACTTCTTCCACTGATTTGACCCTGCCGTTGAGTTTTGGGACCGGGCAGAATTTACAGTCAAATATACAGGTCTCTGTCATATTGATATATGCTTGCTCGGGACAGTGAAGCAATTCTTCTTCAATTTGTCCGCAGGCAAGGAGTTTCTCATTTTTGTAGATACAGATATTGCCATCCTCCTCAATCGCTTTTAAAGGGGATTTTGCATCTGCTCCAAGTTTTACCCGTCGTCCTCCGGAACTAAAAAAGAAACCTACTTTACCGGCACCAGGTCCTGCACTTGAAACAATGGTTTTTCCGAGTAGGTTTTCATCGATTGCCACTCTTCCTGTTGCCAGTAATTCGGCTTTGGTCTGGGCATCCATGTGCTCATGTTGGGTAGTAAGATTAATTATAGTTTTCTGCCATCAATTTATAATGGTGCATGGACATCCTATTGTAGACAGTTTTTGCGGTGGATATAATGAAGCAGGATCCTATTTGTAAAAGAGAAGTCGCAGAAGACACTTCTTTCCAGAAGGAGTATGACGGTGAGACCTATTATTTTGCTCCAGTGAATGCCTGAAAACATTTAATGAGATGAAAAAAAGCGTAATACGTCTCAAACGCAGTCTTGACGAAAAAAAACGTGTTTCTTTTGGCAAACTTAACAAAGATGTTATCAAGCCGGGTATCTGTACCCTTTGCGGCGCATGTGCTGCATCCTGTGAATCCATAGCAATAGAGAATAAACGTCCCAAAATAGTAGGCCCATGTACGTCCTGCGGCGTGTGTTATAACCAGTGCCCTCGCACGATTACTACTGAAGAGGAACTTGTGGGTAAACTCAGGTTTGCATACAGTGCCAAAAGCCTGCTTCCCCAACACAATGGACAGGATGGAGGTGCTGTTACGGCATTGCTGGTGTATGGACTGGAGGAAGGCCTGATTGATTGTGCGGTAGTAACCACTCATTCAAAGGATCAACCCTGGAAACCGGTTGCAATTATTGCTGAGGATCGTGCACAGGTGCTTGAGTCCTCTGGTAGCATGTATTCTCACAGCATGACAATGGAACAGTTGATGCAGGCCATCCAGCAAGGTATGCGAAGTATTGCTTTTGTGGGTCCAAGTTGCAATATAGATGCAGTTTACAAGATGCAGCACAGTCCCTATGGATTTTTGCATCTGTTCATGAGAGCCAATGTGCTGCGTCTGGGACTATTCTGTATGGACACATTTTCTTACGAAGGTATCAAGGAATTTGTTGAAAACCATGGAATGAGACTTGCGGATATTGATGCAATGAAGATTCGTAAGGGTAAGTTTGAGTTTGAGCAGGCAGACAAGGTAAGCAGGTTTTCTCTGTCCGAATTTGATGAATACAGGTCTTCCTCATGCAAGTTCTGTACCGACATGGCGGCAGAAAATTCCGATATAAGTTTCGGGGGTGTGGGTACGCCGGATGGTTACACCACGGTTTTTGCCCGGTCCAGTATTGGTTATGAGATATTCAATGAAGCTGTGGAAAATGGTTTCCTGGAGGCCCGGCCCCTGGAGGATTATGAGATGGACAGGGTGCTCAATCTTGCCAGGATGAAAAAGGTACAGATGTATGGTGTAAACCGCAGGAGTAAAAAGACCTGATAAGAACATATTAATAGCATTACCTTTTGTGTAACACATACGCTATATAACGCTTACAGAGGCTTCATATTATGATTACAAAGGAACAGGTAGAACACATCGGCTGGCTTGCACGGGTCAACATCGATGAGGAGGATGCTTTTGAATTTGCATCGGAACTAAGCACTGTGCTGGATTATTTCGGACAGCTGGATGGGGTGGATACCTCGGATGTCAAGCCTACATACCACGTTGCCGATGTCATGAATGTATTCAGGGAAGATGAGCCAACAGGTTCCCTGGAGCAGGATTCCATTCTTGCAAATGCTGAAGAGATACAGGATGGCTACATTAGAACTCCAAAGATCATCTGAGGGCCAAAAATGCTGGATGGTTTATCTGATATAAGAATCAAGATAGGTTCCTCATCAGCCGAGGATGTTGTTGCCTTCTATCTGGAAAGAATAGAAAAAAGTGACATTAATGCTTTCACCTGTATTGCAGAAGATGCTATTGATCAGGCTAAAAAAGTCGACTCTCTGGACATAGAAGGGCCTCTTGCAGGTGTGCCCATCGCAATCAAGGATAATATTTCCACCAAGGGATTATCCACAACCTGCAGTTCTGCCATCCTTGAGGGTTATGTGCCACCCTATGATGCTCACGTGATCGAAAGATTGCGAAAGGCAGGTGCAGTGATAATCGGTAAATCCAACATGGATGAGTTTGGTATGGGAACCTCCACTGAAACAAGTATCTACGGTCCAACTCTTAACCCGTGGGATACAGAAAGAGTGGCCGGTGGGTCCTCGGGGGGCAGTGCTGCTGCTGTAGCTGCAGGGCAGGTTCCTGTCTCGCTGGGTTCGGACACAGGTGGCTCGGTGCGCTGTCCGGCGGCCTTTTGTGGGGCTGTGGGCCTGAAACCGACCTATGGGGCAGTTTCCAGATACGGCCTTGTATCCTATGCCAATTCCCTGGAGCAAATCGGCCCTCTGGCAAATCGCGTGGAAGATGTAGCAGCCCTGATGGACGTTATCGGTACATATGATAACCGGGATTCAACCTGTGTCAAACATGATACCGGTTATACTGATGCCCTTCAGGACGATGTGGAAGGGTTAAAGATCGGAGTTCCTGCTGAATACTTCGGGGAAGGCATCGATGATAATGTACAGAAACTGGTATGGGATGCTATTGGCAAGTTCGAGGATATGGGAGCTGAGTACACAAAAGTTTCCATGCCAAACACACCCTATGCGCTGGCAGCGTATTATATTATAGCCATGAGTGAAGCCTCCTCAAACCTTGCCCGTTTTGACGGCACTCGCTATGGCACCCGTTCAGAAGGCGAGAACTGGCATATGATGGTCTCAAAGACCCGGCAGGAAAAGTTCGGTGCAGAGGTAAAAAGACGTATCCTGCTTGGAACTTATGCTCTTTCTGCGGGTTATCATGACAAATATTACCTAAAGGCCCTCAAGGTACGCACCCTTGTAAAACAGGATTTTGAAAGAGCCCTTGGGGATGTGGATGTATTGATGGCACCCACAATGCCAACACCTGCCTTCAAAATAGGGGAAAAAATGGATGATCCACTGTCTCTGTATCTTTCGGATATTAACACTGTCCCGATTAATCTTGCAGGGGTGCCTTCCATATCAGTCCCTTGTGGCTTTTCCGAAGGTCTGCCTGTAGGACTGCAGGTAATCGGAAACTACTTTGATGAAGCTACTATTCTCAAAGCAGCCAATACCTTTGAGAAAAATACCGATCATCATACTAAACTGGCCGGGGCGGTGGTATAAATGGTATACGAAAATCCCGATGGTGTCATGATAGGCCTGGAGATACATGTCCAGCTAAACAAGCTTGCTACCAAGTTATTCTGTGGCTGTTCCACGGACTATCATACTTCAGAACCCAATACTCATGTATGTCCGGTATGTATGGGCCTTCCCGGTTGTCTGCCGGTGCTGAACAAAAGGGCTGTGGAATATGCTATCAGGATCGGACTGGCCCTAAACTGTGAGATTGTGGAACAAACCCAGTTCCATCGTAAGAATTACTACTATCCTGATCTTCCAAAAGGTTTCCAGACCACCCAGTATGATTACCCGATTGTCAGTGACGGCAGGGTGGTCATTGAAGGTGAGGACGGTGAACATGTCGTTCGTATCAGGCGTGCTCATATGGAGGAAGATCCGGGCAGACTGATGCACATGGGTTCCATTGACAGGTCCAGGGGTACATTGATTGATTACAATCGTTCGGGCATGGCCCTGATTGAGATAGTTTCCGAGCCAGATATGCGCAGTCCCCGGGAAGCCCGACGTTTCCTGGACAAACTGCGTAATATCCTTGAGTATCTGGACGTCTTCGACAGTACCCTGGAAGGCTCGATGCGGGTGGATGCTAATATTTCCATAGGCGGCGGTGACCGAACCGAGGTTAAGAATATATCCTCCCACAAAGGCGCCGAACGGGCCCTGCTCTATGAGATCATGCGCCAGAAGAATATCAAACGGCGGGGAGAAGAGGTTGTTATGGAAACACGTCACTTTGACGAGGCCCGCGGGGTCACGATTTCCATGAGGACCAAGGAAGAAGAGCACGATTACCGTTATTTCCCTGAACCTGATCTGGTACCCATGAGGGTTGGAAGCTGGGTTGACGGTATCCTTGAAACCCTTCCCGAACTGCCGGATGCCAGGCGCAGCAGGTTCATTTCGGACTACGGAATGGTGGATACCCATGCCAAGGCGCTAACATCTGTTATCAGGGTGGCGGATTTCTATGAAGAGGTTGCCTCGCAGGTAGATCCTGCCGCAGCAGCGGTATGGGTTTCCGATGTCCTCAAGGGAGAACTCAATTACCGTGATCTCACCATAGCTTCCTTTACAGTAGAAGATATGGTGAAGATCATTGAGCTGGTAGTCAGTGGTAAGATTACCGAAAAGGGAGCTGTGGAGATCATACGTAGTATCCTTGATGAAGGCGGGTCCCCGATGGACATTGTAAAGGAGAAGGGCCTGCTGAAGGTAGAAGGCGATGTGGTCGACCAGGCTGTAGAGGAAGTTTTGAAAGAAAACCCTGAAGCTCTGGAGGATTACTTTGCAGGTAAGGAAAAATCCCTGAACTTCCTTGTGGGTCAGGTAATGAAGAAAACACGTGGCCGTGCGGATGCCCGTTCAGTACGTGAGATGATGCTGGAGGAAATCGATAAGAATTATCGATGATTCCTCCCCAAAACAATTATATGTTTTGAGGGCTATTTAGCCAGCCCGATACTATTAATTTAATTACAATCATTACAAAGGTGAGAATATGGCAAGATTCCCCGAAGCTGAGGAACGTATACTTAACAAGAAGATCTGCATGAATTGCAATGCCCGTAACGCTGTAAGGGCTGTTAAATGCAGAAAGTGTGGTTACAAAAATCTCCGTGTAAAATCCAAGGAAGTAAAGAGAGGCTGATCTGTCTGATGCAGGTGGAAGAGTACCTCAATGACATCGTGAAGAGGGACGGCTGTGTCCATCTGACACTTATAGACCCCGCCTCCCAAAAACCCGAAAGAGCGGTAGAGATTGCAAAAGCTGCCGTTGAGGGAGGCACCGATGCTATAATGATTGGGGGTTCCACCGGCGCGATGGGTCAGGTTCTTGACCAGACCCTTCAGCTGATGAAAGAACAAATTGATGTGCCGACCATTCTTTTCCCTGGCGATTCCGCAGGCGTGAGTTCATACGCCGATGCTATTTTTTTCATGAGCCTGCTCAATTCCAGGGATATCAATTATATTGTTACCAACCAGGCGATGGGTGCACCTCTTGTACGTAAATTCGGTATTGAACCCATTCCAATGGCCTACCTGATAGTGGAACCAGGCGGTACGGTTGGATGGGTAGGAGATGCACGGTTGCTACCCCGTACAAAACCGGAGCTTGCTGCAGCCTATGCTCTTGCAGGAACCTATTTTGGAATGCGCTATGTGTATCTCGAGGCAGGTTCGGGTGCAGATGAACCGGTTCCAGTTGAAATGGTAGGTGCTGTGAAACATGCTATCGATAAAGGACATTTGATAGTAGGTGGAGGCATCCGTGACCGTAATGCTGCAGCTGCCTGTGCAAAGGCAGGGGCGGATATGATTGTGACAGGTACTGCCGTGGAAGATGCTGGCGATGTCCGCGCAAAGATTGCTGAATTTGTTTCTGCGATCAAAAGTTAAAAATGGATTTCCCTTAATGAGGTGGGAAATGCTTAAAGTAAAAGGTATTTCAAAAATTTACGATTCTTCCTGCGGGAAAAAACAGGTACTTGAGGACATCAGTTTTACCGTACAGAATGGTGAAATATTTGGCATTACAGGTAAAAGTGGTAGTGGCAAATCGACCTTGCTTAAAATTTTGCGTGGAATTGAAAATTTTGACAGTGGGACGATTGAGATTGACGAAACGGCTATAAATCCGGATATGGGCCAATCCGGTCAACGTTTTTTGATGAGCAGTAGCGCCCTTCATCTCCAGCGCAACTTCAGCCTCTGGTCCGGTAAAGCAGTTGAAAATATAATCCGCAGGCTTTATTATGCAAGGGAAGGTTACGAAGCCCTTCCGGATAACGATCATCCTCTTTATGATGAAATGTATGAGGAGGCAATGGCCTATCTGGGTATTGTGGGTTTGAAGGAAAAAGCCCTGCATTTTTCCGGAGCATTGAGTGGAGGAGAAAAACAACGCCTCATTCTTGCCCGCCAGCTTGCATCCCGGCCATCCGTGCTGCTGCTGGATGAGCCTGTCACAATGGCAGGTCCGGATTCCAAACAGCAAATACTGGACATAATTCTTCTTCTGAAAGAAAAACTCAACATTCCTATTCTGGTAGTATCCCACCTTCCGGAAATTTTGAGTTACCTTGCCGATGATATGCTCTACATCGATGAAGGAAAAATTGTGGCATCAGGTGATTCTGGCGAAGTTCTGGATAAGTTCCTTCATGGAATGGCTGATAAAAAACCTCTGGGTACTTTTTCAGAAGAGGTTTGTGTCAGGGCAGAAAATCTTGCCAAGCGATATTCTCTCTGGAGGGTAGGGGAAGTTTTGGACCTGAAAAACATTTCTCTTTCTGTTAACAGGGGTGAGATACTGGGTTTGATAGGCCCTTCCGGAAGTGGGAAGACAACCCTGCTAAGGATGCTTGCCGGCCTCCTCGAACCTCAAAGCGGAAGGGTCCTTTATTCTCTTGAGGATAACTGGATTGATATTTCCCGTTTCAGCCCGCAAAGAATGGAAATGCGCCGCAGAATGAGTATCATGCATCAGGAATTTACCCTATCCCCTCATTCCACAATAGGACAGCATATAGCCTTTAAACTCAGGCTCAAAAGGCAGGGTGCGATAGAACATGCCCGCCAAAAAGCAGAGAAGCTGGGTATTTCTGAAAAGATGCTGGATACGATTTATCAGTTGCCAGATATGGCAGAGGCAGAAAAAGAACAATCCCTTTCAAAAATGGGACTGACACCACAGGTCTACCTTGAATTATTCCCCGCCTGGCCGGACCTCGATGTGGCTAAATATGCAGAACCTGTATTTGATGCTCTGGATCTTTCTTTTGACATACTTGAAAAGAAACCTGCACAGATAAGTGGTGGGGAACATGTGAGGTCCTATATTGCAGTATCTCTTGCCACATCTCCGGATATACTCATGCTGGATGAACCTTTTGGAGATCTTGACCCGATCACCCTGAGAGATGTTACCAATTCTCTCAAGGAAATAAATCGCAGTTTTGGCACGACCATAGTTTTTGTCAGCCATCACATGGATTTTGTGAAAGAAGTTGCTCATAGGGCAGTTTTGTTATCCGGAGGTTTGATGGTTGAAGAAGGGGATGCCCGCCAAGTATGTGATAAATTCATAGAATCAACCGGTGTGACCTACATTGGAAAGGGCATTGAAGGGCTGCTTTCAAAGTAATCCATTTTCCTGCTTATTTTCATTTTCTTTATATACATTGAAAAACAATATACTCTTGGAGGTTTAATAATATGTACGATCCTGTATATTATATGAAAAAATTTGGGCTTTTTACCGTGGGCTTGTATGCCCTGACCGAAGAGAAGATTAATGAATATGTGAAGGACCTCGTCGAAAGTGGGGAAATTAACAGGGAAGAGGGTAAAAAGTTCGTGGCGGATTTGATTGAATCCAAGAGAAAGCAGCAGGAAGAGATGGAGGAAAAGATGTCTTCCCGTGTCAGGGAAGCTTTCAATAAATCCGATGTTGCAACCCAGGAACATGTAAAGAACCTGGAAGAAAAAATCGACCGTCTTGAAAAGATGCTTGCAAAATCTATGGGTGAGGATACATCCTCTGAAGAAAAAGGCAAGCATGAAAAAGATGATGAGTGGTCCTGATACCATTCATCCCTAATATCTTTTTTTGATACTATGGTACCGGGTATTTCTCACAGATATTCAATGGTTAAGCGATACGGGCGTATCATAGATGTACTCGTATCGAACGGATTTGGTTATTTTGTGGATAAAATGGACCTCTGGTCAATGGGGTCTGTTCGCAGTCGTGTCAAGAATCGGTTTGGAAGGGAACGGGAAACTGATACCCGTCCGGAAAGGGCACGGAAGGTACTTGAAGAACTGGGGCCCACCTATGTCAAATTCGGCCAGTTACTCAGCATGCGGGAAGACCTGATACCCCTGAAATACGCACAGGAATTCACAAAACTTCAGAACGATGTCCCCCCTTTTCCTTTTGAAGATGTAAAAGCAGTAGTCAAAAGCGAACTTGGCAGGGATATACCTGAACTCTTTTCTGATTTTGATGAAAAACCGGTAGCAGCTGCATCCATAGGTCAGGTCCATAAAGCACGCCTCCATAGCGGGGAAGATGTGGTTGTAAAGATACAGAGGCCGGGCATTCGCCGCATTATTGAGGCTGACCTGGATATCATGTATAGTCTTGCCGGGTTTGCCCAGCAGCACATCGAGGAAATAAAACTCTATAATCCGGTAGCTGTTGTGGATGAATTGTCAAGGTCCATTCACTCGGAAATGGACTATACTCAGGAAGCAAGGAATATCGAACACTTCCTTTCCAATTTTGAAAACGATCCTGTTATTGTAATTCCCCGTGTATACAGTGATTACAGCAGCGATCGTGTCCTGACCCTGGAATATATTGAAGGGGTAAAATGTAATAAATTTGGAAATCTGGCAAATGAAAATCTGGATCGGAATAAACTTGCCACAGATGTTTCTGAAGCTTTTATGAAACAGGTTTTTGAACATGGTTTTTTCCATGCTGATCTCCATTCGGGCAACATATTTGCCCTGGAAGGCGGGAGAATCGCCCTGCTGGATTTCGGGATGGCGGGTCATCTTTCCGAAGATATGCGTGGGCTTTTGATAGATGCCCTTATAGCCATAACAAACGGGGATAGTACCCAATACATAGAGGTTATGCGTGATCTGGGAGTAGCTGATGAAAAACTGGATGTGCGTTCCTTCAAAGCGGATTATGATCATTTCCTTTTCAAGTATTATGGGCGCACGCTGGATCAGGTGGATGCCACAGAAGTCTCCTCTGAAATGCTGTCTCTTTTGCGTAAGCATCAGATACAGGTACCTCCTAATATTGCCCTGCTTTTTAAAGGAGTAATGACTGTAAGTGGGTTTGCTATGCAAATGGTCCCGGATTTCAATGTAACTGAGATCGCCGAGCCCTATGCACGTAAGTTCATGAAAAAACGCTTTTCTCCGCGTAATATGGCCAAAAACAGTTCAAAGAATCTCTGGTATGTAAGCAGGCTTCTCAGTCGTGCCCCGTTGCAGCTTTCACACATTCTCGAAGTTGCCGAAAAAGGCTACCTGAATCTTAGATTTGAACATGAAGGAACCGACCGTCTCCTTGCGGAAATAAGTGTTGCCTCCAACCGGCTTGCTTTCAGTCTTATCATTTCTGCCATTATAGTTGGTTCTTCCCTGGTTATACAAACCGGCATGGAACCCCAGGTGTGGGGAGTTCCGTTATTTGGTCTGCTCGGTTTCCTTGCTGCCGGGATTTTCGGTATGGGTCTGATTATATATATTATTAGGACTGGAAGTCTATAATATCACAATTTACATATTGCAAATATGCTAAATATAATGTCCATAAAAACGGAGAAATCCCATGACTGACCCCCAGATCGAAAGAAAACTTATCGAAATCATGCGTATTATCAATGAAAGTGACAGGCCTGTAGGAGCCCGTATCATTGCCGACGAATTACGCAACAGGGGTTACAATCTTGGTGAAAGGGCTGTACGCTATCACCTCAGGATACTGGACGAGCGCGGCTTTACCGAAAAACACGGCTATACAGGTCGCTCCATAACACTAAAGGGCAAGGAAGAACTGGAAGAGGCCCTTATCGGTGACAGGCTTGATTTTGTAATCACAAGGATTGAGGATTTAATCTATCGCACAGATTATGATCCCGTAAAAAGGGAAGGGAATGTGATTGTAAACGTATCCTATGTGGACAAGGATGATTTTGAAAAACTGCCAGTTTGATGAGAAGTGCAGTTGATTACTCAATAAGTCCCAGGGTGAAATTTTTTGAAGAAGATTCGGAGGATATATTCGTTCCACCGGGGAAAGTGGGGATTGCGACAGTTTGCAGTATTACTTTTGATGGGATCCTCCTGCGGCATGGCATTCCGGTCAAGCCTAATTTTGGAGGAATTCTTTCCGTGGAAAACAATGAACCAGTGGTTTTTAAAGACCTTATTTCGTACAGGGGTACATCTATAGACCCGATTAAGATTTTTTTGATGCGCCAGTCCACATCGGTAACAGGATTGCTTCAGTCGGGTTCTGGCACCATACTGGCTAATATGCGTAGTATTCCACAATCTGCTGTTGGAGATGCCAGTCTTCTTTTCCGGCAACTGCATGAATCTGATATAGGCGGGTTGCTTGCGATGGATAACGAATCGGGTAATGTGCTGGGAGCACCTGTAGATGTTGGTATGTCGGGGATTGTTGTTTCTGTAGGCGTAAATGCCCTGGCGGTTGTTGAAGAATACGGTATTGATGTAAATACCCGACCCGTTTCAACTATTATGGATTATGGAACAATGAAATCCCTGTGAGACCATTTATTTTCATGTTGAATTTAGATCATCGTAGGGTTTCAGGAATTGTGCTTCCAGCTCATCCCTGTGAACTTAAGTTCTGCACCTATTGATCAGGTGCCTGAAAAAGGGAGGTATACATCACCCCATCAGCAAACCTCCCTAAAATTTCACTTATTCTTCAAGTATTATTCTTGCTATGTCATCTCCCACATCGGAAGTTTTGGCGCTGCCTCCCATATCATAGGTTTTGACATTGTTTTCTATTATGTTCTGTTCAATTGCAGAAACAATACTTGCACCAGCTTCGGTTTCTCCGAGTTGGTCTATCAGCATGGAACCGGCCCATATTGTGGCGATAGGGTTGACCTTGTTCTGCCCCTTGTACTTGGGCGCAGAACCGTGGATTGGTTCGAACATGCTGGTTCCTTCGGGATTGATGTTTCCGCCGGGTGCAAGTCCCAGTCCTCCCTGTATCATTGCGCCCAGATCGGTGATTATATCCCCGAACATGTTGGGGGTTACAACTACATCAAACCAGTCGGGATTTTTGACAAACCACATGGTAATGGCATCAACATAATTGAAATCTGTTTCAACATCTGGGTGTGTGGCAGCTACATCTTCAAATTCTTCTCTCCAGAATCCATAGATATCGGTGAGCACATTTGCCTTATCCACAGAAGCCACATGCTTATCACGTTTTTCTGCAAGGTCAAAGGCATACTCGATAACCCTTCTGGTACCCTCTTTGGAGATCATTCCTATCTGATAGGCAATTTCCTCGCTGTCGGTTTCTATGTCAAGGTCAAATTTTGCGGAGTACAGGGAACGTGAGACCTCAAGCATTTCCTTGCTGGTACCCTTCTTGGACCTTCCACCGATTCCGATATAGAAATCTTCAGTGTTTTCCCTTACCACTGTAAAGTCAATATCTTTCGGAGTTTTATCCTTTAGAGGAGTCCATACTCCCTCGAGAAGTTTTATTGGACGCAGGTTAATGTACTGATCAAAATAAAAACGTGCAGCAAGCAGGATGCCTTTCTCGAGTACACCCGGGGCAATCCTGGGGTCTCCTATAGAACCCAGGTATATGGCTGAATAGTCGGACAGTTCTTTGAGTGTGTCCTCGCTCATCAGTTCCCCGGTTTCAAGGTAATGGTCAGCACCGTGCGGATAATCAATCCAGTCCACATCGAATCCGAATTTTTCTCCTGCGGCATCTATAACTTTCATTCCTTCTGCTACAATTTCCGGGCCGATGCCATCTCCGGGAATTACAGGCACTTTATACTGGGTCATTGTTAATTATCTCCGTTATTATTAAGATTAATCGATTATCTTTCGTGTGTACTCTATCAGTCCACCGGCGTTTACAATCTCCCTTACAAAATCAGGTAAGGGGGTTGCCTGATACTTTTCTCCTTTGGACAGGTTCTCGATTACACCGGTGGAAATATCCACTTTAAGTTTATCGTTCTCATCTATACTGTCGGTATCAGCACATTCCAGTAATGGTACACCGATGTTGATTGCGTTTCTGAAAAAAATTCTTGCAAAGGATTTTGCAATAACGCATCCAACCTTTGTCCCTTTTAATGCCAGGGGTGCATGTTCTCTGGATGATCCGCAGCCAAAATTGCTTCCAGCAACGATTATGTCATTTTCCTTTACATTTTCTGCAAAATCTGGTCTCACTCCTTCGAATGCATGTGCTGCAAGTTCTTCAGGGGTGTTTAGGACCAGAAATCTTCCCGGGATAACCGCGTCAGTATCCACGTCATCTCCGAATTTCCAAACTTTTCCTTCCATTCTATCACCGGCAAATCAAATCACTGGATGAGATGGCATCTTGTATCCAGAATTGTGCTAATAATACAAAATAATCATATAATAATCTCATCCTTGAATGGTATATTTTTCCCACATTTCATCTGAAATAATAATTTGTAGCATCATGTATGGTTATATCGGGTTTCCAATAACAAAATATATCCATTTATCTGCCAGATTCCAGATGATGGCAGCTTATAATAATGATCCATTGTGTGGCGAAAAGGCGCTTCCTTTACGCAAAATTGTTCATATGTCGGGAGTGGCGGTTCCCTTTATAGCGGATATTTATGGCAGGGAATATGCCGCACTGGCACTTGCAGGTGCAACACTTATTTTTCTCATAACGGAAGCTATCAAAGCGTCTGAAAAGAAAAGGTATGTGTATGGTCTTTTATGGAGGAACAGGGAGAAGGAAGTGTTCGCACTGGACCCTTTGCTTTACATTCTATCTTTCTTTGTCCTTCTGGGTCTGAGTTATTTTGTAAATGCAGGTATATGTTATGCTTCCATGGTAGTCCTGGCTCTGGGTGATGGAGTAGCACCGCTGATCGGTCGTCTGGGAAGTTTGCGCCTGCCCGGTTCATGTAAGACGGTGGAGGGCACCATCGGAGGAGTAATCCTGTCTTCTATAGTAGGATTTTATTTTGTTGGAGTGCTGGCCGTTGTTGGTAGTGTGGCCGGTATGGTCACGGAATGTTCAATTTCCCGCCATGACAACCTTTTTATACCATTTGCTGCACTTGTGGCAATGCTTTTAGGGAATATACTTTTTTAAAATTAATATGTAAAATAATTTTATACACTTTCTCTCATTAAATTGGAATCTGCATTCTTGTATGTAGGATTGTTAATTATTATTAGTTGAAATTAAATAGGAAAAAATATATAGCACAACACGGAAGGGGGTTTCCATAGGGAATGATTTTATCTAACTCATTTAGATTCTATTTCTGAATCTATGCTGCTTTAAATTGATATAAAACAGGTTGTTACAATGCACAAAGATGAACTGATCCAGTTGCATACTTTGATGGCCCAAATCAAAAGGTATCTGGAAGATCAGGGTGTAGAACATGATTTTGAGGATTATAATTCTCTCTCCATAAGTCCGGTTCACATCCATCGAAGCAAAGCAGAACACAAGCATGCAATCTTTATCCTCGGTAATCACCTGGCATCCATCATTTCAGAAGACGAGATATCCAGTGTGAGCAGGACCTCTGTCAGGATGCAGGAATTTGCCGAGAGATCGGGACATGGGGTTTCACATCGTAATTGAACGGAACTTAAGATATGGCAGACCAATCATCTGCCATTAAGTCTTCATGCAAACCTACGGGATATAGATATTTCTTCATAATTATTCCACATCCCCCATCGATATAATAACCCGGTTCATACCAGCAGTCGACAAACCCCATGCGACTATAAAGACTCCTGGCTTTTTTATTGCTGGCACGTACTTCCAGGCGCATATATTTTACATTCCGGTTGCGAAAATGTCTCTGTATTACCTGCAATAATGCCTGACCGATTCCCCTTCTCCGGAATTCTTTTTTAACGGCAAGGGAAAATATCCTCCCCTCCTGTTCACTACTGCGGTATCCCATTACAAAACCTGTAATGGTCTTCCCGCTTTCAGCGACAAGAAAACCTTCCGGATTCATTTCATAGAAATCCATGTAGGTGTAGGGGTCATGGTCCTCGAACGCCTCCATTTCAATCTGCAGCACCTCGGCAAAGTCCCTTCCTTCGAATTTTCTAAACAGCAATGTAGCCCCTCCCGGGCCTTTATAATTTTTTGACGTGCCTTACATCCACGGCAATGCCCCGGTTTGAACATATCATCTCAGGGCCGCTCATTGCAGCACGTCCAACACAGAATGCTTTATCTCCGCATATGAACACTTCATCATTGGGGCGAATCCGTTCATCGGCATTGATGACTCCCGGTGCCAGTATTGAACCGCGTGGCACGAAATCATCGATATTTACAACATAATCTCCTGTTTCAATAATCCTCTTAGCCCCTTCGATGGTCAGGGCTATCGTACCATTTTCGGGTATCAGGGTTATGAGTTGTTCCTTATCCAGAAATGCCTGGTAGCGGGGGAAAGGGGCTTTTATTTTTGAATCAGGGGGTAATAGTTTTTCACCGGAACCTGCACCAAACTGGTAATCTGCAATGGCTTTTAGCATGTCCCGTCTGTAATCTCCCCTGTAGCTGAGCCCGCTACATAATTCTTTTAATGTATCTTCCAGTTTGTGCAGGGAGTTTGGGGAGGTCACATTTCCGTCGGAGGTGTAAGTTATTTCCAATCCGAGTTTTTTGGACACGTTCTCACATATACTGCGATATTCATCTTCCACATGTGCTACAATATGTTTGTAAGGATGTTTGCGCAGGAAGTCCTCCAGACATTTCTCGACCCAACTGTGTTCCTCCGCATCCCAGTAGCCCGTTACTGTGGTGTCATAATGTGCTGCAGGATATGTGACTTCCAGTTCCCGGGGTACTATTCCCAGAGGTGAGGTAATTATGACTTCCTGCACAAGTTTAAGATTCTTTCCAAGTGCCTTGCGGAATCTGGAATGGGTCATAGAAATAGAATAAGGTTTGCGGGCCGAACAGGGTAAAAGTAGCAGGACATCTTTTTCTGGTGGTGTGTATCTCTGCTGTACTCGTCGGGCAAAGCGTACAACTTCAGGCCTTGTCAGGGATTCAGAGGTTGTTGCAAGCAGGGGTGCGGGTTTGAATAGGGCTGTTCTTTCTTCGAGGAAATCGTATTCTGCATCACTCAGGCGCAGCATTGCCACAAGGGCTGGGTCATGACGGCATCTTCCTTCCACGTATTCCCTGAGAGAGGCACTGTGTATCCGTTGTCTGACAAGGGCGACTTCTGCCTCAAGGGTGGCGATGTTATGTTTTTCAAGTAGGCGGGCGCGTTGCTTTTTATCCATATCCTTTAATTCTTTTGCACTCATGCCGCTGCAATGGGCACAGCAGCAGGGTAATTCTGCAAGCCTGTCCAGATGGATGATACCGGCTGTTGTCATGTATTTATCTTCAAAGGCCGCGATCGTTGCCCTTGTCGTATCCAGGATGTCCACTCCCAGATAAATCAGCATGGCAACATTTTCCGGCAGGGCGATATTCGGTGCATAAAGGGCCGAATCAGGTGCAATGTTCTCCCTGGTCTCCATGAGATTGGCCAGCAGCCTGCGAGGATTGCCTTCATGGCAGCCGATGCCGTCTGCCACATAGAGGTCCCGGGTAGTTTCCGGGTCTCTTTCAGAATAGGCTATACCCGTGGGTCCCTCGTCAGCTGGCACATCAATCTTTTCACAGGTAACATCTCCTGCTACCATGGGCGAATATGTGCAGGAAGGCATGATTATGAGTTTATTTTTTCCCACATTTTCTCTTAACCTCAGGGTGGCTTGTGTTGCTGCTTTTCCACTACCGAAATGCCATTGGTTGCCTGGATATATTATATCTGCTTCTGTCTCTGGTTTGAGGGAAGAAGTGTCAATTACCGTTGGTGTAGGCATTGTGTTGTTAAGATAGAGGCTTCCCGTTCTTGCAGCCCCATCTCTCTGGTGGACTTCAAAGTATCTGGTCATGGCATAGAATAGAACTATATAGATGTAAACGTTTTCTACTCAATCACATAATATTGATCAATACATTACAGGTTGAACGCATATGCTTCTTAACAGGCTGAAGGAGATAGTCGGCGATAAAAACGTAAGTAATTCGGCCTCGGACATTTGTTGCTATTCTTCGGATGCCTCCCAGGTAAAGGGTCGTCCTGAATATGTGGTACGCCCGCATAATTCAGAACAGGTAAGCAAGATAGTAAAACTTGCTTCTGAAAATGAAATGCCTGTGGTGGCTCGGGGTGCTGCCAGTGGGCTTGCAGGTGGCGCAGTACCGGTCCGTGGTGGAATTGTGCTGGATATGAGCGGTATGGATGAGATTATCGATATAGACATTGATAATCTGCAGGTAACTATCGGACCCGGGGTCGTGCATTCCAGGCTAAACGAAACCCTGAAACCCTATGGTTTCTTCTTCCCTCCCGACCCGGGCAGTACTGCTATGTGTACTCTGGCGGGCCTTATAGCGAACAATGGCAGCGGAATGCGTTCCGTGAAATATGGGACTACGAAACGTTATGTGCTGGACCTTGAAGTAGTTCTTGCGGACGGCAGCATTATAAGGACCGGTTCAAGAACACTAAAAACGGCTTCAGGTTATGATCTGACAGCCCTGATGGTAGGTTCTGAAGGAACCCTGGGCATAATTACTGAGGCGGTTTTGAAGATTCATCCCCTGCCCCGTGCCAGGCTGGTAATTCTCCTCTCCTTTGATAGTGCGGAAAAAGCGGGAGGCGCAGTTGTGCGTATCCTTTCCTCAGGTACAATCCCCTCCGCCTGTGAAATACTTGACAGTACCACTATACGTGCCCTGAAATCCTATGATCCTACTCTTGATATCCCTGATGCAGGTGCGATTCTTATGGTTGAGGTGGACGGTTCAGAAGGTGCGGTCTCCGAGGCTTCAGAAATGGTGAAAAAGGTATGTGAAGGGATTGCAGATGACATACGTGCGGCAAGGGATGAACAGGAAAGTGATCGCATCTGGGCCGGTCGGCGTATCGTGGGGGCGGCAATAAGTCGCCTGGATCCCCTGCGCAATCGGGTTTATGTAGGGGAGGATGTCGGTGTGCCAATAAAAAAGATACCTGAGATGATCGTGAATGTACACAGGATATCCGATGAAGTAGGAATTCCTATCATGATATATGGTCATATAGGAGATGGCAATCTGCATACCGGCATGAGTATAGATATGCTCAGTGAGGAAGAATGGGACAAGCTCCACAGGGCTGCTGACCTTATCTATCGAAAGGCAATAGAACTGGGGGGTACGGTCTCCGCAGAACACGGAATTGGTGGTGCACGCTCGGAATATATGGAACTTGAGCATCCTACATCCCTGCCGGTAATGTCCCTTATCAAGAAAGCCCTTGATCCCAAAGGAATCCTCAATCCCGGAAAATTGGGGGTGGATAAATGAATGATGAAGATCGCAGGTCAATCCTGAAATGTGTGCACTGTGGAACCTGCAGGGCTTATTGCCCGGTATTCAATGAATATGGCTGGGAATCCACCAATGCACGGGGCCGGATGCTCATTGCCCAGCAAATCGATGATGATTCGGATATTGATGACAGTTTCCGTTTTTCCCTGGATACATGTACAACCTGCGGGATATGTGAGCAAATGTGCCCTTCAGGGGCAACACCTCCGGATATAGTTGAAAATGCACGTGCAGCTGTTGTACGCAAGGCCGGAGCCAGCAAGGCTCAGGAAAAACTCAAAAAGGACACTGTTGAATGGGGCAATACCCTGCGCGAATCCCGGCAACGCCTGCACTGGCTAGAACCGACAGAGAGGGAAGAACTACCTGATAAATGCGAATATGTTTATTTTGCAGGCTGTATGACTGCATACAGATATCCGGAAGTTGCACGCAAGACCTTTGACATCCTCAGGAAATTCGGGGTGGGTGTTTTGCAGGACGAGGTATGCTGTGGTTCCCCTCTGCTTCGCACAGGCTCTGATGCCTCCGAATTGATCTAGCACAACATGGAGCAGATAAAAAAGAGCGGGGCAAAAACCATAATCACAGGATGTGCTGGTTGCTACACTACCCTGAAAAAGGATTATCCCGATGAGTTTGAGGTACTTCATTTATCCGAGTTTTTAGAACAAAAACTCGATGAACTTGATATCCACAAACTTGATATTTCCGTGTCCTATCACGACCCCTGTCATATAGGCAGGGCGCATGGTATATACGAAGCACCTCGCAATGTTATCAGGCGTATATGCAATCTTGAGGAGATGGACACCCACCATGAAAATGCGCGCTGCTGTGGTGGCGGAGGTGGTGTGAGGAGAAGTTTCTCAGATCTTTCCCGCTCCCTTGCCTCCAAAAGACTGGATGAGATTCCAGAAAAGGCCGAATTACTCGTAACTTCCTGTCCCCTGTGCCGTTCCAATCTTGAGATGGCTGCAGAAGACCGTGAGCTCATAGACCTTATTGAGCTGCTTGAAAAGGCCATCTGTTAATTTTGAAGTGACGGGAGTTTCACGAAAATTTGTGTGAGGCTTTCGCTTTCTGTTATTTCCAGTTCTCCTTTGTGTGTGCCGATTATTTCCCTGCAAATACGTATTCCTGCATCGTCCATGTCTTCCTTCAAGAGGAGATGGGTTGTGTTCGACTTTGTCTGGTAATTCAGGCACATATTCTATACAGATATCGATATTTTCGCCCCCTTTCAGGGTTGTGATGGATATCGTGGAATCTGCCGGGCAAAACCTGATGGCATTATCCATCAGGTGGAGGAATACTCTTCTGAGGTAATTATAGCTGCCAGAAATTTCACAGACGTGTTCATCAAAGCAGGTATCTACAGTAATCCCCTTTTCCCTGATTTGAATGGAAATGTCCTGTAGTATTTCTTTTAAAAATTTGTTTATATCCAGGGGGCTAAAGGAATATCGTATGTTCTTTCTGGCTGTATCATTTGCATAAAACAATGATTCTACGAGTCTGTGAAGAAATATTGAATTGCGAGAGATGGATTCCATGGCTTTTTTCTGTTCTGGACCAAGTTCTCCGAGCCTTTCTTTGTTGAGCAGGTCACTGAAGCCTTTGAGGGATATCATGGGAGTGCGAAGTTCATGACTGGTATTGGCAATGAATTCTTTTTTGACCTGATCAATAGTTTTTAGTTCTTCATGGGCCTTTTTGAGTTGCTCTTCAGTTTCTTTTTGGGCAGTAACATCTTCGCCGGCAACTACTATTTCTCCAACTTCTCCCAAATCATCCCTCAAAACAGTCTGGCGCCAGCGAATTAATCTTTTTTCCCCTTTGCGGTTTATAATATGATTTTCCAGGTATTCGGGTATGCCCTTTTCTTCATTGAGTAGTCTTTTGAATTGCTTCTTGACCTTTATTTTTTCCTCTGCAGGAACAAAACTGTCTATCCAGTTTTTTTCCTTTAGTACGGAGGTCTCATATCCCAGCACCTTTGCAGTTTTTTGGTTCGCAAGCTTGATATTCATATGCCTGTCCAGGATTATCATTATGGAACCTGCCGTGTCTATGTACTTGAGGGCCAGGTCCCTTTCCTGGCGGATCTGCTCCTGCAACCCTTTTATTTTTAGCAGGGTCTCAATACGGCTCTTAAGTATGAACTCATCAACCGGTTTCAGGACAAAATCATCCGCACCATTATTGAAGGCCCTGATTTTTTCTTTCCTATTGTTTATGGCTGTTACGATGATCAGAGGTATGGCACGTGTATCCTGGCGTTGCTTTATGATTCTGCATATTTCATGGCCACTGATATCATTCAGGTTAATATCCAGCAATATCACATCAGGATTTGTTTTTTCTATGATTCCCAGGCTGCCAATTCCTGATTTTGCCTTTGTTATGGTATACTCTGCCTGCAGCATCTTCTCGATAATATCTATGTCTTCAGGCTTGTCATCTGCTATCAGTATTTCTAATTGCTTCTTTTGAAGCATGAACTATCTCCTACACAGCACATATATATGCAGAGTATATATACATATAGTTATATAAAATTTCTTTAAAAAAGTTCATTTCTTTTTGGGTTCCCACATGCCGCTTTTGCCGGAAATCAGACATTTCCAGCTGTTACCCACAAGATCCATCCGGTCTGCCTTTTTTAGAGCTTCAAGAATATATTTGCGATTTCGTTTATCCCTGTAATGGAGGATTGTGCGCTGGATCTTCTTGTCTCTTCGTGACGTGGCAACTTCTATATTTTCCCCCGTGAAGGGGTCAATGCCGGTATGATACATGCAGGTGGATGCTGTCATGGGGGTTGGTGTGAAATCCTGCACCTGCTCACTATACAATTTATTATCGCGTATGTATTCGGCAGTTTCGATCATCTCTTTTAGCCCGCAACCCGGATGGCCGGACATGAGATATGTCTGGAGGTATTGCTCTTTGCCCAGTTTCTTGTTGATTGCTGAATACATTTCCACAAACTTTTCAAAAACATCTCTGCCCGGTTTCCTCATACTGTCGGTGACTTTTTTTGAATAATGCTCCGGTGCCACAGCAAGTCTTCCACTGACATGCTTTTTACATATCATTTCCAGATACTCAGGTTGGGTCAGGGCAAGGTCGTAGCGCACACCGTAAGTTATGAAAACTTTTTTCACCCCGGGAATTTGTTCCAGGCGGTTTAGTAGTTCCATGTTTTTGCTGTGGTCAGTATTCATTGACGGGCAGACCTCGGGGTAGAGGCAGAACTTGTCGGTACACACTCCTTTGTCTTTCCAACGGGAACATTCCATTGAATACATATTTGCGGTGGGCCCGCCCACTCCATTGATATTTCCCTTGAAATCTTTCATTTTGGTGAGGCTTTTTGCCTCTCTTAAGAGTGATTCAATACTCCTGGAATTAACCATGCGGCCCTGATGATGGGCGATGGCGCAGAAGGAACAGGCACCAAAGCAACCCCTGTGGGTAGTGAGGGAGAAGCGCACCGGCTCAATAGCAGGGATGTCTTCTTTGTAAGCGGGGTGTTTTTGTCTTGTGTAAGGTAACTCATAAACTTCATCCAGTTTTTGGGTTTCAAGAGGTTTTGCCGGAGGATTCTGGACAATGATAGTTTTGGGGTGGGGCTGGACCAGTATTTTCCCATTTCCCGGATTTTGCTGCTGCCAGAGGGTTTTGTAATTTCTGGCAAAGGCTTCCTTTTCTTCTGAAACCGTAGTGTAGGATTCCAGTTCGATATAATCCATGCCTTTAAGTTCTTCTTTCCAGGTCTTCACCGGGGTTTTCCAGACTGTACCGGGAATGTCCTTTATTTGTTTGATATCTTCTCCTGCCTGCAATCTGCGTGCGATTTCTTCTGTCTGGGTTTCGCCCATCCCATATATCAGAAGGTCTGCCGGGGCATCTGCAAGAATTGATTTCCTTACTTTTCCTGACTGGAAATCATATTGTGCCAGTCTGCGCAGGGAGGCTTCTACGCCCGCAATCACAATAGGGGCATCCGGATATGCCTGATGTATGCGATTGGAATATACAATGGTAGCCCTGTCCGGTCGCATACCAGGGCTGCCTCCCGGAGAATACATATCACGTTTACGTGGCTTGAGGGATGGTGTATAGTTGGATACCATTGAGTCCATGTTGCCGGCGGTTGCAGCAAAGAAAAGTTCCGGTTTTCCAAGTTTCTTAAACTCTTCCGGTTTATCGTGGGCAGGCTGGGCTATTATTCCTACTCTAAACCCTCTGGCTTCAAGGAGGCGGCCTATCAGGGCGGCCCCGAAGGAAGGGTGATCAACGTATGCATCGCCTGTAACTATGATTATGTCAAGGGTGTCCCATCCCCTCTGATGCATTTCTTTTTTTGACATGGGGAGGGGCTTTGATGTTTTCTTATCGTGTTTCATTGTTATGGATCACCATATGGTCCGGGATGTGCGCATTGAAAGCTGGATCTGGCGGTTGGCATCACTTTTTACCACCGGGCCATGGCCGGGATAGAGGGTTTCTACATCTATTTCTGCCAGCTTTTCTATGGATTCTGTGAGTTGTCTGGCTGAGCCTCCTTCAAAATCCGTGCGCCCAAATCCGCCGGATGCAAAGACTGTGTCGCCCGAGAACAGGCTTTTGGAAAAAGGTTCGTAGAGACATATGCCTCCGGGAGTGTGGCCGGGTGTGTGGATTATCTAAAGGGCTTCGATTTCGTCTAATTTGATCATATCCCCATCTTCATAGAGAATATCCGGCTCAATAGCAGGCGCTTTCTGGCCGAAGAATGTTGATACGCTTCCCATATCATCCGCAAGCATGGGCTCATCTGCCCTGTGGACACCGACCTTTGCCCCACTGAGCTCCACAAGCAGAGGCACAGCAGCTGTATGATCATAGTGGCAGTGAGTCAGGATTATCAGTTCCAGTTTACTGAGGTCTATATGACTTTCAATTTCCCGGGCAAGTCTTTCTCCGTTCAGCCCGGTATCGATGAGGATACTGTCATTTATAAGGTAGGAGTTTGCATCATTGGTGGTGGCATTGCATTGTATGACTTTCATGTAAATCCCTTTAGATTTTGAATGCGGTATAGGTATTTTTCCGTGTGATTTCTGCCACATCGGCAGGTTCCATGTCCTTTATTTCTGCGATTGTATTTATCGAATCGACCAGGAATGTGGGTTCATTACGTCCTTTGCGCGGTGAAAGATAAGGGCTGTCTGTTTCTATCAGCATGAGTTCTTCAGATACTGTGGCAGCGATTTCTTTGTGATGGCTGGAGAAGCAAACCAGGGTAGGTATGGATATATAGTGGCCGGCATCAGTTATTTTTTTCATTGTTTCAAGGGATCCTCCATAACAGTGAAAGATCACCCTGTCCAGATGGCCTGCCATTGCAAGCGCTTCTTCCTCGGCGTCCCTGCCATGGATAACCAGCGGTTTTGCATGGTTCTCTGCAATCCTGATGACCTGTTTAAATACTTCTCTCTGTTTTTGCGTAAAGGTTCATCGGTGCAGTGGTAATAGTCCATCCCTGCTTCTCCGATTCCTATGACTGTGGGGGCATACTCATCAAGCTGGGAAAGGACTTCCAGTACCCTGTCTTTATCGGGGTTGGTGGCGAGCATGGGGCTTAACCCTATTGTTGGGTGGATGCAGTCATGGGTTTTGGCCAGTTCAAGGGTTGAAAAGTTGGTTTTCAGGTCAACACCCGAGTTGATCATTTCCTTTACCCCAGCTTCCTGTGCATGGAGGATAACCTCTTCCCTGTCGCGGTTGAACTTGGAAATATCAAGATGACAGTGTGAATCAATAAAATAAGGTAACATGTTCCTCACTTCTGGAGGAGCATGTTAATAGCGGTTACGAGTGCTTCAACGGATGCATATACAATATCTGCACTTGCCGAACGTGCGGATACTATCCGTCCGTTTTCATCCTGTACGCCGACTATCACTTCTGCAACGGCATCCGAACCTCCGGTTACCGCTTCAATGCGGAAGTCATGGATGCTTATGGTGGCGTGTTCCCCGATTATACCGGTTACTGCCTTGAGTGCTGCATCAACGGGTCCGATTCCGATGTTTGAAAGAATCTTTTCTTCATCGTTAACCAGTGCTTTCACAACTGCTGTAGGTGTTGTGACATTACCCGTCATTACAGATAGCTCTTTGAGGTCTATTGCAGGCTTGCCCATTGGTTTGTGCATTACTGCACAGGCAATTGCGTACAGGTCGGCATCTGTCAGGCGTTTGCCCTTGTCTGCTATTGTTTTAACCTTCTCTATGATGTGATTGAGTTGTTCATCATTGGGGTTAAGGTTGGCAGCTTCAAGGGATCTGCGTACTGCATGTTTGCCGGCATGTTTGCCCAGCACGATACGGCGCGTGTGGCCCACCATCTTTGGGGTCATTATGCCCGGTTCAAAGGTATCAGAATTCTCAAGGACACCATGGGTATGGATTCCTGATTCATGCGCAAATGCATTCTCGCCAACAACCGGACGATGGGCTGTAATAGGAACGGTTGTATAACGTTCGACCATTCGTGCGGTTTCAACGATATATTCTGTATTGATATTCAGGTTGGCGCCGTATATGGATTTGAGGCTCATGACCGTTTCCGCCAGGTCTGCATTGCCAGCTCTTTCACCAAGGCCATTTATCGTCACCTGTGCCTGGTTGGCGCCCGCTTCAATTGCCATCAGACTGTTTGCCACAGCAAGCCCGAAGTCGTTGTGGCAGTGTGTATCGATTGGTATACTGATCTGCTGGCGAAGATCACTTATCATATTGTACATGCCCGATGGGGACATGACGCCCACGGTGTCCGGCACATTGATGATGTCACAACCGGCTTCCTCTGCTGCCCTGTAGATTGCTACAAGGTAGTCGATATCGGTCCGGGTGGCATCCATGGCAGAAAACATGCATCTGAGTCCATGGTCTTTTACATATCCCACGGCCTCGGTGGCCATTTGTTGCACTTCCTCACGACTTTTGCGTATGGTGTGTTCCCTCTGGATGTCCGATGTGGAGACGAAGGTGTGCACCATGTCCACTCCTGCGTCTATACAGGCGTCGATATCCTTTGTGAGCACCCGGGCAAGGCCACAGACCTCTGAAGTTAGGCCTGCATCGGCTATGGATTTAACCGACTCCTTGTCTCCTTCGGATGCTATTGGAAAACCTGCTTCAATCGTATCTACCCCAAGCTTATCAAGCTGAGTTGCAATACTGAGCTTCTGTTTTGGGGTTAGGGATACACCAGGGGTTTGTTCCCCGTCGCGAAGAGTAGTATCAAAAATGGTTATTTCTTTATTTCTAATCGATTCAGCGCTGTAAAAAGCGATCCCTCAGTTGATTCTTCGCATACATAATAAATCCCGCAAATTACTTTGCTTTTCTACTATTTATATTTGCGTGTTATTTATGTTTGGATTCAGGGAATCCATGTGAGGGCCTTGTCACGAAATCTATATATATTATGGTGGTATCTTAGGGCTGCTTTCGATGACCTGATTCATGCGCGAACCTTGCTGGTTTGTCGTGTGAATTGTTCCGGCTTTGCCGGATCAGAAGGTTTATATACCAAAAGCGATATTCATGTGTTCCCGCACAATACGTGTGTGGAAACATAATCACCTTCATATCAATGGAGACAGGAGATAACAATTCTGTCTGACTCACGCAATGGCAGTTCGGTGAATTCTGATCGTTAGTATTAAGAATTCACTGTGCAGGGCCTTTAATCAGCATCATGTTGTTTAACAGGTACCCTGCCAACAATTTCCTTTAACCTTCAAAAGGTGTGCTAGAAATAATTAAAATTCTGGTTGATCCTGCCAGAGGTTACTGCTATCGGTGTTCGACTAAGCCATGCCAGTTAAATGTTCTTCGTGAACATAGCGGACTGCTCAGTAACACGTGGACAATCTGCCCTTGGGTTCAGCATAACCCCGGGAAACTGGGGATAATTCTGAATAGATCACATATGCTGGAATGCTTTGTGATTTAAAGATCCGTCGCCCAAGGATGGGTCTGCGGCCTATCAGGTTGTAGTGGGTCTAGAGTACCTACTAGCCGACGACGGGTACGGGTTGTGAGAGCAAGAGCCCGGAGATGGATTCTGAGACATTAATCCAGGCCCTACGGGGCGCAGCAGGCGCGAAACCTTTACACTGCGGGAAACCGCGATAAGGGGACACCGAGTGCCAGCATACAATGCTGGCTGTCCACATGTGTAAATAGCATGTGATAGCAAGGGCCGGGCAAGACCGGTGCCAGCCGCCGCGGTAACACCGGCGGCCCGAGTGGTAATCACTATTATTGGGTCTAAAGGGTCCGTAGCCGGTTTAATCAGTCTTCCGGGAAATCTGACAGCTCAACTGTTAGGCTTCCGGGGGATACTGTTAGACTTGGGACCGGGAGAGGTAAGAGGTACTACAGGGGTAGGAGTGAAATCTTGTAATCCCTGTGGGACCACCAGTGGCGAAGGCGTCTTACCAGAACGGGTCCGACGGTGAGGGACGAAAGCTGGGGGCACGAACCGGATTAGAT
>NZ_QBKB01000002.1:1201443-1222064 GCF_004137855.1 Methanohalophilus profundi
GCATCGCTGCTGACTCAACTTATTGACACTTAATTATTATTAATCTACAATGTCTTTCCTGCTATTATTAACTCACTAGTGAAATCAATGCCATATTTTAACTTTTATAACAGCCTGACGTTGAGCGGACACTAACTGGGCAGTAAAGATATATTGTACATAGACCTGTCTTTATACTACGGGGGAGTTTAGTGACAATATCATCAATTATTTTTGTTTATAATGCAGATAGTGGCCTGTTGAATGAGATGAAAGATTATGTCCATAAAATAGTTTCTATATCTTCTGAGGAAATGAATAAACTGAACTTGCAGTAATGCAGGTAGGATCTGTTGCCTATCCAGTAGGTTTTATTGTGTAACTTTCACCATTATCTATAATTGTGATTGGATATAATGTCTGGATGGGGTATAATATGAAAGAATATGACCTGATTATCATAGGTACTGGCTCGGGTATGAATTATGTGGGGTCCATTCTCCAGCAAAATCCGGAAATGAAAATTGCTGTTGTCGATAAGGATGAACCCGGTGGTATATGTTTAACAAGGGGGTGCATTCCTTCAAAGATACTTTGTATCCGGCTGAACTTGTACGTGAAATAAAGTCAGCACAGAGATTTGGTATCTCTACAAAAATTGAAGATATTGATTTCAAATCTATAATGGACCGAATGAGAAATGCCATTCAATCAGACATTTCCATGATACGTGAAGGGCTGGAATCTGATGATGTGCTGGATTATTATGATGGAGTTGCCCGGTTTATTGCACCGTATACCCTGAAGATCGGGGCTGAGACTCTCAAAGCCCCAATGATTTTTCTCTGCACAGGTTCAAAGCCTTTCGTGCCACCGATTGAAGGGCTGGATGGTGTTACATATCTTACAAGTGATGAAGTGCTGAATCTGGAATCTCTCCCTGAAAGTCTTGTAATTGTGGGAGCGGGTTATATAGCAGCTGAATACGGACACTTCTTTTCTGCCATGGGTTGCAAGGTCACTGTTATTGGCAACGGCCCGAGGGTTCTACAACAGGAAGAGCCCGAAATATCCATTCTTGCAAAAAGGGAGATGGAGCAATATTTAGACATCCATACTGGCTACAGGGTTGTCAGTGTAGAGGAAAATAAGGGTATGAAAAAGTTAATGCAATAAATAATGAAGGTGCTGAAATCAGCATTGAAGCTGAACAAATCCTGTTGGCTGCAGGCAGAACCTCCAATTCCGACATTCTGCATCCTGATAAAGGGAATGTCAGTACTGATGAAAAAGGCTGGATTAAAGTTAATGAAAATCTTGAAACAACCTGTAAGAATGTCTGGGCTTTCGGGGACTGTAACGGACAGCAGCTTTTCAAACATGTCGGGAACTATGAATCAACTGTTGTATTCCAGAATGCTGTTCTCAGACAGGACGTAAAGGTGAGTTATCATGCCGTACCCCATGCTGTATTTTCCTGGCCTGAGATAGCAGGTGCAGGTTTAAGTGAAGAAGAAGCAATCGAATCTTTCGGTGAAGAAAGCATTTCTATTGGTTTTGAAGAATTCGAAAATACAGGTAAAGGCCTTGCCATGGATTTGCATGATTATTTCGTGAAAGTGATAATTGAGGACAATTCTCAACAGATCCTTGGAATCCACATTATAGGGCCTCAGGCCTCGGTACTTATACATCAGGTAATTCCCTTGATGTATGTGGATGGTCCCCAGACCCATCCGCTTGTACATTCAATGGACATACATCCTTCACTAAGTGAAGTTGTAAAAAGAGCTTTTTATTCTCAATACTCAATAGGGGAGTATCATATGATCCTTAAGGAAAAAGAGCTTGAAAAATCTTAAAATCGGAAGACTGCCCTCCTTTTTCAGGAGGACAGTTGCATAATCGCTTCGGCCAAGTCACCGTTGGCATTTTTGAGAGCTTCTTTTGCTTTATCTTCAGACACACCTGTCTGTTCGGTGACAAGCCTGACATCATCCTCGGGGATTTCATCTTCCCTTGCTACTTCCTCAGGAGTGCCAACGATCTGGTATGTGTCGACCCCCTGTGCATTCATTATGCTTACGTTTGCATCATTGAAAACAATATCTTTGTCAGGGGTACGGATGATTACTTGCTCCACATCGGAAATCTCATCTACACTAATTCCCATCTGTTTCATCATCTGCTTCATCTTTTTGGGGTTCATACCCTTGCCGCCCATTCCTGGAATCATATATAATATCTCCTTCTAAAGGATGATGTCTATTATCTGCAGTTATATATAACTTAGTGGCAACCGCCGCCGCATGAACCGCATCCACTCATTTCACTGGGATTGTCGATGACAAATCCATTTCCTTGAGGGGTTTCTATGAAGTCGACTGTAGCTTCGGAAAGTTCTTCATTGATGTCATTTGCCATCACGATCTTGATTTCCTTGTCGGTGACAGTAACATCATCTTCTTTGGTTTCATTGTCAAGTGCCATACCATACTGTACACCACTGCAACCCATCCCTGCGACAAAAATCCTCAATGCGTGGTCTTTTTTGTCTTCTGATTCCATCAGGGATCTAAGTTCTGTTGCTGCCTTTTCTGTTATCTCTATCATGTATTCTCTCCTTAAGGGTTCGCGATGGTTCCCTTTAGCAATGGGTTATATATATAAATTTTTCCTATATATATTGTTCGCTCCAATAGGAACAATTCACATTATTTCCACATCGTTATCGACCGGATTTAACAATACTTCCCCATTAGTAGCGTTTATTTCTACCGAATTCCTTTTACCCTTAGCTTCCCATACGGGCAAATACACCATCTCAATTTTCATCTCAATCTCTTTTTTGGAAGGAGAAATCCGTTTGTGTTCGGAAATTATAGCTTCACCTATAGTGTTATCGAATTTGATGTCCCGGGTGTACTGGTCAATTATTTTTTCATAGATGGCTTTGGTGGCATCTTCTTTTGCAATGATTGGGGCCTTGACTTCATAATCACTGACTTCTACCTCTATCTGTTTACTTATCGCAGGCAGGTCAAAATCCTCAAAAACTTCATTCATTGAGTTATAGTATCCCTCTCCTTCACCTTCTATGTCTATTATCTTGGAGCGGAATTGTCTCTGTGCCTGAATCTCATAAGTATATTTCCACAAAGGTACAAACTTGAGTGCCGCATTTGTGACATCCCTTTGATGTGGCTTTGCAATTGATATTGCACGCTCACCGGTAATATTTACAGGGGCACTGCGCAAGTCGATCACCTTGCTTTCCACTGAGGGGATTGTCTCAACGTCAGATTTCACCTTCGGCTTGCTTTCAATTGCTCTATTTTCCCCTTCTTTTTTGTTGCCGGCAAACAGGTTTGTTTTCTTTTTCTTGTCATCAGCAATGATATATTCTTCCGTGGCTTTTTCGACAGGGGCACTTTGTCCTCCCAGTTCAATACTTTCTCCCTCGATGTCTGCCAGCACAGCGTTACCGATCTGGTATGCAAGTTCTTCCCTGTCCCACACAATAACCCCCTTTTGCTTTGCAAATTCAATTTGTTCCTCAGAGGCATTTCCTGTTGCTACTATAAGGCCGGCTCCGTCGCGGATGTTGTATGCAAAATCTTCAATATATGATGTATTCAGAAGATTGCTGAATTTTATGTACATTTTTTTTTCATCTTTTTCTGCGATTAAGTCCGCGATACTGGAGTCCACTATCCTGTATCCAGATGATGTGAAAATGTCCTTCAATATTTGTGTAACGTTTTGTTTCATTTTTCCACCAATTTGAATTATCAATTTTAAAGTACCCTGGTAGTAGTTTCAAGCTCAATTCCCTTATCGGTTACATTGTAGGGAATCGTCCGGTTTAAGGGGATCATACCTCTCATCTTGCGAATCAATATGGATCTTTCTATCTCGCTTCCCCTTTCCCGCATTCTGAATTCAATGACACCGTCACAGACATTTTTCAGATTATTTTCAACTATATTGTCATGCATGCCAGCGGTCATTGTTATCAAATGGACGGCACCTGTAGCTTTTCCTACAGATGATATTATCTCGATTGTATCTACTACATTATTAAGCTCGTAAGCTCGCAGGAAATAAGATATGGAATCTATAATTCCCCTGTATTTTTCATTTCTCTCTTGTGTAGCAGTTGCCTTGAGAAGATTCATAGGATCAGTATTTTGTTTTATGAAATCCTTCGCAGAAAGGGATTCTGAATATGATATAGGGAGAACATTATAAAAGCGTAGGCTATAGGCGTCTACAAAATTCATAGTTCCGCTTTCAATGTAATCATCTATGTCCCATCCAAAATTTTTCATTTCAGAGACAATTTCGGAAACTGGTTGTTCTGATGTCAAGTAATAGACGTTTTCCTCATCAGTTAGTCCCCCATATGCAAACTGCTGGGCAAATATTTCCGAGTTGGCTCCGGGTTCTGCAAGTAAAAGAATCGTACTTCCCCGGGGCACCCCTCCACCCAGCTGCACATCAAGTCCCAGTATTCCTGTACGTACTTTTTGTGCCCTATTTTCATCGAAAGCGTAATCCATGTATTCACCGTGATATCAATTATAAATTTAAATCTCCAATCTTTTTATATATTGCTTCCTCTTAGTTTTTATAGTTATAGTTTTATTTACAGTGATTCGATGATAGCTATAGATGACCTGAAATTCAAAGATGACCTGATTCCGGCAATTGTGCAGGATTATGAGAACGGGGACGTATTGATGTTTGCATACATGAATCGCGAATCCCTTGAAAAAACCCTTGATAGCGGTATTGCACACTACTGGAGCCGCAGTCGTGGGAAGTTGTGGAAAAAAGGGGAGAGTTCGGGGCACATTCAATATGTAAAGGACATCCTTGTGGATTGTGATATGGATACCCTGCTTCTGAAAGTAAGACAAGATGGGGGGGCATGCCATGTGGGTTATAGGTCGTGCTTTTACAGGAATATTACTGGAGATATAGTGGGTAAAAAGGTCTTCGATCCTGACGATGTCTACTGATCCATACTCATGATGCAATTAAATTAAATATCTTCGTATCATAGCAATAATTATGGATAATCCTAAAGCCCTGAAGATCGTACCCGATACAAGCGTAGTTATAGATGGCCGCATTTCCCAAAAGGTGAAGGAGGGAGAGTACAGGGGAGCAAAGATTTTGATCCCCGAAGCTGTGGTGGCCGAATTGGAAGCCCAAGCAAACAGGGGGCTTGAGATCGGGCAAAAAGGGTTGGAAGAGCTTAACCAGCTTAACCAGCTTGAACAGGAAGGTCTTATAGAGCTTGATTTTGTGGGAGAGCGCCCCAACCTTGAGCAGGTGCAGCTTGCAAAGGGAGGGGAAATAGATGCCCTCATACGATCAACTGCAGAGGATTTTGGTGCGCTTTTTGTTACGGGGGACAGGCTCCAGGCGGACTTTGGTCGTGCCAGGGGGCTGGAGGTGGAGTACATTCATCCACCATCGGCTGAGTTTATTCCTCTGCACATAGAGAAATTCTTCACTGATGACACGATGTCGGTACACCTGAAAAACAAAGTATCCCCGATGGCCAAAAGAGGCAGTATCGGGGATGTGAGATTTGAAAAAATCCGTGATGAACCCTGCAGCTATGGTGAACTGCATCAGATGTCCAGAGAACTTCTGGAGAGAGCCCGGGCTGACAATGAATCTTTCATTGAAATGTCTACGGGAGGAGCTTCCGTTCTGCAGATTCGCAATATGAGGATCGCTATCTCCCAGACACCATTCTCGGATGATATTGAAATTACAGCTGTGCGTCCAGTAGCCTCTGTGAAATTCGATGAATACAGGCTCAGTGAGCAGCTTAAGGAACGTGTGGATATGCAGAGAGGCGTCCTGATCTCAGGACCTCCCGGTGCGGGTAAGTCAACTTTTGCAGCCGGACTTGCTATATATTTGCATGAAAGTGGTTATGTTGTAAAGACTATGGAATCCCCCCGGGATCTTCAGGTCCCCCGTGAGATTACCCAGTATGCCCCGCTGGACGATGATATGGCCAATACGGCAGATGTCCTCTTGCTAGTGAGGCCAGATTATACGATTTATGATGAGGTAAGAAAAAGCCGGGATTTCGGTATTTTTGCCGACATGAGGCTTGCTGGTGTGGGCATGGTCGGTGTAGTACATGCCAACAGGGCAGTAGATGCCGTACAGCGTTTGATAGGAAGGGTTGAGCTGGGCGTGATTCCGCAGGTAGTGGATACGGTTGTCTTTATCGAAAAAGGGGAAGTTGCAAAGGTCCAGATACTGGATTTCACCGTAAAGGTTCCTTCTGGTATGACCGAAGCTGATCTTGCAAGACCAGTAATCACGGTGTCGGATTTTGAAACAGGCAAAGTGGAATATGAGATTTACACCTATGGTGAGCAGGTAGTTGTGATGCCTGTTGCCCTGGAATTCAAGAAACCTGCCTGGAATCTGGCCGAAGGCGAAATCCGGGAAGTTGTGGAAAATTATGTCAGTGGTCCGGTAGAAGTGGAAATGGTAAATGATAGTAAGGCTGTTGTACGAGTTTTTGAACATGATGTCCCAAAGGTAATAGGAAAGGGAGGTTCTGTGATCGACCGCATTGAAAAAATGCTGGGGGTACATATCGATGTACGCCAGTTTGACGGTCAGTCCGAAAAAGAAGCCCCTATGGAGGTCAGGCCCGTTGTCGAACATACGAAGAAACACGTTGTCCTTTCAGCTCCGGAGCTGGCCAAGACTGATGTGGAGGTTTTTGTCGGTGAGCAATATCTTTTCACTGCAACCGTAAGCAGACACGGGGATATCAAGGTGCGTAAAGGTTCTCCGATTGCCGATGAGATTGTTGATGGAATCGATGAAGGTTACCCTGTATTAATAAAAATATTGTAAATTCAATTGTTATCGATTTCTGAATATACGGTGTTTAACCCTTCGGGGTTACATATCCCTTTTTGATATCACCAAATCCCTTTATTCTGATTTTCCTTCGTGTCTTTTTTACCCGGCAAACCATCATCCTAATATATAATTGTCAACAATTTACACAGCCAGGAGTTATTGTTATGAAAGTCTCTATTATAGGTTCAGGTTATGTGGGTTCGGTTACAGCAGCCTGTTTTGCCGAACTGGGTCACGAAGTCATCTGTATAGATATTGATGAAGAAAGGGTAAGGCAACTCAACGATGGTTATCCTCCTGTATGGGAATAGGGGCTGGAAGATCTTATGAACAGGCATGTGGGCAAACGCCTGATTGCCACTTCTGATTATGATTATGCTATACAGAACTCGGATATATCTTTTATTTGTGTGGGAACACCTTCCTCAGATAACGGTGAGATTGACCTTTCGATAGTCGCTGCTGCAAGTAAGAGTCTTGGGGAATCAATTGCTTCCAAAAATGCTTATCATACCGTGGTGGTGAAAAGTACGGTTGTACCCGGTACAACAGAAGGGGTAGTTCGTTCCATTCTGGAGGACTATTCCGGACGTAAGGCGGGGGACACTCTTGGGCTTGCTATGAACCCTGAATTCCTGCGTGAAGGCCGTGCGGTTCATGATTTCCTGAATCCCGATAAAATAGTGGTAGGCTCCCTTGACAGACGTTCCGATTCCCTCGTATCGGGTCTTTACAGGGATATTGATTGTGAGGTTACCAGCGTAAATATACGTACAGCAGAGATGATCAAGTACGTGAATAATGCTTTTCTGGCCACCAAGATATCTTTTGCCAATGAGGTGGGCAACATCTGTAAACGCCTGGGTATTGATACCTATCAGGTAATGGATGCTGTAGGCAGGGATTTCCGTATCAATCCGGCTTTCTTGAATAGTGGGGCGGGTTTTGGTGGCTCATGTTTCCCCAAGGATGTCCGTGCCCTGATTGGAAGTGCAAAGGATCTGGATTATTATCCTTCCCTGCTGGAATCAGTAATTGAAGTAAATGAACTGCAACCTCTCCAGATGGTTGAGATTCTCGAAGACAAGCTACCGGAGATCAAAGATAAAAGGATTGCCGTGCTGGGTCTGGCTTTCAAGAACGACACCGATGATATACGTGGGTCCCGCTCGATTCCCGTTATCAGGAAATTGCTGGAAAAAAAGGCGGATATCCATGCCTATGATCCCCTTGCCTCTGATAACATGAAAAAGGTCTTCCCCGACATCACCTATGCATCCAGTGCACAGGAAGCTCTTGAGGGTGCACAGGCCTGTCTGCTAATGACTGAATGGGACGAATTCAGAAAGCTTAACACTGAATTTGATTCGATGGATAGGAAACTCCTGATCGATGGGCGCTATCTTCTAGATCCTGAAGAACTGGAGGATGTGGAGTATGAGGGTTTATGCTGGTGAGCATTGTTCGATACATTGATGTATCAAAACCCTTTTTTTATCTGACATGAAACAAATAACCATCATTGATTATGGCCTTGGCAATCTCAGGAGTGTCCAGAAAGGGCTGGAACATGCCAAAGCTTCTGTAAATATCTCTATAGACCCGGAAGACATCGAGAACAGTGATGGGGTCGTGCTGCCCGGTGTAGGGGCGTTCAGTGATGCCATGCGCAACATTGAGCCTTTCCTGGATATTCTTTATGATTATGTCGAATCAGGTAAACCCCTGCTTGGAATTTGTCTGGGTCACCAGATGCTTATGACAAATTCCGAGGAAGGAGGTATGCGTGATGGGCTGGGTTTCATTCCCGGTAACGTTGTTCGTTTTCCCCATAGTAAACTTAAAGTTCCACATATGGGATGGAATTCTCTTCATATAACACAGCAACATCCTATCTATGAGGGCATCGAGGATGATTCCTATGTCTATTTTGTGCATTCCTATTATGTGAGTACTGATGATGATCATACTCTTGCCTCATGTGAATATGGTGTGGAATTTGCGGCATCTGTTGTTAACGAGAGGGGTAATGTAATAGGAACCCAGTTTCATCCGGAGAAAAGCGGTGAAGTTGGGTTGAGGATATTGAGTAATTTTGTTAAAATGTGCTGAGGATTAATCATGGATATTGAAGGCTATGCCAGGCATGCCCTGCTTCGTGGAGAAGAGGGAATTGCCGATAAACTTGCAGATCGTATAATGGAAATAAAGGACACCGACAGACAACATGCTATTGCGCTGGCTAAAGCAGCAGTTGAAGAAGCCAGGGCAACTATGGATGTAAAAGGGGACGTGCTATCTCCTATCACTTCAGGCGTAACAATGGGCCAATTCGGTGTGGGTTCCAGAGGCACCGGCGATTTCTATGCCCATGAAAAAATTGCCGAGGTAATAGGCAGCACCAAAGCTGCAGTAGACAGCACCCATCTGGATGATTCCGGAGCTGTACAGATGGAAGGAGGGGATTATCTCATAGTCACAATCGATGGCATCCACTCCAGATTGAGTGATTTTCCTTTCCTTGCAGGTTTCCATGTGGCCAGGGCCTCTTTAAGGGATGTTTATGTAATGGGTTCCAGGCCCCTTGCCCTGCTTTCGGATATCCATGTGGCCGATGACGGGGATGTGGCAAAGATCTTCGACCATGTCGCAGGTATCACCGCGGTATCGGAACTTACAGACATCCCTCTCGTGACCGGAAGTACCCTGCGTATTGGAGGGGATATGGTAATCGGAGATCGAATGACCGGTGGTGTCGGTGCTGTGGGAGTTGCTTCCGCGATGACTGCAAGGGAGAGGGCCGAAATAGGGGATGTGATTCTCATGACAGAAGGTGCAGGCGGCGGAACTATCTCCACAACCGCTCTCTATTACGGGATGCATGATGTGGTGGATGAGACCATCAATATCAAGTTCCTCCAGGCATGTGAGGCACTCCTTGAAAAGGACCTGGATAAAAAAGTACATGCCATGACCGATGTTACCAACGGAGGGGTACGCGGTGATGCCAAGGAAATTTCAAGGACTGCAGGAGTCAAGCTCGTCTTTGAAGAGGAAAATATGCGTGGGCTTGTAAATCCCCGGGTCTTAGGTATGCTTGAAGGTCTCAATATAGATTATCTGGGTGTATCCCTGGATTCCCTCCTCTTGATAGTCCCCCCTGAACATGAGCAGGAAATTCTTGAAACCGTTCAAAATGCAGGTGTCGATATTGCAACAGTTGGTTATGTTGAAAAAGGTCAAGGTGGCGAGCTTGTGATTGACGGGCAGCGCCGCGACTTCACGCCACGCTTCCGTGAATCTGCCTACACACCAATTAAGAAGATGGTCGGAGATACAACTCCCGATGATTTCGAGGCAATGAGCAAAGCGGTTGATAGGGCGGCCCATGAGGCGATATCCAAAAAGAGACGTATAGTGGAGATGCTGGGGAAGCAGTGATTACTTCCCCTTAAACTTACGGACAATGAGTACAGGCCCGTCCTTTTCCAGTATTTCCACTTTTTCTTCCCGGTCGATGGTGTCTTCGGAGCGTGCTTTCCAGTATTCTCCGCTATATCGCACGTAACCCGGGTTCCCTTCGGATATAGGATCTATCGCTTCGGCAATTTCACCGCTCATTTCTTCACCAATAATTGGCTTGCGTCCCTTGGCCTGTACCACTTTGTATATTGCAAAGGCAAAGAATAGTCCGATTATTATTGTGGGTATAACAATATAGAACATCATACTCCTCTGTACGTCTGCAGGTGTATACCAGCGAGGGAAATCCATGGGTATCAGGAATATACTGCCTGCTATCAGGCACACTATTCCTGCAATACCGAATATGCCAAATCCCGGCGCTGCAATTCGAGAATAAGCAGGACCACCCCCAGGCCAATAAGAAACAGTGATGCTATATTGACATCGAATCCCATACCTATTAATCCCAGGCTGATTAGTATGGCACCGAATATTTCCGCACCTGCGCCTGGACTGGAAATTCCCAGGACAATGGCATAAATGCCTATCATCAACAACAGGGAAGATATAATGGGATTGGATATTATGTTCATAAGGTACAGGTTCAGGCCTGGCTCATAATTGGAAATATCTGCTCCCGAGGTATTGAGTTGCCTGTTTTTGATAGTTTCTCCGTCCACCTGTTCAAGCAGCTCGGGGATATCTTCTGCTATATACTCGACAACATTGCTGTTTCTTGCTTCCTCTGCGTTTAGATTGAGATTTTCAGTGATGAATAACTCCGCAGCGGTCACATTCCTGTCATGCTTGCTTGCTTTTTCCTTGGACAGGGCAACGATGGCATTTATTATCTTGGAATCATTGATGGGCTCTGATCCACCGGCAGGGGATGCCTGTACAGGCTGGGCCGAACCAATCACAGTGAATGGTGCCATGGCAGCTATATCGGTGCTGATAAGGATCAGTGTACCGGCAGACCATGCTTTTGTTCCTTCTGGATAAACGTAGCCGATTACAGGCACAGGTGAGGCATCAATGCTCTCTATTATGTTGAGGGTTTCCTGCAGACCTCCTCCCGGGGTATTCAGGGTAATTATCAGTGCTTCATAATCTTCAGTTTCAGCAATTGCAAGTGCATTGTTAACCATATCATCGGATACCGGTGTGATGGAATCTGATATCTCCAGTACCAGTACTTTTTCACAGCTTGCATTTGATGCGGCTGATGTCAATAGTAAAAATGCAAAAAGAAATAGGAAAAGGGCCTTTGCCCTCATGGCTCCTCCTTATTTGTTCTTTGAAGTGAATGCTTCGGTCAGGGCCGCGATATCTCCACTGTTAGATGTGTTGGTGACTACAATCGTGTTGCCTTCCCGGGCAACCTCGGCTATTGTCTGCAACTCCCTCAGTTTTATCGTGGTGGGTACTTCCTGATAGAGTCTGGCGGCGTCAAGCATTTTCTGGGCAGCCTTGTACTCCCCGTCTGAAAGGATAATACGGGACCGTTTCTCACGCTCGGCCTCAGCCTGCTGGGCAATAGCCCTGAGCATCTTTTCATCAACACTCACATCCCTCAGGGTGACCGAGGTGACTTTTATTCCCCATGGATCGGTTGAAGCATCCAGTATCTCCTGTATGTCCTTATTGACCTTCTCTCTTCCAGAAAGCACTTCATCAAGTTCAATTCGGCCAACTACATCACGCAGGGTTGTTTGTGCCAGCATTGAGGTTGCATACTTGTAATCCTCAACTTCTGTAACTGCTGATTCGGGTTTGAGGACTTTGTAGTAGATGACTGCATCCACCGCCACTGTAACGTTATCATAGGTGATAACTGCCTGTTTCGGGACATCTATTGTTACGATACGCAGGTCTACCTTGACCGCAGTATCGACAATAGGAATTATGAAAAATACACCCGGTCCCTTGACTCCACTAAATCTGCCCAGCCTGAAGATGACCACTCGCTCATACTCCTTTACCACTTTGATGGATTGGGACAGGATTATTACTAATACGATTAATGCAGGAATTATATATTGTTCTACCATGCTAAACTCTCCCTTTATGATACTTTGCAAACAATACTTCTAAAAGTTATTGGTGGGATGGTGGGACAGGTGGATATTACTACTGTAATTCTCTGCAAGTGGACAATTAAAACCTGTCAAATAGTATCCTCTCTTTGCAGCAATCTACATAAACAAGCAGGTCAATCAGCAACACAGATACAATGAAAGAAAAATGCAGTGAATGTGGCGGAACTGGTGCCCGTGAATCCTCTATACAGAAATGTCCTGAATGTAAGGGCTCCGGGAAACCAAAATCAATGAATCTTATGGAACTTTCAGAAAAAGATGTAAACAGCTTCCTCAAAGGTAGTTCCGTATGTGAAAAATGCGGTGGCAGTGGGGAAGTTGAAGTAAAGGACCCATGTCCTTCCTGCGGAGGAGAAGGATTTCTTTATAGCTGTGACCTATGCGGCAAATCCATCGACCACCTGATAGACGGACGCGAGATATGCAAATCATGCAATGAGGTAAAGGTTGTCCATATGCTGGACGACTCCTGTGACATGAATGAGCTTTCCGTAGGTAAATATTATCATGCAGAGGTAAACAACCTGGCATCATTCGGGGCCTTTGTGAACCTGAATTCCAATCTGCGCGGGTTGATTCATTCAAGCAACATAAAGGCCAAGCTTGAACCCCGGGAACGGCTGATCGTAGAGATAAATGAGATCCGTTCTGACGGGAAAATGGACCTGCTACCACGAAGTGTTGGTGAGCATAAGGTCGTAGAAGTTGAAAAGGAAATGCCGGTGCGTATCTCGTCTGAATTGAAGGATTATGTGGGTAAGCTTGTGCGTATTGAAGGAGAGGTGCTCCAGGTCAAACAAACAGGTGGTCCCACCATTTTTGTAATTTCTGATGAAGGCGGCGTAATTCCCTGTGCAGCCTTTGAAAGTGCAGGGGAGCGGGCATATCCGGACATTGATTCGGATATGGTGGTCTCTCTTACAGGTGAGGTCAACCTCAGGGGAGAGGACCTGCAGCTTGAAGTCAAGAGCATGAAACAGCTCAAAGATGAAAGAGGGAAGACTGTCAGGGAACGCATAGACCGTATACTTGACCAGAGGGCGGAACCTTATGATATAGAATTCCTTGTCAAAAGTCAGGTTCTGGAAGATCTGCGTCCTGCAATGAAAGATGTTGCCCGGATTATCAAAAAAGCAATTCTCAGGTCCCGCCCGATATTGCTGCGCCATCATGCTGATGCTGATGGCATGACAGCCGGTGTGGCCATTGAAAAGGCAATCCTGCCTCTTATTCGTGAAGTCAACGGCCAGGATGGAGAATACTATTTCTACAAACGTTCTCCTTCAAAAGCTCCTTTTTATGAGATAATGGATGTGACCAAGGATATTTCCTTTGCTCTTGAAGATGCGGATAGGCATGACCAGAAACTGCCTCTTGTTGTGATGGTGGATAATGGTTCCACTGAGGAAGATGTACCCGCGATGAGACAGGCATTGATATATGGTCTTGATATGGTGGTTGTGGATCATCACCATCCTGATAAGGTCGTTGATGATTATTTGTTGGCCCATGTTAATCCCGCTCATGTGGGAGGGGATTTTGGCCAGACTGCCGGTATGCTTTCCACAGAGGTTGCACGGATGATTAATCCTGACGTCACAGAACAGATACAACACCTCCCTGCAATTGCTGCTGTGGGTGATCGTTCTGAGGCCGATGAGGCTTATCAGTATATTGATCTCGTTTCTTCCAGGTATTCCCTGGAAAATTTGCAGGATGTCGCCCTTGCCCTTGATTTTGAAGCCTACTGGTTGAAATTCAACAGTGGAAGGGGAATTGTAAACGATCTTCTCAATTTTGGTGACTCCGCCAGGCATAAACAACTTGTAGATCTGCTGTGTGAGCAGGCAAGAGCTATGATGGATGAGCAACTTGAGGCATGTATGCCCAATGTCAAATCACAGCAACTGCCCAACGGTGCTATTATGAATGTGCTTGATGTGGAGAACTATGCTCACAAATTCACATTCCCTGCACCGGGTAAGACCTCCGGGGAAGTTCATGACAGGATTTGCAGGAAAAATGAAGGCAAACCAATTGTTACCATCGGTTATGGACCGGACTTTGCAGTCATACGGTCCCGTGGGGTTAAGATGAATATTCCTGAAATTGTCAGGCAGCTCCATGAGGAAATTGTCGGTGGAGGAGTGAATGGCGGTGGCCATCTTGTTGTCGGAAGTATCAAGTTCGTGGGAGGGATGCGAAAAAAGGTACTCTCCAAACTTGTGGAAAAAATAGGTCAGTATGAAGTGGATACGGAGATTTAATATCTCCTTCAATCCACCCTTGCCAGTTTGATAAGTGAGTTCACAGGGACTCCGCTGATTGTTTCCGAATTTTTCTTGTCAATAATGACTGCAATTGCAACTGGCTTGGACCCGCTTTTCTTTATCTGTTCAATTACATCGGTAATCGTTGAGCCAGATGAGACCACATCATCTACAATAATGCAGTTTTTTCCTTCAACATCCCCGAAATTTCTGCTAAAAATTCCTGTGTTTTGATTCCTCTCTTTCTGGCTGTCATAACCGTGGAATATGGAAAATTCGACACCCAATTCCTCGGCAATCATGGTGGCCATGGGTACACCGCTTAATCCGATTCCCACTACCATATCTACCATCTGGTCATTCTTGTCAAGAGATTCGAGCACCATGTCACACAGGGCCTGTGAAATATAACGCAGGCGGAAAGAGCTTTTACCTATGGCACTCCAGTTGACAGAAATGTCCTTGGGTGCAGGGGCTTCAGCACCTCTTTTACCCCGCATGAGAAGCCATGTGACAGTATCCCTGGATACATTAAGTTCATTTGCGATCTGGCCGGTAACAAGACCATTGGATTGCAGTTCGACTGCTTTTTGTACAAGTTCTTCTATATTCTTCATTTTATCCCCACATGCTGTTTTATGCTATTTGTTTTCCTATACATCCTCTATAATATTATATCTTTCTTTTACGTATTTTCTTGAGGGGGGACCCACAGATAGGGCATTCTTCACCATTGTCAAATCTTTTCATGCAGCCGGTGCATTTTTCCCCCAGATTATTTTGTCCTTTATTCTGGATTGGGATATGGGTTCTACCTTTATACCAATCATGCTTGCCACATTCTGCACAGCATAATCATCTGTCATGAGGACAGCATTTTTCCCATATTCCAGAGCTTTTGCCAGCACATCGATATCGGTCCCGGAAAGTTCTTCAAGATCGCCTGTACCTTCTGCCTTGTCCAGGATTTTTTTCCTGAATACAGGATCTGGTTGCTCAACCTTTGCCCCGGTTTCAAGGGCGATCAACATTTCCATGCTTGTGTATTTTGCCTTCGTTTCATCGATTACTGCGGGTACTGTAACAAGCTGGCGCTCCCTGCCCTTTCTATTGATGAAAACGCCGGTGTCTGCTATGTATATTTTCATGAGGCTAGATATGTTAAAGGAATATTAAAATTAAGCCCGCCTCTTCAGGATATTATGTCGGTAAGGGGCAAGATTCCTTTAATTTCCAGCCCATCTTCGCCAATATTAATCTCATGGATTTCTTTCTTATGTTTAGAATTGAAGTTCTTGAGGACAATGAGACCTTTTTTTCAAATGTAATTTATTTTACTTAAACCTCATTCCTTCCGGTGTAAATGTATTAATACAATCCGTCCAAATAATGCCACCTCAGGTGGATATAAATGGACATTCTGCAAGCAAAGGAAAAAATAGTGGATTTCATTCGCGAGAAATGTGAGGATGCCGGTGTAACGGGTTGTGTTGTAGGTATCAGCGGTGGAGTGGATTCTGCACTTGTGACGCATCTGGCAGTGGAAGCACTTGGTGCTGAGAATGTACTGGGGCTGCATCTGCCTGAACTGAATGTCACACCGCCGGAAGATGTACTGGATGCAACCGCGGTGGCCAATGGACTCGGGATTGAATTCAGGACCATTGATATTGGGGGAATTGTTCAAACATATCTGGCAAATATGCCTGGTTCTGATCCCGCTAACAAATACGTCAACGGCAATCTGAAAGCCCGGATCAGGATGTCCATTCTTTACTATTATGCCAATCTTGGCAGCAGACTTGTGGCAGGTACCGGCAACAAGACCGAAATCTTGTTAGGTTATTATACCAAGTACGGCGACGGCGGGGTGGATCTCGAACCAATCGGGGACCTCTATAAAACTGAAGTGTTCCAAATGGCAAAAATGGCAGGTGTTCCCGCCGGAATCATTGACAAATCCCCATCAGCCGCTCTCTGGGAAGGCCAGACAGATGAAAATGAATTGGGGCATTCCTATGCTACAATCGACAGCATCCTGATGAAAATGCTTGCAGGTGAGGGGGCCGGAGAAGTGGCTTTAGAATGTGGTGTCTCTGATGGCGAGCTGGACAAACTTCTCCAGCGTGTCGATTCCAATATGCACAAACGAATGCTGCCTCCTGTAGCAGACCTTGCATATATAAGAACCTGAAATTATCTTGAAGGGTGAATATCCTTTCCTTCTTTCCGGATAAGAGGCATTGAAAGATGCCTGCGGGCACAGGGGGGCACCTCATATATTCCGGTTTTTATTCCCCTTTCAACTTTGGATCTTATGGTTGTGTCTGCTCGTGTTTTGCAACGCCTGCATCGATATCCCTGTCCATTCCCGGCAGATTTCATACTCTTTTCACATTCTGGGCAGAGGGGATTTACATTCTTATATTTTTCCACAAGTCCTCTCACATCAATTTTTTCAATATTCAATGTCTTATTCTTGACACTTCCGTGTAGTGTTATATGATCTCCCGGGATAAGTTTGCGAATAAGTTCACGGAAGTTTTTTGTGGGTTCAAAAGCGGCACATTCCATTTCTTCTCCCTCTTTGTCCCTGAAAAGGAATAGTGTATGCCCTCCTTCGATTGTGCGGGGAGTTGAAGCCACAATCCCTGGATTATATATGATTCCATGTCCTGCAGGTTTCTGATACTTTCTGCTGGAATCAGATGCATATCGGTTCCCTGATTTGTCTTATAGATTGCATGTCTCTCGGTAACTTCTCCCTCTATCATGGAGGCGGCATGGGAGATGTATTCGGGCGTCTTTCCCCGAATGCCATAAAGGACAGGGTCTGGCGAATGAGGTATGCAGACCACCAGATTGTTTGCAATATCACGGTTGTCCCATGTATGGGGATAGGTGGCATCATCTGCCCGGATAACACTATTTTCATTTACAAATCGCTGTGTACCCCATGCTTCTCTCTGCCTGTAGGAGAGGTATTCATAAGTGTGGTCCCACTCTTCTTCCAGCATGGCACCGCAGGCAGCCAGTGCTCCTATCAGACCACGGCTGTTTTTGTATCCTCTGGCATCAAGTTCGTATTTTTCAATGAGGGCTTTTGCTTCCTGGATGGTAATTACGTGTTGCACAGCCCGTTTGAAAAGGCGGCCAGGGCATTTTTAACTTCATCATTGTTATTTTCTAGAAAGACCACACCTGGATTTGTATTTTCATCCTCCATCTGTGCCAGTTCTTCTATTCTCTGTATTACATGTTGTTTGACTTTTTCAGGTTCAGATGTTTCTATTTTGATCGCAACTGCAGCATTTCCCCTTGTTTTGAAGGGTATGGTAGGATTCAACCTTATAAGTAGGGGCAGGCCGGCGGGCTTGCCATACGCTTTAAGTTCATCCATCAATAGGGCACCAAGGTATGTGGTGCACATCCCAAGACTGCGGGAATCTGTATCATCAAAGCTTATAATCATGTTTTTTCGAATCATGCATTTGTGGGTAGATATATTTATATAGATGTGCAAGGACATTATAGTTTGTCATGACAAAAGACACTCTAATACATCAAATCATTGATGTACTGGAAAAGAGTAATTTTACTGTATCTAGCCGCTGTAACATTAGACCTCGTAGTTTTGATCTGGCAGCAAGGCAGGATGGTGTACTTCTTTTCTGTAAGGCATTATATAATATTGATAGCCTGAATGAAGAAACAGCATCTGAAATGAAAGCATTGGCAGGATATCTCGGTGGTACTCCGATGCTGATTGGGGCAAAAACGCGTGATCAGATGCTTGAAGATAGCGTAGTCTATGTCCGGTATGAGATTCCTGCCCTTAATGTCCAGACCCTTTATGATTATTTTGTAGAAGGCCTACCTCCTCTGATTTCAGCGGCTCCCGGAGGTCTCTATGTTTCCATTGATGGTGATGTGCTGCGGGATGCCAGAAGTCAACTTTCGATGTCCATTGGTTCCCTGGCATCGCATCTGGGGCTATCCCGGCGTACCATCAGTAAATATGAAGAAGGCTGCATGGATGCTTCCATTGATGTTGTACTCGAACTGGAAGAGTTGCTTGATGTGGCGCTTGCAAAATCCATCGATATTTTGGGTCCGTTTCACAGTGCCCGTCAGGAACCCGATGAAAATGGCACCTTGCGCCCTCCTACAGATGGTATCCTGAGTTTCATTTACGGGCTAGGTTATGATGTACTTTCAATATCCCAGGCACCTTTTAATGCAGTTTCCAGGGACTGTTCCACTACTTTCCTTACCGGGGTAAGTAAATACAGCAATGCGATGATAAAGCGAGCTCATTTGATGAGCAATATATCTACCATCACACGTACAAGATCTGTTTATATCATTGAAGGAGAGAGTAAAATTACATCGGTAGAACACACAGTCCTGATTGAAAGAAAGGAACTGGATTCCCTTTCGGATTCAGAGGAACTGGATGATCTTATTAGTGAAAGGGCCAGTGCGACTGTTGATTATTGATTTTTGGATTGTTTTTTCCAAAACTATAATATATGGCAATTCCCTTAGGATGGGCAATGACTCTCAATATTGCAGTCCTGATATCCGGCAGGGGCTCTAATCTACAGTCAATTATTGATAATGTGGAAAGTGGTTATATCCCAAATGCCTGTATCAGTGTGGTTATAAGTGATAAAAAGGACTCTTATGGTCTTGAAAGGGCTATGAATCACGGCATAAATGCTGTTTTTATCGACCCAGCTGCTTATGAACCCAAAGAACATTTTGAGAATGCACTACTGGACGTTCTTGCAAAATTCAGTACGGATGTGCTTTTACTTGCCGGTTTCATGCGAATTCTGGGTTCCAATGTGATAAAGGCATACAGTAACAGGATAATGAATATCCATCCTGCCCTTTTGCCTTCTTTTAAAGGTCTGCATGCTCAGAAACAGGCGCTGGACTATGGTGTAAAAATTGCAGGTTGCACTGTACATTTTGTTGACGAAGGGATGGATTCCGGCCCAATTATTCTACAAAAAAGCGTACCTGTACTTGATTCGGATACGGAAGATTCCCTTTCTGAAAGAATACTTGCACAGGAACATATTATTTTCCCCGAAGCAGTTAAGTTGTTTGCCGAAGGAAGACTGGACGTAAAAGGAAGACGTGTACATATATTATAATCATCTCATAAATTCAAAGATACAAGGAGGAACAATATGTCTTATATTTCAGAAACAGATCCCGATATTGCCAGAGCAATGGAGCTCGAGGCCGAAAGACAGGACTATAAACTCAACCTTATAGCATCAGAGAATTACACAAGCAGGGCGGTAATGGAAGCTCAGGGTTCCATTATGACCAACAAGTATGCAGAAGGCTACTCCGGTAAGAGGTACTACGGAGGCTGTGACTTTGTTGATATTGCAGAGGATTTGGCGATTGAAAGGGCCAAGGAAATTTTTGGTGCCGAGCATGTGAACGTCCAGCCGCATTCAGGTTCAGGTGCCAATATGGCTGTTTATTTTTCCGTCCTCAATCCAGGTGACAGGATAATGGCAATGGACCTCTCCCACGGAGGTCACCTCTCCCACGGAAGTCCTGTAAGTTTTTCAGGTAAACTTTATGATATTGTACCCTACGGAGTAGCAGAGGAAACTGAAGAGCTGGATTATGATGCCCTTGAAGAAATGGCAAAAAAGGAAAAACCCCGCATGATAGTGACCGGTGCTTCTGCATATTCCCGCACGATCGACTTCAAACGATTCCGTGAAATCGCGGATTCAGTGGATGCATACCTGCTTGCGGATGTTGCTCATATCGCAGGCCTCATTGCGGCCGGTGAACATCCAAGTCCGGTGCCATATGCTGATTTTGTAACAACGACCACACACAAAACACTGAGGGGTCCCCG
>NZ_QBKB01000002.1:1222164-1313300 GCF_004137855.1 Methanohalophilus profundi
GACAGGATAATGGCAATGGACCTCTCCCACGGAGGTCACCTCTCCCACGGAAGTCCTGTAAGTTTTTCAGGTAAACTTTATGATATTGTACCCTACGGAGTAGCAGAGGAAACTGAAGAGCTGGATTATGATGCCCTTGAAGAAATGGCAAAAAAGGAAAAACCCCGCATGATAGTGACCGGTGCTTCTGCATATTCCCGCACGATCGACTTCAAACGATTCCGTGAAATCGCGGATTCAGTGGATGCATACCTGCTTGCGGATGTTGCTCATATCGCAGGCCTCATTGCGGCCGGTGAACATCCAAGTCCGGTGCCATATGCTGATTTTGTAACAACGACCACACACAAAACACTGAGGGGTCCCCGTGGAGGGATGGTCATGTGTTGTGAAGAATATGCAAAAGGTGTGGATAAAACAGTTTTCCCCGGTATCCAGGGTGGCCCTCTCATGCATATTATTGCTGCCAAGGCAGTTGCGTTTAAGGAAGCTCTTTCTGTTAAGTTCAAGCAGGACCAGAAACAGACCGTGAAAAATGCAAAAGCTCTCTGTGCAAACCTTATAGAACGTGATTTTGATATTGTGGCCGGTGGCACGGATAACCATCTCATGCTTATCAATCTCAACAAATATGATCTGACTGGTAAGGAGACTGAGACATATATGAGCAACGGTGGGATTGTTATCAACAAGAACACTATACCTTTCGAAACCCGTGGCCCGTTCATCACAAGCGGTCTGCGTGCAGGCACTCCTGCGGTCACCACTCGTGGTATGAAGGAGGCCCAGATGGAAGATGTTGCTAACTTCCTAGAAACAGTAATCCAGAACCCTAAAGACCAGACTGTACTGGATCAGGTTAATGCTGATGTACAGCAATTGTGCAATGACTTCCCGATCTACAAGCATCTCTAAGGTGATTTAATGGCGGGTGAAGCTAAACAGGGAATAATAGACGGCAGAGCGATTTCAAAGCAGATTGAGGCTGAATTAACAGAAGAAATCTCTTCGATGAAGGCCGATACCGGTATAATCCCCGGTCTTGCAACTATCCTTGTGGGGCAAGACCCCGCCTCACAATTGTATGTGCGACTGAAGCATAAAGCATGTGACAGGGTAGGCATCTATGCGGAGGATCAGAAACTCGACGCTTCTATTACCCAGGAAGAACTGTTGGATGTGATAGAGAATCTGAACACACGTGCAGATATCCATGGTATACTGCTTCAGTTGCCCCTGCCTCAACATCTGGATGCAAAAGAAGCCATGCAGGCCATTGACCCGGCAAAAGATGTGGATGGTTTTCACCCCTATAACATGGGCAACCTGATGATCGGTGATGAGGGTTTTGTTCCCTGCACACCTGCGGGGATTATCCTTGCTCTTGAGTATTATGATGTAGATATTGAAGGAAAGGATGCTGTGATAGTCGGCCACAGTAATGTAGTTGGTAAACCCATGGCTGCAATGCTCTTAAACCGTAATGCTACAGTGTCGGTATGCCATGTTTACACCAGAGATCTTAAAAGTTACACCGCAGGTGCCGATATACTTGTAGTTGCAGCCGGTGTCAAGCATCTCATCAAAGAAGATATGGTCAAAAAAGGAGCTGTTGTTTTTGATGTGGGAATCACCGAAGAAGAAGGCAAGATATATGGTGATGTGGACTTTGAGAGTGTTGTGAATAAAGCCTCACTTGTTACACCGGTGCCAGGAGGTGTGGGACCTATGACTATAGCCATGCTTCTGACCCATGTGACCTTTGCTGCAAAGAAAATTGAATAATTATCCTGTTAAATATAAAAACATCTGGTAATTTCAATGGTCGTCGATGTTGACATATGCGGACTAAATGTAGGAGACAACCACCCTGTAAGATTGATGGGTGTATTGAACCTCAGCCATGAATCCTTTTATAAGGGGTCTGTTGTCAGGGAAGATTCCCTCATTGATGCTGCTTCTGCAATGGTGGAGGAAGGTGCGACCGTGCTTGACATAGGCGGCCGCTCCACCTGGCCCCTTGCCGAACCCATAAGCAAGGAAATAGAGCGGGAACGGTTACTTCCTGCAATAGATGCCCTTGCAGGAAACGTGGATGCTGTCCTTTCAGTGGATACTGTATTTGCGGATATTGCCGATCAGTGTCTTGACAGGGGCGCTGACATTGTAAATGATGTTTCCGGTTTAATGACAGATGAAAACATGGTGGATGTGGTGGCAAACCATGAATGTCCTGCTGTTGTGATGGCATCCCGGAAATTACCGGGTGACGTGCTTGGGATGGATGCAGTTATGGATTCCCTGGAGGCAATCATTGAGCTGTGTGAAGGGAAGGGTATTGATACGGATCGATTAATTCTGGATCCGGCTATTGGTAAATGGATCCCTGAAAAAGATCCGATATATGATCTTGAGACCTTTGACCGTTTTGAACGTCTGCAGATCTTTGGAAAACCGGTTCTTGCAGCCCTTTCCCGTAAATCTTTCATAGGTGAGGTCCTGAACAAGTCCGCTGATGAAAGATTATATGGAAGTCTGGCAGCAACCGCAATTGCTGTGCATAAAGGAGCGCACATTATACGGACCCACGATGTGGCTGCGACAACTGATGCTGTGCAAATAGCTGAGGCGATACGCGGCAGAATACCCTGTCAGGAATCTGATGAAAGGCAGGTGAGAATGCTGGAGATTACCGATCCGGATGATTCTGTAAGGGTGATGAAATCCCTGGGTGTGACTTCAACCGGATTCGGACGGAGCAGTTATCGATTCGAATAAAGCTCTTACCACTTATCCGGATCTTCTTGAAGGAATAAGAAATTCGCTTGACGGGCTGGATCAGGAGTACCTTACAAATGTAAAATTAGTATCTGTCTCCACCACCCTGTCCACGAACACTATTCTGGAAAAAACCGGTTACCCTGTGGCACTGTTGATGATAGGGGATTATTCGATTCCTGAAGGGCATTCTATTGACAATTCCATTGTAATTAAGGGAGGGCATGGCTCTTATGGGGAAGAATTAAGTCCTCTGGATGAGCAGGCCATCAGGGATTATGTAACAAAAATGAAAGGGAAGGTGTCGGCTTTTGCCATTTCTTCCTATTTTAGTGTACGTAACCCAAACCATGAATTGCGTGCAAAAGATATCGTAAAAGAAATTACCGGAATGCCGGTGGTCTGTGGCCATGAGCTGTCCCAGGCACTAGGGGCCTATGAAAGAGGAGTTACTGCTTATCTCAATGCCCAGTTGATACCTATAACAAGTCAGTTCATAGAAACAGTTATTGGTGAAATGGAAAGACGTAACATTACTGCTCGTCTTCTGATGCTCAAATGTGATGGTTCAGTTGTGGGTATCGATGAGGCAAAGGAAAAACCCATTGAATCCATATTTTCAGGTCCTGCAGCAAGTCTTGTCGGTGCTTCCTACCTATCGGATTCTCCTACATGTCTTGCTATTGATGTCGGTGGTACCAGTACCGATGTAGCCATGGTAAATGATGGGTTGCCCGAGATTACCGACAGGGGCGCAGTAGTGGGAGGCTGGCAGACCAAGGTACATGCCCTACGCATGGAGACTTCAGCTATGGGTGGAGATAGCCACGTTTGGATCAAAGCCCAGAAGATAAACATTGGCCCTCGCAGGGTCATGCCTCTATGTGTAGCAGCTTCGAAGTGGCCATCTATTATTGACAAGCTCAAACTTTCACGTACTCCTTCCAAAATGCAGATGTGTGAGAATATCCAGCCCACCAAATTCTTTGTTAAAACGGGTAAAGAGATTCCAAACATCAGTAAGCTTGAGCAGGAGATTCTGGATAATATAGGTGAGAAACCTGTCTCTGTAACTGAAATATTCATCGACAGATTGCCTTCTCCTCTGCTTTTGGACAGGCTGATCCAGAAAAGACTGGTGCAAGCTATCGGTTTCACTCCTACGGATGCATTACATGTACTCGGCGAATATGATGTCTGGAATGCTGAAGCATCCCGTATAGGTGCAAATACACTGGGCAGGTTGACTTTTCTGGAAAAAAGCAAGTTTTCCGAGGCTGTAAAATCCAAATTTGCCCATAATATGGCATTATACATAATGGCTTATCTTCTCCGGAAGGTGGATAAAGAGGAAATTGAGACAATCATTGCAAACCAGAAGGAGTTTTTCAGTCATTTCAAAGTAGATGTTCCGGTCATACTTCTGGGTGGGCCTGTAAGTGCCTATGTGAATGAAGTGAATGAATTGCTGGATGCCGACATAATCCTCCCTGAACATGCGGAAGTTGGTAATGCTGTGGGAGCACTTGTGGGTAAAGGTATCAAACGTGTGGAGATTCTGATTCGTACGGTATCCAAGGGTCACAAAACAGGCATAATGATGTTCTCCCCGCATGGCAGGCAAAAATTCCCGGGTTATCCGGATGCTCTTGAAGCAGCTGAAAAACTCGGCAGGGAAATGGTGCTTGAATACATGAAAGAAGCCGGCCTGGATCGCGGAGATGTTAAAGTGGAAGTCAGCAAGCAGGAAATCAAACTCCATGAAGGTGGTTTGCCGATTGAAACCAAGCTGACCTTTGTGGGTATAGGAATGCCTGAGATAGAAAAATAAGGAGATTGGGATGCAATTATCCAAACTCCTTTGCTTTATTGGTATCCATGAATGGAAAAATGCCGGAGGCTATTCTGAATTCTCTTCCAGTGTTGCAGAGAAACATTATGTCTGCAGAAGATGCGGAAAACACAAGAGGGACATCATCACAAAATAATAGCTATGATTATTTATTCGAATGTACTGGTAAACTTTAATACCATCTTTTCCTTTTGCAGAATGGATACCTATGATAATCTCCTCTTCCAAACCCTTTGAAGAAATCCTGGAAAACCTCGATGATCCCGGCAAGATATTTGTGCTGGGCTGCGGAGTCTGCGCCACCAAGTTACATGTGGGCGGGGAACCTGAAGTGGAGGCTATGTGCCGCAAATTAAGGAATGCAGGAAAAGAAGTAATTGGTGGAGGAGTTGCAAAGGCTGCCTGCAACATTAAATCAAAGGAGAGTTNCGGATGTTGCTCATATCGCAGGCCTCATTGCGGCCGGTGAACATCCAAGTCCGGTGCCATATGCTGATTTTGTAACAACGACCACACACAAAACACTGAGGGGTCCCCGCGGAGGGATGGTCATGTGTTGTGAAGAATATGCAAAAGGTGTGGATAAAACAGTTTTCCCCGGTATCCAGGGTGGCCCTCTCATGCATATTATTGCTGCCAAGGCAGTTGCGTTTAAGGAAGCTCTTTCTGTTAAGTTCAAGCAGGACCAGAAACAGACCGTGAAAAATGCAAAAGCTCTCTGTGCAAACCTTATAGAACGTGATTTTGATATTGTGGCCGGTGGCACGGATAACCATCTTATGCTCATCAATCTAAACAAATATGATCTGACCGGTAAGGAGACTGAGACCTATATGAGCAATGGTGGGATTGTTATCAACAAGAACACTATTCCTTTCGAAACCCGGGGCCCCTTTATTACAAGCGGTTTGCGTGCAGGCACTCCTGCGGTCACCACTCGTGGTATGAAGGAAGCTCAGATGGAAGATGTTGCTAACTTCCTAGAAACAGTAATCCAGAACCCTAAAGACCAGACTGTACTGGATCAGGTTAATGCTGATGTACAGCAATTGTGCAATGACTTCCCGATCTACAAGCATCTCTAAGGTGATTTAATGGCGGGTGAAGCTAAACAGGGAATCATAGACGGCAGAGCGATTTCAAAGCAGATTGAGGCTGAATTAACAGAAGAAATCTCTTCGATGAAGGCCGATACCGGTATAATCCCCGGTCTTGCAACTATCCTTGTGGGGCAAGACCCCGCCTCACAATTGTATGTGCGACTGAAGCATAAAGCATGTGACAGGGTAGGCATCTATGCGGAGGATCAGAAACTCGATGCTTCTATTACCCAGGAGGAACTGCTGGATGTGATAGAGAATCTGAACACACGTGCAGATATCCATGGTATACTGCTTCAGTTGCCCCTGCCTCAACATCTGGATGCAAAAGAAGCCATGCAGGCCATTGACCCGGCAAAAGATGTGGATGGTTTTCACCCCTATAACATGGGCAACCTGATGATCGGTGACGAGGGCTTTGTTCCCTGCACGCCTGCGGGGATAATCCTTGCTCTTGAATATTATGATGTCGACATTGAAGGAAAGGATGCTGTGGTAGTTGGCCACAGTAATGTAGTTGGCAAACCCATGGCAGCAATGCTCTTAAACCGCAATGCTACAGTGGCGGTATGCCATGTTTACACCAGAGATCTTAAAAGTTACACCGCAGGTGCCGATATACTTGTAGTTGCAGCCGGTGTCAAGCATCTCATCAAAGAAGATATGGTCAAAAAAGGAGCTGTTGTTTTTGATGTGGGAATCACCGAAGAAGAAGGCAAGATATATGGTGATGTGGACTTTGAGAATGTTGTGAATAAAGCCTCACTTGTTACACCGGTGCCAGGAGGTGTGGGACCTATGACTATAGCCATGCTTCTGACCCATGTGACCTTTGCTGCAAAGAAAATTGAATAATTATCCTGTTAAATATAAAAACATCTGGTAATTTCAATGGTCGTCGATGTTGACATATGCGGACTAAATGTAGGAGACAACCACCCTGTAAGATTGATGGGTGTATTGAACCTCAGCCATGAATCCTTTTATAAGGGGTCTGTTGTCAGGGAAGATTCCCTCATTGATGCTGCTTCTGCAATGGTGGAGGAAGGTGCGACCGTGCTTGACATAGGCGGCCGCTCCACCTGGCCCCTTGCCGAACCCATAAGCAAGGAAATAGAGCGGGAACGGTTACTTCCTGCAATAGATGCCCTTGCAGGAAACGTGGATGCTGTCCTTTCAGTGGATACTGTATTTGCGGATATTGCCGATCAGTGTCTTGACAGGGGCGCTGACATTGTAAATGATGTTTCCGGTTTAATGACAGATGAAAACATGGTGGATGTGGTGGCAAACCATGAATGTCCTGCTGTTGTGATGGCATCCCGGAATTACCGGGTGACGTGCTTGGGATGGATGCAGTTATGGATTCCCTGGAGGCAATCATTGAGCTGTGTGAAGGGAAGGGTATTGATACGGATCGATTAATTCTGGATCCGGCTATTGGTAAATGGATCCCTGAAAAAGATCCGATATATGATCTTGAGACCTTTGACCGTTTTGAACGTCTGCAGATCTTTGGAAAACCGGTTCTTGCAGCCCTTTCCCGTAAATCTTTCATAGGTGAGGTCCTGAACAAGTCCGCTGATGAAAGATTATATGGAAGTCTGGCAGCAACCGCAATTGCTGTGCATAAAGGAGCGCACATTATACGGACCCACGATGTGGCTGCGACAACTGATGCTGTGCAAATAGCTGAGGCGATACGCGGCAGAATACCCTGTCAGGAATCTGATGAAAGGCAGGTGAGAATGCTGGAGATTACCGATCCGGATGATTCTGTAAGGGTGATGAAATCCCTGGGTGTGACTTCAACCGGGGCACAGGTTATGAAAAATAAATCCTTGCTGTTCAATCTTCTTGTGTGCAATATTACAACCACAGAAGCCCTTATCATCAAGCAGGAAATTCTGGCAAGAGGCGGGGATGCATGTCTTGAGCGAAATGCCATATCGCATGAGACTGAGAATACAGATCTGATTGTCATGGGCACCCTGCTGCAGCTGAAAAAGCTTGTTGCAAAACTTCAGTGCCAGGCCAGGGGTTTGCCCCAGATGGCCACGATGATGGACACAGTTCTGGATGAATATTATGATGTAAAATATCGTTATTCTTCCTGGAAATCTTGATTAATCTCTTTTTCTATTGGTTATTGTGGTGAATGGCGGGTCTTTTTATACCGTCACGTTCCAAATATTATATATACCATAATATCATGATTTTGTATGGTTGGTGCAATACCGTGCGATATGCACCACGAATTTGCTGCATGCTCGTACATAAAAACCGGAATTTTTATTGCAGGAGTTATTTTGTCCTGTGGGTTAAACTAATTATATCTATGGATGGTATCTTATTAATGAACCGATTTATTGGAGACAACTATTATGCAATATAGTATGGGGATTGATGCAGGTGGCACATATACGGATTCGGTTATAATCAGGGATTCGGACGGAGCAGTTATCGATTCGAATAAAGCTCTTACCACTTATCCGGATCTTCTTGAAGGAATAAGAAATTCGCTTGACGGGCTGGATCAGGAGTACCTTACAAATGTAAAATTAGTATCTGTCTCCACCACCCTGTCCACGAACACTATTCTGGAAAAAACCGGTTACCCTGTGGCACTGTTGATGATAGGGGATTATTCGATTCCTGAAGGGCATTCTATTGACAATTCCATTGTAATTAAGGGAGGGCATGGCTCTTATGGGGAAGAATTAAGTCCTCTGGATGAGCAGGCCATCAGGGATTATGTAACAAAAATGAAAGGGAAGGTGTCGGCTTTTGCCATTTCTTCCTATTTTAGTGTACGTAACCCAAACCATGAATTGCGTGCAAAAGATATCGTAAAAGAAATTACCGGAATGCCGGTGGTCTGTGGCCATGAGCTGTCCCAGGCACTAGGGGCCTATGAAAGAGGAGTTACTGCTTATCTCAATGCCCAGTTGATACCTATAACAAGTCAGTTCATAGAAACAGTTATTGGTGAAATGGAAAGACGTAACATTACTGCTCGTCTTCTGATGCTCAAATGTGATGGTTCAGTTGTGGGTATCGATGAGGCAAAGGAAAAACCCATTGAATCCATATTTTCAGGTCCTGCAGCAAGTCTTGTCGGTGCTTCCTACCTATCGGATTCTCCTACATGTCTTGCTATTGATGTCGGTGGTACCAGTACCGATGTAGCCATGGTAAATGATGGGTTGCCCGAGATTACCGACAGGGGCGCAGTAGTGGGAGGCTGGCAGACCAAGGTACAGGCCCTACGCATGGAGACTTCAGCTATGGGTGGAGATAGCCACGTTTGGATCAAAGCCCAGAAGATAAACATTGGCCCTCGCAGGGTCATGCCTCTATGTGTAGCAGCTTCGAAGTGGCCATCTATTATTGACAAGCTCAAACTTTCACGTACTCCTTCCAAAATGCAGATGTGTGAGAATATCCAGCCCACCAAATTCTTTGTTAAAACGGGTAAAGAGGTTCCAAACATCAGTAAGCTTGAGCAGGAGATTCTGGATAATATAGGTGAGAAACCTGTCTCTGTAACTGAAATATTCATCGACAGATTGCCTTCTCCTCTGCTTTTGGACAGGCTGATCCAGAAAAGACTGGTGCAGGCTATCGGTTTCACTCCTACGGATGCATTACATGTACTCGGCGAATATGATGCCTGGAATGCGGAAGCATCCCGTATAGGTGCAAACACACTGGGCAGGTTGACTTTTCTGGAAAAAAGCAAGTTTTCCGAGGCTGTAAAATCCAAATTTGCCCATAATATGGCATTATACATAATGGCCTATCTTCTCCGGAAGGTGGATAAAGAGGAAATTGAGACAATTATTGCAAACCAGAAGGAGTTTTTCAGTCATTTCAAAGTAGATGTTCCGGTCATACTACTGGGCGGACCTGTAAGTGCTTATGTGAATGAAGTGAATGAATTGCTTGATGCCGACATAATCCTCCCTGAACATGCGGAAGTTGGTAATGCTGTGGGGGCACTTGTGGGTAAAGGTATCAAACGTGTGGAGATTCTGATTCGTACGGTTTCCAAGGGTAATAAAACAGGTATAATGATGTTCTCCCCGCATGGCAGGCAAAAATTCCCGGGTTATCCGGATGCTCTTGAAGCAGCTGAAAAACTCGGCAGGGAAATGGTGCTTGAATACATGAAAGAAGCCGGTCTGGATCGCGGAGATGTTAAAGTGGAAGTCAGCAAGCAGGAAATCAAACTCTATGAAGGTGGCTTGCCTATTGAGACCAAGCTGACTTTTGTGGGTATAGGAATGCCTGAGATTGAAAAATAAGGAGGCTTGTATTCAATTATTTACCCTCCTTTTTCACCCTTCATGAATAGTATAAGGCTAATTCTTCGATACACTGGTAAACTTTAATACCATCTTTTCCTTTTGCAGAATGGATACCTATGATAATCTCCTCTTCCAAACCCTTTGAAGAAATCCTGGAAAACCTCGATGATCCCGGCAAGATATTTGTGCTGGGCTGCGGAGTCTGCGCCACCAAGTTACATGTGGGCGGGGAACCTGAAGTTGAGGCTATGTGCCGCAAACTAAGGAATGCAGGAAAAGAAGTAATTGGTGGAGGAGTTGCAAAGGCTGCCTGCAGCATTAAATCAAAGGAGAGTTTGCTGGAGAATGATCCTGCAATTGAGAAAGCCGACACCATTATAGTAATGTCCTGTGGCAGCGGTCTTTCAGTGGTTTCCTCTCTTGTGGATGTTCCGATGCATCCTGCAACAAACACCGATTCACTGGGCGGATATTCAGAAGGCCATGTCAGAAAAGACCTGTGTGCCATGTGTGGCAGTTGTATTGCAGATTTTTTTGGCGGTGTCTGTCCGACGGCCCGCTGTCCCAAGGGTCTTATGAATGGTCCCTGCGGTGGTGCAATGGAAGGTAAATGTGAAGTTGACCCGGACAGGGATTGTGCCTGGGAATTGATCTACTTAAGGCTCAAAGAGATCGGTCGGCTGGACCTGCTGGAGAAGATTTTTGAGCCCAAGGAATATGACGGTTGAGTATTACTATTTCCTTTTCCCACTTCGATGAGTTTAAAAACCAATGTTACATATTATCCTAGCATGCCATCTGCATTCAAGGAAAAACTGCTGTCCGATGAATTTGTAATCACCTCAGAGATATCGCCACCCAAGGGAGTGGATGTCTCCTCGGCCTTTGAGGAAGCAGGACTGGTAAGGGATTATGTGGACGCTTTTAACGTTACCGATAATCAGCGTGCGGTTATGCGCATGTCTCCTCTGGCAATGGGTCACCTGTTAAAGGGGCAGGGGCTGGATGTTGTTATGCAGTTTACATGCAGGGACCGTAATCGTCTGGCTCTCCAGTCCGACTTGCTCGGCGCTTATGCAATGGGTATGGAAAATGTCTGTATAATGTCCGGGGACTATCCGACAAAAGGGGATAATCCCGGTGCAAAACCGGTGTATGATCTTGATTCTGTACAGTTGCTAGGGGCAATGAATCGGTTGGAGGAAGGATACGATATTGCAGGCAACCCTCTGGAATCGGCTCCCTCCTTTACAAAAGGGGCGGTATGTAATACCGAACCCGGTAAGCCGCTACAGCTAATGAAACTCGAAAAGAAAGCACGTATGGGTATTGATTTTTTCCAGACCCAGGCCGTCTATGATATTGGGCTTTTTGAGACATTCATGGACAGTATTTCCCATGTGGAGGTGCCGGTGCTTGCGGGGCTCATTCCTCTCAAATCCGCTCATATGGCCCGTTTTATGAATGAGAAGATTCCTGGCATCCATGTAGGGGATGAACTGATAGCACGCATGGAATCCTCAACTGACCCTGCAGAAGAAGGCCTTCTAATATGTGCCGAACAAATTCGTGAATTAAAAAAGGTGTGCAGGGGCATACATCTCATGCCCATTGGCCATTACAGGCACATAACGGCCCTCTTTGAAATGGCCGGTTTATATGAAAAGAACTGACTACCCCTCCAAGGGATTATTATGCTTACACAGATTGATCATGCCAAAAACGATGAATTGACCGCTGAAATGCAGCAGGTCGCAGTACAGGAAAATATGGACCCTGATACGGTACTGTCCCGTGTCAAGGAGGGTAGCCTTGTAATCATGACAAGACAGGGCAATTCTCCGGTTGCAATTGGAAAAGGGGCTACCACCAAAATCAATGTAAATCTCGGCAGTTCCGCTGCGAGTATTGATCCCTCCTCAGAGATTGAAAAGGCCCGGATTGCCGAAAAATATGGTGGTGATACCATAACCGATCTTTCAATGGGTGGGGACATTCCGCACATTCGTAAAGCAATTACTGAAAACACCACCTTGCCATTGACTACGGTCCCTGTCTATCAGGCAGTTGTCGAATGCGGACTGAAAAATGTTACTTCAGCTGACATACTTTCTTATCTCAGATCCCAGGTAGATGAAGGTATCAGCTCCGTTGTATTGCACTGTGTTGAAAAACAAATGCTTGAAGAAGTGAAAGGTTCAGGCAGGTTAATGGGTATGGTTTCCAAAGGCGGCTCATTTACCAGTGTCTTCATGCTTGGCAGTGGTTGTGAAAATCCATTCCTTGAAAACTTCGATGAGGTCATGGAAATTCTCCGGGATAAGGATGTGGTGCTGTCTTTGGGTAACACTATGAGAAGTGGCTGTATCCATGACAGGCCGGATAAGGCCCAGCTTATGGAGATGGAAAACAATGCAGCCCTTGCAAAACGTGCCAATGAGCAAGGCGTGCAGGTAATCATAGAAGGGATGGGTGGGCATGTGGCGGCCGCTTCCATTCCTGAATATGTTGGGACCTATCGCTCCAAATCTCCTCATCCCCTTTTTGTGGCAGGTCCTCTGCCTACGGATATTGCTCTGGGCTATGATCATGTCGCAGGTGCTATAGGGGCAAGTATGGCTAGCGGTGCAGGTGCCGACTACCTCTGTTACATAACTCCTTCCGAGCATCTTTCCCTGCCAACTCCGGACCAGGTAAGACAAGGGCTGGTTGCTTTCAAAATCGCGGCCCATATAGGTGACTCGATGAAATACGGTATGGCAGAAAAAGATTGTCTGCTTGCAAAAAGACGCGCCAGTTTTGATTGGGAAGGGCAGATGGAACTTGCTTTTGATCAGGACCGTCCAAGGGATTTTTGTCCGATGGAGGGGCCATGTTCCATGTGCGGGGAATACTGTGCCATCCAGATAATGGGGGAATATCTTGCAGAAGGCGAATAAATCTCCTTCAATGCAGCTCATAGGTGTAAAAACCCCCATTATAAATTCCGGGGACAATGTTGTAGAGGTACTTTCAAAAGCTTTTGCAGAACAATCCATTACTCTGGAAAATGGTGATGTGGTAGTGCTGGCCGAATCTGCAGTTGCTACAGCTGAAGGAAGGATCGTGAACCTATCAGACATAAGTCCCACACAACAGGCACTGAAACTGGCCCACCGCTACAGTCTGGATCCGCGGGAAATGGAATTGGTGTTGCAGGAATGTGATGAAGTATTCGGAGGGGTGCCCGGTGCAGCATTGACCATAACTAAAGGAAATCTTTCTCCCAATGCAGGAATTGATGGTTCCAATGCCCCGGAAGGGCATGTTGTCCTGCTTCCTGAGGATGCCGATAAAAGTGCTTCAGTTATCAGGAAAGGACTCAGGGAAAAATTTGGATGTGATATCGGTGTAATTGTGGGTGACAGTCGCACCCAGCCCCTGCGATTGGGGTGTGTGGGTGTGGCGCTTGGCACCTCCGGCCTGATTCCGGTTGAGGATGCCAGGGGGGAGAATGATCTGTTTGGAAATATCCTTCATATCACTCATAAGGCCGTGGCGGATAATATTATGTCTGCCTGCCAGCTTGTGATGGGTGAGGGTGGAGAAAGTGTTCCCTGTGTAATTGTGAGGAATGCACCTGTAATGTTGGTCGATGAAGATGTGCCTATGCCCCTGTTTTCCAGGGAAGAATGTATGTATTACAGCAATATTCGTATGAACGGTACATCGAAACCCTGATGTTTGCACCAGTAAGTTTATATAAGATAACATCATGATTTTGTATGGTTGATGCAATACCGTGCAACCCACGGTAAAGCATTTCAAAGATACTGTTGTAGATATATGTGGTAATATTCAAGGTGATATCAGATGAGTAATGTTGTATTATATGATTTCAGCGCCACCTGGTGTGGCCCATGCAAGATGCAGAAACCAATTCTTGAGAACCTGGAGGAGGAATTCGGCGACAAGGTCGATATAAAGGAAGTTGATGTGGATCAGAGTCCGGATCTTGCAGGGAAATTTGGAATTCATGCAGTACCTACCCTGATCATCGAAAAAGATGGTTCGGAAATTAAAAGGTATACCGGCGTAACAAGTGCCGATATACTGAGTGCTGAACTGAATAAATTGTTCTGATACATTCTCCTTTTTCTTTTCTCTTCTTTTTTCGGAAATGGTAAATAAGTTGTAATCCTTTCCTGTCATGAGGTATAACAAGTGCAGCGTTTGGTCAGGATGGGTATGATGCCGTATAGGCAAAAAACGCCCGTGGAGGTTTCAAGCCCCATCTGGCTGTAAAGTTCAGAAGTGAAGAAGGAAGTTTGCGTTCTTTTTTTATTGATTCTACAAGGGTTGCGGCAAAGTATCCGCAGCCGGACGCTTATTTGATAACCCATGCCCATTCCGATCACCATGGCAGTTCAGCAATGCTGTCTGAGTGCTCAATATGCACGGAAAAGACAATGAATGCCCTGGAGGTGCGGCACAGTCGTAACTTTAAAGGCAATCTGGCAGGGGAAAATGGACTTATTGACTATAGGGGTGTAAAAATACACACCTATCCAAACCATCATACCGATGGTTCTGTGGCCTTTGGATGGGAAAATGAAAACGGGATGCGTATTCTTGCAACAGGTGATGTGAAAGATGCCTCAAATCTTCCCCATTGTGATGTACTTATAACAGAGGCAAATTATGGGGACCCTGCAGATCTTTCCTGTTATTTTGAGGATGACCTGGAAGGATTTTATGCGGCTCTTGAATCCCCGGTTGATGTAGCATTTGGCGCTTATCCCTTTGGTAAAGCGCAAAGAGTTGTCAGACTTATCAGGCAATCAGGCTATCAGGGACCAATAGGGATGGATGACAAGTCGCAGGAACTTACACAAAACCTGCTTGAGGATGCAGGTGAACTTGTTTCGATGGATGAAGGAGTCGGAGTTAACGTTGTTTCCCCGGGCAAACTTGAAGACCTTCCCCTTTATATGTCCAAATACATGATTACAGGACGCAGGGACCACCGGTTTCCCTCCATTAATATCAGTGACCACCTGGATGCTTCAGGCCTGGAAAAAATGGTTCTGGATATCGATCCTGAATTTGTGGTTGTCTATCATCCGGGGGGACATCGTCCCTCCAGATTTGCTTGTCATCTGAATTCATTGGGCTATGATGCCGTTTGCCTTGCGGATATCAATAATGTTGTCAGCAATGAATTTATGTAATAGGTGATTACCTATGAATAAACGTTTATATAGGTTATTGTGTTGTATGTTCATTTATAATATTCATTCAGGAGAAGATGCCCCTTGAAAAATAAAGCGAATAAATCAAAAAAGGAAAATAAGCCTGCTGAAGGGGAAAAGGCTTCTGCTGCAGAAGTGGCCACAGCTACGAAGGTCATGACTCCCGAGGAGAAGAGAGCAGCTCATGTTGAGGGTATCGTGAAGACTGCAGTTGCTGCTTTTATAGGAATTTTCGCAGGTATCATAGCATTCAACGTACTGGGAATAGGAGCGGAAACAAAATGGTATGCTATCCTTGTAATTGTTGCAATACTTGCCTATTATGCCCAGCGCTTGATTTTCCCAAAGATCAATATCGATACCAAGGAATTTGGTATGAAAGACTGGTTTTACGTAGAGTTCCTAGTTATTGATTTTTGCCTTGTCACATGGACATTACTTTTGAACTGATATCCACCCTTATCTGGCAGGTATTTTGATATGCGAATTGCAGTACTGAATAAAGATAGATGTCAGCCCAGAAGATGCAGCCACGAATGTGAGAAATATTGTCCCCGCGTCAGGACAGGCGATGAAACAATCATTTTTGGAGAAGACGGTAAACCCATAATTTCAGAAGAGATGTGTGTGGGTTGTGGTATATGCGTCAATAAATGCCCCTTTGATGCCATTATGATTATTGGCCTGCCCGAGGAACTGGATAAACCAATCCATCGTTACGGTACCAATGGCTTTGCACTCTATGGCCTGCCTTCAGTTGAAACCGGCAGGGTAACCGGTATTCTGGGGCCCAACGGTATCGGTAAAAGTACCTGTGTGCAGATTCTTTCAGGAAACATGATCCCCAATTTTGGTGGTGAGGAAGGAAGCTGGGATGAGGTGCTTGAATATTATTCAGGAACCTCTATGTATGAATATTTCAGCAAGGTTGCAGAAGGCACTATACAAGTTTCCCAGAAACCCCAGTATGTGGATATGATCCCCAAAGCTTTCAAGGGCAAAACCCGTGAATTGCTTGAAAATACGGATGAATGTGGCAGATTGGATGACCTTGTGAATAAGCTCGGTTTATCTAATATAATGGATCGTAATATCGGAGACTTGAGTGGAGGGGAACTCCAGAGAGTAGCTATTGCTGCCTGTGCTGCCAAAGACGCCGATTTCTATTTTTTTGATGAGATCAGCCCCTATCTTGACATTTACCAGCGTATAAAAGTGTCCCAGTTAATTCAGGAAATTTCACAGGACAAGGCCGTACTTGTTGTAGAACACGATCTGGCAATTCTGGACATGCTCTCTGATGTGGTGCATGTTGCTTACGGTATGCCTTCAGGTTATGGTGTGATCACTCATCCCAAGGGAGTGCGTATTGCCATCAATCAGTATCTCAAAGGCTATCTTCCCGAGGAAAATGTGCGTGTCAGGTCGGACAGTATAAATTTTGAGGTCCATCCTCCAAGAGCTGAAAAGGAAGTTGGCACACTTGTGGAATATGAGGGCTTTTCCAAGAACTATGATAAGTTTAGCCTCAAAGCCGATGAAGGTTCTCTTAAAAACGGTGAAGTGCTCGGTATTGTCGGTCCCAATGGAATTGGTAAGTCCACTTTCGTAAAGGTCCTTGCGGGCGAGGAAGAACCGGATGAAAAAGAGATGGACTTTGACATATCCATTTCCTATAAGCCCCAGTATGTCGTGGTTGACCAGAATCTACCGGTTAAGTATTTCCTCAGGGGAATCTCCTCAAAGGTCGACACCAGTTACTACGAGGCTGAGATTGCAAACCTCTCCAGCTTGAAAGGCTCTATGACCGCTCCCTGGCCGATCTCAGTGGTGGTGAATTACAGAGGGTTGCAATAGCAGCCTGTTTGACCAGGGATGCAGATATGTATATTCTTGATGAACCAAGTGCTCATCTTGATGTCGAACAGCGCTCCCAGGCCACCAAGACCATCAAGCGTTTTGCCGAGAATAATAAGAAAACCGCCATGGTTGTAGATCACGATATTTACATGATCGATATGCTCAGTGAAAGGTTGATTGTATTTGAAGGTGAGCCGGCTGTATATGGTGAAGCCCATTCCCCGACCGATATGCAGAAAGGAATGAATAAGTTCCTATCCAACCTGGACATAACTTTCCGCCGTGATGAAGATACGTCCCGTCCCAGGGTCAATAAAAAGGATTCACATCTGGACAGGTTGCAAAAATCCAAGGGTGAATACTATTATTACAATGTGGATGAATGAGAGGACTATTTTTTATGAGTGGTGATTATAGTTACTCAGGTACTCACTGACATCCCTGTGGGTATGTTCATGAATGTGCAGGTGGACATGTCCTTTGCCACCTTCTATCGTTTTTGTTAATTCGTCAACTGCTTCGTTGATGCTTAATGGCAATTTCTCACAGTCATATCCAAAACATGTGAGTACCTGGAAGAGCTTGAATACATCGGGTGCCTCCAGGTTGTTATCCCTGAGTAATTGCCAGTCTGAAAATATTTCACGGGGTGTACCTTCGGCAATAATTTCCCGATTTATGATATATATCCGGTCAACAAGTTCCGGAAGCGTGTTTACTTCGTGGCTTGCAATTATGGTTGTAATTCCCTGGCTGTTGAGGCGGTTTACGAGTTTGATCAGTTCCGCTTTGCTTCTGGGGTCAAGGTTGGCAGTGGGCTCATCAAGGATCAGGATTTCCGGTTCCATTGAAAGAACAGCCGCAATCGCAGCCCTCTTTTTCTGGCCATAGCTCAGATTATGGGGGACTCTTTCCTCAAATCCAGAAAGGCCCACAGTTTTCAGTGCAGAAGAGACTCGCTTGTGTACTTCTTCTTTATTGAGTCCCATGTTGATGGGCCCGAATGCCACATCATCAAAGATTGTCGGCATGAAAAGCTGATCATCCGGATCCTGGAATACGACCCCTACTCTGTGAATCCTTTCCTCGGTTTTGAGGCTGGAAATATCCTGATTGAATATATTGACCTCACCATCGGGATTTTTGATAACCCCGTTTAAGTGCATGAAAAGGGTGGTCTTACCTGCCCCGTTGGGACCCAATATACCTATTTTTTCTCCCTTTTTGACATGTAGTTCTATATCCTTTAATGCGAGTGTCCCATCGGGATATGCATAATTTAAATTACGGACACTTATTGCTTCATTCATTTAGAACACCAGATGATAGGTATGTAACAGGATTGCAACCGATATAATAATGATACCTGCCAGATAATCTTTTGCTTTCATATGAAATTCCACGATAGTGCATGGTTTGCCAGTATATCCTTTTGCAATCATTGCCTGGTATACCCTTTCAGCCCGGTCATAACTTTTGACAAGGAGCATTCCGATGAGGTTTCCTGTTATAGAAAGGGCATATTTGCCTGTTGCTGGTCGAAAACCCTTTGATCTTATGGCCTTCCACATCCGCTGGAACTCATCAGTTATCACAAAAATATAGCGGTATGTGAACATAAGCATCTGTACTATAGTGGAAGGTACTTTCAGGGAATAAAGGGCCTTGATGGTTGTGTCAAAACTTGCGGTCGCAAGCATAATGACCACCAGTGTAACCGCTGCAATTGCCCGCAGCATTATGAGGCTTGCAAGATAGACTCCTTCATATGAAACAGTGAAATAACCCCCTCCAAACATTCCTCTGCCTTCCACTGTAAATGGCAATATGAAAAAAAGGGGTAAAAGAATAAGTACTGCCCATTTGACCCTGTGCAAAACAAACTTTTAGGTAACCCGGAGATGACCAATATCATCAGGCTGGCCAACAGGGCGATTAGGGCAAGGTTTACGCTGGGAAGGAAGACAAATGAAAATATGAGGATAAAAAAGGCTACCAGTTTCATCCTGTGGTCCAGGGAATGGATGGGTGAATCCATCTCTGCATAACGGTCAATATGGGGATATTCCATTAAAGTTGCACCTTTCATTCTTTCTGCATTTTACGGGCACGTGCGTACAACCCAATCCCGGCAAATCCCAGAATGTACCCGATTCCTGCTACAATGTTGGCTGTGAGGGGTGGTTCCGTGTCATCTGTGGAATTGTTTTCTACCGCAGATTCTCCCTCACCCTTGAGATTTATCTCAATTTCGTCCTGATGTCCCATCTGGGAGACAATTATGCGATATTCATCCACTCCGAGTTTCGGGGAGAAATAGTACATACCATCTTCATCGGTTACATCTTCAATATAAATTTCCTCTTCACCGTCTTTTATGGCATATATCGTAATTTCGGCGTTGGCTATGGGGTCTCCGCCACCATACCAGGCCTTCACCTCTACTTCGTTGACCTGATGCATGAGATAAACACGATGGGCAGAAACTGCGGGAGTTGCAAGCATTGCAAGAATCAGGGCCAGCATCAGCATATTGATTATCCGTTTATTCATTTTTTGACCTCCTTTCAGGTAACATTTCAGGTTTAACCTTCAGCAGAAATCCGACTACAGAACCTGTCACAAGGGCTTCAACTATCATTATTGGTGCGTGGGCTGCAATAGCCGCATAGGCTACTTCGGTGAATTCCTCACCTGTAGTGACAAGAACTAGGGCCATCAGAAGGGCTGTTATCAGAGTCGCAAGTCCGCCGCAGATAATTCCCAGAACGGATGGATTGACACCTGCCGAATATCCCCTCTTGAATATGAATGCTACGATTAAGGCCGGTATGCCCACATTCAATGTGTTCACCCCGATCACCGTAATTCCTCCGTGCTGGAACAGGAATGCCTGTAGTATAAGGCCCACAAAAATTGCGGGGTAGGCCAGAGTACCCAGCAGGACGCCGAGTAAACCGTTGAGGATCAGGTGTACGGATGTGGGTCCCAGGGATATGTGTATCAGGGAAGCAACAAAAAAAGCAGCTGTCAATATGGATATTTTCGGTATCTGTTCCAGTGGCTCTTCCTTCCTGTTACTTCGCCAGAGTGTCAGGGCAAGCAATATTGCAGTAGCTGCCCAGCCTGCTGCAATTACTATCGGGGAAAGCACACCATCTGTAATATGTACCATTGGATTCCTCTTATGAAATAAATGAATGTAAACATTTAGTGTTATGGTAGCCTTATGAAGTATGATTTGATATAAAAAAAGATTGGGGATTTATTCCCCATGATTATTTTCTTCTGCTAAGGAAGACTGCTCCAATGATAGCGGCAATAGCAAATATTCCTTCAAAGCCGGGTGCACTTTCAGTGGTGGATTCCGCGGATTCTTTCGCTTCTTGTGCAAGTTGTTTTGCTTCATCCACTTCCTGCTGGAGTTCTGCATAGTCACCGTTTGCATCTTCTGCGGGGAACTCTTCGATCACCGGTATGATGAAGACTCCACGTGTTGCTTTTCCAGATTCAGGTTCCATGGTGGCACCCACAAACCAAATGCCGGGTTCGTCAAGGGTATAGGAGAAATCTCCCTGTGCATTGGATTTTGTAAGCCTTGTAAAGACCATCGGAGCGTCATAGGGATACATTTCTTCTGCTTCTTCTACAACCTCTTTACCTTCTTCAAGGTCGTGATAGATCTCAATTTCCACATCTGCATCTGCCAGCGGTTTATCGTTGTGGAGAGCCTGGCCTGCAATCACAAATCCTTCTTCCATGCCATAGGGTCTCATGTAGGGCACGATTTCCGTTTCCTGTCCTACTTTACGATCCCAGCCCACCCACATTTCTTCTCCGCAGTGGATCACGGCTTTGGTGTAATCAATGAGTTCTTCCTCGCCGTCTTCATATTTAACTGCGATCACAGTGTCGCCCATCTGATCCACGGTAAATGATGTCTTGTAGGCGACAAAAGTGCCATCATTGCCGTCTTCATCCATTCCTTCTACGGTAGTTTCCTCCACAGTGAGGGTTTCTGTTGTCCCGTCAGGTTTTGTGATGGTCACTTCGGGTATCGAGCTTACATCAAAAGAGATGTGTTCATAGGGGTGTCCCCACATGATATAGATGGTTTTTTCCTCTCCGAGTTCTGCAATATAATCTTCAGGCGCAACGTCCCACATATTTTCATCATCTGATGGGAAGACCATGGTGAAATGGGCACTGGCCGTTCCAATAGTGACTACCAGCATAATAGCCAGTAATAGTGTTGTGGTTATTTTTCTCATTTTTCTACTCCTTATGTGTGATTATTATCTACAGAAAAAGCAATAAGTGTTACTAATATTTATTATTTTGTGATTGTATTGCATATGGGATGTGCTACTACCCAACTTTGACAGTTTTATTTTTAATCAACTGAATGTCTCTCTTTTTAGGTTCTATTCTAATTTCTATGTTTATCTTTTTTCTTCTAGTCGTTCGTTAGCATCTTTTCTTTCTTCCATGCTTGTTTTTATAATTTTATCCATTTTTTGCCCCATTGATTTGACAGTATCACATAAGTCATTGGATTGTGTTTTTTCTGATTTTTGCCCATTTTTTGGACAAAGAATTTGACAGCATTGTTGAATCTTCTAAATAAGCCTCTTAGATCAATTTCATTTTGTTTTCAAGCAAAAAATATCCAAAAATAGCTTAATGGAATTTGACAGATGAGCATTATTCTTATGAAAATAAGGGTTCAACGAGTAAATTCAGGCCAAGATTCCTGAAAAATTGCATCCATTTTAAAGGAAAACCGATGAAATCGGAGTTTTTCACATGAAATTGTTTGAACTGTCAAATAGCTTTTCCTGACAAAAAAGTGAAAATTTTGAGTTGAAAGAGAAGACATTCTCTTCAAGAAAGAGTAGAAACTGTCAAACTGGGGCTACTAAGATTAAATTAATGGCTACAAAATACCTTTTTCATATGTTGAATAAAAAAAATTAAGCACATGCCCCAGCAGCATGCGGGGTATGCACGTAGAAAACATAGAAACTTTGCACATCCCTTCTCTTAAGGAATGTCGCCTTTTCCCGGTCTTCGATATGCTGGGCAAACACAATCCATTTACCGTCGGAAGTTTCCCTGCAATCGGTGATCTGGGGTATGTCGCATTCTCTTTTATCCTGCAGCACTACGTGTGCATTGACAAAGGAATCATGCGGCATGTCATGTAGCATATGTCTCACGGGCGAGGCATATGCACGCCTGCTATACATCATACAACCACTCCCGTTTTAAGTCAACAATAGAATGTATTTATTGGACATATATGTAATTTACGAAGTAGGTTCTGCATCTCTACAACAATATTTAATACAATAATACTTCATTGTCATTTACATGCTCACAAAAAGAATCATCCCCTGTCTTGACGTAACACTGGACGAAGCAGGCGGGACCGTAGTCAAGGGTGTGGAATTCCTTGACCTCAGGAAAGCCGGTGATCCGGTGGAACTGGCAAAACGCTATAATGAACAGGGCGCTGACGAACTGGTTTTCCTGGATATCACGGCATCCCATGAAGGCAGGGATACCATGATCGATGTGATCCAGCGCACGGCGAATGAGGTTTTCATTCCCCTGACCGTGGGAGGAGGTATCGGTTCGGTGGAACGTATCCGTGAAATCCTGCGAGCGGGTGCGGATAAGGTTTCCATTAACACCGCGGCGGTCAAAAACCCGGAACTTGTGCGGGAAGGTGCGCAGATCTTCGGTTCCCAGTGTATCGTTGTTGCTATTGATTGTAAGCGTAATACAGATGTCGAAAATAATCCTGACAAGACGATAATAGAACTTGAAGACGGAAGCCGGGTATGGTATGAAGTCGTCATCTATGGCGGACGCAAACGTACCGGTATCGATACTGTACAGTGGGCCAAAAAGGTGGAAGAGCTGGGTGCGGGGGAGATCCTATTAACCAGCATGGACCGTGACGGTACCTATGATGGCTTTGACCTGCCGATAACCCGCAAATTGTCCGAGGAACTGGAAATCCCGATTATTGCTTCCGGCGGTGTGGGTGGCCCTGAACACATGCAGGAAGGGTTTGTAAAAGGCAAAGCTGATGCAGGACTGGCTGCCAGTATTTTCCACTTTGGGGAATATACGGTTGATGATGTGAAAAAACACCTGCGTAAGAACAACGTGCCTGTACGACCCTGAGGTGGCAGTAATGGAAATAGCAGCCTTCCAGCAACTGATGCGTGATCTCTATCTGGAGAACGACAAACGGCGGGGTAAAACAGCGACTACCCTCTGGTTGGTGGAAGAAGTGGGTGAGCTGGCTGAGGCTATCCGGCGGGATGACCCGGAGAACATCCGGGAGGAGCTGGCCGACTGTTTTGCCTGGATTGGGGCACTGGCAAATCTGTACGGGATAGACCTGGAGGAGGTATTCAGCGAGAAATATCCACAGAGTTGTCCCACCTGCGGCAGGAACCCGTGCATCTGCACGGATTAATGTTGTTTTGTAATTTTATTTTTTCTTTGTTCTTTACCTACTCATTTTTTATTTTCCGCAGAACGCTATATTATTTAGTAAGTGTTATATAACATATATTCCTTTTAATCCGGGGTGTATCATTGTGAAAAATATAAAAGGTTCATTGAAGTTGTTATGCTTGTTGCTATTGATGATATCCCTTGTATCAACAAGTGGCTGTCTTCGCTCTTTTGAAGAGGAAAGCCAGTTGCAAATAATCAATATTGACGTCATGGCAACGGATGTCAGGAGTGCTTTTGTCGATCTCAATGTCACGATGTATGTTGAAAATTATGGGGAGACTGCCAGCAATAATAATACGACCATGATCCTGAAGGCTTATAATACCCGTACAGGGCTGCTTGAAATAGAAAAAGAAAGTCCCATCGGCAATATTCCGGCTGAATCCGCAAGGGAGGTCACTGTACCCGTAAATCTGCCTAAAAAGGACGGTTATCGTGTGGTTGCACTGGTTTTTGAGGATGGCTCCCGAAAAACTGGCAGACAGATCACTCTGAATAATATTGAGGATTTGCAGGGGAGTCTGGAAACTCCGGGTGTTGAAATCAGTGAAATGGATTTCATGGTAATGGAAGTTGCCGAGAATAAAGTGCTGATCCAGAATGATATCTATCTCACAAACGAGGGAGTTGGTGAAAATAAAAATTACCGGATGCTGGTCAAAGCCAGGGAAATGGATGCCGGCCTGATTGCTGATAAGGCATGGACCGAGACCGGGATGTTTGCACCGGATGAAACTGTGATCAGATCGGTCAATCTTAGCGTCCCTGACAATTACAACTATGCAGTGGAGATAATTCTCTGGGAAAATAATAACATTGTCAGGCAGGGAGTGGATTATGTCCAGCTGAATCCTGAGAAGGATATCGATAAGGACAAGCGGTTGCAGACAAAGGATATCGATTCCGGGGATTTCGTTGTGGAGGGATTTGGTGAGGCTCCCGTGGAAGAAGAATCAGCATCAGAATATCCGACGGAGGAGCCGATGGGTGCTCCAGGACCGGGGGTTTTTGGTGCTTTAGTGATGCTTTGTATGGTGTATTTCGTGGCAAGGAGGAATAAGGATGAGTGAGGAAATTACTGATAACAGGAAAGACCTGGTGTACTATTTCAGGCAGGCGAGTTTTGCAATACTGATGCTTTTGATTCTGATATCGGTGTTCAGGCTATATTTTGCCCTGGAAAATATTATCAGTACGTGGTTTGAATACCAGTATGTGCCGATATTCAGGGCCGCTTATAACCTGGTTGTGCTTTTAGTAGCCCTGTACATTGTAATACACTATTTTGTCAGGAAGCAGGATTGAACTGCTTTCCATCTTTTCTTTTTACCCGGCAGCTTTTATATAACGCCCGTCCATATGCACACCAGACAATGAACAAAAAACCGGAACTTCTTGCTCCTGCAGGCGACTACAATTCCCTGGTGGCTGCGGTCCAGAACGGAGCTGATGCAGTCTATTTCGGAGGTTCTGCCTTCAGTGCACGGGGTTATGCAGATAATTTCCCGGCTGACAATCTCGGGGAAGCGATTGATTATGCCCATCTTTACGGAGTCAGGGTCTATGTGACCGTAAATACCCTGGTAAAGGACAGTGAATTCTTGCAGGCCATGGATTTTTTGACTGAATTATGCAATATGGGAGTGGATGCTGTCATCGTACAGGATATCGGCCTGCTTGCCGCCTGCCGTAGCCACCTCCCGCAATTGCCCGTTCATGCCAGTACCCAGATGACAGTACATAACAGTGAGTCAGTGAAATTGCTGGAACAATATGGTGTAAAGCGTGTGGTCCTCTCCCGCGAGATGAGTCTGGAAGAGATTGCTGCCCTGAATGATAACACGGATATGGAACTTGAGGTCTTCGTGCACGGGGCCCTCTGTATCTCGTATTCCGGGCAGTGTCTTATGAGTAGTATTATTGGGGGAAGGAGTGGCAATAGAGGCTACTGCGCCCAGCCCTGTCGCAGGCAGTATTCGCTTAGTTGTGATGATGAAATTGTTACAGCAGGCTACCTGTTAAGTCCCAAAGACCTGTGTGCAGCCCGTCTGATACCGGAGCTGGTAGCAGCGGGTGTGGATTCTTTCAAGATAGAGGGCAGGATGAAGAGGCCTGAATATGTGGGGGGTGTGGTCTCCATCTATCGCAAGCTTATCGATCGTTATTTTGCAGACCCCACAAATTTCTATGTGGCCGAATCAGAGATACGTTATCTTGAACAACTTTTCAATCGGGGGTTCACCTCAACCTATCTTGAAGGAAATACCCGGGACATGATGGGTGCCGTCTCACCGGGAAATCAGGGCATTCCCATCGGGACAGTTGTGGGAATTGGCAGGTATATGGATCGTGCTGTAGTTTTCCTTGAGGAAGACCTGGCCGTAGGCGACGGGATTGTTTCGCAAGCAGGTGACGGTGAGAAGATAGGTGTGATCTATCGGGAAGGCAGGCAGGAAAAGAGTGCCTCGGCCGGGGATACGATAGAGATCCCTTTCTCCGGAAGCCTGGAGGAAGGGGATATCCTCTACCGTACGCTGGACAGCCGCCAGATAAAACAGTTGCAACAGACCTATATTTCTGCTGCACCACAACGTAAAATTCCGGTCATTATGCAGCTGGAGGCACGGTTGGGTCATCCTCTAAGTCTGTCAGTGAAGGATAGGGGTTGCAGTACCGTATCCCTGCATTCTGACTATGTGGTCGAGGCGGCCAAAGGAAAAGCAGCCTCTGAAAAACAGTTGCGCAAACAGCTGGCAAAACTGGGAAATACGGCTTTTGTTCCCTCCTCTATATCTATAGAAATGGATGAAGGGATTTTCGTTCCTCTTGGTGTACTGAATGATCTGCGCAATGATGCTGTGGACCTTCTGCAAAAAAAACGAACCGAACAATATCATCGGGAATGCAGCAAACCTTCCCTTGAGCCGGCGGATAGTAGTGCTGTATCCAATACAAACCCGTTGCTCTGTGTGGCTGTATCCTCTGTTGAAGATGCGGAGGCTGCTGTGGCTGCAGGTGCAGATGTGATATATTTCGCAGGATTGCACATGCCTTCGGTTGATGAAATTGCTATAGTTAAGGAACAATGCCAGAGTTACGGAACATCTCTTTATCTTTCCACTCCTCGAATCATTAAAAACGGGGAAATGAAAGATCTTTTCTGGCTGCTGGAAGAAGCACGGGAATGCAGTGGGCTGCTTGTGGCCAACATGGGAATGATCGGGATGGCATCGGAAAAGCAAATTCCTTTTGTTATCGACACCACGCTTAATGTTTTCAACCACCATTCCAGTGCCATCCTGAAAAATCTCGGGGCCCAAAGGGTCACGGCATCTGCGGAACTGACGCTGGATGAACTCGGTAAGATCGCTGACGGTTGCAGTGGTCTGGAATGCATCGTGGAAGGCAACTTCGAGGTAATGGTCTCAGAATATTGCCCTCTTTCGCACACTTCAGGATGTTCGGATTCCTGTCGGGAGATGGAAAGTGTCCTGGTCGACAGGAAAGGTTATTCCTTCCCCCTGAAAACGGATGAATACTGCCGGATGCACCTGCTTAACTCCCGGGGATTGAGCATGCTTGATTACCTGGAGGATGTGATTGCCACAGGGGTTTCTGCTATACGTATTGAAGCCCGCTGGGAATCACCGGGGGATATCGGCAGTCTGGTTGGCCTGTACAGGCAGGTTCTGGACGGCAGGGCGAGTACAAAGAAAATGCGTGCAGGCAAAAAATATACCACTGGTCACTTCTATCGGGGTGTACTATGAAAGTATTCCTGTCAGGTTCTATCAGGGGAGGCAGGCAAAACCTCCCGGTTTATCAGCAAATGGTACAGATTGTAGAAAACCAAGGCCACGATGTGGCCAGCCTGCATGTGGTTGATCCACATGTTGAAGAAAACGAAGCAGGTATGTCTGAATCCGAAATTTTTGAAAGGGATATGCACCTGCTTGATGGTTGTGACTGCATGATTGCGGAGGTTTCTCTTGCCTCCACAGGTGTTGGCTATGAGGTATGCTCTGCCCTGAACCTCGGTATTCCGGTACAATGTGTTTACCGAGAGGGTTCAACAGTTTCTGCAATGCTGCTGGGAAACACCAACCACCTGATCCTCCTGGATGCCTACCGTGAAGAAAAAGATCTCGAAGCCCTCATCCCGTCGTTTTTGGACTTTGTGAGCGGTGAAGATCAGGTGGAATGACCTTCCAGTCCCGTATGGATGAAAGACTAGCCCCTGCATTGGAAACAAATATATAATTATGCTGCATATTTTCGTGTATGGTAGGATCAGAAATAATTCTCGTTCTTGTAGCTATTATTGTAGCCCTTATGATCTATAAGGTTCTCAAGACCGTTAAAAGTCTCATAGTAAATACCATTCTCGGCCTTGCCATAATCGTGGGAGCGAATATCGTTTTTGGATTGGGTATAGCTTACTCGGCCGTGGTAATCCTGACATGTGCTATTGGCGGGCCCATCGGTGCCTTACTGGTTATCCTGCTCAACCATCTGGGAATCTTCTTCTGAAGGTTTGCGGGCCACCAGGAAAATCGAATGGCGGGTATATTCCGTGCCTCTGAATATCTTTTTTTTCAGTCTGTTTTCTTTTTTAGTAATATCCAGTTTGTCAAAAAGACTCTCTACTTCTTCCATGGTGAAATAGTGGTAGATGATTCCGTTTTTGCGTCGGAATGTATGCTGCTCCACAGCATCCCCTCCATAGCGCATGTCCTCCCTGCCAAAAGCCTCGAAGATAAGTTTCCCTCCCGGTTTCAGTACATTCATCATCTGGTTTGCGGCCTGTTTTCTTTCCGCCTCAAACAGATGCTGGAGTACCCCCTGGCACAGTACCACATCAAAAGAAGCCTCTGGGAAAGGAAGGTCTGTAATACTTGCCCTGCATAAAGGCAATTCTGCCTTTTCCCATAATCTCAAAAGGCCACGCTGGGAGACATCACAGCCCACGGTTGTATATTCACGAGAGAGAGAGATAGCATACCTGCCGTGGCCGCAGCCGGCATCCAGAATAAGTTCACCTCCCTCAAGTTCCTCCTGCAGGGAGGATATATCCAGCGGTCCCGCCCACCGGACATGACGGTATTCCTCATCCCAGGCGCTGAAGTGTTTGCAGGCCATATCAGGGCCTGTACTCTGCGGCTTCCCTGAACCGCCTGATCAGGAACCCCTTTTCCAGTGAGGACAAAAACCACCCGGCTTTCGGACCGGAAGCCTGGCCCAGCAGGGATATGTAGAGGGCTTTGAACAGATCCTTCGGACCGATGGTAAATTCTTCGTCCATTACTTTCTCCATATCCCTGTGCAGCCTGCCTTCTTCTTCCTTTGCGGAATAGACAAGATTGTGATAATCAGAACCATCAAGTTCTGCACTTTCTTCCAGGGCATCGGCAAGGGTTGTCAGGAATGCTCGTTGTTTGTCGGAAAGGGTGGCCGCAAGTTCGGGCAGTTTCTCCTGAACACTGAATTTTGCGAAGGGAGGAGCGCACATATCAAGCCAGTTGCCCACATTATCAGCGAGCTGCTTTATGCATTCCGTATTTTTGGTATCGTAACCCACTCGCTCTACGATTTTCAATATTCTGTTAAAATCTCCGTGAGCTACCTGGTGGATGGTTGTCATGTGCTTGAACGGGATATCCGTATGGCACAGGCCGCTTGCATGGGAAAGTTCCTTTACACGCCTGTCATATTCGGAGTCGCCTCCTGTATGATGGAGTTTCTCATACTGGTCCACAAGAGTAAGCAGCGGCTGTGCAGGGTCAAAACGGATGTGCTTTTCGGGCTTAGTTCGGATGATCAGATATCTCAGGACCTCGGGGGGTACAACCTTGAGCATATCTGCAATGGATACAACCACGCCGGTGGATGAGGACATCGCCCCTTCCTTGCCCAGCATGATCCATTCGTAGACAATGGGATATGGGGGTTCGCAGTCAAAAATTTCTCTGGCGATACGTTTGCCGGTGTCATAGGAACCGCCCCTTGAGGCGTGGTCCTTGCCGAAAGGTTCCGCGGTCACACCGAGGATTTGCCAGCGAGCAGGCCAGTCCACACGCCAGGTCAGTTTCCCCCCACCCTGCATGGATACAGTGCCGCTGTGACCGCAGGAACAGGTGTAATTCACTGTTTCTTCCTTTTCATCGAAACCCGTAACCTTTGTGGTATTGATCTTTCCACACTGCATGCAGATCGGGTTGAAAGGATTCCAGTCATCAGTAGGTTCCTTTCCGGAAACCTCTTTCAGGATGGCTGCAATCTCATCTCTCTTTTTCAGGGCAGTTTTAATGGCCTCGTTATACCTGCCGGATTTGTACAGTTCATCTGCCAGGTATACTTCAGGCTTGATTCCCAGCCGGTGCAGGGAATCCAGGAACGGCTGCAGGAAATGGTCTGCATAATTCTTGCATTTACCGCAGGGACAGGGGATCTCGGAGAGAGGTTTGCCCACATGTTCCTCATAACTCTCATCCAAAAACGGATAGACCTTTCTCAGAGGATCGTAGGTGTCTGCAATGTAGATCAGTTCTGCGTCTGCATCCCTTTCCAGTAATGCACGATATGCGGCATCGGCTGTCACAACCTCTCGCATGTTCCCGACATGGATGTGGCCGGAGGGGGTGATACCGGTGGCAACGAGGTGTGTGTTTCCCCTTTCAAGGGTTTCTTCAGCAACAACATCTGCCCAGTGTGTAATTTCTGCCATTATGTTCACCGATAATGATTTTATTCAAAATTTCTATGATTATGTGCCTTTCTAAAGGTTTCATGTTTTAAATCAATATCTGTAGGTATCGAAATTTATTTATCAATAAGGCTCTATCGGAAAGCCATGATTCCTTCCAGGGCGTTCCTCACAAAGGGAACAGGTGTCCATCGGGATAAACTGGCTTCCTTTGAACTTGCGTTAAGGGATGCGGGTATTGAAAAATATAATCTTGTGAGTGTTTCCAGTATCCTGCCCCCCGGTTGCAGGATGATTCCAAAGGAGGAGGGTCTTGAAGATCTCAGTCCCGGGGAGATCGTCTATTCCGTACTTGCTCGCAACCAGACCAATGAAGCTCATCGTCTGATAGCTTCGGCAGTAGGAACGGCGGTACCTGTGAATGAGGATAATTATGGGTACATTTCAGAACACCATTCCTTCGGGGAAGATGAGGATACCGCAGGGATATATGCAGAGGATATTGCTGCCACAATGCTCGCAACCACCCTGGGTATTGAATTTGATGCCGATTCTGCCTGGCAGGAAAGGGAACAGCTCTACAGGGCCAGCGGTCATATTATTAATACTTCTCATTTCTGCCAGACTGCCAAAGGCGACAGGAGTGGTCTCTGGACAACCGTTGTGGCTGCTATGGTATTTGTGGAGTAACTCAATCAGTAAATTCAGTGGTGATTTCTTCCAGATCGCAGAAATCAGACCTGAAATTATATGCCCCTGCATTTATGAAGGTAATCGGATCGCCAATTTGCGGCCTCTTTTCGAGATAAACACGGTACCTGAACAGATCCATTGAACAGGGTGTACAACCCTTGATCACATAGGCTTCTCCTTCATGGCTGCTGACCTCATTCTCCACACGAAGTTTTACAGGTACCAGGATTGCATCCATATCACTGTTGTATACGGAAGCATTCACGATGACATTGTCCTCATAAATCGCCATCACACGACTCACCAGTTTGCCTGCAGGCGCGGCAATATACCTGCCGGGTTCAATCATGAGGGATATGTCCCTGTCATGCAACCATTTCCTGAAATCTGTAATTCTTTTGAAAATACCTCCGATGACATCGGCATTACTGTTGGCATAAATTGAAGGCAAACCTCCCCCGATATTGAGAACATCGATGGCATCCAGTGTTTCAGGACTGATTACATCTTCGATATCACGCTGCAGTTTCCATTCGCTCACGTTCTGGGTCTTCCTGTGGAAATGTATGCCAAGTTTACCGATATTAGGGCTGTCCACCAGTTCGCCAATACGTCGGTTTATGGTTGCAGAAGGCATACCAAAGACAAAATAGCGTTCGGTACGTATGGAATTTTCCCGCAGCTTGAGCCTGAGCATAAGGTTGATCTTGCGGTTGGTGTCCTTAAGGGTTGCAAGCAGGACTTCCAGGTCGTGTTCGTTGTCTAGAATGAAATTCCGAATGCCCCTGTTATAGAGTTCCTTTGCCTGGGCACTGCTCCACCCCTGTGCCAGAAATACTGCTCTGGATAGATCACATATATGTTTCAGTTCGTTCTCCATATGGACGCTGAAAAGACAATCCGTCATCTCTTCAAGTACAGGGGTGACTTTAGGGTTAGTCTTGGAACTGTATGAGACAATGTCAGCGATATCCTTCACCAGATCATACTGTTGCATAATCACGCTTTTTGAAAGAATGAATTTGGGATCAGGGACAGTCATTTTATAAATCTCTTTACTTATTTTCTATATTCAGTAATCCTTCTTCGTACAGTTCATCCAGTGCCCGAGTCATTGCCATCGGGAAGGTTATGCTGACATCACCGATAACCGTGGCAATATCACTTTCATCCTTAACCTTGCCCCAGGATTTTGCTTCACTTGTATTGGCACCGGACATGCTCCCTGAAGTGCGGTGGGCTGTGGTCATGTATACAGCGTATTCCGCCCCTCCGTTGAGCAATGTAGCCAGGATTGCATGGTGTTTGGATATTGAACCACCCAGGGCGATAACTCCCTTCCTGTCATCATGGCTGGTGGTAAGGAGAATGTTGCCGAAATCTTTCACGACGTCAACTATGAAATCCGGGTTTTCCTGCTGGAAAAGATACAGGTGGAATCCGAAGGCACCATCAGTTATGGCGGGACAGAAAACAGGCACATCATTCTTTGCTGCCTGGTAAAGGATTGAGTTCTGGTCATCCAAAAGCAGGCCGATTTCCCGCAGCATCTCTGATACAGACCATCTTTTTTGCTTTGCGTAGAGTTTCCTGAGAATATCCGTGATCATATCCTCGAAATTCATGTAACTTTGGTTCTGGATCAGGAGATTCCCGATTCTGTTAATTCCTCTCTCATGGAGCTCCACATCGTCTGTATTGAAATTGCCGATGGAGAAAACTTCCCCTGTGGCTTTCATTATATCCTCTTCAAGGCCCCCGACCGTTGTAACAAGCACGTCTGCAATTCCCAATTCAATGAGCTGGGCAAAAAATCCTCTCAGCCCGGAAGTAACCATGTTGGAGGTAAATGTAAGGAAAACCTTTGCTGAATCCTTTTTCATCTTGACTATTACTTCGGATGCCCGATGCAGTTCTACACTCTGAAAACCCACATTCTCATAGGAATCAACGAGTTCGGACACTCTCATGTCTTTTTTCCAGTGGAGATCCTTTACCTGAACCATTGTATATCACGACTTTTAGGATACAATTCATGTTCTTATTCACTTAAAAAGTTGTTCGGCATTTGTGTGCGAGCGTTAAATATATATTTATAGATTATCTACTTCACTTTCGCATAACCTAATATAACATGTATTCTAATTTTCCTCTAGAAGTGGGTCATTTATGTATACTGAGAGAACCGAAGAATATCTGGAAACCATACAGGGTTTGATCAATCGCACAAGTTCCCCGGCCAAGAACAAGGATATAGCAAAGGAACTTGAAATTTCTCCGGCAACAGTTACTGAAATGATACAGCGCCTCTCGGATGAAGGCCTTGTGACTCATGCTCCTTATAGTGGGGTTGAATTGACCGAATCCGGAATAATACAGGCCAACAATCTTCAGCGAAAACATCTGGTGCTCAAGAACTTTTTCACCAGGGTACTTGATATAAATGAAGAAGTAGCGGACCAGGAAGCCTGTGCGCTCGAACATGTTATGTCAGATGTTGTACTTGAAAGAATGTGCTCTTATCTGGCAGAAAAAGGTCTTTGTGATATTTCTGAAACCACTCTGCCTTCTAAATGTAGTTTGAGCAGGGAACATTATATTTCTCTTGTAGAAATGAATGAAAAAACTAAAGGAAAAGTGGTAATGGTTGCCCTGCCAAAAGAGACCAAGGATAGGCTCACGTCATTGGGGATGGTTGCAGGTGAGGATATTGAAATCAAAAGAAAACAAAAACAGGGTTGTATTTCTATAATTACCAAGGGTACTGAAATAGCCCTGGGAAATGAAGTGGCAGAGAAAATTTTTGTGAAACCTGCAGAAAACGACCACATGCAACGGAGACGTGGTAGTCATTCCTGATTCTTGCTGCGGGGCAGCCGAAAAACGCATGCATGACGGCGATCATGACATGACAATTGCCTTTGTTGGCAATCCCAGTGTAGGTAAAAGTGCTTTTTTTTCCAGGGTCACCGGTGTGGGTGTCATGGTTTCCAATTATCCGGGAACCACCGTGGAAATGACACGTGGCACTGTAAAGGTTGGCCAGAAGAAAATAGATATTGTGGATTTGCCGGGTATTTATTCACTGGGTACGTCCACAGAGGATGAACGGGTCTCAAAGGAATATCTGCTGCGTGAATATCCCGATGTGATCGTAAATGTGGTGGATGCAACAAGACTGGAACGTAACCTCTATCTTACCCTCCAGATACTGGAACTCGGTGTACCTGTAGTAATTGCCCTCAATCAGCTGGATGCCGCCAGGGAAATGGGAATTGACATTGATGCCCCCAAATTATCCCAAATATTGGGTGTACCTGTTGTACCTACTGTTGCCACAAAGGGAATCGGGCTTGATGAGGTCCTGAAAGAAGCAGTTGATCCATCCCTTTCACCAGCAGGGCGAATCCGTGTTCACTATGATAATCATATAACTAACGCTATCAATGATCTTGGTGTGGATTTTCCTGATACGGCCTCTGTAATAAAATTGCGAGCTCTTGAAAATGACTCTGATTTTGTACGCATGTGCTGCAGACCCCACGAAGCAGACCTGCTTTTATCAAAAGCTTCAGAAATGGCTTCAGAAATCGAAGATGTCCACAATATGGCGATTTCAGATACCATGGCAAGAGACCTCTATGGGGAAGCCGGCCAGATTACAGACTCGGTGCAGTCAATTGTGGAAAAGGACACTTCTCTAAAGCATCGTATTGATGACATGCTCACATCTGAATATGTGGGTGTCGTGGGTCTTGCAGCAGCCCTTTTACTTACTTTCCTTCTGGTTTTCAGGGTTGGAGGATTCCTGGAAGAGGGAATCGTCCATCTTTTGAAACCTACCTGATAGCTCCGGTTGAAGCCGAGCTTGCAACAAGCAACCCCCTTGTGCGCAATGTAATCATCTATTCCCTGCTGGGCATAGAGGCTGGATTTGCCATTGCAATTCCCTACATAGGGGTTTTTTATATTATCCTCTCGGTTTTCGAGGATTCGGGATATCTGACCCGTGCAGCTTTCCTGCTGGATAACCTGACTCACAGGATGGGGTTGCATGGCAGGGCAGTGATCCCTCTGGTACTTGGGCTGGGTTGTAATGTACCGGCAATCATGGCTACCCGTGCATTGAATACATTGAGGGAGAGGCGTATCGCTTCAGTTCTCATATCCCTTATCCCCTGTTCTGCAAGGACTGTTATTATTCTGGGACTTGTAGGTACCTTTGTAGGTTATTGGGCTGCAGTATCAATCTATGTACTGGAGATTTTCATAATTTTCATTACCGGCTGGATACTGGGAAGGGGTCTTCCCGGCGAGCGGACCGGTTTTATTATGGAAATGGGTCCGTTGAGACATCCTGATGTTGTGTCCACTCTTAAAAAGACCTGGCTTAGGATACGTGAGTTTGTCTATATCGCATTCCCTCTTCTGATAGTGGGGAGTGCATTACTGGGTGGGCTGGATACTCTGGGTATTCTGGATATTTTTGAGAATGCCGTATCTCCTATATCTGTAGGGATTCTGGGTCTGCCTGCTTTTGCTGCCACAGCACTTGTATTCGGTATACTGCGCAAGGAAATGGCGCTTGAGGTACTGGCGGTGCTTGCGGGTACTGCTAACTTTGCAATGGTATTGACGCCTCTGCAGATGTACGTGTTTGCTGTAATTACAACAATATACATTCCCTGTGTTGCAACCATTGCAATACTTAAACATGAGCTGGGCACAAGGGATACTGTTATGATCTCCACATTCACGATACTCCTTGCATTCACCGTGGGTGCAGTAATCTACCAAATAGGAATGCTCTTGTAAAATAGGTAAAAATCGACAGGTTTTTAAAAACAATCAACGGTGTTAACTTTAATGACACGCATCACTGATTCCCGCAAAAGAAATGCAATATCTGTTTTACAAGATATTTTTGAAATGAACAATATGAGAGAACCTGTGGGAGAAGAGGTAGATTCATTGCTCGAAACCATGGGTACACATGCCAGTCTCGTAGAGGGCGATGTTTTATTAAAGGAAGATTTTAGTGATACAGTCACCGATTTGCCACTGAGGGCCAATGAAGGAATGTAATTTTACCAGTCAGGCGCGAGATTGAGTAATTCTACTATATCCCGCAGGATGTCTGGATCAAACTCATCATCTATCCTGTAGTCACTTATTATATGGCCTTCCAGGCTGATTCCGTCCACGTAACCGTACCAGTAGATAACCATTCCGCTGCCGTATAATTCTTCATAGTGGGAAAACTGCTTTTTGATATAGTTCTGATGATCGGTTTCGTTACCAAATACGGCTTTGCTTTCGATCCAGTTTACCTGTTGGCCCCGGATCTCAACAGGATCTGGAAGGAGAAAATCAGGTGTCTTTTCTGCACTTTGCTTTCTCAATTCTTCTTCTGTCAGATATTCGATATTTCTGTATTCAAGCCACCTGGCTACGATCATTTCCCCGAAAATTCCTTTCCTGGCCTGGAAAGAGTGGGCTTCAGGTGAAAAATAGAGATCTGTTTCAAGGGCTTCTTTTATTTCAGCTGCCAGCCGGTTGTCTTCTATCTCATCTAGATGGTTGAATACGTATTTTTTGGACATCCCCATCTCTTTTAGCAGTGTTGTGGCTATAAGGGTAGGAGGGAACTTGTATTCTTCTGAAAGTTGAATTATACTGCTGCCGCTTTTCCATTTTTTGAGCAGTAAAGCACTTTTTATTCTGGATGATATAATGTTTTTTCTTGACGTGATCGATAATCTTCTGGTGCAGGATGGAAGCGACTACACCTACGGGCTGGCAGTAATCCAGGGCCAGTTTTTCGAAGTCTGAAGCATCAGTGACACTTCGGTGTATCTCATTGTATTCAGTTTTGTCCATCCACGTTCCCCTTCAGGAGACATTTTTCGCACTGTTTGGTTGCACAGTACTTTTTCGCATACTCCACTATCAGGGCGTGGTATTCCTTATACATTTCCACATCTTTTGGAATATTTTTTACAAACATTTCCTGCAGCTGGTGGTAATTGCCCTCAACTCCGATACACCGCATTATTCTGGTCGTATATGTATCAATTACAAAACAGGGTTTTCCGGCAGCATATAAGAGGATACTATCTGCGGTTTCAGGTCCGATGCCTTTTAATTCGAGTAAACGTTTGCGTAGTTTTTCTGCAGGAAGGGAGAAAAGTACTTCTTCTCCGTGACGATCAATATAGCTGGATATTCCCTGTAATCTGCTGGCCTTTTGCCTGTAAAATCCGGTACATCTGACATCCTCTTCAAGTTCCTGCAGATCCATCTCTGCCAGTTTGCCGGCCTCAAGCATATTTTTCTGTTTGAGGTTATCGATAGCTTTTTCCACATTAGTCCATTTTGTCTGCTGTGTAAGCATTGCTCCAACGATAACTTCAAAAGGGGTCTCAGCAGGCCACCACTGCTGTGAACCAAATTCCCCGATGAGTGTGTCATAGATAGATTGCAGCATCTCTGCGTGCATATTATCTGCTTTATCTGTCGGACCAGAACTCTTCTTCATAATCATCTGGAAGGTCAAGTTCCATTGCTTTGTCTATACTTTTCCTCTTTCCTTCTGTGGATATCTCTCTGGTTTTTTCTTTTGTGGGAGCCTTATTGCTCTCTGGTTGTGGGATTTCCTCAGTGGGTTCTCTGGAATCTACCGGTGGTTCTGTCCTGTTCTTTAGTTTTTCCTTCACACGTTGAGCATATTCATCCACTACAGACTCAGAACTCTTTCTCATTTTTGTGGTCTGATTATACCCAACGGAACAGTTTTCATCACCGGTACGCCAATCCACATGGTAGAGGTGGCACTTTCTTTTTTTGCACACCTGGGTCCCATCAATGGGACAGATTTCCGGTAAAGACATACATTACACTCCTCATATAGGTGAATATTAGAGGCTTTTAAGGGTATCGGCTATCAGGGGGGCTACCGATATAATGCTCTGTGGTTTTTCAAGGGTATCAGTGGATATGATCTCCTTGACCCCGGCATTGTAAAGACGCACCACAGCATTGCGTGCAAGTACCGGGTGTATACAGGCAACATATATGTCTGCTGCACCCTGTTCTTTAAGCATACGGATGGATTCTGCCATGGTACCACCGGTTGCAATCATGTCGTCCAGCAGTATCAGGTCCCTTCCGCTCACATCAATCTCTTTTTCAGCAATAGTTACACTTTCTCCGCTATGCCTTGTTTTTTCAAGTTGTTCGTAGGGAATGCCTATATCTGCAGATGCACTTTTTGCAAGTTCGAGGGCACCGACATCGGGAGAGATTATGAGTGGATCTGTCAGGTTCAGGGAACGTATATGATTCCCGATTAAGTGTGAAGCGTCAAGGTCAAAGGAATCGGCATTGAAATGCTCAAGTATGCTTCTCTCATGTATGTTTACTGTGAAAACCCTGTCAGCATTAATGGTTCTGGCAATTGCACGCGCACTGACCGGTTCTCCCCGGTTGAAGACTTTGTCCTGTCTGGCATATCCCATATAGGGTATTACAACGTTGATGGTTGGTGCTTCCTCACAAGCATCTATTAATTGTAGCAGGGCTACATAATCGCCATCTGTAGGTGTACTCTGTATGATGGTAACATCATCGATACTGTCATCCTTGATGCGAGTATACAGTTCCCCGTCAGGGAATCTTTTATAATCACATATTGTAGGAGGCGTATTGAGTTGCTGTGCCACTTTAGAGGCAAGCAATTGGGAAGCTGGTCCGGCTATTATTTTCACATCATTCCCTCGCTTTTTTGATAATGGCTATGAATGTATTGGTTACTTATAAGAATTGGGTATCAGCTTTCTTTCACTTTATGGATTACTTCAATATCAGTAATCCGGGTATGGGGATAGTTTCCGTTTTCATCCTTCTCAAGTGCTTTGACCATGTCCCATATTGCAAGGAGGGCACAGCTTACGCCTGTAATCGCCTCCATTTCCACCCCGGTCTGACCTCTGGATTTGACTGATAGGTCAACAGTAATCCTGTCCTCACCTCTCTCAAAATTCATGTCGATACCGGTTATCGGGATCTGGTGGCACATAGGAATGAGCTCCGGAGTCTTTTTGACAGCCATTATGGCGGCAATGCGGGCGGTGGCCAGTACATTGCCCTTTTCGACATCTCCCTTTTGGATTTCTCCAATAGTTTCTTTACAAAGGAATATACTGCCCCTGGCAAGAGCAGTGCGTTTCAACTCGCTTTTTTCGGAAACGTCGACCATATGGACATGGCCATCTTTGATGTGAGTGAATTCTCCCACGGATTCGCCTCATTTAATCTATTCTGAGATTCTGGCGCTGCTCATAATCCTCAAGTTTTTCCCCGAGAGCTTTGTGGAGTGTCCGGGCTTCACCAACACTTAATTTGATTATTTCTTCATCTTCTCCGTGGCTGATTATAACTCGCAGCCTGTTCCTTTCAATATCCACTACAATATTCCTGTCTTTTGTGTGCGTCATTTAATTCACCTTTCATTGTTTCATAATGTCTGTAATATGTTCGATCACATCTGTTGCCAGTAATCCGTACCCCTTTTTTGCAAAAGCAACATCTCCTGCTTCTCCATTTACAAATGCCCCGCAACAAGCTGCATTAAACGCATCCGTGCGACAGAACAGGGCACCAACTATTCCCGCAAGCACATCTCCCGTGCCGCCAACGGACATACCTGCATTTCCGCTATAGTTTTGTCTTATGTATCTGCCATCAGAAATTATATCGGTTTTTCCCTTAAGGACGGTTATAATTTTATTTTCCCGGGAAAATCCTGTAACATTTTGGCTCTTGCAGGCAGTTCTTTTTCAACTTCCTTTTCTGTGAGCCTGGCTAATTCCCCGGAATGGGGTGTAAGTATCATTTCACAATTTTCTGGAGGGGGTAGTTGTAATTTATTGAGGGCATCTGCGTCCACAACAATCTTTTTGCATAGGGGTAGGATCTGGTGTACTGTCTGGTGTATTGTTTCTTCGTTACCCAGCCCCATCCCGATAACCACCACATCGTGTGCATGAATAAGATCTTTTAAGATTTCAATATCGTTTGTATGCAGAATGTCAGAGGATAATTTCCTGACAATTAGGTTGGGGGAAAATGAGGCAATTGTATCCGACACATTTGCCGGGGATGCAATGGTAACGATGTCTGCACCAGTGCGCAGGGCAGCCATTGCTGAAAGGGCTGGTGCTCCGTAGTATCGCCCTCCTCCAATGATAAGTACCCTGCCGGACTGTCCTTTATGTGAATCAATATGTCTTTTGAGCAGAGGTTCCAGGTCCCCTCTGTTTACAGTGTCTTCTGCGTCCCTGCAAACGCCGATATTGATGATTTCGACATCTCCTGTAAATTCGCCCTGGTTTTCGAGTCCGGTTTTCATTCTGTGAAATGTAAGGGTTGTATCTGCCATGACAGTATTCTCACCCTCTCCAGTAGCAGGATCGAGACCTGAGGGTGTGTCTACTGCAACCACATAGGAGTTACCGGTATTTATGGCATCTATCAATGTAGCTTCAGGTTCCCTGACATGTCCCCGGATGCCCGTGCCAAGCAGACCATCTACAATGACATCCGCTTCTTTGAACCATTGGAAAATATCGGATTGTGTGGAATCCGTAATTTCAGCCAGACCTTTAATACCACAATGTTTCAATAAATTGAAATTTTCCAATGCGTCCTTTGTTCTTATGCCGCTTGCTTTCCCCGCCAGGACCACCCTTACTCTAATATTATCATAATAACTTAGATGGCGGGCGGCAACAAACGCATCGCCGCCATTATTTCCCCTGCCTGCCACGATCAATACATTGTCGTGAACATCCAGGGATAACACTTTACGTGCAATTGCAGCTCCTGCATTTTCCATAAGCTGTATCCCTTTCAATCCCAGATGTGTGCAGTTTGTGTCTATGGCTTTCATTCTTTCAGGTGTGATAGATTGCATTCTTTCCCCTGTTCTTTATTGTTCTTCTGAGTTAATGAAATTTCTGCTGTTTTACCATTATTCACCGATTTGAGACGAAAATGTCTTAATAGTTAGGGATATTTCATCTTCTACAGGGAGGTATATTATCATTCCCGCCACGCCAAAAGAAAATGAACCTGAAAGGACACGTTTTAAGCCTACCTATCTGATACTCGGAAGTGGAAGTATTGGTTTTGCCACAGCAAAGTCATTGAGGGAATTAGGAAAAGAACTTATCATAGTAGATAAGGACCCACAAAAAGTTGAAACTCTGCGTGAGGAAGCCTATGAGGCGATAGTGGGTGATATTTCTGAGATTGAAACTCTACGTGGCCTTCAGACCAAAAAACTATCCGGCGTATTGATTGTCAGTTCAGATAACGAGGCCAATAAACAGGCTCTCAGGAATGTGAAAAAACATTTCCGTCCTTCTCTTTACTGTGTTGCAAGGGCCTCAGATGTAATTAATCTGCAGGAAATGGAAGAAATTGGTGCGGATTTTGTGTTCATGCCATCCCGGATAGTATCAAAATCCCTTTCAAGATCGCTTGAACGTGCTGAATCTGTGCGAATTGGTAACCAGCTTTCCCAGTGGTTCAGCAAAAACACTGGCAAAAGCCTTGCTGTAGTGGTTCATGACAACCCTGACCCCGATGCTATATCAGGTGCCCTGGCCCTTAAACTCATGGCCGAAAATTATGGTCTGCATCCCACGATTCTCTATAATGGTGAAATAGGCCATCAGGAGAACAAGGCATTTGTAAACCTGCTGGGTATCAATCTCGAGCATATGGAAGGCCGGGATATATCTGAATTTGATGAGATTGCTCTTGTCGATTGTGCGGTGCCAGGGTCAAATAATATGCTTTCAGAAGGAACACACATTGGTGTGGTAATAGACCACCATCCTGTGGGTGATGCTGAAATTGATGCTGATTTTATTGATGTTCGGCCCAATGTGGGGGCTTCTGCTACTATAATGACCAAATACCTGCAGGAATTGAATATAGATATCAGCAGTGAAATTGCCACAGCTCTGCTGTACGGCATTCGTACCGATACGCTGGATTTTAAACGCAATACCGATCCCAATGATCTTTCAGCTGCTTCTTTCCTTTACCCTATGGCCGACCATGAGGTTCTGGATCAGCTTGAAAGACCTTCAATGTCCATCGAAACCCTCGATGTACTGGGCCAGGCTATCAAGAACCGGCAGGTCTTTGGTAGCTACCTGCTTTCCAATGTGGGAACATCCGGGACAGAGATACTCTTCCCCAGGCAGCCGATTACTTACTAAATCTTGAGGGTATATTTACCACAATAGTTTTTGGTGTAAGTGATGAAGTCATCTATGTCTCAGGACGCAGCAATGATATCCGTGTCAATCTGGGTGACATAATGAAAAAGGCCTTTGGTGAGGGTTCTGCCGGAGGCCATTCCACATCTGCAGGTGCACAGATAGCTCTGGGTGTTTTCAGTGGCATAAAGGACCGCCAGACGTTACTGAAACTTGTGGATGAGGCAGTCGTTAAGAAATTCCTCAAGGCTGTCGGGGTAGAGGAAGTGGATGAATAAGATCTGAATGAAGGAAAAAGAATATCGTTCACTTATTTTAAAGAATTTGGAAAAACAGGCATTGGACTCTATTTCCATATCTCTTCATGATCTGGTCGTGGAAATTATCCGCACTGGTTTCAGATGCAGCGGATGTGGCAGATGCTGCAAGTTTTCCTCAGGAGATAACAGCGTACTGCTGACCTATTTTGATATTAATAACTTGAAAAAAGGCGGCAATATAAATGCGATTGAACCGACGGTAGCAGAAGAGGGTATGTTTCTGGCAGATAATGAAGGCAATGTACATACATTTGGCTTGAGGCTCAAAAGAAAAACAAACGGAGAGTGTGTCTTCCTGGGTGCGGCCGGATGTACCATATATCCATTCAGGCCCCTTCTCTGCAGGACCTATCCTTTCTATATCGCAGAAGCCAAGCTGGAAATTTCAGAATGCGAGATCGAGGGCGGGATTTTACCGCTTTATCATGCACGCAGGCTTGCAAATGAAGTGTTACAACGCTATATTATTGAACTTCGGGATACCATTATGACATACAGGCATTTTAAAGAGGGTCCATTATTTCTGGCTTCCCAACCTGCTTCTGATTATAATTTGATTGTACATGATAGCAGGGGTAAATGGCTACTTGATGACAAATGATTCTATCGATTGGTTTATTTATTATATCACACATTATTTTTGCTGATTATCATGTCTGCCAATGACTCTCATCCAATGACTATTTCTGAAAAGATATTTTCCCGTGCCTCGGGCAAGGAAGTCAAAGCCGGGGACTTCGTCCTTGCAAATATTGACCTTGCAATGACCCATGACATTACCGGTCCACTGGCTGTTGATGGTTTCTATGAAATCATGGAAGGCAGGGAAGAGAAAAAAGTGTGGGACCCCAGCAAGATTGTTATCCTGTTTGATCATCAGGTCCCGGCTGATTCTCTCCATGCAGCAAAGAATCACATTATGCTGCGTGAGTTTGCACAGGAGCAGAATATTCTCAATTATGATGTTTATGAAGGGGTATGTCATCAGGTGGTTCCCGAAAAGGGACATGTGAAACCAGGTGACCTTGTAGTAGGTTCGGATTCACATACATGTGCTTATGGTTCCCTGGGTGCCTTTTCCACCGGTGTGGGCTCTACGGATATGGCAGCAGTACTTGCTTCTGGCAAACTCTGGTTCCGTGTTCCCCAGACCATCCGCTTTGAAGTTGAAGGAAAATTGCCCGAGAGGGTTTATTCCAAGGACCTTATTCTTCACCTGATAGGCGATGTGGGTGTTGAAGGTGCAAGATACATGGCTGCGGAATATGCAGGTTCGACAGTACGTTCCCTTTCTATCTCTGAAAGGATGACCATGTCCAATATGGCCATAGAGATGGGAGGGAAGGCAGGTATCATCGAACCGGATGGTGTTACCGAGAAATACCTGCAGGAAAGGATACCCGGATACAAACTTGATCCCTATTGGGTTTCCGATGACGGTGCAGACTACCTGGACGTCCGTCACTACGATGTGTCGAACCTGGAGCCACAGCTTGCCTGTCCTCATAATGTTGACAATGTAAAGCCCGTTTCAGAAGTAGAAGGAACAAAAGTGGATCAGGTATTTGTGGGTTCCTGTACCAACGGCAGGTTCGAAGACCTTGAAATTGTTGCCAATATGATGGGCGATGAACCCGTTGCAGAGGGCGTCAGGATGCTGGTTATACCTGCTTCAAGGACCGAATACATGAAAGCCCTCAGGGCCGGTTATATAGAACAGTTCATGGAAGCCGGTGCAATTGTGGAATCTGCATGTTGTGGACCGTGTATGGGTGGCTCGTTCGGTCTTCTGGGTGACGGTGAAGTTGGCCTGGCAACCTCCAACCGGAATTTCCGTGGCAGGGAAGGAAGTCCCGAGTCTTTTGTCTATCTGGGTTCTCCTGCGACAGCCGCAGCTGCCGCACTGACAGGTGAAATAACCGATCCAAGAAAAATATAATTAAACAGTAGACGGGAGACCACAAAAAATATATTTATCAATGTTAATTGAATGACAAGACGTTGGCTGAAAAGCTTAAAGGTATCCCGTCATATTGGTTTTTCTTCCAACGTCATCCTATTTATTTTCGGACAAGGTATTTTATTACGTCTACCGGGCTCAGTATCCCGATTGGCCTGTATGACGCACCGACTTTATCCTCTGACATTACTATCAGGCGATGTATGTGCTTTTCAGCCATCTGTTTTGCCGCATCCTTTAGTTTCATATCCGGATTCACGGTTTCAATAGATGACGCCATCAGGTCTTCTATTGAGTCAATTTCCCAGTTTTTGTCTCCGAGTCTGGATAGGATGTCCATCTCGGAAACAAATCCAAAGGTTTCACCATTTTTGTCAACCGCTACAACAGCAGAAACATCACGATTTGCCATTGTTTCTGCAACCTCTGCTGCTGTTGCATCCATTGGCACTGTAACCACTCCTCTGCTCATTGCATCTTTTACCTGCATATTTTCCCCTATCATTTTTCTGACTCCTTGGAAGGTATCATTTACTTCTTCCTCATTTAATTTATTTTTGCAAGCATATATAGGCATTGGCTGTTGAAGGAGGGAAAATCATATAATATCATATAACCTTTGGAAAACTTGTATTCCATTCTTCAGGGAGTGATTATCAATGAGTTCAATTTCAGTTCTAGAAGATGTATATGATGTAATAGAAGATCGCAAAGAAAACGCAGTTGAGGGTTCTTATGTGTGTTCTCTCTTGAAACACAACAAGGGAATGGATAAGATTCTGGAAAAAATAGGCGAAGAGTCCACCGAAGTAATCCTTGCCACAAAAAATGGACAGAAGGAAAGAATTGTTGAGGAATCCTGCGATTTGTTTTTCCACATGCTGGTCATGCTTTCAGCCAACAACATTACCCTGGATGAGATATCTGCTGAGATGAAAGGCAGACGTCACTGAGATTTCAGTAAACAGCAAGTTCGTGAAGGACATCTGTTTTTGATAACAGTCCTGCCGGCTCTTCGTTGAGTGTCACCACAAGTCTTCCGATATCGTATTCGTTGAACATCTGGACCGCATCACTGAGGGAAGAATCCCCGTCAATGGTGATAAGGTCCTTTGTCATAATATCTTTGACTTTTAGGGTCATTTTTCCGCTCGCAAGAGCTTCTCCTATGTCTGTGAACGTCACAATCCCGGCAATCTTGCTGTTATCTTCCACAGGTGCACCGTGTATATTGTTGCTTACCAGTATTCTGGCAGCTTCCTGAATTGTTGAATTGACACTCACATAAATTGGCTGGTGAGTTATGTAATGTTTGACGGATTTTTTGGGTAGTGAAACCATTTCGTTTATTGAGAATAGAAGGGAATTTTCGGTATCATCCCTGCCTACGATTTCCCCACGGACTGTAAGCCTGTTTACAGGTGTCGGGCCTACCTGCACCTGGTCTCCTTCGTGGAAACTGCGGACATTGCCTATTACTTTAATCCTGCCATTGCAAAGGTCGGGATGCCTGACTGTTGTGAATATTATCTCAGCAGCTGTAGCTCCCTGTACAAGTTCCCCGTTACGATAGATGGGCACAATTGCTTCATGTTCCATGGATGTGACACAAAGAGCTTCATAGGCGGTACCTGTTGCACGGTATCCTCCCTTTGGACCGGGGACTCCTTCTACAAGTCCCAGCATTTTCAGGGACTGCATCTGGTTTCGGACTGTCCCTGGATTGCGGTCAATCAGATCGGCGATCTCTTCCCCTTTAACGGCCGAATCTTTCTGGCGCTGTAAATTTATCAATGCAATTAGTATTTCTTTCTGGATTGGAGTAAGTTCCATGATGACCACCGTTTTATAACAAGAAATAATCAAAAGCTGTATTTATAAATAGTGTTTTTGCAGAATAAAGACTATATATCTTACTTGTGTTTGTCGCAATCGGAAGGTAATCGTATCATGATATTTGAGAAGATTAGTACAGTACCTACAGAAGATGAACTTGTGGACAAGGCTTTCAGGCGGGCCAGTCGTGCAAATGCAGGTAAGGAGAGAGGAGGTAGGGAGGCTGCTCTGAAAGCAGATGAATCAATGGTACTTACTGCAGGTAACATCCTGACAGATAATCTCTCCAACATTGTGAGGAGGTTCCCCAGCTTTGAAACCATACCACCTTTTTATTATGAATTGGCTCAGATTCTTGTAGATGTCGACAGGATGAGGCAATCCTTGTCCCGGCTTGACTGGGCATCTTATAAGATCCATGATCTTTCCAGAGAATATGTCCAGAAAATGAGGGGTGCCCCTTCATCACCACAGGTGCGAAAAGAAGCTTTTGGCAGGATGGCTTCCATTATTTCATCCATCAAGAAAGATCTTTTGTATCTGAATGAAGCCCGCAACAAGCTTCGCAAGCTTCCGGATGTGAGGGAAGAACCCACAATAGTTGTGGCGGGTTATCCCAATGTGGGTAAGTCGAGTTTTGTGGCTGCTGTCACCGATGCAAGACCAGAGGTTGCTTCATATCCCTTTACAACCAAGGGTGTTACGATCGGTCACTTTATGCGAGGATATAACCGTTATCAGGTAATCGATACTCCCGGTCTGCTTGATCGTCCTATGTCGGATCGCAACGAAGTGGAGATGCAGGCTATCACTGCTCTGAAATATCTTGATGCAGTGGTAATTTTCATCCTTGATCCCAGCGAAACCTGTGGCTATGAAATGTCCCAACAGGTAAAATTGCTTGATGATGTACGGGATAATTTTGGATTGCCTGTGCTGGTCGCTGCAAACAAACTGGACCTTTGTGAAAACAACACGTTTAAAGTGGATATTGAAATGTCCACCCTCTCCGGTGAAGGAATAGATGAGGCGCTTTCATTGTTACTCGAGCGCCTGGAAGAATAATTTAAAGTATTTCTTCCATAATTTTCATTGCTTTTTTTATGTTTTGCATGGAGGTGGCGTATGATATGCGCATATGTCCTGCTCCACCTTCACCAAATGCTTCACCCGGCACGACCACTACTCCATTTGCGATAAGTTGCTGGGCATATTCAGGTTCGACCTCGGGGAATGCATAAAATGCACCTGCGGGCTTGTGGCATTTGATACCCATCCCATTGAGCCCTTCTATGAGCATATCCCTGCGTTTTTTAAATTCTTCGCGCATATGCACAACCGGGTCAAGTGGTCCCTGAATGGCAGCAAGGGCAGCCCTCTGGGAAATGGAACATGCACACGCCTGTACATATTGATGAACTTTTAACATTTGCTGGATGTATTCTGGAGAAGCTGTTACGTATCCCAGTCTCCAGCCCGTCATCGAATAGGTCTTTGATGTTGCGTTCACGGTAATTACATTGTCAGAATATTGGGCGGGGCTGACATGTTCTCCTTCATAGATAAAATGCTCATAGACCTCATCTGAAATCAGTGTAAGGTCATAGTCATCTGCAATCTCGGCAAATCCTTTCATATCCTTTTTCGTCTGGACGGCCCCTGTGGGATTGGAAGGAGAATTCACGATAAAAGCTTTGGTTTTTGACGTGATCTTTTCCATCACGTCTTCAGGTTGCATTCTCAGGTCATCGGACAGGGGCACACCGATTCCTTTTCCTCCCATGATTCCTGCCAGAGATGCGTATGATACGAAACCCGGATCTGCAAGAAGAACTTCATCACCCGGGTTTACCAGTGATGCAAGTGCAATTTCCAGGGCCTCTGAGGCACCGGATGTTACGATTATGTCATCCGGTGTAGTGGTAATTGAATTTTCTTCCCGGAATTTTTTGCTCAATGCCTCCCTGAGTTCTATGATGCCGGGTCCCAGGGTATAACCTGTAAATCCTTCATTTATGGCATCTATAGCACCCTTTTTTACATGTTCGGGTGTGTCAAAATCCGGCTGGCCCAATCCAAGATTGATGGCATCCGAGCCGGCCGCTTCGAATATCTTACGGATGCCGGATATATCAATGTCCTGTACCCTCTGCGAGAATTTGCCGGCAAACATGTTTCACTCCAGTTTGGCGTGGCGCGATTTAAGGTCCGCTTCTGATGCACCTGTTATAAATATCAATTCTGCAACAAGGGCATCAAGGAAGACAAGGGAAGAAATTTCAAAGGAAGTTCCCAGGGGTGTGAGGTGGGAATATTCCCCTCTCATGTGTCTTTCAAGATAACCGCCTGCGTCTTCCTTGCTGCGTCCATGTATTTCCAGGGTTGCATCTGATATATGGCCAAGTGTGGAATCCTTGTTGGAGGTTACTGTTATCAGGGTTGCTCCGATATCCTTTGCAATTCTTCCCAGGTCTGATACTGAGCGTGTTTCTCCTGATCCGGATATGGCAATTACTACATCGTTTTTGTTCACAGCTGGGGTTGTAGATTCTCCTACAACATAACTTGTAAATCCCAGGTGCATAAGGCGCATAGCAAAAGCTTTTCCAACAAGACCGGATCTCCCTGCTCCCATTATAAAAATGGAATCTGCACCCATTATGTACTCGATGGTTTTCTTGATACTTTTCCTGTCGAGCCTCTGTGCTATGTTCTTTATTTGATCGGCCATTAATTCCATGGATAATGTGAGGTGTTCACATTCATTACAGGTATTCATTCTCTTTATTTCTCCTGTTTTTCTTTATTGTTATCCTTGTAATTTATGTTTTTTACTTTCCAGTCATCAATTTCTTCGAGATGTTCAGTTAATCGGGTGATGTCTGAATCATCCCCGTTCCAGTATATATCTATTTTTACATCTCTCTGCTGCAATTTTCTGACTATGTGTTCTGCAAAAAAGAAAAGGGCCTTTTTGTTATAGAAGGGTATGTGGAATGTAGCCCTGTAACCACCTTCACATTTAGCATAGGATACCAATACATATCCATGGCTTTCATATTCTGTTATTTTCTCAAAAGGACAAACAATTTCCACTTCATGGACAGCGGATTTATCAATCCGGGAAATCGAAATAAGGATTCTCCCAACCACGACTTCAGGAGTCTGCCTGCCAAACCACACCGATATTTTTCCATAGGTACAAATGACATTGACGTCGTCTCTTCCCATTTCATAAGATGAAAGGGACTGGTTGCTGGTATTTTCCTTAATGTCTCTTTCTATGGATTCCATAGGTTAAACAACACTTATCTGTTTGAGGATACCAATGCTGTAATCATATCCCTGTCTTTCTTGAGGGTCTTGAGCTGATCGGCCGGACCAATAAGGGTCAGTCTGCCTTTTGGGCCTTTGTTGAAAAGTTTTCCCAGAAAAGACTTGGTTTCGTGGGCTGGATATGTCTCCATTTCTATACCTGAGAATTCATCAGGTGCTATTTGTGTCATTGTCATCTCGATAAGGTTGGCTTCTTCCTCGGGACTGAGTCCCCTTTCCAGTACAAGGATTTTGCCGTTTTTGACTTCATCAATGATGAAACGCACCTTTTCCACAGGGCTCATCCTTGCAAGACGGTCCTCTGAAAGTAAATCCATTTGAATACCCTGCATTTCAAATCACCCGAATCTCTTTGCAATTTCCTCATAAAGAGTATCAATGTTCTTTCCTTCAAGGGCAGATATGGCAACGAGTGGATGCTGGGGGAACGCTTCCCTTATTGTTGAAGGTGATGAATCTTCACGATCGATCTTGTTGGCAGCTATTAAGAGTGGAAGGCCTCGAGCTTCCATATTTCCTATGACCGTGACATTTACCTGTGTAAATGGGTCTTCGGTTGCATCCATTACAAGGATTATACCGTCAAGGTTTTCCAGCCATTTGACCGCTTCAATAACTCCTTCAGTGGCTTCCTTTGCTCTGCGTTTAGATTCTGCTTCACTCATCCCCTGCTCCATGAATTCATGGAAATCTATCTTTGTGGCAAGACCGGGAGTGTCTATAATATCAAGTGATAATGAATTACCATTGCCTTTGATTGTTACTCCTTCTCTTCTCCTGGCACGGCGTGTCTCATGTGCAACATTGGATACTGAACCCATGGCATCTCCTGTCCAGTCACGTAGTATGCGATTTGCAAGGGTGGTCTTGCCTGCATTTGGGGGTCCATAAATGCCAATCCTTGCACTTTTTTTATTGAGCAGTTTCTTCAGGAGACCTGTGAAGTTTCTTTTTAATGATCTTATTACTCCCATCTATTTCCTCCATTTATGATGTGGGAATTGTCCTCTTAATTTCTGATAATATCATTATATAAATAAGCGTCTGTTTTTCAATTCAGGCACTTTCCTCTGTAGTGGCGATGGCCATGTTTATAGCAGTCTCAGCGATATTCGTGCCGTATTCTGCTGTCCTCTCTATACTATCGGCCACAGTTCCCAGTCCGACTACAGTCCCTACATCTTTTAGCTTCATAAAGGATGCATTGAGTTTGTCAACATCGGTTTTTATGTGCTTTATGTTCTCAATGGTTTTATTCGCCAGTTTCACATCACAACCATAGAGGGCATCAATTGCCTTTTCCACAGTGTTGCGTGCCTCCTCGCTCGCCTTCTCTATAGGTTCCATTATTTCTTCGGGAACAGGTCCTTGCAGTTTTCTGGTAACTCCTGCGATTCTGTGGGCATGGTCTGCAATCCTTTCCAGGGAACTTGCAACAAGTCGGAAATCATGATATTCATCAATGGATGTCTCTGTGGTATCGGCAAGCCGTGTTCCTCTGAACAGAGAGCGGAACTGTTTTGATATGAGTAAAAACAATCTGTCCACTTCATCATCCCTGAGCATCACATCAAGTGCAAGGTCTTTTTCACCGGTCTTGAGGGACTGTATGGCGTCCTTATGCATTGAAGTGGAAATTAGGTACATTCTGCGGATACTTTTTTTGATGGAAACTTCTTCAGGGTTGAGTAGATCCTGTATGAGAACACCTTTGGAGGTTTCCTCGATGATTTCAGGGCCGATTAATTTGTGGCAGACTTCTCGTATTATTTTTTTCTGCTCGGCAAGTATTCTTGGGGAAACAAGTTCGATAAGGTCATAACCGGCAACATAGGCGGCAATTATGTTACGTATCAGCCCTTCTCCCTTGTAATTGGTGATTTCCATCTTACGTTTTTTGGGTTTTGTTGTGGTGTCCAGAGTGGCTATATTAAGGGATCCATCGGGTTGGTTTCTGACGGATACTCTGGAGCCTGCTTCAACTCCCATTCTCTGTGCCCAGGGTTTTGGGAGGGAAATAATGTATGTAGAACCTCCGGTTTGCTGTACTTTTCTTGTTTCTATATCCATCCCTCGATTAATTCGTCATCACTATATATGCGTATATAGATGGATTCATTGTATATATGTCCATCGTATATAATTTTCATTAAATAGCTTCTCTGTACCCGTATTTTCCAATAAGGGGTACAAAAATAACGCCACCAAGGTTTTCCTCACTGAAGGTTCCGTCACCAATTTTGTGGACAAGAATCAGGTTTTGCATGTATTTGCCAACCGGTATCACCATAATTCCGCCCGCTGAAAGTTGCTCTTTGAGAGGTTGAGGAATAGATGGAGCTGCGGAGGTTACGCATATACGTTCATATGGAGCCTGTGGGGGATAACCGAGGGTGCCGTCTGCTTCGATTACAGTAACATTGGTGTAACCCGCGCTTTTAAGGTTACTTTCGGCAAATTGCTTTAAAAAAGGGATTCTTTCAATGCTGTATATATGTCCCTCTTTGCCTACCATTTCGGCCATAACAGCAGCATTATAACCGGAACCGGTTCGATTTCAAGAATCTTCATGCCCTCTTCTATTTTCAGGACATCACACATTATGGCTACCATATGAGGTGCTGAAATCGTTTGCCTGTTCCCTATAGGTAAGGGAGAATCAATATATGCATAGTCTTTAAGATCTTTGGAAACAAAAAGGTGCCTGGGAACTTTCCCCATAGCTTCAAGCACCTGTTTCCCGATTCCTTCTTCTTTGATCTGGTTTACCAGTTCCTTACGTTTCTCTTCATACTCCAAGCGGTCCTGCCCCCACCCCAGCCTTTCTTATAGGCCACCCTGCCGAAGATTCTTTTTATATATTTTGCCTCGACTTTGTCTCCCCTTTTAAACCTGAATTTTCCTCCACGTATCTTTATTCTTGTGATCCTGAAGCGCTCTCCTCCAGCTTCGTATTCCAGGCCGACTTCAAAAATTTCCTCTCCTGGTACTCTTTTTGTGTGGGGATTTGTATTTCCTATGGATTGTACTGATATTTTGACATCGACTTCATCAATCGCACGTGCCCATATGGTTTCAACATCTGCAATCTTTGCGTATTCTTCACGTTTTGTGGGTGTTTCGATGGAAGTGATCTGTATGGGGTATACGTCTTCACCATTCTGGTCTTCCACAACCAATTCTTCGTTTGTCGTGACGACCTGTGTCTCTTCAAAAAGTGCATTAGTCTTGAATGATTCATCCCCTCGACTGATTACTATTCTTACCGGGATGGTCTTCTCTGTCTCGATCTCTGTGGGATGTACATCACCGCAAACCTGGCACCGGACAAGCATGTTCTGTCCATCCTTCAGTATGTCGTGCCACACGAATTCCTGTGGTGAGCATGCAGGGCATGTGGTCTCGATCTCTTCACTCATAATCGCCAGTTAGGTTTGAGGATATATATCTAATTGATGCTTATTGGATATTGCCGGCTGCATGTGCGGCTATGAATTCCCTTAGTAGTTTTGTACCGAGCAGGGCTGTCTGTCCACTGTCATAGTCCGGAGCAATTTCCATAATATCAAAACCAATCGTGTGGGGGGCAAAAGCATGTATCAGGTCCCTTACCTGCCAGGGATCAAGACCAAAGGGCTCAGGAGTACCTGTTGCAGGGGCATAAGCAGGGTCTAGACAGTCCATATCCAGAGATAGGTAGAATTGTGAGGTCCCTATTTCTTTCATAACCTTTGTAGCAATTTTTTTGGCAGAGTAATCTTTCACTTTTTCCGGTGTGTAATAGGATATGTGATTATCTTTTGCAAAATCCCATTCATCCCGGGGTCCGCTCCTGGTTCCAATGGATACATACCTGTCGGTGGCCTCTTCCAAGATATGCCGGCTGACACACGCATGGTTATTTTTCACTCCGCCAAACTCTTCCCGCAGGTCAAAATGAGCATCCAGTGCGATCACTCCAATGTCATCATCGTCTTTTGCACAGGCTTTAACGGTGGAAAGAGTAAGGGAGTGTTCCCCGCCCATCATTATGGGAATCTTTTCATTTTTTACTATGTCCCTGGTATCATAGTAAAGGTCCCTGAGGGTTTCATCAACTGAAGAATAAACTTCAAGATTGCCTGCATCATGAATCGGAATAGATGCAAGGTCAATATCAAAAAAAGGATTGTAGCTTTCAAAATTTTCAGACGCCTGTCTCATAGCATCCGGAGCCCTGCGGCTTCCCGGCCTGTAAGAGGAAGTCCCGTCAAAAGGGACTCCGAATACAACATATTTTGCAGCCCCGTAATCCCACAGGGCGTCCATCATGAGGGGCTGGTAGAACATTTCGTTATTTAACGCAGGTCTATCTTCATTTTACCCATAGCGGTTATGTATGAAATGTCTCCTCCTTCGTTCACCCTGTCCTTGTATTCATCGGGTATCTCCATTTCGAAGGTGGAGTATTCTTCCATATCCATGAGTTGGGCAATGTTTCCTGTGACGGAAAGTACCTGTGCACTTTTCCTTTCGACAATAGGCACAAAGGTCTTTGAGGAAACAGAACTTACGATTGAGCGTTTTTGTCCATCGAAGATACCAACTGCGTCAATCCTTGCTTTAGCAGAACCGTGTTTTCCGGGTTTGGATTTTGACAGACCCTTGATAGTGCATGGTTCGTCATCGATTAGTATATATTTGCCTTCCTTGAGTTCCTTTACTTCAACCTGTTGTTTCATGTGATTACACTCCTTTGATAAATTATGAACATTTGATAGTCAGGGGTATAATTTTCGGTTCCCTTATATCAACTTAACGAACTGATTCATCGTAATAAATGGCTTTTTTCCATTTCCAGTAATTTTTTCTTTAATTCTGTGCCACCTGCATAGCCACCTATACTATTTTTAGCAACTACCCTGTGGCAGGGTATTACCAGGGGATAAGGGTTTTTGTTGAGCGCCCGGCCGACTGCGGCTGGCTTTAATTTTACCAATGTCTTTTGCCAGTTGCCCGTATGTGCGTGTTTGTCCGTAAGGAATTTTTCGGGTGGCTTCCAGGACTTCCCGCTGGAACTTTGTAAGATGCGTAAGGTCAGGCTCGTATTTCAGGAAATCCACATGCTCGCCTGCGAGATATTTCATGATGTCGCAACACAGCTGCTGCATATTCATTTTTTGCCTTTAAAAACCTCTTTCTCGATTTGTTTGCGTTGCTTGCGCATTATTCTCCAGCCAATCCCGTGGTATCCTATTATGGTTACGATTACTATTATTGCACCTATAAGGTAGGGGAAAGTGGATTTCAAGAGGAGGGGGTTGATGTTGTCACGTTGTTCATAGCTGGGATACATGATATCTCCTCTGTCTGTGCTATGTCCCAGTCCCAGGGCATGTCCTATTTCGTGCTTGGACACCTCCTGCATATTTGCATCGCCATATTGCACCCAGGAAAAACCCTGGTAATTTCCTGCTTCAAGCACAATTTCAGCATGCAGGTATTTGTTCCCGACAATGGTGGGTCTACAGTATCCAGCCACTCCTTCATCGGCTCCTTCTACCTTTTCAAGATTTTCAACCCAGCGAACATTTATGTCAGCGTCAGGATTGTCGATGACCTTGAATACCGGCTGGTAACTGAGGGCTCCGTTGCCACCTTTTTCCCAGTAATCCAGGGCAATTTCAACCTGTTCTCTGTAGGTGGGGCTGTAGTGTTCAGGCGTATCCTTATCATCTATATATACTGTTATGGGGCTGTGGTCCCAGGGTTTGTCTGATATTTTTTCAATATCTGCAAGGGATGTGCTGGTGAAAAATATCATGACGGCAAGTAGTACGAAAAGGATTTTTCTAGCCGGTATTTTCATACCAACCAATAATCTCCCATCAAAAATAAAGATTGCCCGGGGTACAATTATATTTTAATAGTGGCAGAATTATTTTCTTCCTATGTTTAAAAAGTCATTAATTATGGTCGTTGCTCTTTTCATACTAATTTCTTGTGGATGTCTTTCTTCGGATGAAAGCCAGATTGTGAATTCGACCACAACGGTTGCCAGCGTGATAGATGGGGATACTTTTGTGACGGATTCCGGGGAGAAAGTAAGACTAATCGGGATAGATACACCGGAGGTAGATGAACCCTATTATACCGAGGCAAAATATTATTTGTCCAACCGGATCGAAGGTAAGCAGGTTTTGCTGGAAGGGGATAGCAGTAACCGGGATACTTATGACCGTTTATTGAGATACGTTTGGCTTGACGGTGAACTGGTAAACAGGGAGCTTGTGGAAGAAGGTTTGGCTCTGGCCAAGGCCTATGAGCCCGACACGAAATATCAGCATATTTTTGCTGAAGCCCAGCAACATGCAAGAGCTGAGAAATCAGGGATCTGGTCCTATTTGAAAAATAACAATACCGCAGTTATTTCTTATCTGGAAGCAGGTAACCACATAGGTGAGGTGAAAACGGTTGAAGGTACGGTGGTATCAACAGCTAAAATTGAAGAGGATGGTATAATCTATCTGAATTTCTATGATCCTTACAAAGGTTACTTCACTGTAATTATATGGCAGGACAGCTGGTCAAACTTTCCTCAATCTCCTGATATTTACTATGAGGGTAAGGATGTACTGGTGACAGGTAAGATACAGGATTACAAGGGCACACCTGAGATTGAACTAAGTGGAGTTTCACAGATTGAAATTGTGGGGTGAACTTAAGGGGGCCTTTGTCAGCCCCCTTTTGCACAATTGGTTTACTGTTGTTAATGTAGCATCGTCACTATTTTCCTTGATATTTCTTTGAAAATCGAAATAGCAATAGCGATTATCGCATATAACAGTAAAATGGCGAAAATACTGCCTATTATGTAACCGGGAAGCATAAAGTATGAGTTATAATCTCCCGGGTTTGGATGGAAGTAGCCAAGTAAATAATATAATATTGTATTTATTGCCAGTATAAAAAGTGCTACAGTTGACAATTTGTTAATAGATGGTTTGTATGACATTGTGTCCCTTATGATTTTGTTACTTTGCATCTGCGGTAATGTTTGATATACAATATACTTAATATAGGCATTAATAAATCAATTAATACCACTGAAAATTACCAGCATCCAGACGATACTTAAACATATTGCAACGAGAAGATGTCCTATCTTCCTTTCTGAAGCCAGGTATCCGGCCCCGCCTCCCAAAACATCCAAAACTCCAATATAAGCGGTCACTTTAAGGATATAACTCAAACCGTAAGTGTAAGGGTGAGCACTTATTCCTAAAAAATGCCCATAAATCATAAGGCTGGTTATTGGTACCACTCCTACTACAATCCCCCCCACCTTATCTTTTGTGACCCATCCATAAATAATCGGTATAACAGGCAAAAGAAAAACCATTTCACCAAGTGCTATTTTATTGCCTGTTGTTTCTTCAAGTGCGTGCTCGAATGCATCGATGTTCATAAAAAAAGATGACTATCAATACTGATAAAATTATTGAATATATTAATGTAGTATTCTGAATATTTTTTGTATATTTCTGTAGGTCCATATAATTTCCTCAAAATAAGAAGGTGATCAAATCACCTTCTATTTATAGCGCAGCCTTTACAGTTTTAACTTCCGACCTTAAATATACAGGTCGCTTCTCCGTCACAGAATGGTTCCTGATTTGGAGTCCCTTCTTCATTGTCGAGTTCCTCATAATCATAAAGTACCCACCAGTTAGAAACATCATTATCAAAGAAACCAGCAACCAGGTCTTCAGCAGTTTCAAGTTCAATCACTTCATGGAGTGGCAGGCTGTCACGATGTGCATTTCCAACAATATCTTGAGTGGAAAGATCAAATAATCTAACATGATAGCGCTCAGTAAGCAAACCTGTTTTATCGTCTGCCACACCTTCGTCTAAAACCCAATCATATTGCGGATCAGATACATACTGGTTATGCTCATATGGATAAGCTACGCTAACCCAACCTTCATCCAATATTTTTCCCTTTATTGTGCTCATATTGGTTCCTTCCCATGCCAGATTAATCGGATCAGCTCTGGTATATACACCGTAGTATTCAGACCACGTGTATTGCGGGTATTCATACCCTATGTCCCACCATTCAAATGGGTCAGTTTCCGTAGTCATTACCACTGTTTTTTCAGTTACAGTGATTCTTTGGTTCTCTTCGGTAAGAGCAAAAGTTTCACCATTTAATGACAGCGCTTTTTCGGCATTTTCAGGAACTTTAAGTTTTTCCATCTTTTCGAACTTATTGATTCCTAGATTCTTTTTCAGTTCTCTGCCGGTGTAGGTCTCTTTGATTTCAATCAATCCGTCTTTGTACGTGTATGTCTTGGTTGAAGTGACATTCAAAGTATGGTTCTGCATCCATTGTTCAGTCTGTTCTTTCATCCAAAGTTTAGTTTCTTCGTCCTTTTGGGTTTCCATCATCCATTGTTTTAGTTCTTTTGGCATCTGTACTTTGTCAGATGTGCTTGAATCTGCACACACAGCTGGTACAAAAACCAAGTTTAACAGCAATATTGCTGCAAGCATTGCACCTATGCCAAATTTAACACTTGTTTTCATCGATTTACCTCTTTGATTTTACTCTAGAGGCAAAGCTATGTTTATATAATGTAAAGAGCAAACTAGCTCTGCCTCTAGGCCGATGTGGGGTTCTGGTTGGTTAATATTCATTGGAACCCCACATTGTAAATAAATAGTATCTACATGATACTTATTGTTTGTGCTGGTGTAATTTTATCACACGCATTAATATTAATCATTTAGATCAATCCAGTATATTTTATTCTAGAAGTCACACAACTATTAGGCAATCGGACGAAAAATATTAATCGGCTTCTCTCGCTTTATCCAGTATGGAAAACAAACTGGCAGTGGTCTTTGACAGTGCGGGAACATTGTTGCATATGTACCGTGTTGCCAGGGATATGTCCAACGGGATGATGCTGGAAGATATAGAAAGCACGATGCTGGTGGCAGGTCGCAAAGGCAGGGCACTTGTAGTGCTCCATGCCGATATGGAGATGATACTGGAGTCACAACCCCGCGGACGAAAAATATTAATCGGCTTCTCTCGCTTTATCCAGTATGGAAAACAAACTGGCAGTGGTCTTTGACAGTGCGGGAACATTGTTGCATATGTACCGTGTTGCCAGGGATATGTCCAACGGGATGATGCTGGAAGATATAGAAAGCACGATGCTGGTGGCAGGTCGCAAAGGCAGGGCACTTGTAGTGCTCCATGCCGATATGGAGATGATACTGGAGTCACAACCCCGCCGGTTACTTTCGGATTTCATGGAAAGAGAACACGTAGAGCTGGATGTGAGCTGTTCCAATGGTGAGGTATCCCCCTCTGAAATCTCAAAAATCGTCCAGCAAAGCGATTTGGTTCTCGGGGATGTCCAGGAGGTATTTTGCAGGGTTAAGACCCGCTGTCCCAATATCTTTTACTTGGCGTGTGGGTTTATAGTAGATGTTGTTGAGCAGTCAGTAACCTATGTGGTTAGTACGGGGGGCCGCCTTTATCCTGAAAGCAAGGATACCTTGCAAGCTCTTCATCAGAGGGGAGTGGGTCTTTATATTGCCTCAGGAGATAGCATGAAAAACCTGAACAGACTCTCCCGCTGCATAGGTGTTCCTATTGATGGGGTTTTTGATATTGCCTCTACATTTGACAAGGAAAGAATTATTAAGGATCTTAAAAAACAGTACTATAAAGTCATTATGGTGGGCGACGGGATGAATGATATGCTGGCATTAAGATCAGCTGATGTGGGAATTCTTACAGTTCAGCAGGGGGACTCCCGCCCTCCCAGATTGCAGGAATCTGCTGATGTAGTGGTGGGCAATATTGCTGAAGTTGTCAGGTTTGCAGATGTGGCAATTTCATCTTAACACTATCAGAAGCCGGTTTTTAAAAGTTAACAGCGATATAATTATGCGTTACGTTTATGTAGTGTTCAATGTAATCCAGATATAAAATACCAGATTTAAATTTTTGGTTATGTTGGGCCTGGTCACAGGTTTATGGTTTTGTGCATACCGTGCAAAATGTTAAGTACATTTACTGTATAATCTCAAAACAGGTCTGATAATATCCATGTCGGAGGTACTCAAATGTCATTATTCATCGAGATCAAAGATCTTACCATCTCTTATAATGGTGCAGCGGTCTTAAAGAATATCAATCTCAATATAAATGAAGGTGAAGTTGTCGGAATCTTGGGAAAAAGCGGTTCCGGTAAAACGGTATTGATGCATGCGCTTCGCGGTGCCGAGGAATTAGATGAAATCACAGGTTCAATAATCTATCACGTTGCACGCTGTGAAAAATGTGGCTATATAGAACCACCCAGTATGGTGGGGAAGGCCTGTTCACATTGCGAAAACAGTAATTTTGAAGCGTTTGAAGCAGATTTTGCAAAACTTGACATCCATAATAACGAGCGCAGGGCAGTATCCCGAAGGGTTGCGATTATGCTCCAGAGGACCTTTGCCCTTTATGGAGATGACAGGGTAATTGCCAATGTAGTAAATTCCCTGACAGAGATTGGTTACAGTGGTCCCGATGCAATGGAGCATGCTGTACAACTTCTTGAAGAAGTTCGTCTCTCCCACAGGATGATGCATGTTGCTCGTGATTTAAGTGGTGGTGAGAAACAGAGGGTAGTTCTTGCACGCCAGCTTGTGAGAAATCCCATGCTGCTGCTTGCAGACGAACCGACAGGAACTCTTGACCCCAGGACAGCAAAAGTGGTACATGATGTTGTAGAGGATACAGTTTCATCCCACAACATGACAATGGTAATCACTTCTCACTGGTCAGATGTCATTGAGGATTTGGCTGATAGGGCAATTATCCTTGAGGACGGGGAAATTGTATGTGAAGGTGATGCCTGTGATGTCTCCCGCGACTTTATGAAAATGGTCACTGATATTGGTGAATGGGAAAAAGCCAATGTAGGCGAGGACATCATCAGGGTGGAAGACCTTGTGAAAAAATACATCTCCGTTTCAAGAGGAGTAGTTTATGCCGTAGGCGGTGTGAGCTTTAATGTGAAGGAAGGTGAGATATTCGGGCTTGCAGGTACCAGTGGTGCAGGGAAGACAACTACTTCTGAAATGCTCATGGGCAATGTACAACCAACAAGCGGGGCAGTGCATGTTCGCGTTGGTGATGAGTGGGTGAATATGAGAGAACCCGGAGCTGACAACAGGGGCCGTGCAGTTCGCTACATGGGTATCCTGCATCAGGAATATGGTCTGTACACACACAGGACAATCATCGATAACCTGACCGAATCCATCGGGATCGATCTTCCCTATGAACTTGCTACCAGAAAGGCTATCAATACTCTTGTGACAAGCGGTTTTACTGAAAACAAAGCCAAATCCATCCTTCCTAAAATGGCAGATGAGGTAAGTGAAGGAGAGAGGCACAGGGTTGCTCTGGCTCAGATTTTAATGAAAGAACCAAATATCATTTTAATGGATGAACCAACTGGGACAATGGATCCGATTACAAGGACCGAGGTAACCAAATCCATCCTGAAGGCAAGGGAAGAGATGGGCAATACATTTGTGATAGTTTCGCATGATATGGATTTCCTTACTGATATCTGTGACCGTGTAGCACTAATGAGAGATTCAAAGATAGTTGATATCGGAGAACCAGAAACCGTCCTTTCCCAGCTTACTGAAAAGGAACTTGAAGAAGTTCCTCAACAGTAACTTTATTATTAAGTGCTCTCTATGTAGTGATTGGAGGAATTAGGGACGATTCAAGTGCTTGTTAACGGCGAGAAGTTATCTCTCCCGGATGGTGCTACAGTACAGGAAGCCATCGATACAGCAGAGGCACCTTACAAAAGAGGTGCTTGTGTGGGCATTCTCAAGAAATCAGAAAGTGTCCGCTCTGAAAGTGTAAGGGAGTATCGTGTCAAGACTACAAAAGGAGAATTACGTCTTGAAATAATTGATCATCTTTCCGCTTCTGCCCGCAGGTGGATGGAAGGTTTCAAGCAATATGAAGGAATTTCCCTGCGCTGGGGCAGCAAGGATGCCACAGCCTTTGGCCCATTTTCGGAATCTCTGAAACCGGAAAGAACTCCCGCAAAGCTGGATAAATATGATGTATTATTTTCAGCTGGGGGATATAACCCTTCTAATTTCCATCTTCTTTTTTCCCTTGCAGAGCATTCTGCAGACTACGGTGCACCTGCAGATGGTCCTTTTGCCAGGGTCGTGGGCGGTAAGAAACTTCTGACCAGTTTTGAGCGCTCTGATCGCATTCTTGAAATTGAACCCGTAATTGAATGGCAGGAATCTGCAAAACACCTGGTCACAGATGATACTAGCACAACCCTGGAGGATGGTGATGGTCTCTTTACCTTTATAGGGATAAAACTTGCTCCTGAATCTCCTGAAGGAGCTGAATTTTTCTTTGGTCTAATTAAGGATGGATTTTTCAAAGTTGACGATGACTCCAGTTCTTTTATAAGTGACAGTAATTTAAAAGGTGAGATCTGCTCCTTTGAAAACTTTGAAGCCCGAAAGGATGGTGCTGTATGGGTACGAACTGCAGGTTATGGCACCGGTAAAGTGTTCATCTCCCGTGATGAAAGAGCTGCCAGTGTTGTACATTCGGTAATTGGCAATATAGAACAAGGTATTGAACTTATCCATATGGCAGGAAAGGGTCACTCTATATTTGTAAAGACGGATCCTGCTCCCATCAATATACTTGGCATGGGCTTTAATGAAGCTGAAAAACACCTTGAAGGACTGGGGGTTGAACTGGTACGTGAAGGGTATAAAGAAGACGATGCCAATATTGTGAAACTTCAACCCTCCAGTACTATCGATATCCTGCTGGCAAAAAAAGTAATTGCAACCGGGGCACCGGATTCCCTGGTAATTCGTGTTGAACTGTATGATGAACTCGCTCCTAAAACCCTGGATTTCTTCAGGCACTCAGTAGGTCTTACCTTCAGGCCTATAGGTACACTGCCTGTGATGATGATATATGAGGATACATACTTGTTTAAAGCCGCAAAGTCCGCTGAAAAATATAAGGAAATTTGCCGGAAAACGTGCTTGTGGATAAAACCAAAGCTTTTGAGATTGGGATTACTAACCAGGCCGCCAAAAGAATGGGTATTGTGGGGGTCAAAACAGAGGATGACGATCTGTTTGGTCCCACCGGAGAGAAATTTTCAAGTACCAATATAATAGGAAAAATCCTTGAGCCCGAGAAATTCAAGGCATTGACCGAAAAGGATACCATGTACGTTCTGGAAAGTAACAAGGAGGAGATTGAATGAGCGGGGAGGATGTTGATGAGATTACAAAGATCATGGTGATTGACTCAGACAGTGTACTTCCTTCTGATGCTGCGATGAAAATCTATGAGTCCGATGTAGATATTACCATTAAGGAAACCTGTTTCGGCACAATGGTAACAGGTCCGCGTGATTCAGTGGAAAAGGTAGTAGCTGAAGTAAGGGCCCTTGATCCGAATCATGTTTTTGTGAAACAGAGGGGTTTCCCGCCAGGTGATGAACGTCGCTGCAGGGCTTCCAGAGGCGGAGGTCCAAGGCCGGGTTTCCATTACCTTAGAAACGAAGTAGCAACATTGCCCATAATCAGCAAAGCTCTTGATGAGTATGAGACATATAATCCGGCTGAAAAGAAAGAATCTCCTGACAAAATTTCACCATCCAAACTTAAAGATATTATTGAATCTGAATTATGAGGTGACACCTTGGCAAAAATTTTCATCTACCCCACTAACAGCCTTATCCTTTCTGATCTCGTTGAAAGGTTTGGCCATAAACCCCTTGCAATGATGGAGAAGATCCGGGAAAAAATCACTACAGTAGGTGTAGATTCCCCGCCGATCAATATTACTCCCGAAGATCCCAAACATGGCTTGAAATATGCTTCAGTAGAAGTTCCTGCCGGTGTGAGGGGCCGTATGTCCATAGTGGGCCCTCTGATTGATGAAGCTGAAGCTGCGATCATAGTGCTGGATTCGGCATCTGCTTTTGGTTGCATGGGGTGTGCACGTGCCAATGAACTTACAAAGTTCCTTGCACGCCAAAGGGACATTCCCCGCCTTGAAGTCAAATATCCTCGCACTGAAGAAGAAGGTAAAGACTTTGTATACCAGATTGCTGAATTCCTGAAATCCCTGTCCAAAGAGGAGGATGAAGAATGAATAATTCTGATAAAGTAACGATAGCACTGGTTTCATGCGGTTCTGAATATGCCGGTATCCAGAAGGAACTGGAATCGGCAGCATCTTCCTTGAATGCGGAACTTGTCTATCCGGAGATGGATGTGGCATCGATGGACACCATAGGCGGGGAATTCGGGCTGGAAGTCGCAAGTCCTGATCTGCGTCTCATGATGGCCAGGGCAAAAGCTGTAGTAGAAGGTGTGGCTCAGGTGGATGCTGTGTTTGTTGCTACCTGTTTTAGATGTGCTGAAGCTGCGATTGTTCGTAATGAAGTGCGCCGTTATATATTTGAAGATTCGGGTCTGCCGGTTATAAGTTATTCTTTTACCGAGCGAACAACTGCGGCTACCCTGCTGACACGTATGGAAGCCCTGACAACCATTGCAAAGAGCAAACATTTACTTGCAAGGGAAATTCAGGAAGGATTGACAGCAGGTATTGACTCTGGTTCAACAACTACCAAAGCTGTAGTTATGAGGGATGACGAGATAATCGGTGAAGGCTGGGTGCCCACCATCAAAGTGCTTGAAAGTGCTGAAAAAGCCCTTCAGCAGGCACTGGATCAGGCCGATGTCAAAAGAGAGGACTTGCAGTCAATCGGTACAACAGGATACGGACGTTTCCTTATAGGCGATCACTTCAACGCCGACCTTATGCAGGAAGAAATTACGGTAAATTCCAAGGGAGCGGTCTACCTTGCAAAGACACAGCAGGGTAATGCCACTGTAATTGATATTGGCGGTATGGATAACAAAGCCATTTCCGTACAGGATGGCATTCCCGGCATGTTCACCATGGGAGGCGTTTGTGCGGGTGCTTCGGGCAGATTCCTTGAAATGACTTCCAAGAGACTGGGTGTGGATATCACGGAACTCGGGGACCTTGCAATCAAGGGAATGCAGAAAAATGTAGAAATGAACAGTTATTGTATTGTTTTCGGAATCCAGTCCCTGGTTAATTCCCTTGCCAAGGGAGCTACGCCCGAAGACGTGGCTGCTGCAGCGTGTCACAGTGTTGTGGAACAAATATTTGAACAGCAGCTCCAGGAAATTGAAGTTAAAGAACCCCTTGTCCTGGTGGGTGGTTCATCCCTGATTGCTGGTGTACCCAAAGCTCTGGAAGAACTGCTCAAGATTGATGTTGTTGTCCCTCCATATGCCCAGCATATCGGTGCAGTGGGTGCCGCGCTGCTTGTTTCTGGTTTTGTGGATAAGGAGTGATTTGAATTGGCAACCCTTGAAAAGTTCGTGGTTGAAACCACAGTTGAAGAGGAAGCCCCACCTTATCGAAAGATTGTATCAGATATAATCTCCGATCTGGGCATGGCAGGCAGAATCGCAAAAATCAAAGTAGTAATAAGGCCCGAAGATTCTCTTTTCCAGCTGGCGGCAGTTGTACGTGGTGTTCTTCCACAGGTAATATTGAAAGATTTTGCTGAAATACAAAAAGGGGACCATGAAGGAGAAATTTTGATCAAGATATCTGTAGAAAAACATCTTCCACGTCTGTTGCAGATGCTCTGGGATAGGTATGGACGTGACAGCCTTGAGCAACCGGACAGGTGGACTATTTCCCTGTTTGTGGATAATCCGGAGGAGGAGATAGGCTCTCTCGAAAATCTTGTTGTGGATGACCCGAGGCGCACACTCAAGTCCAATCTGGCGGATATGGCTATCAGGGTAGCTCCTGAAGGTTTCAGGGTACGTCATCATTCATTGAACGGCAATGATTTCATATTTGTGGCATCCGAGGATACGATGCAAAAAGAATGGATTGATGAAGCACACACGATGCTGGAAGAACTAAAGGGAGATGATGCCAGTGGCAGCAGTGCTTGAACCCTATGTCTATGAAGGCGGTGTGCACAAACATGGCCTTATTATTGAACTCCTGGAAGACCTGGGCGGCTATCTTGTACAGAGTACGCCGGCTGCAACGGAAATTAATCTTGTGATGTTGATTCCCCGTAAAGATGTTCCCCTGATGGAAGAACTTGCAAAGAAAATACTGGGCAAACTCACGCGAGCTCCCTTAACAGGTACTGAAATAGCTGTAGTATCCCCAACCCTTGCCTACCATCATCTTCCTCATTCGGCATGTGATGTTGCCGAACATCTGCGCAGGGATGGTGCTAATACCAATATGCTGGGACTTGCACGGGGAATGGGTCGAAGAGTGGCTCTTTCTCAGGATTATGAAAGGCGGTTAATCAACGAACATGACATTGCCGTTTACAGTTTTGGGAATTTCAGTGACTGTATAATAAATAAGAAGCCCAAACTTTTCTCGGGTGTAGATGTTCCTATTGTGGCTACAGGAAGCCCTGCACTTAAGACTGAGGATGTAAAGGGTGCCGATGTTTATGTTGGAGGCATTGGACGTGTATCTCACAGGCTGCGTAACGAAGGTGAGATGGACAGCCTTGATGTATTGAATAAGACTGTCGGGGAAGTTGTGGATAAAATGCGTGAGGAAATATCCCGGGATCCTCTTGCAGTATTGCCTGCAAGAGTAATGAAGGAGATTAAAGAGCAGGTGCCTGAAATTAATGATGTTTTATCCCCTGCTCCAATAACCCTTCAACTGGATGGAATGAGGGTGAAACTTCCCTTTGGACAATTCCATGAAAAAATGGAACAGCTGGAATTGGATGAAAATATCTCCCTCTCGGATGTGGCAAATATCATGCCTTCAAAAATGAAGGACTATATTCTCATAAAGATTCGCCGCCGCTCAGAGACCGGATTTACTGTATGATACAGAGGGTGTGTAATGGATCTGGAAAATATCAAGGAAATTCTTGAAAAAGATGAAGATGAAGCGGTTTCCGAAGTGCTTTCAACAGTTGAGGAACGATATGGGGAAGTACCCTATATTCTCAATTTCATGAAAGATATGCCGGAGCTGTTAATCCCTAAAGTAATGTATGATAATTCTATAATGCGGGAGTTTGAAAGACTCGATCCTGAAACAATTGAACTTATCTGTGTGGGTGTTGCTTCTGCACTGAGATGTGACCATTGTCTCAAGATGCATATCAGGGTTGCCAGCAGGCTTGGTTTGACAAGGGAGCAGATATTTGATGCTATTCTTATAGGCGGGGCCCTATCCAATGCCTCGGTGCTTGCAGAAGGCACACGTGCCCTTGATGACGAGATAAATGATAATTCCCCTTCCTGTGATAGTGACTGCGATTCATGCAACATCACAGGTTCGGACAGGTAATTTTATCCCAGAAGCGGCATCCCGGCTATTAAAGCACCAGCCACGTAACCCAGAATTGCCCCGCTATTTAAAAATGGGAGGCCTGCCTGGGGTTTCCCCTTCATTACCAGGATTGTCAGGGCAAAAAATCCGATAAGGGTACCGACCATTGCTCCTATGGCGGGAATTCCTACGAAGCCTTCATGGGGAAGGAATACATTTGCAGAAACTACTATAATTGTTGGCATTATAGCATCACCCAATCCCATGTAGAAGGCTTCTTTTTCCCCTTCTGTTGATGGAGTGTCCTCAATAAATGAGTAATTTCTTTTTTTAGGTATGACAAACAGGATTGGCAGCTTTAGATCCATCACGCCTTCTGCAAGGGCAATCATATGTTTTGTCTTATACACCGAGATTGCATCGTAGGCTGCAAGCAGACCCAGCAGCACAATCGCAGGCAAAATACCAAATGATATTCCAAATATTGAACTTGCCGCTGCTCCCACAATGATTCCTACAAAATCTATTATGTACCATTCAGGATGGACGTAAAGCAAGATGGTGAAAACAGTTGCCATTAACAGACCTCCGATTATCGGACCTTCTCCTCCCAATCCTGTAAGGTGGAAGAGGGGATAGAATCCGTAATACATGGTAGAAGCAACAGCAACAAGGATAATCATCTGGATTACCCATTGTATTTCTTTCTTGATAGCGAAAAGTAAAAACAGGGTGAATATGAGAATTGCGATTATGTAGTATATGGAATTGGTTGCTGATTGGGGGTTATCTACTGCCTGCATACCCAGATCGTTCATTGGTTGTGCAAGGGTAAGTGCAATGATCTGGATGACCAGTATAAAGCCGGCCATTACAATCATCGGGAAGTATTCCTTGATTCCGTTTTCATTATCGCTCAAATTTTCTCATCCTGTTTGTATGGTACAGAACCTAATGCAATATCCATTAATTAAGTTTATGTAATACTTAAGTAGTAACATGGATTAAGTAAAATAGAGGTCTTACCATGGAAACAAGGGACATTGTTTTTTCTATCGTTATGGTTGTATCAGCTTTTGTGTTGACATATGTATGGCTGGGCAGGTTCAAATACAGTCCGGCTAACTCATTGATAGTTCTTGCTGCCATTGTAATGGTAGGAGCTCTTGCAGCGATGCTCCTTTCTTTGGACATGCGGATGCGTAAGATTGAGCAGCAGCTCGATCTAAGAGAACGCTCTCTTCGGATTAATATTCAGAGTGTCGAAGATAACATGGGTGAAAAAATGGATACTGTCACCAATGTGGTGGATGATGCCATGGAAACCTTTAACAGAAGAAATTATCGTTAATCTTTTCTATTCTTCATTATTTTTAATCATCGACATCTGCCGAAAACAATATTAATGTGATGGTTTGTATGGGCAATTATCAACAAGTTTCATAATGGTGGGTGGGCTCAATGCAAATTAATCTTAAACCAATCGGTGTCATAAAAAAATCCGGGAAAAATTCAGAAATTCTGATATATTCGGAATTTGAGCAGGTAATCAGGAATATGCTCTCCAGGACAGGTAAAACCGCTGTTGAAGGAAATGATGTGCTGGTAGTCCATAAAGGTGACAAGAAGGATGGTCATCAGTTACAGGTTTCCAGAACAACTCTCCTTGAAAGGGCAGGTAATATACTGAAGGTAGGGCGGATGAAAGCCGATGATGACTCGGTGCTGGATATACGCCTCGATACGGATATTCAACTTCATTAAACCAATTTAAGAGGACACTGAATGGGTGTAGATATAGGGGACATACTGGAAAAAAGAGAGGTTGGATTTGATGATCTTGCTCACAGGATTGTGGCGATTGATGGATATAATACCCTTTACCAGTTTTTGAGCATCATAAGGCAACGTGATGGTACTCCCCTGAAGGATTCCAGGGGCAATATCACATCCCATCTATCCGGTATCCTGTACAGGATGACCAATCTTTTTGAAGCCGGTATAAAACCTGTTTTTGTTTTTGATGGCAAACCTCCTGATTTCAAGGCAGATACAATTAGCCAGCGTAAAAAGTCCAGGGAAGAGGCCCGTACAAAATGGGATGAAGCAAAAGAAAAAGGCCTGTCAGAGGAAGCCTACAAATATGCACAGGCTTCTTCAAAGGTAGATGCCCACATAGTGGAGGATTCCATGCAACTTCTGGATTTCATGGGAATTCCCTGTGTCCAGGCTCCTTCTGAAGGTGAAGCACAGGCAGCCTATATGGTGAACAAAGGTGATGCAGATTATAGTGCTTCCCAGGACTACGATTCCCTGCTTTTCGGTGCTCCGAGGGTAGTGCGCAATCTTACAATTACGGGTAAACGCAAATTGCCGGGTAAGAATGTTTACATTGATGTAGAACCCGAATCAATTGATCTTATGCAAAACATCAAGTTACTGGATATAGACCGCCAGCAACTGATCGGTATTGCCCTGTGTGTGGGTACTGATTATAATAAAGGGCTGGAGAAAGTCGGCCCCAAAACCGCCCTTAAATTAATAAAACAACATGGCAGTATTCATAAGGTTCTGGAGCAGAGGGGTGAAGCCATTGACGAGCTTGATGCAAAGATCGATTTTTTCCTGAATCCACCTGTAACTGATGCTTATGAACTGAAATGGAAATCTCCACAAAAGGAAAAAATAGTGGATTTCCTTTGCAAACAGCACGATTTCTCTGAGGAACGAGTTTTCAAAGCTGTAGATCGTCTTGAAAAAGCCGGCAAACAGCGAAGTCAGCAAACCCTGGATCAATGGTTTTGAACAATCAGTGGCTTACCTGTCATTTCTTCGGGTTGTTTTATTGCAAGCATTTGCAGGACAGTCGGTGCAACATCGGCAAGGATTCCGTCTCTCATTTTGATATTTTGTCTTTCTGAGATACATATGCATTTAACCGGGTTGCTTGTGTGGGCTGTATGGGGCTGGTCTCCATGGGCTTCTTCCATTTGTTCCGCATTTCCGTGGTCGGCGTTATCAATGCTTCACCGCCTTTCTGTTGTATTTTAGTTATTACCTTTCCCACACATTCATCCACAGCCTCTACGGCTTTGATAGTCGGTTCAAAGAAACCGGTATGTCCCACCATGTCCATGTTGGCAAAATTGAGTATGATCACATCATAATTTGCGGATTCGATCCTGCTGGTGAGTTCTTCAGCAACTTCATAGGCACTCATTTCAGGTTTAAGGTCATAGGTTGCAACCCTGGGTGAGGGAATGAGGCATCTTTCTTCTCCTTTGAATTTCTTTTCCACTCCACCATTGAAGAAAAAGGTGACATGAGCATACTTTTCAGTTTCAGCGATACGCAACTGGGACATATTTTCCCTGCTCAACACTTCGCCCAGTGTATTTTTTATTTCTTTGGGGGGATAGGCAACAGGTACGTCCAGTTTTTCATCATACTGGGTTATGCAGACATAGTGCACCTGTGGATACTTTTTCCTCTCGAATCCTTCGAATCCATCTTCCACAAATGCATAGGTAAGCTGCCTTGCCCTGTCCGGACGGAAATTGAACATGATCACAGAATCGTTATCTTCAATTGTGGCTACAGGTTTGCCCTTCTCCTGAATAACAGTGGGTTTGACGAATTCGTCATTTTCTCCTCTGTCGTAGGCAAGCTGTATCGCTTCCACAGGATTTTCAGCAGTTATTCCATCTCCCAGTGTCAGGGCGTCATAGGCAAGTTGGGTACGTTCCCACCGTTTGTCACGATCCATTGCATAGTATCTGCCGGATACACTGGCAGTCTTTGCGACACCGGTTTCCCTGCAGAATAATTCATGCTCTATCATATCCTCAAGGGCGGCCCGGGGGGGTACATCCCTGCCGTCAAGGAAAGTATGGATGAATACTTCACTTAAGCCTTCCCTTTTAGCCAGCTTTATCAGGGCACGCATGTGTTCTATGTGGCTGTGAACCCCACCGCGGGAAAACAGTCCCATGATATGCAGTTTTGAATTTTTTTCCTTCACATTCCTGATGGCATCAAGCAGAACCTGGTTTTCATAGATCTCCCCATCTTTGATTGCCAGGTTTATCCGGGTCAGGTCCTGATAGACAATTCTGCCTGCACCTATGTTGAGGTGGCCTACTTCGGAGTTTCCCATTTGTCCCTGTGGAAGGCCTACAGATTTGCCTGCAGCCTGTAAAAAGGAGGTTGGGTTTTCTTTTTCTAACCTGTCAAGGACAGGGGGTTTGGCCTGTGCCACAGCGTTTCCTTTTATGGTGGGTGAGTATCCCCATCCGTCCAGTATCATTAACAAGAGAGGTTTTCGGTCCAGTGTCATGCTTTCACTCAAGCTTTTATGTTATATAAGGGGTCAGGAATGTATAATTTATTTGCAATATATGAACCATCAAGCTTTATATGAATGACAACAATAAATTTATATTAAGTTACACTTCATGAGTAATTAGTTCAATAATTCCCTCATAACAACACCTGTAATTTTTTTGTGCAAGTGTTATCTGTAATGATTTATTATATAAGCTGTAAATTTATGAAGGTCCTTTATGAAAAATGCACAAATAATGATAGTCGAGGATGAAAATATAGTTGCTATGGGAATTAAAAGCAAACTTGAATCTTTAGGCTATTCCATTCCCTGTACGGCATCTTCTGCAGAGGATGCTATACGCAAAGCCGATCTTTTTTATCCGGATCTGGTTTTGATGGATATTTTGCTGAAAGGAGAAGGTGACGGAATCGTGGCAGGAGATTATATCAGGAAAAATTTTGGCATTCCTGTAATATATCTGACCGCTTATACTGATGAAGAAACCCTTGAAAGGGCGAAATTAACGCACCCTGCCGGTTATATATCCAAACCTTTTAAAGTAGAGGATATCCATACCAATATTGAGATTGCTCTGCACAAACATGATGCATCTGATGATTCCTGATATCAGGGAGTATTTTTATACATGACCAGGGCTTTGATTTTTGATATGGATGGCATTCTCATTGACTCAATGCCCCATCATGTTAAAACAATTAACCGGGTATTCGGTGCGGTGGGAATACATCTCGATGAACAAACCATCTATGATATGGAAGGTTCCAGAACAGTTGATATTGTAACTCACATATTAAAACGCAAAACATCGATCCTGAATCTCTGGACATTGAAGGCCTTCTTGCACAATATCAGGAGGAATTCAAACGGACGGCCAGTTTCAGGCCCTTTGAACAAATACGTTCGATTTTGCCACAGCTAAAGGGCCATTTTCTGTTATCCATGGTTTCAGGTGCTGACAGGTCAATTGTTAAGCATATAGTGGATGATTTTTTCCCGGGCATCTTTGATGCTGTCATCAGCGGGGATGATGTCAGTAAAGGCAAACCCGAACCGGAGCCATTCTTAAAGGCTGCCCATATGCTTGAAGTAAATCCCACGGATTGTGTTGTGGTGGAGAATGCAACAAAAGGTGTAGAAGCGGCTAAAAGAGCAGGGATGTATTGTGTGGCTGTCCCTACTTATGTCTCCCCGGATAAACTGGAGAGAGCAGATAAGATATTTGATAACCACGGGGAACTGGCACAGTACCTTTTATCCTTGAAATAAGTTCAGATAATATCTTCAATTAGGTTTCTTTTCCGGTATGCAAGCCCTTCAAAACGGGCAACAGTGTCTGCCGTACCATCTGTGACAGTTACAGTATAGGTTGCGATTTTGGGATTCAGGGATGTTTCGAAAGCTTCGGCTGTAAGGGTGCCCTCAGTGGCCGCCTTTGGATAGCTTATGTTGGCATTAATGGCAACAGCTACATTGGCGTGTGAGTTCGCAGCAGCTGCAAATGTGAAGTCTGCAAGGGTGAATATGGCACCTCCCTGTACTGTACCGACGCCGTTTTTGTGCTTGTCTTCTATTTTCATGGAAGCTTTTGCATATCCCTTTGAAACTTCCAGCAACTCTATTCCAATATGCCGGGCAAACAGGTCTTTTTTAAGCAATTCTTCCGCTTCTTTCATATTTCACACTCTCTTTTAATTATAACTGGATCCAGATTTTAAGTGTTCCCTCTCTTTGAATTAAAATATGGAGATTACAATAGTTTCTTTCTTGCCATTGTCTAGCAACATAGACTATAACCCGGGGAATTGATAACTCAACCGGTGGCAGTAAAATAAAAAAAAAGTTGATGCGGACCCGGTGGGATTTGAACCCACGACCACCGGGTTAGAAGCCCGGTGCTATATCCTGGCTAAGCCACGGGCCCAGGATAGTGAAGCGACATGAAATAGGATTTGGTGCATAAAAGCCTTTTGTCAACTGTTGGATATGAGTTTGCAAATATTCATATATATTATGATTACATTTGTCCATCTTAATACTGATAAGTCATATTAAGAGGGCTGAAAATGAGTGAAGTTCTGGTTTATTATAACGGTGATTATGTCCCCAAATCCGAAGCAACCACTTCTGTCTATGACCATGGTTTCCTCTATGGTGACGGTGTTTTTGAAGGGATCCGGGCATACAACGGCAGGGTATTCAAGTTAAAAGAACATGTGGATCGTTTATTTGATTCTGCAAAGGCTATCGCAATGGACATTCCCCTCAGTAGGGAAGAGATGAGTCAGGCAATCCTGGAAACCCTGAGAAAAAATGATCTCAGTGATGCATACATAAGACCCATCGTATCCCGTGGTGTAGGGGACCTCGGTCTTGATCCCCGCAAATGCAAAACTCCCAATATATTCATCATTACCCAGGAATGGGGGGCAATGTACGGGGACCTCTATGAGGTTGGCTTAAAAGCAGTCATGGTCGCAACCCGGCGCAACGCTCCCGATGCCCTCTCCCCGAATATCAAATCCCTGAACTACTTGAATAATATTCTGGCCAAGATTGAGGCCAATGCCAAGGGGGGCGACGAAGCGATATTCCTGGACGGCAACGGCTACATCTGTGAAGGTTCCGGGGATAATATATTTATCATAAAGAATGGCAAAGTGTATACTCCGCCAACAATTTCCAATCTGAAGGGTATTACCCGTGCAACAGCTATTGAGTTACTTATGGAAAGAGGTTATGAGGTACTTGAGGAAAATGTAGGGCTTTTTGATTTATTCACAGCAGATGAGGTTTTTGTAACCGGCACTGCTGCAGAAGCCGCCCCCATTACAAAGGTTGACGGAAGGCTTATCGGAGATGGAAAACCCGGGCCCATTACCGGGGAAATGGTAAAGGCTTTCGAGGAGATCACAACTACTACCGGTACTCCAATCTACGAATAAGTGTTGAAGGTTGCACAAACGAAGATGCGCAAAATACTCAACGACCTAACATCGCTGGATGAGGCCAGGCAAATTCTGGACGGCTTGCCCGTAAATTGCGGAGTGGAGCATGTTTCACTTGAACGTGCCGATGGTCGCATACTTGCAGAAAATATAGTATCTGCCATCAATGTTCCACCCTTTGCCAAGGCACTCAAGGATGGTTATGCTATCCGTGCCAAAGATGTTCCCTCGCCGGGTACATGTCTGTTGCTGAAAGACTATGTACCTGCGGGCAGAGGGGATAGCCTATCCCTTGGAAAAGGTGAAGCTGTGGATATTTCCACCGGGGCACCGATTCCAAAAGAAAGTGATTCTGTTGTAATGGTGGAAGATACCACTCTTGCAGAAGGGAAAGTGTGTGTTCACAGTGATATCAGGCAAGGCCAGCACATCCTTCCTGCAGGCACTGATATCTCCAGAGGTGAGACTGTTCTTGAAGCAGGGCAAATGTTGTCTCCTGCAAAGATTGGTATCCTTGCGGCGCTGGGTATCAATAATACAATTGTGAAAAATCTGAAAGTGGGCATTATCTCTACCGGGAATGAATTGACCGAGCCCGGCAATCCTCTCGGGCCAGGCAGGATCTATGATGCCAATTCCTATACTCTGTCAACCGCTATCAGACGTTTGTCGGCAACTCCTGTGGTCTATGGTATAGTTAGGGATGAACCTGAAAAAGCCCGTTCTCTCCTTTTGGAGGCAGTTTCTGAATGTGATATCGTATTGACAACCGGCAGCACATCGGCGGGTTCGGATGATTTCATGTACCGGTTAATGGAAGAAGAAGGGCAAATCCGGATGCATGGCTTAAAGTTCAAACCCGGCAAACCGGTAATAATTGCATCGGTCAGGAATATTCCCGTGATTGGATTGCCCGGTAATCCTACAGCATCCCTGATGGTATTCAATGAGATCGTGTCCTTGCTTGTAAGAAAGGGGCTGGGGATTTCTGCGCCTGAAAGACAACGGGTGAAAGCAACCCTTATGGATGACGTGTATTCTGATAACAGGCTGGAATACCATTGTGTGGAAGTAGTTGATGGACGGGCCTATTCGGTGGATAAAACCTCTGCTTCAATAACAACACTGGCAAAGGCCGATGGTTTCATTGTAATCGAACCGCAAATAACTTTTGTGAAAGCCGGGAATGAGGTTGAAGTCACTTTCTTTGAGAATTGATTTCGTTTCATTGGCTCTTTTAGAAACTTATTTATGTGCATATGTATCAATGCACCGTTATGCATGTCCGAACATATCGCAGGGCATAAGGTGGTTGAATGAAACGAAATAATCAGATAATACTTCTGGTAGCAACAATAGCAGTCGTAGCTGTGATAGGTGCATATCTGGCCAATTCCACTGCATCATCCGCGCAGGAAACTGACAGTGAGGAAATTACGGTATCTGCGGCTGCCAGTTTGACGGAAAGTTACCGTGAGATAGTAAAACAGTTCGAGGCTGATAATCCTGATATAAAGGTCAATCTCAACCTTGCAAGTTCAGGTTCCCTGAGGATGCAGATTGAGGGGGGAGCACCGATCGATGCTTTTGCTTCAGCATCCCAGAAACACATGGATATTCTGGATACGAAAGATATGATAGATGCTGATTCAAGGCGGGATTTTGCCCGCAATAGTCTTGTTATGATAGTACCTGCAGGTACAAACCAGATCGAAAATCTTGAGGATCTGGGCTCGGAGGAGGTCACAAAGATCGCCCTGGGCAATCCTGAAACTGCGCCGGTGGGACGTTATGCAAAACAGGGGCTTGAAGAGGCAGGGCTCTGGCAGGCTATTGAAGGCAAGACCATATTTGCGGGAAATGTGAAACAGGTCCTTGTGTATGTGGAACGCGGGGAAGTAGATGCAGGATTTGTATATATGACCGATGCACAAACCTCTGAGAGCGACAAGATCAGGATTGTAGGAGAGGTGCCGGTAGATGCCAATATAAGTTATCCGGTGGCAATCCTGGCAGATTCCGAGGCAAAGGAAGCATCCCGGAAATTCATTGATTTTGTAACAGGGCCAGAGGGCAAACGTATTCTGGAAGAGTATGGATTTAAGGTAGAGTGAGTTTTGTGCTTGAGCAGGCTATTTATCCCCTGTATATAACCCTGAAGATAGCCACCCTCTCAACGATACTGGTGGTCTTAGTGGGCCTGCTCATTTCATACCTGCTGGCACGCCGCGATTTTACGGGCAAGAACCTTGTGGACATTCTGGTGACCCTGCCCCTTGTATTGCCTCCCACGGTAACCGGATACTTGCTGGTCGTATTGCTCGGGAAGAATGGTGTGCTGGGTCAGTATATTTTTGAAATTACGGGTTTTGGCATTCTTTTCACATGGCAGGCAGCCGTGATCGCTGCATTTGTGGTATCCCTGCCGTTGATGGTTAAGACCACATCCGCTGCGATAGGGAGTGTGGATCGGGAACTGGAATACGTGGCTTATACACTGGGGCACAGTGAACTGGAAACTGCCCTTTTTGTGACCCTGCCCCTTGCAAAGAAAGGAATTATAGCAGGGCTGATGTTGAGTTTTGCAAGGGCTGTGGGGGAATTCGGTGCGACCCTTATGGTTGCGGGCAACATTCCCGGAAAAACGAATACCATGTCGCTTTCTATTTACACTGCCTTCCAGTCAGGCAATGACAGTCTTGCCAATATTCTTGTTGTAATCCTTGTAATAATGTCGCTTGTTTCCATGGCTGCAACGGCAAAACTTGTTAACAGGTGGAAGGTGTGAGACATGACTGGTAATATTCAGGTTGATATAAAAAAAAAGATATTCAGGCCAGGAGGATGCACCGGATTTTAATCTGGATGTTAATTTTACTGCTTCAAATGAACTGGTTGTCCTGTTTGGGCGTTCCGGTTCGGGGAAAACCACAACCCTGAGATGTATTGCAGGGCTGGGGAAACCTGATAGGGGTTTTATTGAAGTTAATGGCAAGGTCTATTTTGACAGCGGTTCAAAAAAGAACCTGTCTCCCCAGGACCGCAAGCCGGGTTATGTTTTCCAGAATTATGCCCTTTTTCCGCATATGAATGTGGCCAAAAACATCACTTACGGGTTAAAAGGCAAATCGGATGATGCAAAAGAGCAAAGGTTGCATGAGATGCTGGATCTTCTGCACATAACGGGCCTGCAGGACCAGTATCCTTCCCGGCTTTCGGGAGGACAGAAACAACGAGTTGCCCTGGCCCGCGCCCTGGCTCCTAATCCTGACATATTACTTCTGGATGAACCCTTTTCAGCACTTGATATGGTTGTCCGGATGCGCCTGCGGGAGAGGATACACAGTATCCAGGAGAAAATGGACATTCCAGTGTTGTTCATCACTCACAATCCGGTTGAAGCCTTCACGCTGGCCGATAAAGTAGTGGTATTGCATAAGGGTTCGGTGCAGCAGGAAGGCAGGCCTGAGGACGTTTTCTATAATCCGTGTAACAGACATGTGGCAGAACTTGTGGGTGTATCGAATATTTTCGATGCCGATTTTGCAGGCAAGTCTGAGAATGGATTTGTCCTGGATACGGATTCAATCTCAATAACCACCACAAAGAATGTTGATGCGGGTGGCAGCTATGCCTGGGGTGTGCGACCGGAGAATGTGCATCTTCATCCTGCCGGGGAAGATATAAACGGTTGCAATGTATTCCCCACGACTGTGCGCAGTGTTGTCAACAGGGGGGCAAGCAGGGTTGTGGCTGTGGATATTCCGGGTGGCGGATCAGTGCTGCTGTCGGAGATGGATAACCGCAACTTCGGGAAACTGGATATAGGGCCGGGTTCGGAATGCCTGGTGGAAATCGATCCCCGGGATGTACTTGTTTTTGCCCGGGAGGAGCCTGCAGGTTGAATACAACTGGTAATATTAACAAAAAAGTTATGGGATTGCGGGAACGGGAAAGTCTTTTTAACATTGAAGTGGTGTTAGGTGGCGATGAGCGTCGAGGACGAAATTGCCAATATTGAAAAAGAGATTCGAGACACTCCTTATAACAAAGCAACATCTCATCATGTAGGTAAACTTAAAGCCAAGATTGCCCGTTTGCGTGAGGATCTCCAGAAGAAAGCTTCTGCCAAATCCGGCGGGGAAGGTTACGGAGTACGTAAATCAGGAAATGCTACGGTTACACTGGTAGGTTTTCCTTCAGTTGGTAAATCCACTCTCCTGAACCGGCTTACAGGAGCAAACTCTGAAATCGGTGCTTATGAATTCACAACCCTGGATGTTATTCCCGGTGTAATGGAACACAAAGGTGCGTCCATACAGATCCTGGATGTACCGGGTCTTGTCAGGGGTGCAGCCAGCGGGCGTGGCCGGGGTAAGCAAGTTATCGCAGTTGTACGTAACAGTGATCTGGTAGTTTTCATGCTTGATGTTTTCCAGACAGAACATTTTGAGGTTCTAAAAAATGAGCTTTATGATGCCGGTATCCGGCTGGGCCAGCATCCGCCTGATGTCGTGATCAAGAGGAAGGATCGCGGTGGAATCACTGTGAGCAGCACCCTCGACCTGGATCTTTCGGAGGATCTTATCAAGGCAATCCTGGATGATTATAAGATAAACAATGCCCATGTGCTTATCAGGGATGATATAGATGTGGACCAGCTGATCGATGTGGTGATGGGCAACCGTGTGTATATTCCCGATGTGACTGTTATCAATAAGGTGGACCTGGCGGACGAAAACACCCTGCCTAAAGTAAGGGAAAAGTTCCCGGATTCCCTGCTTATCTCTGCCAATAAGGGCACCCATCTGGAAGAGGTAAAGGACATGATTTTCAATTCCCTGGATTTCATACGGATATACCTCAAACCCCGGGGAGAGGCTGCGGATATGGAGGAGCCGCTTATCATCCGTATAAGAAGCACGGTGGGAGATGTGTGTGATCACCTGCATCGCGATTTCCGGGATAAGTTCAGGTATGCCTATGTATGGGGTGAATCGGCCAAACACCCGGGCCAGCGTGCAGGGCTGGAGCATGTCCTTGAGGATGAGGATATCCTGACCGTGATCATACAGACGTGAACTTATTTTTTCATCCCATTGTTATCTGGATGGCAGCTGGGTATTTGCGCATTATCGAGTAGGCCATGCTTTTGCCGAGCCGGACCTTGCCCCGTACGCATGCGGTACATTTCTCCCTTCATCCAGCGGGCAAACACCGGTTATGGCGAATCGGGCAATCTTCCTGTCATGTATTCCCTCCCGCACACTGATGTGCTGGCAACCGCCGGGCAGGATAGCCGCAAATTAAACCTTATATCAGGAAATAAGCAGCCCCTCTTACATAAAAATTAAGTAGGATTATGCGATTATCACAGTGAACAGTAGCAGTCCCGTAGGGTAGTGGTCAATCCTTTCGGCCTTTGGAGCCGAAGACCCTGGTTCGAATCCGGGCGGGACTATAAAAATTTTAGACAATCCTAAGCAGATATCGATGGCCGTAAAATTTGAATGTCTGTTTAGTGACTTTTTTTTACTTAACCCTATAGTTAATGCACGGTCCTGGATGGATCAGTTTCATTTCGCCTCTGTAGATACACTCACCTCCTACGGAGTTGAATGCCTATAACTCTGTAAGAGTTACAGGTTTCGATTGTTTTTGCAGAGGATGCTGGAAATAGGCGATCATCCAGGTCTGTATCTGCACCTTTTGAGCAATATCAACATTTACAATAAATCCAAATAATCCATAAAACTGCTTTACTTAGAGATTGTTTAACCATTCTAAGTAAAGGAACGTTTGAACTACTCCACGCTTACGCATGGAGATTCCTACGAGTTGTTATTTCATTCATTGGATGTATTTGGGATACATCAAATGTCAATAACCCTGTTTGTCGTAGATTATGAGCAAAATGCTCATAGCCTGTCCAGGTGGCATAATTGGATAGGTAACGTATCATGATATTGATAGCACTGTTTCTATCTCTATCAATAACGTTACCACAATCACATGTCATATTATAGCCTAGATATCTTGCAGAACTTCTTGATTACACAAACTATATATGCTATAACATACTATAATAGTTATAGTCACCATAGGTTAACATAAGAAATATGGAAGCCAAGAAAAATCATGAAAACCAAGACAAACAGAAAGCAACAGAAAAAAAAGGAGTGAAAGCCAAATGGTGAGCAGTACAACAATACAGATTAAAGTGGAGACTCGTGACGCTTTAAGAGAAACCGGTTCCATGGGAGATGACTATAACTCTGTAATTGAGAATTTGATTATAGAGCATAATCGTAATTCTTTCCTGGAATATTCACGAAAAATTGTAACTGACCGAAAAGAGGAATTTATTAGTGTCGATGAAATATGATGTATTAGTATTACCGAATATATTTGATGGTATTCCACCAACGTTGAGAGATAACCTCAAAAAAGAAATCAAAGGCCTTAGTAAACCCTTTCCGGGAGACGGTCGGGGAGATAAAAAAGAAATAAAAGGCACCTACGATGCGGCATATCGCCTAAGAGTGGGAAATTATAGAATTTTTTATAGAATAAATTCAAATGAACATGTGGTAAATGTCTTTGATGTCTTGACAGCCGAACAAGCACATAAAAAATATGGTAGACTTTGATATCTTCAAAACACCTGTCGTTTTATCAATAATAACCTGTATTTTACAAGTCTTATGCCACCATCCATAGTATATAGTATTGGCGGAATATAGTATTTTACAATCTATATTTTTGTTAAATTCATCCATTTTTCTAACTAGGATGGTGGGTATTTCACCCCCCTCCTCCTCCTCCTCCTCACCCCATGTCAGGATCCTCCTCTCCTCCCTGTACCCCCGAAAACCACCTTAACACAATTCCTGTGATTGCACATCCTCCTCGCTGACAACCCCTGCACCTTCCAGATGAATTAACCCGCGCTTGCAAAGCATACCGCTGGCAGTTCCTTTCAGGGATTTCCTCTTTCCGGATAGTTCAAACTCCCTCCCGGCTATCGCCCCGTGTTGATGTGGTCTGTTACAGTTGCCTTTGCACCTCCTTCCTGCCTGTAGCGTTGATGGGTGCTGTGCTACAATTATCTGTCATCTTCTGCCACGTCTGCCCGGTTGATTCCTTCCTTTCCCTGCTGGAAACCCCTTCCCAAAACGTAAACATCATCAATGCCAGGGCAGTTCACATCCCTCTCCTTCTATCCTCAATTCGAAATATAATTATTTTATAAATTTATGCCAATATACACGTTAATTCCGCTGTAGTATATACAAGAAACAGCCTGTCATTCTGAACGTCTTCTTTCAGATATTACAATTTAACCCCTCTGCACCTTCATTTGCTTAAATATCAGATCATCCGGGCACTTTTGCTCAGCAAATAATGTATACAAATAATTTATTGTGTATATTAATATACTAATATACAGGAGATTTTCTAAAACGTGTATATACAGAACTTTTTTTATATAAATGGAAACTTTTAAATGTACATAACAATATTGATACCCTTACTAGTGATTCTAACCTATAGTTAGGACTATGGGTACCAAATATAATAGAAAAGGTGATTAAAAATATGATTAAAAGTAACAAGATGATTGGAGTCGGGGTACTCCTCCTTGCCATACTAATGGCCGGAGCAGTACTTACAATTGCAACATCTGTAACAAATAATGATGCACCTGCGGCCAACGTGGGCCCCGGTGCAGATGTAGAGATTATGAATTTTACCATTGAAGATGGCGGAGACTTAATTATAAATGATACTACAGATGGTCTGTCTCCAGGAGCCAATCTCACAAATGATTTTGCCAACGTCACACTTGGTTATGACTCAGATTGGACAAATGTATCTTCATACGATGCTACAGACGGAGATGGCTGGAATGCTTCAGTGGATTTCTTATATATAAACAACAGCGGAACAGCGGCGTTCAATAATTCTACAGGTACTGATTATGTTATTGGAGGTGATTATTCAGTAATGGGTTCAGCTATTGATGATTCTTCTAAAATGACCTATGGTGGATTCGATAATGATTGGCCATTCACTTCATTGGATAACACTGATGGTGATGGTGATTTCGATGTTACTAATGATGCTATCATAATCGATGGCGATGAAAACGATTTCTATCAGGACAATTTTACTGAAATCTCCATTGTCAGTGATTCTGACGACAACCCGATTGTTTCCGATGTTGTATCTTCCATGACAATTTATGGAGATTCTGGTACTACTATTACGACCTCTTCTTCACCATTTGTTGGCTCTCTTACTCAAGACATCACACAGAACGAAACCTACACCGTCAATATGACTTTATCCGATTCTTCTGGTGAATGGGATGAGGATTACTACAACATGCTCGCAAACGCCACTCTTACACTGGCTTCCGGCGACGAAACTGTTGTCAACGGTAATACAATCAAGGCAAGTCATGTGTATCTTGATTCTGAGTATTATGATGAAGATGTAACAATTACAATTACACTGGAAGACGATGCATTGAATGATGATCCTAACAGGATACAGGAGAAGACTGTCCAATTGACCAGTACTTCAGATGTTAAAACTTTGGATATCACTCTTGTAGAAACCGGTGCAGACACAGGTATATTTACTGCAGATGTAATTACTTCCAGCGGGACTGTATCTGGAAATGAACTGCATGCTGAAGACGGAGATACAATAACAGTTACCAACGGTGATTTTACCGACACTGCTACTGTTGACAGTTCTGCACCAAGTGCCGTCGAAGTAACATCTCCGGACTCACTCCAATACAAGAAGTCAACTGATACTTTGGATGTAGACTACGGATATACCGAAGCAAACCCATATCAGACAACCATCCAGTTTGTCAACTCTGATGGAGATGTCGATGCCGAATTCGTAAAGGATGATGCTTCTGAGGATCCTGATGCCGTTACACTGGATCTTTCAAACCCAGATGAGGGCTCTTTTGAAGAAGGACTCTACAGTATCAAACTTTCAGTTGAAGATGCCGCTGGCAATGTCAACAACACAGAGATCCTGCAGGCTGATGTCCTGATGATCGATGATACCGGACCATCTGTAAATGAAAGTACTATTGCAAACAACATCACAGGCACTGAGAATTACTATAATGGTTACTACAACAACTCTTTCGCCTTCAACCTCACCTTCGATCTTGAAGATAATGGTGAAATTGATAACGATACAGTAGTGTTGCACTACAATAATAGTACTTCAGAAGGTACCATCACACCGGTTAATGTAACCACTGTCAGTAGTTCTCTAATTTTCCCTCCATCTTGTTCCTGCCATTATTGAATTACCTTAAACACTGCACTACTAGCTGAATCCTTAACTTTCTCCTAAGCCATCGTTCTCGCCGCATATAAAGCTATCGGGGGGTGTTGTTAGGTTCAGATGCTCAAAATTAGCTAAGTACTGACTGTAGGAACAAATGCAACCTACAATGCAACCATTGACACCCAAGATGATGGAATGGCTGACAATACCACCATTGTATTCTGGCTGGAAGCCAATGATACATTAGGCAATACTATTGAAAACGGTGGAAATGCATCTAATCCTCTTCTAAGTTACACAGTGGATACAGCAGCTCCAGAAGCCCCTGCCAACTTTGATGCAGTAGCTGAAACTGGTGTAATCAACCTCAGCTGGGATGCTGCCAACGATAATGCAAGTGGTGTTGATCTCTACAACATCTACCGCAATAATACAGGTACTGATTTCATTGATTCCGATTACATTGGAAACAGAACAGATACAAGTTATTCTGATGTCAATTCAAGTCTTGCAGCCGATGTAAATTACAACTACATAGTTGTGGCAGTCGACAACCTTGGTCATGAAAGTGATGATGCAGACACAGCCAATGCAACTTTTGAACCGGGAGTACCTGTAGATATTACATTTGATACAGTAGACTCCATTATTATTGCGGATGGTCGTGACACTACCGAGATTACAGCAACCATTGTAGATGAGCATGGTAGAACAATCCAAAGCGGCAACCTCTCTTTCAATACTGATGCTGGTACACTGAATGTCACCGACGGTAACGATTACGAGGTCACCGACGGAAGTTATACTGTAACTCTCACCTCTGCAATGGAAACCGGTGTAGCCAATGTAACCGCTTCACTGGAAGGTACAGATATCACCAATACCACTCAGGTTGAGTTTGCCGACAGCACAACAACACCATTTAATCTGCGTGCAGGCTGGAACCAGATGTCCCTGCCCTTGATTCCTGCAGACTCTTCCATTGAGACAGTTCTTGAAGGCATCGATGAAGGTACAGATGTGGAAATTGTCTGGGCCTATGATGCACAGAGCGGCAACTGGACCAGATATATACCAGGAGTAGGTGGAGGACTTGAAGAAATGGTAGACGGTAAAGGTTACTTGCTGAAGGCCGATTCCACCGGAACTATGACCGTTTCTGGTTATGAAGATGTGGATCTGATCGAAACCCCACGGGCCTATGATGTCTATGAGGGGTGGAATTTGATAGGATTCAAGTATACAGGCAATATGATTTCTTCTGAATACCTTGGCAATGTTGCCACGTCTACAGACCGTCTTTATGGCCTTGGTGGAGAATTAGAGATGGGTGAGGATATGCAAAAAGGACAGGGTTACTGGCTGGCAGTATCTCAGGACGGAACCATCTATCCTCCGGGATATACATACTCAACACCTAAATAAAGAGGAATGAATTTTCTTTCCTCTTTTTTAATTTTTAGTGTATTGTGCAGTTAATCTAACTGTAAAAGATTAAGGAGATTTATTTTATGATCAATAAAAGAACATTGATTCTACTGTGTACCTGCATGCTTCTGGCGGTCTCTATGGCAGCTGCAGACGACACCACACCATCGCTTCCCGAGACTTTTTACGGTACGGTTACGGTGGCCGGGGAATCTGCTACCGATGGCACTGTGGTTTCTGCCTGGATTGACGGCAATGAAGTATTCAGCCAGGAGACAATCGATGGAAAATATGGATATTCAGAAGGATTCAATGTGTACGGTGATGAGGGTGACACCATTACCTTCAAGGTAGGCGGTACTGAAGCTGCTACTAATTCCCTTGGACAGGACGGGGAACCAACAGATTTGGACTTTAGTGTCGATTCCGTATCAGACGATGGCGACGATAGTGAAGAGAGTACTGGTGATTCATCTTCAGGTGGTGGCTCTTCTGATAGTGACACCTCCAGCAGTTCCTCCTCCGGTGGCGGAGGCGGTGGTGGCAGCACAGGTGAAGAATATGAGAATATTGCTTCCACGGATGCTCAGACACGGACCGTCACAGCCGGGGCAACTGCCAGTTATGAGTTTGATGGTGAAGACAACGATGTGACCTTTGTCCAGTTCAGGGGTACAACCAACTCCGGACAGATCAAGGTGCTTATCGAGGTCCTGAAGGATACTTCTGCCCTTGTGGATGAGGATGCTCCGGGTGATGTTTACCAGAACGTCAACATCTGGGTGGGTAATGCCGCCTTTGATGATGACAACATGGAAGATCCTGTTGTTGGCTTCAGGGTAAGCAAGGACTGGATGTCTGACAATGGTGTCGATCCGGCATCAATCGCCCTGTTCCATCATGACGATGGATGGGAGCAGCTGGAGACCACTCAGACCGATGAGGATGGCGACTACTTCTACTTCGAGGCAGAGACAACCCGTTTCTCACCGTTTGCCATCTCCACTGTAGAAAGCAGTGCCATCCAGACACAGGATACTACCGGTGACACCCAGGCTGACAACACCGATGAGTCCACTGACGCCCAGCAGGAAGATTCCACTGGCTCAGATGATGATTCCACCGGTGTACCGTCCATGTCAATCATTGGCATAATCGGCCTGATTGCCCTCGTGGGTATCGGTGCGGCTTATTCAATGAAGAAAAAGAACTCCTGAATGCAGCAACTTTTTGCTGCACTCTTTTTTTTATTTCTCTGTAAACCGAATATTAATTCCTGTATCCGGAAGTATTCAACTCCTCAAAACAGGATACTCACAATCTGCTTCACTCACATCCGTTTTTCGTACAGGCCTTAACTGTTGCAGTGCTGTCATCCCTTTTCTCCCCGGTTCCCCCGATCTCCAGCACCTGTTCTGCCTTGCTTCCATAACGGTAAGCAGCAATTCCCTTACACTTCAACCGGTAGGCCAGCATATAGATCTCCCGGAAATCCTCCGCCGTAGCCTCATGAGGCAGGTTCACGGTCTTGGCAACAGCATTATCCACATGCTTCTGGAAAGCCGCCTGCATCCTCACATGCCAGCGGGGCTGGATCTCCAGGGCGGTGGCAAAGACCCGTCTGGTCTCTTTGGGCACATTCGGGCTGTTCTGGAGGGATCCGGTTTCGGCGATTTCCTCCATCAACTGTTTGCTGTAGAACCCGTGTTTCCTTGCCATCTCCTCAAAAACAGGATCGATCTCTGTCAGCCGGGTTCCCATCACATTGCGCTGATAGGTGAGGGCAAACATCGGCTCAATTCCTGAAGTGGTATTTGCAATTATGCTCAGGCTGCCTGTAGGGGCCACGGTATTCACCGTTGCATTGCGCATTGCGGGATAATCCTTTGCAAAGGTGCTCCTGTGGAAATTCGGGAAACTGCCTCGCTGCCTGCCAAGTTCCACAGATTTTTGCACGGCTTCTTGCCGGATGAACTTCATCACTTCTTCTGCTGTCGCAATTCCTTCCTCGCAATCATAGGCAATCCCCAGGCGTGCCAGCATGGCGGCAAATCCCATAACACCCAGGCCAATCTTGCGGTTTTGTTTTGTCCTCTGCTCGATTTCCGGGAGAGGGTATTTGTTGGCATCGATCACATTATCCAGGAAATGCACTCCTGTATGGACCGTTTCCTTCAATTTCTGCCAGTCGATATTCCCTCTCCTGACCATCCGTGCCAGGTTGATCGAGCCGAGGTTGCAGGATTCATAGGGCAAAAGAGGCACCTCTCCGCAGGGGTTTGTACTCTCGATTGTGCCGATTGCACTCATGGGATGTCTGCGGTTGATCTCATTCAGGAATAGCAGGCCGGGATCTCCGGTCTGGCAGGCGCAGGTCACTATCCGGTCAAACACATCCCGTGCCTTTAATTGCTCCTTAACTTTACCGGTTCGGGGATTTATAAGTGCATAATCCCTGTCTTGGCTGACAGCTTCCATAAATTCATCCGTCACACCCACCGAGATATTGAAATTGTGGAGTATATCCTCCTTTTCCTTGGCCTGGATGAACTTGAAAATATCCGGATGGTCAACTCTCAGCACCCCCATATTGGCTCCCCTGCGCCTGCCGCCCTGCTTGATCACATCCGTTGCCTTATCAAAGATCGTCATAAAGGAAAGGGGTCCGGAAGCCACGCCTTCTGTGGAGCGCACAGGATCCCCCTCAGGTCGAAGGTCTGAAAAGGAGAATCCTGTGCCACCGCCTGATTGATGGATGAGGCTCATATCCTGCAGGGATTTGAAGATACTTTTCAGGGAATCTTCCACAGGCAGCACAAAACACGCACTCAATTGCCCCAGCTCGGTGCCCGCGTTCATGAGAGTGGGGGAATTGGGAAGGAATTCCAGGTCTGCCATTACCTGATAAAAAGCATCTTCAGGCCTTTGCACACTGTATCCGTAGCTGCTGTCGACTCCGGCAATAGCCTTTGCAACTCTGCGGAACAACTCGCCGGGCTCTTCTGCGATTTTGCCTTCTGCATCCCTTAAAAGGTAGCGCTTTTCCAGCAATATTTTTCCATTGGCGGACAATTTGGATTCGATTGTGCGATTCCTTTTATCCATACAAGACCCCATTTTAAGATTGGGTTAAGGTGCTTTATAGTTACCTCACCGTTTCAGGAGCAATCATGGCATTCATCACTTTTCCTTCTCTGTATCAGGGCATAGGCAATCATTACTGTCAAAAGCAACGCAAAGAAAGTTTTCACTTCTGCGGGCAGCACGCCACTTGCACTTCCCACAATAGCCGATGCCTCAATTCCCAATCTAATGTATATCAGGTCGAGCAACATCCCAAATAGCAGCGCAAAAAAGGCTATCGATGTAAGATAAATAGTAACAGCCTTTTTGCCCAAATATTTTGTAACCACTGTAATGGTTGCAGCATTGGTGGCCGGTCCTGCAAGCAGGAACACAAAGGCTGCACCAGGGCTCATCCCTTTGGCTATAAGGGCGGCTGCCAGGGGTGTGGAGGCGGTGGCGCATATGTAGAGGGGGACCCCTATAAAGAGCATCAGGATCATCGAACCAATCCCGCCTCCCAGGTAGCCTCTCACAATTTCCTCCGGCACGATATATGAAATCACTCCTGCTATCAGCAGCCCCACAATAAGCCACTTTGCAATATCTCCCAGCAGTTCCACGTAAGCATATTTTATGGCATCTATAGCCCTTTTTTTCAGGCCTGCCTGCTCGCAATCATCACCGCCGCAATCACAACCCGGATTTGTTGCATCTTCCTTTTTTGAAAGCATAATGGGATTTGAGAGCGTATTTGTCCTGTCCTTTTCCATAATATTGCTTGTAATTCCTGCTCCCACCGCGGTTATGAAGGTAGCAACAGGCCCTCTTTCCTGACCCGCACAAGGTCTAGCTGGCGTAGTATCCGCATATTATGGGATATTGCAGACTGTGAAGCTTCAAGTGCTTCACTGAGTTCACATACGCACATATCCTTTTTTTTGAGTAAGAACAGGATGTTCAGGCGTGCAGATGATTGCAGTGCTTGAAATATGGCAGACATGCGCGTAATTGTTTCAGGTGGTGGGATTGTGAGTTTTTCAATCTGGTCTTTATCCACGCGTTTGCAGGCTGAGTTATCCATGAATATATGATCAATTCTTCATATATATGAATCTGTTTCTTTACGGCATGGAAAAACGAACCCCTAAGTTCCTTCTCCAGTAATTATCTAACTGATTCGGGTGAATTAGTAGTATAGTTGTTATATAGGGGAGTGGATAATGCAATTATTGGAAATATGTTGTCTAAAGACAGATGGAAGGTACTAAAATGAAAGTTGTAGCATTCAATGGGAGTCCCAGGGAAGACGGGAACACCGCAAAGCTCGTCAAAAATGTATTTTCAGAACTCGAAAGGCAGGGAATTGAGACCGAAATGATTCAGCTGGGGGGTATCCCTGTAATGGGATGTACTGCCTGCATGAAGTGTTTTGAGAACAAGGATCGCCGATGTGTCATATCCAGTGATCTGATCAATGAATGTATCGAAAAGATGATTGAGGCTGACGGCATAATTATTGCAAGCCCTACATACTTTGCCGATCTGACTACGGAAACAAAAGCCCTGATTGACAGGGCGGGTTTTGTCGGGAAAGCAAATGATGAACTTTTCAAGCATAAGGTCGCAGCAGCGGTTGTATCTGTCAGGAGAGCAGGCGCCCTTCATGCATTTGATTCCATTAACCACTTTTTCTTGATCTCCCAGATGGTCGTACCGGGTTCAAGTTACTGGAACATTGGAATGGGACTTGCCCCCGGGGATGTAGAATCTGATACAGAAGGAATGCAGACGATGCAAAACCTTGGCCAGAATATGACCTGGCTTATGAAAAAGATCAATGGCTGAGTAGCCATTTATTTCCTTTTTTGGGTGTGCATTTCCAGTGTATGAAAATGCGTAATCAAGTGTTATTTGAATTATTCATTCCGGGCGCGCGCCAAGTTCCAGTTGTGTTGTCATCTTTTCCCCGTCCCTGTAATACTCAAGTTCGATCTCGTCACCCGGCTGTTTCTCACTTATATGCGCAATGATCTGGTCACTGTTGAAGACTTCAACCCCGTCTACTCCTACAATGATATCCCCGTTGATGAAGATTATTTCATCATTGATCTTTACTTCTTCTGCACTTTTCAGCCCGGCATCCTCGGCAGGTCCGTCTTCCACTACAACCACGACCATTACTCCTCTGGATGCCTCATCATTAAGGTCCATGAAATCTGCTGCCCTTGGACTTACAGGGAGCATCTGTATACCGATCCAGGAATGTTCATATTTTCCTTTTTCTATTATGGCATCGGCAACCATCCTGGCTTTATTGGAAGGTATGGCAAAACCCAGATTATCTCCGCTACGTGCACGGTTGACCCCGATCACTTCCCCTGAGAGATCAATTAGGGGCCCTCCTGAATTTCCCGGGTTTAACGGTGCATCGGTCTGTATAACATTGGGGATGGAAAATCCGTTTGTTGTGGGCATTGTCCTGCCCGTGGCACTGACGATTCCATGTGTTACACTTCCCTCAAGCCCAAAAGGAGTACCTATTGCCATCACCATCTGAGCAGGATTGATCATGGATGAGTTGGCCATTGGCAGGGGATAGGGTTGGCAGTTTTCATCACAGGGGACTTCATCGACCTTTAATACAGCAATATCAGAATATATGTCAGTGCCCGTGATCTCAGCATCCATTGCAACCCCGTTGCTGAAATATACTTCTACGGAATCAGCATTTTCCACGACATGCTGGTTCGTTATGATATG
>NZ_QBKB01000002.1:1313367-1522662 GCF_004137855.1 Methanohalophilus profundi
ACTGATTCGGGTGAATTAGTAGTATAGTTGTTATATAGGGGAGTGGATAATGCAATTATTGGATATATGTTGTCTAAAGACAGATGGAAGGTACTAAAATGAAGGTTGTAGCATTCAATGGAAGTCCCAGGGAAGACGGGAACACCGCAAAGCTCGTCAAAAATATATTTTCAGAACTCGAAAAGCAAGGAATTGAGACCGAAATGATTCAGCTGGGAGGCATCCCTGTCATGGGATGTACTGCCTGTATGAAGTGTTTTGAGAACAAGGACCGCCGATGTGTCATATCCAGTGACCTGATCAATGAATGTATCGAAAAGATGATTGAGGCCGACGGGATAATTATTGCAAGTCCTACATACTTTGCCGATCTGACTACGGAAACAAAAGCCCTGATTGACAGGGCGGGTTTTGTAGGCAAAGCAAACGATGAACTTTTCAAACATAAGGTCGCAGCAGCGGTTGTATCTGTCAGGAGGGCAGGGGCTCTTCATGTATTTGATTCCATCAACCACTTTTTCTTGATCTCCCAGATGGTCGTACCGGGTTCAAGTTACTGGAACATTGGAATGGGACTTGCCCCCCGGGATGTAGAATCTGATACAGAAGGAATGCAAACGATGCAAAACCTTAGCCAGAATATGACCTGGCTTATGAAAAAGATCAATGGCTGAGTAGCCATTTATTTCCTTTTTTGGGTGTGCATTTCCAGTGTATGAAAATGCGTAATCAAGTGTTATTTGAATTATTCATTCCGGACGCGCGCCAAGTTCCAGTTGTGTTGTCATCTTTTCCCCCTCCCTGTAATACTCAAGCTCGATCTCATCACCCGGCTGTTTCTCACTTATATGTGCTATGATCTGGTCACTGTTGTAGACTTCAATCCCGTCTACTCCTACAATGATATCGCCGTTGATGAAGATTATTTCATCATTGATCTTTACTTCTTCTGCACTTTTCAGCCCGGCATCCTCGGCAGGTCCGTCTTCCACTACAACCACGACCATTACTCCTCTGGATGCCTCATCATTAAGGTCCATGAAATCTGCTGCCCTTGGACTTACAGGGAGCATCTGTATACCGATCCAGGAATGTTCATATTTTCCTTTTTCTATTATGGCATCGGCAACCATCCTGGCTTTATTGGAAGGTATAGCAAAACCCAGATTATCTCCGCTACGTGCACGGTTGACCCCGATCACTTCCCCTGAGAGATCAATTAGGGGACCTCCTGAATTTCCCGGGTTTAACGGTGCATCGGTCTGTATAACATTGGGGATGGAAAATCCGTTTGTTGTGGGCATTGTCCTGCCCGTGGCACTGACGATTCCATGTGTTACACTTCCCTCAAGCCCAAAAGGAGTACCTATTGCCATCACCATCTGAGCAGGATTGATCATGGATGAGTTGGCCATAGGCAGGGGATAGGGTTGGCAGTTTTCATCACAGGGGACTTCATCGACCTTTAATACCGCAATATCAGAATATATGTCAGTGCCCGTGATCTCAGCATCCATTGCAACCCCGTTGCTGAAATATACTTCTACGGAATCAGCATTTTCCACGACATGCTGGTTCGTTATGATATGTCCCTCTGCATCATAAAGAAACCCCGATCCGCCACTTCTGAATTGGTCTCCGTCGATTTCCCCTTCAGTCCTTATGGAGACAACCGAGTCAAAAACAAGTTTGTAAAGTTCTTCATAGGTCTCACCAGCGGTGCCATTGATATTGATTATGCCGGTAACACCACTTTCAGGATCATTAATTTGTGTGTTTTCCAGACTCCCTTCATCATAAAGCACAGTCGTCAGGCTGATCCCGAGAACAAAACCAATCAGGAGGAACAATATTGCTATCAGGGGTAGTGTACTGCCCCTTTCCTCTTTAAGCAGCGAAGTTGAGAATTGCATCATAAGTTATACCGTTGGGCTTGTTTATTGCCTTTTCTCTTTCTTTTTCAAAAGCTGGAAAATATGCTGGCTGCGAGCTGTTCGAGTTCCTCCCTGTCAGGGTTGGAATCCACAATTGTATGCATCGATCCTCCACCATCATTTTCATAACGAGGAATTATATGCACATGGACATGGGGTACAGTTTGCCCGGCGACCAGGCCATTGTTAATCCCAATATTAACTCCCGGCGCATCAGTAACTGCAATGACTTTTTTAGCGATCCTGTTGACAGAAGCGAATAATTCGGCTGTCTTTTCCTCATTCATTTCCAGAAAACTGGTTATGTGTTCCTTTGGCAGGACAACTGTATGTCCTCTGGATGTCGGATAGATATCCAGGAATGCATAGGAATGTTCGTCTTCATACACTTTGTGAGAAGGAACTTCTCCGGCTATTATTTTGCAAAATAGACAATCCATGTTTTACACCTGCTTTATGTTTTGGTTATTGTTTTATAACTATTGGCCTGTGTTTTAGGGAAGCCGAAAACTATATATTCTGCAGAAGCTTAGCATGTGCATAAGTTAGGACGGCCAAACTATAGGATGCTATGAAATGAACAACAAAACATTAAACATGTTGGATGCGGGTCAAAATGCCCGTGTAATCCAGGTAAAAGGCAAAGGTCCTTCCAGGCGCCGCCTGCTTGAAATGGGGATGCTACCGGGCGTTGGCCTTAGTGTGACCAAGAAGGCCCCGCTGGGTGACCCGGTGGATTTCAAGTTGAAAGGCTACAACCTTTCCCTGCGCAAACAGGAGGCACAGATGGTTGTTGTAGAGGTTACTGGAGGAGTAAAATGACATCAAAGATACCTCTTTCAATGTTTCCATCCGGGCAAGCATGCCAGATTTGTGATGTATGTGCCGGAAAAGGGTTAAAAAGGAGGCTTGTGGAGATGGGGTTGACTCCTGAATCCATTATTCAGCCCCTGGGATGTAACAGGGGCTCTCTCTTGATATCGGTAAACGGTTCACGTTATGCCTTGGGAAGGGGAATGGCCAATAAAATCATGGTTCAGCCTGTTTATGAGGAGGTGCCACAGTTTGGCTGAAAAGATAAAAGTTGCAGTGGCAGGCAATCCAAATGTGGGGAAAACCACGATATTCAATGCCCTTACCGGAGCACGCCAGAAAATAGGTAACTGGCCTGGTGTGACTGTGGAAAAGAAAGAAGGTACAAAGAAACACAAAGGCCATGTTTTGGAGATTGTAGACCTGCCGGGTACTTACAGTCTCTCTGCTTATTCGGCTGATGAAGTAGTTGCCAGGGATTACATCATTGACGAAAAACCTGATGTGGTTGTACAGGTCCTGGACTCCACAAACCTTGAAAGGAACCTGTACCTGACATCCCAGCTGCTTGAAATGGGCACCAATTTGGTTCTTGCCCTGAACATGTCGGATCGTGCTGAAATGCGGGGGGATGATATTGATATCCCGAGACTCGAAAGCCTCCTGGGTGTTTCTGCTATCAAAACTGTGGCAAACGAAGGTGGCGGTATCGAAGCGCTTCTGGATTCTATTGTGAGCAAGACAGAAAGCAATCCTCCAAAGCCCCATGAGATCGGTTATGGGAAAACGGTTGAAGAGAAAATATGTGCACTGGAAGATATACTGGGAAATGATACGGAATTAACGAAACATTACCCAGCCCGCTGGATGGCTGTGAAATTGCTTGAAGGAGATGAGAATGTCCTTTCCAAATTGTCTTCAAGCAACATTGAAGGAAAAGTGCAGAATTACCTCTCGGGTTTTGACAACGAGGAATACGAAGTTGAAATGGCAGACAAGAGGTATGAGTTTATAGGTGCCCTGCTGCCTCAGGTCTGCACAACCTGTGCTGAAGATGTATCTCCCTCGGATATGGTGGACAAAGTCGTCACAAATAAGTATCTCGGTATTCCTATCTTCCTCTCCCTGATGTGGGGTATGTTCGAACTGACCTTTGCTTTAGGCACTCCTTTTATGGGACTGATCGGCAAGTTCTTCGGGTGGCTGGGAGGAGCAGTTGCAGCAAACATTGAATCTGCCTGGCTTGCTTCTCTTCTGGGTGATGGTATCATTGCCGGTGTATGTTCTGTCTTGCTCTTTGTGCCGAATATTTTCATATTGTTTTTCGCCATCGCCCTTCTTGAAAACAGTGGATATATGGCACGGGCAGCATTCATAATGGACAAGTTGATGTATAAAATGGGATTGCAAGGCAAGTCATTTATACCCATGCTCATGGGCTTTGGCTGCTCCGTTCCTGCTATCATGGCAACTCGTACACTGGAGGATGAAAAAGACCGGCTTATCACGATGCTGGTTACGCCTTTTATGTCCTGTGGTGCCAGATTGCCGGTGTACATTTTGCTTGCGGGAACATTCTTCGGCAGAGAGGCAGGTTCGGTAATCTTCGGTCTGTATGTACTGGGAATCCTTGTGGCTATTCTCTCAGCCAAACTCTTCCGGACATTCATTGCCAAGGGTCAGCCTTCTCCTTTCATCATGGAACTTCCTCCCTACACCAGACCTTCGCTTGTTAACTCCCTGCTATATATGTGGAACCAGGGCTATCTTTACCTCAAGAAGGTCGGGACAGTAATTATCGGAGGAGTTATGCTGGTCTGGGTGCTTGCCTATTTCCCACAAGGAGTGGAATATGGCAGTGCTGAAAGTCTGATAGGTTCGCTGGGACAATTGATTGAACCCCTTGTAGCGCCGCTCGGCTTTGACTGGAAGATAGCTGTTGCACTGATCTTCGGGGTTGTCGCAAAGGAAATAGTAGTTGGTTCTCTGGGTACTTTATACGGAACAGGTGGAGGCGAATCATTGTCTCCTGCTCTGTTGGCAGATCCTTCCTTTTCCCCGGCAATAGCTCTGGGTCTAATGGTGTTCACTCTGCTCTATGTGCCCTGCTTTGGAGCTGTTGCAGTTATTAAGAAAGAAACGGGTTCATGGAAATGGATGTTTTTCCAGGCGGCATATTCAACAGCAGTGGCCTGGGTGCTGGCACTGGTAACAGTCCTTGTCGCAAATTTGGTTCTTTAATGAGGTGATTTGATGGAAAGAAATTACAGTGACTTGAAATTCTTTTCCCTTTTATGGGGAATACTGTATGTGGCCGCAGGTCTGATTCAGGTTGGTAAGGGAGTGGGGCTTTTGTCTGCTTCCTTCTTATCCTCCAGTCTGTTACCTGCTGAGCTGGCCGGTGGTCTTGTGCTTGTGGTAATCGGTGCGGTATTTTTCATCGCAACCTTTGAGTTTTCAAAGGACTCCTTTGAAGGATCCGCCTATACTTATGTAGGAATACTGCTCTGTCTGGTGTTCGGCACCCTGTATTTCCTGTGTATGGTAGCAGATCTTATGAATGCCATACTTGCCATGGAAAAATGGACATTTGTTGACAGTTTCAAACCAGCATTGTATCTGGGCATTTTATCCGCAGTTGTATATGCTGTCGGCAAAACAGGTTCAGACCGATAAGTAATGGGGGATTTTAAGATGGTTCTGGGATACAAGTATGTATTGAAAAAAATGGCAGAAATGGATCAAAGGGGCAGCATCTCTTTCAATGCCCTGGCTGCGGGAATGAATATGAATACACGGCAGCTGAGGGGCATGCTGGAGGTAATGGAAAATATGGGGCATGTCAGCAAAATCGGGGATAACAATGCCAGCCCCGAGCTTCTTTCCTGTGGCACCTGTAAATCCTGTGGATGCTGTAATAGTGGGATTTCCTATGGTACTACATACCAGCTTACCGATAAAGGTCGGCGGGTGTGCAGTACCTGATCACCTTGATTGGTCCGCCCGGAAACTGAATGGTATGATATCACTCCCATTTTGCAACAACGCCATTTCTCCGTTTGGCAACCAAGTTTCAGGTCGGATCATTCATTTTTTTATTCAGGTCAATTGCCGAAAAGTATCAATCCACAGGCCTTCTGACCAGGGATCCGTCACGCATCTTGATCGTTATATATTTGCCTTCTTCTCCGGCTTCGTATTTATTGTCACGCAAAACTTCGAATCTGCCGGCATCTGTGAGTTTCCTTATTGTACGTATATCTTCGTGGCCGATTTTCCCTTTTTTTGCAGGTGGATCAATATCGGTTTTTGTTTTTGAATATATGGTCCCGCCTGTCATATCCGCACCAACGTGGCCGCTTGGTTTATCTGCCAGCAGTATTCCTTTTTTCATGTAGGCGCCGGCAAATTCCTCACATTTGCCCTCTACGTAAACGGTTCCACCATTGAGATGAGCAGCAGTATTCATACCGCTATTCCCTTTGATTAGCAACATCCCCTTTTCCATCAGCAGTCCGCTTCCATTTCCTGCATCTCCTTCTACTGTAATGCTGGCCTCACAGTTGCAACGGGCTGCCAGGGTATTGCGCAGGATTCCATCATTGAGCAGGAGATTATTTCCTTCCAGTTTGTTTCGCAGAAGTTTTTCCTGCAATTCCTTGCAGACCAATTCCGTGATTGACACGAATTTGCGATATCCTCCCCTGTCGGATTGCACTTCCACTATATTTCCCATGGGTTCCCCGATATTTCCTTTTATGTATAAGTTGCCGGACACCATTCCCATCCCTGCTTCAGCGCCAACATCACCGTCTATTATGATATTGCCGGCATTTTCTGTCTTCCCGCTGCCTCCAAGATGGGATATGCTGGTGCCCATGCCCTGTGCAAGCCTTTTTCCGACATCACCTATAATCTGTACAGTCCCTTCTTTTTTGAGATGATCGACGATTTCCCTGTATGTGTACTCTGTGCCTTGCTGGTAGGGGATGAGAGAGTCCGGGTTGAAATCACTATTCCAGCAAAAGTTGTAAGTATAGTCACAGAGGTTGTCCGGCGGATTTGATAGTTCGATCGTGACCATGTTTCCACTCTTAACCATGAATGAGTGAAGGCAGACAGCGGGTACAAACCCAGATGCTTTCTTTTCCATGTCTCAGGGGCATCAGGTATCTCTCGTTTTCATCCCTGTCACACTTAAAGCAGTGTATTGACCCGGCTTCGGTGTCTTTTTCTTCTTTCTCCTGCATTTCCTTGACTGCCTGCGGATTGAACTCCATTGTCTGCCTTTCTTCAATTGATATTGCATCCTGTGGACAGACTCCGATACAGAATCCCATGCCGTCGCACAGTTCTTCAGATACGACTTTAGCTTTACCATCTATTATCTGGATGGCACCCTCTGCACAGGGGCTGACACATTTGCCACAACCATTACACTTTTCCTCGTCTATTTTGACTATCATCCGATTTACCATTTTCAATCCTTCCGTTAATGATGTGTACCTTCTACAACTTCTATTCCTGCATTTTCCAGTGTCTGCCTTATTGAATCCACATGAGGGCATTCCGGATAGTTTTCCATTTGCATACAGGAACTGAGATGTACTGTTTCCACTCCGTGTTTTTTCAGGGAGCGGGCAAGCCTGAACACCCTTCTTCCCGGGCATCCGCCGCATGTGAAAAATGCGGTCATTTCTGTATTTTCATCGTAATCACTAAAAGCAACTGTTTTTTCATTGAATGCCTTGAAACACCCTATCCCCGGACAGGCTTCTGCAACAATAGCACAGCGAACGACTGCTATTTTCTTGTTATCTGGCATTTGCATTCTCCTTTTGTGCATTATCCAGTGCAGAGTCCACACTTTCCCGGATAATATAGCCTGCTTTGTGCAATATGGTGTCCCCTATTTCAGGATCATTATCCATACTTGCAGTACAGGGATAGGCATGATGGGCAGAGGAAACTGTTTCCTTGAAATCTGCAGCTTCGGTATAGACAAGTTTCCGGGCAACAAACCATGTGCATCCGCAGGGAGCATCCCTGATTACCCGCGCGGTTGTGATTTCCTCATTATCAAGTATTATTTCGATTTTGGGTTTTCCAAATCCCATCTCCACGAATCTATCAATCACAGGTTGGCCTGTTTTCTCAAGGCTGCAAAATGGCTTGGGGAAAGCATATTCGATTCCCTCGTTCTGTAGTTTTTCTGCAACCTGGCGGACAAGGCCTGCCGGGACAAGGTGGGGATTTTCAACAGGTGCAATCACGCCTTTTGCGTGTGCTTTTTTCGCAACTGTCGGCAGGCCAGCAAATAGGTCCGGATGCAAATCCATTGCAAGGAGCAGGTCACAGGATTTCAGGCCAGCAGGCAGGTATTCTTCCGGCTCTTCCACAAATTCAGGCAGATCTGCAGGCAATTCATGGATTTCTGTAAGGAACCCGGAATAGGATTTGCGTCCCTGTCGACAGTGATCGCAGGCTTCCCCGCAGGATGTGCAGAACTGATTCGAATTTATGAGATTGCCCAGCACCTTTTTCCCGAATTCCCCGCTGTACAGGACACTTATTCTTATTGGTTGCGGATCTGCCAAGGTACGACCTCCTGGATATAATTTCTATACCAGGTATATTAGTAATACTGGTATATAAATAAGGGAGTATCTATTCAGATACCACCCAATTCAGGAAGCCAGGCAATCTTGATTATGTACAGGAAAATCAGGATCAGTATTGCCAGCAGGATCAGTTTTTTCATTTTGCAAAAGAAAAACCCGACAGATTTGCCGATTTTGAATATAAAATCCATTCCACCACCATCCCACCTATTGTTTTCATTCTTCCACTACACGCAGGCGGTCCATTACATCGCCTGGTTTGATTTTATATACAACATCCATACCCTCGATGACCTTTCCAAAAACCGTGTGCATACCGTCCAGGTGGGATTGTGGGGAATGGGTTATAAAAAACTGGCTTCCTCCGGTATCCTTGCCTGCGTGGGCCATTGACAGGGCCCCCTTTGTATGCTTGCGAGGATTGATCTCACATTTGATCGTGAAACCCGGCCCACCTGTTCCATCACCCTTGGGGCATCCTCCCTGTATCACAAAATCAGGAATTACCCTGTGAAAGTTCAGGCCGTTATAGAATCCCTGCTTGATAAGTTTTTCAAAATTGGCAACCGTGCGGGGTGCATCATTTTCAAATAATTCAAGGATAATGTCTCCCTTGTCTGTCTCGATAATGGCTTTTTTCATTTTGCAACTCCGTTTTAATGTCGTTTTGAGATTTGGATGATCGGTTTATAGTTATTTCGCTGATGTTATTGTATTGATATCGGAATCCTTCAGGCCTGTGATCCGGACAATCTCATCTTCCAGTTCCCACAACATCCAATACGCCGCTTTCATCGGCCTGTAAGTATCTCCCTCTCCACATGATTGACATCTCTGCAATATTATACAGTAACAGTAATGTTGTTCTTTATTATATTTAAAGATATTATTAAAATAAGAATGCAAAGCTTGAGAAGTGATCACAAAATAATGACCGGAATAAAAAAGAAAATGGAAAGGAGAGTAGATAAAGTAATATCCGGAGATATTACTTTGCAAGATCGTAGTTCTGGTTTACGATCTTCAGGGCGCAGAAGTTTCCACACATGGTACATGCATCTGTGTCTTCTGGTGCACGACTATTCCTGACATCACGTGCAAGTTCCGGATCAAGTGCCAGACTGTACATTTTATCCCAGTCAAGGTCACGGCGTGCCCTTGCCATTGCCAGATCCTGATCACGCTTGTTGAGTTTGACCATATCACCGACGTGGGCTGCGATCTTGGATGTCTTTACACCTTCGATAACATCTTCCTTATTTGGCAGGGCAAGGTGCTCTGCAGGGGTTACATAGCACAGGAAGTCACAGCCAGCTGCTGCGGACTGGGATGCACCGATCGCGGTAACGATGTGGTCACGTCCCGGGGCAACATCTGTGATAAGTGGTCCGAGCATGTAGAATGGCTTGCGGTTGCTCATGGATTTCATGAGTTTCACATTCATATCGACCTCGTCCAGTGGTACGTGGCCCGGCCCTTCTACAATAACCTGGAGATCATATTCGTCATGGGCCCTCTGGGCGCATTCGGAGTTGATGATAAGTTCCTGGATCTGTGCACGGTCGGTTGCATCGTGGATAGCACCGGCACGCATTCCGTTACCTGTTGAAAGGGTGACTTCGTGCTCTTTGAGGATTTCACAGAGATAGTCGAAGTCTGCATAAAGGGGATTTTCCTTTTCGTTGTGGAGCATCCAGGAGCTCATGAAAGCACCGCCACGGGAGCAAAGTCCACCATAGCGGCCATGGGCTTTAAGCCTGTCAAGTACGATGTTGTTGACACCGGTGTGGATTGCCATGAAGTTGGTACCCAGTTTTGCCTGCTCCTCGGTTGCATTCCACAGGTCGTCTTCTGTCATGTGGACGATGGAACCGTCCCTTTTGGCTGCTGAGATAAAGGCCTGGTAGAGGGGTACTGAACCTACAGACAGATCGATTGCATCACAGACCTTTTTCCTGATTCCAAGGAAATCTCCGCCTGTACCCAGTTCCATAAGGGTGTCTGCGCCGGCTGCCTGTGCTGCTTTTGCTTTTTCAATTTCAAGATTCTCATCGACGATATCCGAAGATGCTCCGATGGAAGCGTTCACTTTTGTAGTAAGCCCTTCTCCAATACCACACACTCTGATGTCCCTGTAGGGGGTAACAGGTATAACGATTCTTCCGGCTGCAATTCCACGGCGCACAAATTCAGGCTCAACACCTTCGATTTCTGCAACCTTCTTCATCTCTTCGGTAATAGTTCCGTTCTTGGCATCTGTTACGATTGACATGTTTTTACCTCGTTTTAATGATGGGAAATGGGAACATATTTTATTTAAACCTTATCAAAAAATCAATTTGTGTTGATGTAAAGTAGTTTTGAGTTTGCTTTCTATTCTAATTGTGATGCTCATGTATAATTAGTTATAAGCATGCAGGTAACGTTTTTTGATATTAATGCATAAAAAAGTAAATCATATATAAGTAACAAAATATGATTTCTCAAAAGTAAAGTGAAGTTGTTTATAGGTACCCTCTGGCAAATTCATCTTTGCTGGCGGCGAAGGGTACGCATTGTCTCCCTGTGGAGGGATACTACAAGATCACTTAGCATTCCGAATATGAACATCTGGATTCCCGAAATAATGAGCAACGCTGTCAGGATGGTCATTGGTATATGGGTAATACCTATCATCCATTCGCTTACGACATAGATTCCCAGCAATATGCCACAAAGAGTAAGTATAGCACCGATTATCCCGAAATAGAACATCGGATTGTGAAATTTGGCCATCTTATAGATCGTACTGCCAATCCCAAAACCATCAGTCAGGGGGTTGAGTTTCGTATCTCCTTCATCAGGACGCGGCCTGTAGGCTATTGGAACAACTTCTACGCGGTGCTCTTTTTTCATACTGTCAACAGCAATCTCTGATTCGATCTCAAAACCCGTCTCATGGAGTTCCAGTTCCCGGATTGCCTGGTTTGTGAATCCCCTGTAGCCAGACAGGATATCCACAAGATTTTTCCTGTAAATGATACTAAAAAATTTATTAAGCATCTTGTTGCCGATCAGGTTCAGTTTTGTAAAAGCACCCGGATCAAAATCTGCAAACCGGTTGCCAATAACATGGTCTGCCCTTCCTGTTTCCAGTGGTTCAAGCATTGAATGAACGTCTTTTGCAAGATAGGTTCCGTCCCCGTCGATCATGATGACATAGGGGTCATCTATCATCGCAAGGGCATCCTGGACAGCCCGGCCTTTTCCTTTCCCGGTTTGGGCAACAACTCTTGCGCCCATACTTTTGGCAATTTCCTGTGTATCATCAGAGCTATTGCCATCAATAACAAAAATATTCCCGAAACCTTCGGTATTGAAATCTTCAATAAGCTGGCCGATGGTGGCACCCTCATTCAATGTGGGGATGAGGATGCAAACATCTTCCCTGTAATCTTCAGTCACGTTATTCCCTTTAAAGGAGGCCCATATTGTCCAGCTGTTGTCTTACTACTTCTACTCCTTCTTCGCAGTTTTCCGGGGATTTGCCACCGGTAACCACCAGTTTGCCGGAACTGAAAATCAGTACGACAACTTTTGGCTCATCGATCCTGTAAACGAGTCCGGGGAATTGTTCGGGTTCATATTCGATATTCTCAAGACCGAGTCCGATTGCGATTGCATTAAGGTTGAGTACAGCTTTGAGGTCAGCGGAGGCGACAATGTTCTGTACGGTGATATCCGGTTTTTCAAGGGTATCTATACCAATACCGTTGAGTTTTTTGGCCATGTCCGCAATTACTGTGTGTACATCATCTACGTTTTTGGCACCTGTACAGACCACTTTCCCCGAGGTGAAAACAAGAAATGCCGCCTTTGGGTTTGATACGCGGTATACGAGACCGGGGAATTTCTGCTTGTTATATTCTGCTCCTTCAAATTCAGCTTCGATCTTTGTAAGGTCGAATTCCTCGGCAAGTTTGGTGGAAGCTACCACATTTTCTATTTTAATGTTATAATCTGTCATATTCTCAGGTCCTTGGAAATTGAAGCAAATAATTCCAGATAGTTTATATATTCTTATAGTTTCTTAATTTAAATACCTATTTAAATAGCTTTACCTTATTCTGCCTTCCGCAGACCCTTGATAACAGCATCATACTTGCTTTTGACTCTCTCTATAAGGCCACCTTCCAGGTTACGATGGGTTGGGACAAGGATATCCGCTTCCCTTCCGATTTCCTCGCCTGAAGTGTTTGTTTCATAATCCGGGGCAATCAGTATTCCATCTTTTGAAACACCGATATGCAGATCTTTAACAATGCGTGCCACCATCTCGGTTTCCGGGGTGACCCTGGCACTTATGGTCATGGCTCTTGATCGGTATTCATTCTTTAGTTCCTCGAGCAGCTCCAGGGTTTCCTTTACCCTGGCCGGCTCTCCCTCGCTTTTTAGTATATTGACGGCTTCAGCAAGATCGTCAAATGTAGTGGATCCGGCTTCGATAATCTCTCCTGAATAATGTTTTTCCACCTCTTCCTTATATCCCCGGGAAATAACCATTTTGTAAACCGTATCAAGGGTCTGAAGTTCTTGCTCGGTGGGATTATAAGCATCTACCATGCGGTAATCTTTGATTCCACACATCTGTGCCAGCGATTCATACATGGGAGTAAATCCGACAAACCTGCGTCCAAGCCAGCGGTCAAGTCCTTCTTTGCCACTTTGTTGTTTTGAAAGTTCTATCATCTTGTTGCGGATAAGTTCGGGTTTATTGTCCTCAAGACCGAAATAATCTGCAAAAAGAGGGGTGGTGGAGAGTAGTTTTGTCCTGCCTTGTGGTGTGCTTTCAATAAATCCCCGATTTTGCAATTCCCGGATATGATCATATGCCTTGTTGCCGCGCATATCTACAATATCCGATTGTACTACAGGCTGATGATAGGCTATCATGGAAAGGGTGCGTAGCATGGGAGAACTCAGCTCCCGGGGTGCAAAGGGACGGATAATATCAGAATACTTTGATCTGACCTGCATGACATATCTTTCACCCAGGTCCACGATCTCCAGTCCAGATTCTCTTTCCTCATATTCCCGGATGAGGGTTTCTACAATTTTTGTGACCTGTTTTTTATCTTTGTCAAGTATCTTTTGCAGTTTTTGTATCTCAACTGCACTGCCTGCTGCAAAAAGTGCAGCTTCAACAATTTCCCTGTCGGACATTTTTCAAACCAACCTCTTTCAAACAGGCTGCTCTTTATTTCCATAAGAGTATATATACAATTCTCCGAAGAGTTCATCCTGTCTCAAACAGATTTTCCTCTGGGAAGCCATGAAAAGGAGGGATAGGTAAGTCATTACCCTTTCTGAACGGGAGGGTATAGGATCTGTGATCTCAGTAAAACTGACCTTTTCTTTCCCGTGCAGAATCTCTTCAATTATTTCTTCTAGGTCTTCGACACGCCCCTTTATGTCTTCCTCATGAGCAATACCTAGCACATCTTCTGTGGTAGGCTCCTCTTCCATGTGGAGGACACGTTTTTGTCGCCTCTGGGTCCTTCTGGATTCAACATTTTCTGCCTTTTTCAATTCATTAATTAGCTCCTGCAGGGTAACAGGTCTTGTGGCAGCGCGGCGAATCGGCAATTTGGGTACGGGGTAGTCTTCTTCATTCTGGAATTCGAGATCATCATCAGGTATATCATCATCGGGTTCTTCATCTTCTTCCTGTATGATACCTGTGGATTTCATCCTGAGGAGAATGGAAGCATAAAGCAGTGTTCTGCCTGTGATCCTCAGATCCATTATCTTCATTTCTTCTATTTTTTCCAGGAATTTATCCGTGATCTCTACAATATCAATATCCCAGGGATTGATACTTTCACTTTTTGCAAGGTTTACGAGGATTTCTACAGGTTCACAGAGCACATCATCTGATAATTCCAGCTCGGCTTCGTCTACACCCAGTTCCTTCAACGTTTTCAGGAATTCAGGATCAATACCCTGTACCATGTTTTCCAGCAACGGGATTTCATCGTTTTTTACCGATATACTGTTCACCGTATTTTCACACCCGTAATACTTGTGATATTATCCTGCTGCATTGTTACACCAATTGTGCGCTCGGCAGCTTCTATCATCGGTTTCCTCAAAGAGACAACTATGAACTGGGCATTGCTTGCTGCCTTTTTAACACGCCTGGCAACCCTTTCAGCATTTGCTCCGTCAAGGAACATATCGATCTCATCAAAAGCATAGAACGGTGCGGGACGATATTGCTGGATAGCAAATAAAAATGCAAGTGCTGTGAGACTCTTTTCTCCGCCCGACATCGCTTCAAGCCGCTGCAGGGTCTTATTCCGGGGCTGGGCTTTGAGGGTCATGCCTCCGGAGAAAGGGTCTTCCTCATTGTCCAGCACAAGTTCCCCGACACCATCGGAAAGCTCATTGAAGATTTCCTTGAAGGCATCATTGATACCATTGTAGGTTTCCATGAAGGTCTCTTTTTTAAGGTTATCATACTGGTCGATACGATCCAGGATCTGCTCTCTTTCATTGAACAGGATTGCCCTGCGGCTTTTGAGATCAACAATTCTTTGCTCCACTTCCTCATATTCATCTATAGCCCGCATATTCACAGGTTCCAGGGCTTCCATTGCCTTTTCAATCGAAGTTATCCTTGTACGCACTGTTTCGTAACCAGGGACTTCATCAGTCTCTTCAAGGCCACGGCGTGTGATCTCTTCGCGGAGCTGTTCAATTTGTTCCTTCACGGCATCCAGTGTGGCCTCAAGTGCCATTTTCTGGTTCTCTGCCTTCTCATAGCGGCTCTTGACCCTATCAACTTCATCACGTTGGGTTGAGTAGGCCATTTCCTTATTCTCTCTTTCTCCCTGAAGCTGGCGCAGTTCACCTGTGAGTTCTTCTTCACGTTGTTTCTTTTCTTCCAGTTCGCTTTCCAGGGACGTGATCTTATTCTTGAGTTCTCCTATGCGCTCTTTTAGTGTACGCTTTTTCTCATCCATCTGGGCTATTTGTTCCCGATTTTGTTCCATTTTCTCGGTTGCGTATTTTTTATCGAGCTCAAGAGCATTGATCTGCCCGTCAATATCCCTTATCCTTCCGTCTAGGCGGCGCAGTTCCTCGTCCAGGGCTTCTGCCTGCTTATTGAGCTCGGGAATTTCTGAATCGGCGAGTTTTACCTCGATCTGCGTTATGTTCTGTTGCAGGGATTGTTCCCTTTCTTCCAGATGCTCTTTCTTCTCAACGGTTTCATTCATCTCCGTTCGCATCTGCTGGCGTTCTTCCTCGATCTGCCTGAGTTCCTCATCCTTGCTATTGAGCAATTTTTCAAGCGTCTCTCCGCGATTACCAATCTCCTCGAATTGCATCTGTTTGCGCGCGATCTCGTTCTCATACTGCTGGATTTCCTTGTTGGTGTTTGAAATATGCCCCTCGGTAGTATCCAGTTTATTGATCGCATTGCTTCTGCGTGATTCCAGTTTGGTAAGTTCCTCGGATATCCTGACAAGTTTATCTTTTTCAGAGGCTGCAAATGACAGGCCGGACTTGCGCTGGGAGCCACCGCTCATTGCCCCGCTTTTTTCAACGATCTCACCTTCCAGGGTCACCATGCGCAGCCCGCCCATCAGTTTTCGGGCGTTTTCAAGGGTATCAACAACAAGGGTGTCCCGGAATACATACCAGAAGGCTGCTTCGAATTTCGGGTCAAAATCGATAAGATCAATAGCATAACCGATTACGCCTTCCCTGTCGGAGAGGTTTTTGTAGGGTCTGCGTGCTTCCATCTTATTTAGGGGAAGGAAGGTTGCCCTGCCTGATCTCTGGCGTTTCAGGTAAGCAATAGCCCGGGAAGCATCTTCGTCCGTATCCACCACAACTGCCTGCATTCGCCCCCCTGCAGCGATTCCCAGGGCGGTTGAATATTTCTGATTTACTTTTCCCAGCTCTGCTATGGTGCCATAAATACCGGGCAAGCCATGTTTGTCTTTTTCCTTGATTACCGCGTCTACTGCCCGGGAATACCTGCTTGTGTCCTCTGCTGCCCTCACACGGGCTTCAAGCATTGCATAGTCCTGTTGTTTGCTGCGTATGTCACTTTCCAGATCACTGACAACCTTTTTTATCTGAGAACGATTGCTTTCCAGGTCATCCAGGTCTTTTGTCAACCCTTCTATCTTTTCGTTGAGTTTGTCAATATCATACTGGACGGATTTAGTATCGCTTTCAGAGGACTTGGCTTTCTCCTTTGCCTGCCTGATCTCATCTTCTATTTCTGCTACATCTGAAGATTTGCGACGCAGGGAATCCAGCAGCCTGTCCTCGTTACGCATGAGCTCGTTTTTCTGGGTTTTTAGCTGTTCCAGTTCGTCCTTATTTGCAGAAAGTTCGTCCCTTGTTCGCGCAAATTTTTCATCCACATCGGCGATTTTGCTCTGCAGTAACATCCTCTGGGTACGTTTTTCAGAAATTTCCGATTGCAGGGTTTCCTTCTGGAAACTGTGTTCCTTAATCTTTTCCTCGATGCCATCTACCTTGCCCTTTGATTCATCGATTTCCAGGAAAACCTGCGTCTGGCGGCATCGATCTCATCGATTTCCTGGCCTGCATATTCGATACGATCACTGCATCCCGAGATTTCTCCACGAATCTCTTCAATTCGCCTTTTTACCTCGATCTGCTCATCTTCGCCCATCTTCTGGATGCGCTGGTTAAGTAAGCGTAATTCTTCTTCCCTTTCTTCCAGGATATCTTTTTTCTGTTTAAGTTCTGAGGAGATTTCTTCCAATTTTTCCTGCTGGGCGTCGTATTCCTGACCGACCCCTTCAAGTTCGGTTTTTGCATCCTTGAGTTTAGAAAGCAGCACGAAACCCTCAAACTTCATCTTTTCTTCCTTGAGGGACTGGTATTTGACAGCCTGGTCACGTTCTCCCTGGAGTTTTTCCTTTTGCTTATCCACTTCATCGATCAGGATATCTGCCCGTTCAATGCGCTCCCTTACAACTTCAAGTTCATTGAGGGCTCTCTCCTTCTTATTGTCAAACTCTGCAACCCCGGCAATCTCATCTATGATCTTGCGTCGCTCCCCGGCGGTCATTGTGATGATTCTTGTGACGTCTCCCTGCATTACGACATTGTATCCTTCGGGTGTGACCCTTGCCTTTGCAAGATAATTATGCACATCACCAAGACTTACCGATTTGCCGTTGAAGTAGAAATAGCTGTAGTAACCGCTGTCTGTACTACGCACCTTCCGGCTAATCACAACTTCGTCATTGTCAACAGGAAGTTCCCTGTCCTTGTTATCAAAATAGATGGTAACCTGGGCATTGTCCGGATTTTTGCTTTTTTCCCCGTTATATATGAGGTCGGTAAGTTTTTCCGCCCTCAATGTGCGGGAGCTGGACAATCCCAGGACAAAAAGTATACCATCAATTATATTGGATTTTCCACTTCCGTTGGGGCCTGAAATAGTTGTGAAATCATCAAAAAAAGGGATTTTTACTTTTTTCCCGAATGATTTGAAATTCAGAAATTCTATCTTTTTTATATACACGCCAATCCTCTTTGGGCTTTAGAACGATTTCTTCTTCCTGACGATTATTTCAGAATCCTCGTCCTTGTTTTCGACAGTTTCGTATTCACATTCGCTTTTATTTTCCAGAGGTCCCTTATCACCGGCAATTATGTATTCACAATTCTCGTTCTGGGTTTCTGGCTTGATGGTCTTTTCCACTTTGCGATTCTCACTTTCAGCAACGATGTACTCATCTTTTTCCTCTTCAGAAACCTCTTTTTCCTGATTTTTCTCAGAAGGCATCATTTTATCGACATCCCTGATCTGGAAGTGCATACGAGGTTTTCTTTTTTGTTCGGGGGAAGACCGGGATCTCTCAGGGGTATCGTTACTGGTTTCTGCAGGTTGGGTTACAGGCTCCTTTTCCTCGGTATAAGCATCCTGGCTGGCTGTTTCTTCTTCATATTTGCTCCATGCGTCGGGCTCCTTTTCCCCTGTTTGCTGTCTGTTTGCCTGTTCCATTTCCCGGATACGCGATTTCTGGTCCAGGAGTTCCTCAAGGATTCCATTTATATTTGTAGAAATTTCCTTGAGTTGTTGCTCAAGTTCGATCAGCCTCTTGTTTATATCCATATCATTTCTCAATTCTTCCCGCAGTTCTGTTATAATAGAACTCTTGAGGTTTGTTTTGATATCGGATATTTCCTCTTCTTTGTTCCTGATCTGCTTTTCAAGACGTTCAATAATTAAATCTCTCTGCCCGGATTCCATCCAATTCCTCGCAAAACGTTCATTCCCTCAATATGAATATGATTTATTTATTCTTATAAATATTCTATTTAAATTATTCTTATATGCTTTCATTGCGCAATAATGGAAGATATATTTGTCGTGGGATCTTTCTGGACTTCAAATACATTATCAGCCGAATCGATAAGGGTTTCATCGTGGGATACTATCAATATCTGGCCGACTCCCATGTCCCTCATGAGATCTATTAACTTTAAAAGCTGGTGCACATGTCCCCTGTCCAGGAACACAGTGGGTTCATCCATGATCAGAGGGGGCATTTCATTACGGTATTCCCCGCCGGCCAGTCCTTCTGAAAGCAACCTGTAAATAGCACATCTTAAAACAAGGTTAAAGATTGCCCGCTCTCCACCGCTCAACAGTTTGGGTTCCAGGGGAGTCCCGTCCTTCTCATAGATGGTAAGTTCATAATCAGTATCCAGCTGGATATGTGAGTAGGCATTGTTGGTGTACATAAAGGAAAAGATTTCATTGAGCAATCTGTCCAGTGCATCAATATTGCGTGTACGCAGGTCTGCACGCAATCTCATGTACATATCTTCCAGGTTTTCTACATCACTTCTTACAGCTTTGAGGTACTTTTCCCGGTTATTGAACGTTTTTAGTTTTTCCTGCAACGCTTTTTTCCTTTTGAGGTTGGTTTCTATCTGCCCTATTTCCTTTAAAAGACCCGCTTTTTGGTTGTTCTTTTCTTCAATATCCCCGATTATTTTTTCGTAAGCTTGCTGGAAATCGTGCAATTTGCTTTTAAGTTCCTCAATATTTTCCTTACCAAGCTCGTTTTCAAGTTGCTTTTTATTCCTTTTTTTCTCTGCTATCTGTTCATCGATGAACGCACATTCTCCTGAATATCCGCAATACCTGTTTTCAGGTGTTGATGATCACTCTGCATTTGTGTATGATCATGTCTTATTTTTATCAGGTATTTTGCACTTTCAAGATTCTCTTTCATTTTGTTATGATGCTCGGTGGCAGTGTTTGCAGTTTGCTGTATTTCTTTTATTTCATCTTCGGCTCTTTTAATGTCTTTTTCAAGTTCCCCTATCCTTTCTGAAAATTCCTGTTTTTTCTTTTCATCCTCCTGATTTTGTTTCTTCAACTCCTCATTGTAGGAGGCCAGATTTTCCTGTTTTTGATTTATAAGCAGTTGCTTCTGTCTTTTTTCATCGACCTGTTTTTTTATTTTGCCTGCCTCTTTTATGGTGGCAATTTTCTCTTCAGCCCATTGAGTGTCCTGGATGAGTTTTCCCAATTGCTCCTCAAGCTCTTTTCTCTGTAATTCTTCCTCCTTTGTATCATTGGCAATGGTCGAGCCCTGCAGGTCCTGTCCGCATGTGGGGCATGCTCCCTTTTCCAGCAGGTTTCTATGTTCTGTGAGTGTTTTTGAGATCTGGTCTATCCGGGTTCTGACTTCTTTTTCTTTTCCATGGAGATGACGCTGCTTGTTCAAAAGCAGGTCTTCCAATTCTTCCAGATTGTCCAGTTTCTTCTGGTCAAAACCCATTGATTGCGCCTTTTCAAGGAATTTGCCAATCTCGCCTTCCAGTACTGAATACTCTTGATTGATTTCCTCTATTTCCTTTAACCGATCCTTTTCCTGAGTGGACCTTTTTTTGATTGCTTCTTCCAGTGCCTTGAGATTTTGTTTTGTTTCAGTCAGGCCTTTCTGTGAATTATCCCTTTCCTGCAGTTTCAGCCCCTGTTTGGTCTTTATTCGGCTGATTTCCTCATAGGCATCCCGCTCTTCCTTTTCTGTACGGGCAGTGAAATTATCCACATCTGTGGTTTCGTCAAGTCCGAAATAATCGTATAATTCCTGTATTTTGTTTTCAATTTCCAGAATGGATTTGTGAAGCCTGTCCCCCTCTTTCCTTTTGCTTTCCAGTGAATTGAGAGTTTCTTTTTTCCGTTTTTCCAGCCCGCTTATTCCCCTGTCCAGTTCATCGATCTGCTTTTGGGTTCTGGTATATTGCTCGATGTGCTGGCGATCCTTTTCGATACGAGTGCTGGTTCTGTCTCGCATTGTCTCCAGATTCGCAACTTCCTGTTGCAATTGCTTCAAATCCGTATTCAACTGATTTTTTCTGGCAACGGGTTTGGTTGCATCAATTGCTTCAATCTCTTCCTGCTGGTCCTTAATCCGGGCATGAGTTTCAGTGATATGTCTCCCCACACCGGTCCTGGCACTTTTTGCCCTCTCCCTGTACTCTTCCAGCCTGCCTATTTGCAAAAGGTCATCTATCATCCTCTGCCTGTCCTTTTTGCGGGCATTGATGAGAACGTCAATATCTCCCTGCCTGATATATACGCAGTTCTTATAGGCTTCTTCATCCATGCGCAGCAGATTACGGATGGACTCATACGTCTGTGTGGCCTGGTTTACTACGACTTCCCCGTCTATCTCCAGATACGATTTGGTGGTGGAGGCTTTGCCTGTTTCGGGATTGTTGCGAAATTCCTGGATTGCAGCATACTCCTGTCCCATATGCTCAAATTCGAGATTAATTGCAGCTTCTTCACATCCCTTGCGCACCAGGTCTGCAAGTACGAAATCTTTTGGTATGCCCCTGTGACCGAACAGTCCCACAAAACAGGCTTCAAGAAGGCTGGATTTTCCACTTCCGTTGACCCCTGAAACCACAGTTACCCCATCGTTGAAATCAATCTCTAGATCACTGTAACTGCGTATGTTTTTCACTTTTAGCCGTTTGAATTTCAAAGATAATCCCCCAGATTGTACTGTCGTGGAACTTTTGTTTTCTGTGGCTTTTGCTCAACATCCTTGTCCACTGCATCGGTTTCCTTTTTCTTCTTCCTTGCAGGTTGGGATTTTTTATCTTCTCCCTTTTCAACGAACACAGGTCCCTCCTGTCGGGATGGTTCTTCCTTCCGGGTAGTTTCAACTTGTTTTTGCCGGTGAATGTTTAAGGGAATTTCCTGGCTGAAATCCGTTTGTTCTATCATCGTTGCTATAGAAGCTTCTGTCTTGTGGTCGATGGTGGTTTTAGGTATGGACAGGTCCCTTATGATTTCATCAATCAACAGGCCTGCATCTGTAAGGTCCATTTTCTTGATTTCTTCCCTGGCAGCAATGTCGGGATCTGAGAATATTATTTCCGGTTGATTTTCAGTTTCATCAGGGGAATTGCTTCGCATATCGGATATGCGGCTGACAAGTACTCCCTGCTTATCAAGGAATTCTTCTATCTCACTATAGGCAATATCCACCTGTGAATTGCCTTTTAATTCAATAAAAACAACCTTCTCATTCACATCATACTCGCGGATTGCATTGAAAATATCGCGGTATACGTCATTTTCATTTTTTATGTCCACGGGGATGTGTAAAAATTCTCTCGTATTTATCTGTCGCCTGCTTATATCAATACCCTTTTGAGAAACAGTGATTATATTATATCCTCTGGGTTCTTCCTCTGCAGCACTGTTCCTTTCTGTGCTTCCACAGTAGGTGACCCATGTATTTTCCACCTTTGTTTTTTCATACTTGTGATAATCCCCGAGTAATATTGCATCCAGTGCACAGGGGAATGAATGGATTACTTCAGCCACATCCCATTCCCCAAAAGGAAACGGTTTCATTAGCTGATGCATTACAAGGATATTGTGTGTAGCTTCTTGGCTGGTTTCAAAACCGGAGTAGTCAAAAGACTGTATCTTCGGTCGGGGTATACTGTCTATACCATAAATCGCAATTTTACCTGCCACAAAAGGACTGTTGCCCAGACGCCTGACCAGATGCATGTTTTCCAGCAGATCGAGCCATTGGGTTTGTTGTTTGCTTTCATGGTTGCCCACAATTCCCAGCAGGGGGATTTCAGCCATTTTTAATTTAGACATTATCTGAATTGTTTCGAGAATATCTTCCAGGGTGGGATTGCGGGAATCGAACAGGTCTCCGGCATGAATTACCGCATCGACTTTCATGTCAATGGCATCATCAATTACCGTTTCAAAGGCTTCCAGAAAATCCCGGCGGCGTACATCGCTGTGATATTGCCGATAACCAATATGTGTATCAGCAGTATGTATTAACCTGATTTCTCTATCCATTGCAGCATCCCGTTCAACATAATGTCAGCCTCTATTTAAAAAGGCACTGGAGGAAAGTTTTAAATTCTTTTGTTTATTAATATTGCCGGTGGCAGCTGAAAAGGGGAGTAAGTCTTGAAGGAGAATAATTATGTCAAATGAAATTATGTTCGGTGGGATTGAAAGGGTACCAGATGTACGTATGCTTTATGATATGGCTGAAGTTGTTTATGACAAAAAATGGCTTGAGGGCAGGGAAAATGAAGAGCTCTATTATATGTACAGGGACCTGTCCCAAAATCCTCATGATCTTGAAAAAATACAATCACATAATCTCAGGTATGATATCACAATAATACCTCCGGCAATGTTGGGAGTAGAATATGTAAAAACAGCCGGTCATTATCATCCGCAGGTACCTGGCAGCAATCTTTCCTATGCAGAAGTTTATCAGGTACATGAAGGCAGTGCTACCTATCTTCTCCAGAAAGTTAATGATGGTAAGGTTGAGGATGTTGTGGTAGTGGAAGCCAGCGCAATGGACGTGGTGGTTGTACCTCCCGGATACGGTCATATTACAATCAATGCATCGGATTCAACCCTCAAAATGGCCAACTGGGTATGTCGTGATTTTTCCTCGGTGTATGAGCCTGTAAGAAACAAAAAAAGGTGGTGCCTATTATTTACTTGAAGATGGCTTTATAAAGAATTCTGCATACTCGCAGGTGCCTGAAATACGTCATGTTAAACCTATGGATGTGCCTGAATTCGGCCTTTTCAGGAAAGAGGACATGTACGGATTGGTTGAAGATCTTTCCCGGCTGGAATTCCTGACAGTGCCTGAAAAGTATACTGATATTTTCAGTCAGATTATCAATGAGTAAACATATAAGATATTGTGTATATTTTCCATAAAAACGATTTAAAGGTGTATCAATGCAGGATAAACGTGGTGTTGTGCAGTTCACGTCTTCAAAGATCGAAGACCTTATGTTCAGGACCACATTGGACTTAAAAAGTATGGAAGGGGATATAATTGTCAACCTCTCCATTGCTGATGCGGATGATATTGTTGATGTACTGGAGTTTTTGAAGCTTACTTCCAACAGCGGCCTTTCAGTAAGTCCTTTCTTAAAGGTCCTGGAAAGCGGAGACGTTATAGGTGATCTTACCATACCGGGGGGGAAGGTAGGCATCGCTACAATGTGTAGTATGACCATAGACGGGGTCTTGCTAAAATCGGGAATTATGACAAATCCCAAATTCGGGGGAGTTGTGCAGATTCGCAATGGTCTGCCCGTCAGATTCACTGATGTCCTGACCTATGCCAGCACTACAATCGATCCTCTTGAAGTACTCATGTCGCAGGACATTACTTCTGTAACCCGAATGCTTCAGACCGGTTCGGGTAAGATTCTTGCAAACTTAAGGGAAGTCCATCTTGCAAAAAGGGATGAGATCAACAGTGTTCTTTCGGGAATGATGGATATTGGGATAAATGGTATTCTGGAAGTAGGGGATCCCAACAGCCGTGTACTGGATGTTCCTGTGGAACGTGACCATCTTGGTGTGGTGGTTATTGGCGGCACCAACCCGATGGCTATTATGAAAGAACAGGGAATCAATATCCGCACCAATGCAATGTCTACACTGATGGATATTAATTCCATGGACAAAATCGAGGACTATTTCTAACTTTAGTTTTTCTGGAATTGGCTTCCTATTATTTCATCCAGCGTATTGAGGAATTCGTTTCTGCCCGTTGCAGGTATTGTCGCTCCTGCTGCAATGTCATGCCCTCCTCCTGCGCCGTTCACGAAGCCGGCAGCATCTGACATTGCCTGTGATAGGTTGAGTCCCTTCCTGATAAGGTCCTGTGTTCCCCGCGCTGATACTTTTACACCATCATCTGAATCCGCAAAGGCAATTATTGGCTTGTCCCGTCTCCCTGCAGAAGTAATGCTCATACCGGCGATAATGCCTACAATCGTTTCTTTGATCTTGTTTCCTGCATCAAAATACTGTATGTGATCCATTTGTGTAATGCCATTTTCTTTCACAAGTTTTAGGCCGTTGACAAGATTTTGCCTGTGTTCTCCAAGAAGCTTCTTTGCATCCTCGTAAGCTTTTCCCCGTTCTCCCATGCATACTGCCAGTCCGGTCTCTGCATGGTCATAGCGTGCGGTGGCATTGAGCAGTGTGGAAAATTCGGAAGCATCCCGCATTTCCGTTCCTTCACGTTCATTGAGCAGGACATAAACTTCCCCGATCAATCTCTCAACCTTAAAGGGTTGAAGCCCGGCTTTGATACAGTGTTGCATGACCCCGGATATTATTCTCTGTTTTTCTGCAGATTCAAGATCAATCCAGCGTCTCCATCGTTCATCGCCCCCAAACCGGATATTCATGTCATGGAGAAAGCCTATGCATGCATCCTCGTCACCTGACAGGCCCGGCAGGAATGGATCAGAAGAAAATTGCAGCAGTTTATAGACCGGGCGGGTTTGTTTACCAAAAAGGGTGATATCTTTTTCATAACTCAGATGGCCGTTTTTCACTCCTTCTTCAAGTAGCAGGCGGTTAACCCCGGTCAAATGCCCTTTTTTGAGGTGTTGCATGTCTCCGATAGCACCAACCATGGCTATGTCAACCAGATCTGTATTCTGGCCTATTTCATTTGCAAGGATGTAGGTTGTTCCGGAGCCGCTTAACTGATACGATCCGTTAGCGCCGAAAAGATGAGGATTGAGGTGGTATTTCCCTTCTCCTCGGGGTTGGTGATGATCTGAAACTATGGCATTGATACCCTTTGCATTTATGCTGTCCAGCATGCCGCTTCCCAGATCTGTGAAGATTGCAAGTTGCGGATTTATGTTTGCGATGTCTTCTATGATATTGTCATCCAGCTGTTTTACAAACCTCATTTCATAATTGATACCTGCACGTTGCAGGGCTTTACATATTATTCCGGCAGAAGTCAGGCCGTCTGCGTCAATGTGGGATACTACATATACAGATTCGTGTTTCTGTATTTCTGTATTACATTCTCTTGCATGTTCTTTCATTGATCTGAGTACTTTTTCTATATGTCATTCCCCCGTTTGCATCCATTTATTTTGCTTGGCCCATTTTTCAGGTTCGATATGATATGCGTCACCCTTTCTTTCAAGCTTTGAATAAAGTTTAATTTCATCAATTGTGTATTTCAATTCTCCTGATTCGTATTTCTCCTCGATATCTTTCCAGGGGATTATATAGGCTTGCCGGGACTTCCCGGATCCCTGTCGTAATTCAACAACCAGAAAACCCGCCCTTCCTGACCTTCTCAGATATTCCGATATGCGTAGTACCTGATGTGCCCCCTTTTTGTCTATTGTAAAATGCTGACTGAAATAAAGTGCATTGGCACCCTTTTCAGTTGAAATGCTCTTGCACTCTATCCCTAAATAAAAGTCCGGGTTCAAAGAATCTACCATTACATCCAGGAACTGGGGTGTGAAACGATGTTGTTTTATGCGGTGAGCTATCGCTTTTACATTGCAGTTCTCAAAATAATCGTTGAAAGACTGCACAAGTTTCCTTTCAAATTCTGTCATAACAGCTCTTTACCACCTTTTCTGATACATTCCTTCGGTATTATTTTTATAGCTTGTCTTTATTTGCGTTAATTTCATGTATGAAGTTGAACATGTAAGTTTTCATGAGTAAAAAGAGCATTGAAATTCTGCTGGCTGTGGGTTCAGTAACCCTTTTCTCCGCTATGCTTATCCTTGTGCATTCCCTGGGAATGGAAAACGAGGGATACGGCTATGTGGTGTCACTGATGATTTTTGTAATTGTAGTTTCAGTGATAGGGCTTAAACTCCCTTCACTGGGGTAATTATATAAGACAGGTTAAAAAGAGAAAGCTGAAGATCCCTTGAAGGGATCCTTACTTCTTTTTGTAGAATCAGGAATTCTGTTTCATAAGGAATTTTATGAAATCCGGGCTTAAACGGGTTTCTTTGACCATTTTGTCTGTAATTTCATCTTCGGTAAGCCCTTCTTTCCTGTATTCTTCAATACGGTCATATACACTTCTGGAAACTTCGGAATACTCGTTTATGTCTTTTCTGTGTCCCCATACATCGCCTTCAAGTAGGTCAATACCCTGCATTTCAAGATACATTCTTGCAGAGCTGGATATTGTTCTTTTATAGGAGCTGGGTATGTGCAAAGCCTTTACGTTGGGACATTTCATCACAAGGGAAAAAATATCCGTATTGGATGGCCTGAATGCGAGGTGAATAATCTCCTCATTTTCATCCAGGGTCTCTATTTCTTCTTTAGAACTGACTACTCTTATTTTCATTTTTGGTCCCTTCTTCTTTGATGTCAATTTTTCAAGCGGTATAAAATCCTTTCAAAACTGACGTCTAATTGTATATACATTAGTTATTCTATATAAATTTTGTTAGGTCGGATTTAATTTAAATTCAAGGCGATTTGTATTAATATTTCCTGATGTTTCATTTTTAAAATGAAACTCCCATTTAATCTCTGATTAAATGTGACTGGAAAAGTTGAATTATGGGATATAAATGATGTTTTTTTTGTATTAGCTTTGATAAAAAGAAATGTTAATCAACTTACCGCCATTATATATTCACAGGAGGTTATAGGCTGAAAGCTATAGATATAGGAAAAGTGCACATTGATTGGCTGGGACATGCAGGATTCAGATTGCGAGGGGACAATGTGGTGGTATATATTGATCCCTATGATGTTAGTGGTTATATCTACTACGAAGACCAGGCCGATGTACTGCTTATCACGCATGAGCATTTCGACCATTGTTCTCCGCAGGATATTCAGAAGGTCAGGAAAAGTACGGCTACTACCCTGATTCCGACAAGTTGCAGTCTGCAGTTTAGGGGCGATGCAAGAAGAATTGAAGCCGGGGATGTCCTCAGGGATGAACTTGCAATAAAGGGATTGAATATAGAGGTAGTTGCAGCTTATAATATAGACAAATCCTTCCATCCGCGCGGTGAAGGTGTGGGTTATGTGGTTGAGTTGGAAGGTTTGCGGATATATCATGCCGGGGATACAGATTTGATCGATGAAATGGCTGCCATTGAAGCTGATGTAGTCCTGCTTCCTATAGGGGGTAAATATACTATGGATGAAAAACAAGCTGCAGAAGCAGTTTCATGTATAGGGCCAGATTATGTCATACCAATGCATTATGGAAGTGTGGAAGGAACGGACGCCGATGTGGATCTCTTTAAAAAACTTGTAGAAAAAAGAAGTGAAGCAAAGGTAATTATTCTTGAAAACAATAGGGATTCCTGAATATTAGAGGTAGTTTGTGTGTCTAAATCCCGAAAAAAGCAGAAAAATCTCATGAAGGACGTGGCAAAACAGAGAATTGAACGTCTCTTCAAGCTTGCAGAATCGTCATACAGTACACATCCTTACAGAAGTGACAGGTATGTTACACTTGCACGCAGGATAGGTATGCGATACAGGATCCGCTTGCCTGCCTCCCTTCGTAGAAGGGTGTGTCGTAGTTGTAATTCTTATCTCGTACCGGGTAGTAGTTCTAAGGTGCGGCTGAAGAAGGGAACGGTTTGTATAACCTGTCTGTCATGTGGCAGGAAAATGTGTATTCCTTACAAATAATTATTTTTAAAATGATGACATTAAGGCCTTTATAAGCAGAGCTGTAATTATGATGACAATCCCCATTGTAAGATAAATTAATACATTACGATATACTTCCTCTTTTTCAGAACCTAGCTTAATTCCCCAGTGATTGCATTTTCCCTTTGAATCACAACCACCACAGGCAGACACTTTTTCTTTTTCTTCAGGCTCTGGTCTCTGGATAACCGGGAGTTTTTTCATTTTATCTGACATGTATTAACTTTCTATGTTTTCATTGAAAAATATTTTAAACAATAATTAACGACGAGAGGGGGATTCGAACCCCCGAGGTGGCGAGCACCACAGGATTAGCAATCCTGCGCCATACCGGGCTTGGCTATCTCGTCCCGGGTAATGCACTCCATAAGCCAGTCATGTATATAAGATTTTCCTTGTATAAAGTGGCAGGCATGCTTCCGGTTGCCATCATTCTCATTTTCCAGGGGACTGTGACCTCGCCTCCACCCCGCAACCCTGAGAGCGATGTATGTTCGCGGTAAGTCTGCTCCCTTCCGGGCCTCGACCGGTTTCCGCGGTAAAGATAGAGGGCCGATTCTCCAACCAACCTCTCTAGCAACATCATCCAAACAGGACGGAGTTTCTTAGTTGAGGTCACAGGCTTGAAAATAATCCTGATGACTTCCTTCAGCTTCGTCTCCCGCATATCAGCGATTTCGGGTAACAGGTGACGCCGACCTACCCAGACTAGCCTGCCACCCTTTAATGTGGTTTGATGCTTATAAAATTATTCCCCTGCAGATGCGTTCTTCAATATTGAAGAAAGTTAATTATAGCTGTAAACTTAATATTAAATGGTGATTTTATGGAAGAAATAATGGGTTTTGTAACAGGGAATACGAATCGACAAAAACTTCTTGAAATGCTGGCTTCTAAAGGTGAACTCGAGACATCCCGTATTGCAAAGAATATGCATCTTGCACAGCCTTCTGTTAATAGACTGGTGGAAGAGCTGATGGAAAAGGAACTTGTAGTGGAAAAAGAAGGCAAGTGCAGTCTTACAGAACTTGGAACAACAATTGAGAGGAAAGTGCAAAATCTTTGATTTATATTATCTCAATTCCGCCTTCTTTTATTTCATATTCTTTTATAAGGGGTTCACTGGCGGTTCCCCTTGATTTGATTATCTGGAACTGCCTTTTCATTCCTTTTTCAGTATCTGTCTGTTTAAGCAGGATTACATTATCCATTATGAAAGATGACTCCTTGCTCCTTATTTTTTCAGCCCCGCCGAAAAGTTCCGTGGTAAACAGTGTCGTAACATTATGGCTTTTCAGGTAACCTACAAGGGAGTGCAAAAATCCTCTTCTCTTAACAGGATCTATTATTGTGATTTCCACGTTCACAAGGCCATCTATTAGCAGTCTGGCAGGTTTTTTTTCCTCTACAATATTACTTATGCGGTTGGAATATTCTGCATAACAGACGTTTTCGGTATCATAAGTGATTATACTAAGTTTTCCCTCGTCAATATAGGGTTGCAGGTCCCAGCCAAGATCACCTGTGGCTTTTATTATCTGGTCTACACTTTCGTAAAAGGTGATGATAGCACAATTTTCCCCGTTTTCGAGCCCCTGCTGAATAAATTGCCATCCCATTATGGTTTTCCCGGTGCCTGGTTCTCCTCCTACAAGAATAGAACTTCCAGCCGGAACGCCTCCATTTAACATCTTGTCAACTTCATCGATGCCAGTGTCAACTTTTTTATCTTCAGGAGCCTGTTCCTCATATTTCAGATTTGGGTATGCACTGAATCCGCGTGTGCTCACCTGATAATTGAATTTCTGGGTCATGCACTCATTACTGTAGGAGGGTTTAACTCCTGTCATCTTGAGGATTTCCATCTGGTTTGAGGTTTGCATGCCCTGGTTGGTTCTGGACAGATAAATTATTCCATCTGCAAGATGGCTGACCACATAACTGTGAATTTCATCTTTCATTAACTCGCCTGTCAAAAACACCAGGGAATTTGATTCACGCACCATTGAGTCCAGGGTGTAGAAGAAACGCCTTCTCTCCTGTTCCACAAATCCAAATCCTATGGGTGTGATAGGGTCTATTACAAGTCTGTCTGGTTTTGTGGATGATATCGTATTGTCCATTTCGATAAGAGTACTTAGCGGATCCTTTTCTGCAATCGGCCTGTTAATCTCATGTACTTCCACGGATTCATCCAGAAATTCAAAAGTGGAGAGGTACATCTTCAGCCGATCGGAATTTTCCGTTGTAATTGGTATATACAGGGTTTTTTCGCCGGCTTTTGCTGCATTTGACAGCATCTGCAGTGCCATGGTTGTCTTACCTACACCAGCTGTCCCCGCAATAAGAATGATCGAAGGGGACTTGAAACCACCCACGATTTCGTCCATGCCATCAATATGACAGGGGATTTCCCTCAATTCACTCATCATAAGTTCTTATGAATAAAGAATTACTTATACTTTCTTGATTTCGTTATGCATAGAAGTTAAACATGCTTGTTTCATCTTTGCTGTTCTAAATCACAGGTCTCAATTTCTTCGTTTCTTTCTATGAGTTGCTCTATGCGTTGTTCAGCTTCTTGCAAAATGTGATTGCAGATGCCTGCAAGTTTTATTCCTCTCTCGAACATTTCCATGCTTTCCTGGAGGGAAATCTGTCCGTTTTCAAGTTTTTCCACAATATCCTCGAGTTCGAGCAGGCTATCCTCAAAGTTTTTGTTTTCAGTGTTTGATGACATTTAGCATCCCTCATCCAAATTTTCTTTATGCTCCACCCTGCAGCACCCGTCCCTGAATTTCAATTGTAAACTCTGCCCCTTCTCAATATCAATAATACCGGTTATGGTTCCCCCCTCCTCGGACTGTGCCACACAGTATCCACGTTCAAGAGTATTAAGGGGACTTACGGCATTCAATCGCCCCGCAAGCGCCGAGTTCTGCAACTTTAGTTTGCAGTATATATTCTGTTCTGGATGCCAGGCGATATGTCACCTCATCCAGATGTTGGGTGCGCTGGTTGAGCAGTTCCCTGTATCTATCAGGACTAATTCGGCCTGAAAGGTATTCAAGATGTTTTTTCTGGTTTTGAATCTGAGTTTTGAGTGCAGATTCCATTCTCTGCCTGAGGCCATCGACGTGCCTTGCCATTTCTGTCCTGTCGGGCACTGCAATTTCTGCGGCTGCTGAGGGGGTGGGTGCACGCACATCTGCTGTAAAATCTGATATTGTGAAATCAGTTTCATGCCCGACCGCCGATATAACCGGTAGTCTGGAATTGTAGATAGCACGTGCCACCTTTTCTTCATTGAATGGCCACAGGTCTTCAAGGGAACCTCCTCCCCTGCCGGCAATAATGAGGTCTGCATCTGTACGATTGAGCAATTCCAGGGATCTTATAATGCTATCTGCGGATGCTCTCCCTGGACAGTTGTCGGACAGAGCAGGATATCTGCAGGATAGCGTCTCTGTAGTACATGCAGTATGTCGTGTATAGCTGCACCCGTGGCAGATGTGGCTACTCCTATCTTGCGGGGATAACGGGGGAGGAGTTTTTTGTGTTCGGGAGCAAACAAACCTTCTTCTTCAAGTCTTTTTTTGAGTTGTTCGAATGCTTTATATAATTCACCCACGCCATCCGGGCGGATGTCCAGCACCTGTAGCTGGTATTGTCCACGGACAGTGTAAACATTTACCGATCCAAAAACCAGCACTTTCATATCCTTTTCAGGCTCAAATTTTAATTTGCGGTTTGTGGAGCGAAAACTGACACAGCTTACCTGGCTTGATTCGTCCTTTATAGAAAAGTAGTAATGGCCGGATCGGTGTTTTGTGAGGTTGGATATTTCTCCTTCGACCCAGATTTGCTGCAGGGCTCTTTCAGAAGTTAACACGTTTTTGATATAGTCGTTCAGCCCGGTTACAGTATAGATGCCCATCGTATTCTCCCCGCTGATATATGCAAATCATGCTATTATAAATTGGTGCAGGCAGGATGAAAGTATTTGGATGTCTACAATATCCATAAAAAAGTAAAATAAAGCAGTGATTAGCTGCTTTTTAATTCATTTTTGCTGCTTTTTATCCCTGTATTTTGTGACAACTGAAGGGTCGTTTTCATCTGTTGCAACTAACCTGCCACTTTCAAGAGCTCTGTCAACTGCCAGTTTGCCCGTATCGCTGCGCACAATCTTTCTTATCGTGCCAGGTATCTGTTACTTTTGTCCCAAACCCAGTTGAGTCTATTGCAAATTCAGTTTCTACTGCTGAAAAGGGTTCACTGGTCTTTTCAATCAGATATGTGAGGAGTGGGGTCAAATTTGGATCTCGTAGATATTTAGATACCGTATTATAGTGAGGAAGATGTTCGATATATCCATCATCATGTGCTCTCTCACCATGTGACTCAAATCTCCTGCCAGAAATTGTCGAATATACCTTCAGTAGTTCTCTAATTTTCCCTCCATCTTGTTCCTGCCACTATTGAATTACCTTAAACACTGCACTACTAGCTGAATCTTTAACTTTCTCCTAAGCCATTCTTCAACAAACAGAATAAACCTTGCAAACCTGAACTTGTCTTCATCAATAGTTATTGGACCTGGTTTTACGATTGTAAAATGCTTTTTCTGGAGATATAGCCATACATTTCTGAGCAGGAATGATATTATTGTAAAGAAATATCTGAAAGTTACATCTTTTGTTGATGTCCTTGGTTTAACAATATTTCTCATCCTGTAAGATGATTCGATGGAAAACCGCCTTCTGTAAACATTACTAACCTTCCTTGGAGGCCACTTAACTCCATAAACAACAAACCCAAGGTTTTCACATCCGTATTTGCCTCTTTTACCTTTGGCGGCGTTCTCACCGCATATAAATCTATCGGGGGGTGTTGTTAAGTTCAGGTGCTCAAAATTAGCTAAGTACTGAAATTGCATATAGCCAGAATCATATTTTATATTTTTAATAATTAAGTTAATTTTTTATATCTTTGAATAGTTCTATTCCATAACACATGGAGTGGAACTATGAGTACACAAAAATTAACAGTTATTTTACTAGTATCATCTCTCCTGCTTTTATCTGCAGGATGTATTGGTGAAGATCTTACAGCTGAACAGATAGCTGAAGAATACAAACAAAATACGGCAAATATTGAAGACTATTCTGCTACTGTTTACACGACGATGTATATGGGTGAGCAGAAAATGACAACAGTAACTTCAATAGCTCAAAAACTGCCTGATAAAATGAAAGTCGTTACATTGCAAGCCGAACAGGGCGAAGGCACAACAATTGTGTCTAATGGTGAAACGATGTGGACATATTACCCAAATCAAAATCTTGTGACGAGTATGAAAGTTGAATCAATAGAGAACAACTATGATCCAAGTCAAATGGATTATGCCAACATGATCCAGAATCTTATGGATAAAAATGACATCACGTTTGATGGGGTGGATAGTATTGATGGTAGATCCTGTTATGTAATACACATGAATCCCAATGATGATACAGAATTTGGTTTTAATGTTGACATAAAAGCATGGATCGATAAGGAAACATGGATGATGTTGAAATATGAGTTCTATGACGAGGACGGTAATCTCATGATGGTCTCTGAATATAAAGACCTTGAAGTCAATACAGGAATCCCTGATTCAGAATTCGTATTTAATATTCCAGAAGGTGCGAAGGTCGCTACATTCGAGAGCTTTGCCGAATTCGTTGCCGAGGAAATGCCTCTGGAGGAAGAACAACAAGTATCAGAATCGATGGAATGAGAAAGATATTTCCTCAAATTCTATTTTAAGGTAAATTATCTTCAAACAACCAAAGGTATTAGAAGTTGTTAATTCCTTGAGTTTATGGTCAACTGTATCACTTTGTGGTCAAATAGCTGAGTTTGTGGTCAAGTGGACTTTAGAGGCAAGCCCGGTAGCGATATTTTATAATAAAAAATCAAACCAAAATTACAGGAAAAGCCTCATCTTTATAACAAATGAAAATCTACTTCCGGGTAGGTGAACATAATCATGGCAGGTGCCCCTTCAATAGAGGAGGTTATAGAGGATTTCAATGTCCTGAAATGTATGCAGTGTGGCGTATGCAGTGGGAGTTGTCCCTCTGGCAGGCAGGCCAGTCTGAATGTCAGGCGACTTGTACGTAAGATTGGTAGAGATCATGCAGCCATCTCCGATGAATCCCTTTGGATGTGCACGACGTGCTATAACTGTCAGGAGAGATGTCCCAGGGGTATTGAAATTGTGGATGCTATACTTGCTATGCGAAGTATTGCTGCCCATGAGGGGCTGATTCTGGAGCGACACAGGCATGTGGCCAATCTGCTTCAGGAACATGGCCATGCTGTGCCTATTGATAATGCTCACAAAGAAAAACGCATACAATTGGGTCTGAATTCCCTGCCTTCAACGGTCCACAGCCACCCCGATGATCTGAAGGATGTAAAGCGCCTGCTTTCAAGTTGTGGTTTCGGGGAAATTACAGGAGGGGAGGCCCAATGAAAATATCCCTGTTCCTGGGATGTCTTGTACCCAACCGTTATCCCGGAATCGAAAAAGCTACAGGTATTTGCCTTGAAAAACTTGGTATTGACTGGAAAGAGCTGGAAGGTGCATCCTGCTGTCCGGCACCCGGTGTTTTCCGCTCATTCGATGAATCCACCTGGCTAGCCCTGGCTTCCAGAAACATCACATCGTCGGAAACGGATGGCAGGGATGTCCTGACAATCTGTAACGGTTGTTATGGATCCCTGGCTGATGCAAATCTTAAACTGAAAAATAGCCCTCTCCTGAAAGAGCAGGCTAACAGTCACCTGTCGCAAATCGGGTGTCATTTTGACGGTACCGTTGATGTACGCCACATCATCGAATTCCTGTATTCTGAAATAGGTGTGCAAGAAATAAAAGAAAAAATTGTAAGGCCCCTGGATCTGAAAGTTGCCGTACATTACGGTTGCCACATGCTCAAACCTTCATCAAGCAGGGCTACCTCCAGTGTTGAGCGTCCTTATGTTTTTGATGAACTGGTGGAAGCGCTGGGTTGTACAAGTGTGGATTATCCAGATAAAATGGAATGCTGCGGTGCCGGTGGCGGTGTCAGGTCTGCTCTGGGCGAAACGGCCCTTGCAATAACCGAACATAAACTAGGTAAGATTGAAGGGGCAGATGTAGACTGCATCGTGGAAGCGTGTCCTTTCTGTCACATGCAGTTTGATGCGGGGCAGGTATCCCTTGCAGGCAAAGGCAGGGAATTTGGCATCCCGGTAATTCACTATTCCCAGTTACTGGCCCTTTCATTGGGATATTCTCCAGAGGATGTCGGTATAAATCTCAATGAAATGGATTGTTCTGATTTCTGTAATTTACTTAGTAAATAAAAAAGACTGAGCGCCCTGCGCTCAGTAACTGTAGAGGGAGGTGTAGGTAACTTCCACATCCCCTTCGGTAGGCACTTCTACCTTGAATTCGATGGTATTTGCATCCTGCTTGGTGTAGGGATGGGATGATTCGGTGATTTCCCAGTCTCCATAGAGGCGTTCTACTATCACAACTTCCTCGGTTGTTTCCTTGTAGTTGGAAATCGTGATCTTGTTCGTGGTTCTGTACCTGTTTGTACCAATTCTCTCATAGTCGACCTGTTCCCTTTCACCGGTCACATCAAATGCATATCCAGCTGTAAGCCGGATGTTGTCTCCTACCGGTGTATGGTCTATACTGTCCTCGCCTGCAAACTGGAGCTGGCCACCGCTGTCAGGCTGGTAGAGTTTTGCAACTCCTGCAGGCAACGGCACTCCTGGGCCCTCTTCTTTTGAATTGTCCAGGGTGAAACTGATGCTGACCCTGTCACCATTCCAGCTGTTGTAAACCAGCTCTTTTTCCACAGGCACATTGTCCTTTGAGAAAAGAGAGATCTGTTTGGATTGCTTATCCTGCAGGCTGGACTGGCGGTTCAAGGTGTACATGTGGTATTCTGAAAAACTTTCCCGGTCAAAGGAACCTGCAGCGGCTTCTTCTGCAACGGGGACTTCATATGACACAGAATCATAGGCTTTTTGTGCAGACTGCCTGTTAATGTCGCCTGCCATCAGTTTGATTGTTGCATCCTCAAATGATGTACCTGCATTGTTATCTATATTGACCCATCCCTCGATATCAGCCGTTGTTTCGTCAGCATCGGTCTTGATAACATAGCTGGCATCCCATCCAATTCCGTTTGTGATATATGATGTGAGCATCTCCACATTACCGGAAATGGGTGAATACAGTTGCCATATAAGAGTTGGGCTTGTGAGCAGGTCTCCTGAATCTGGATATTCAATCCTTGAAGTTTCGGACAGGCTTATGACACCCTCTGTTGTCTGCAGTATCAATCCGTCCCTGTAACTCAGAAGGGTTCCTGTATACTGTTTCCCATCGGCATCGTATACCGTTATTTCCCTGCCTGTATACGTTTCCAGCAGGCCGGACTTACTGGCGACGTCATAGCGGTATGTCTGTTCGATAACCGAGATGCCATTGTCACCAGTATCTTCCAGGATGACGGAGGATGGTTCAATCCTTGTAGGCACATCCGAATAGCGGATGTAATTATAACCTTCTTCCAGCTGTGCCTGCCTTTTTTCTTTGATAAGGGCAAAGTTGCCGGAGTAGATTGTCAGCTGGAGCCCATTGTTTGTATTTTCCATAGCTGTCATTTCCATCAGTTCTTCAAAGGAACCCGAAGTTGATGCCACGGAAGGCTGTACAGGCTGTTCTTTATCGTCGTTTCCGGATGTATTGTATGTCGCCACCGAAAAAGCGATAGACAGCACAACAATTGCCATTAAAGCATAGAGTAACATCTTGTTCTGCTTCATAAAAGATAATAGTTATGACAGTTATAAGTAATTGCCTTTAACTTCGAATTCATTTGAAGCCTTTCCATCAGGCAAATCTTATTATTTTGTATAACATTGGATAGTCCATGGACACGGAAGAAATATTCGACAGGTTGAAACCCCTTTATTCCCATGAATACTTTTCCACCGAAAGGGATCCTTTCTACATATTGGTATCAACTGTTCTTTCCCAGCGCACAAAGGATGAAGTTACAGAAGTTGCTTCCAGAAGACTTTTTGAGTACTATTCCACTCCTGTCCAGATGTTGGAAGCAGATATAGAAAATATTGAAACCCTTATCAGGAATGTGGGTTTTTACAGGGTGAAAGCCGGCAGGATTAAAGAGATTTCTCAGATACTCATAGATGAATATGATTCACAGGTCCCTGCTTCCATTGATGAGTTACTTAAACTGCCCGGGGTTGGAAGAAAGACCGCAAATTGTGTACTCTCCTATGCTTTTTTGGAAAAAGCAATCGCAGTGGATACTCATGTGCACAGGATATCAAACAGGCTGGGTCTTGTGGAAACCTCGACCCCTGAACAGACAGAACTTGAATTGCAGAAACAGGTTCCTGTAGCCCGCTGGAGGGAAGTTAACGAGCTATTTGTCCAGTTTGGTAAAACGGTGTGCAAACCGCTGTCTCCGGCTTGTGAGGTTTGTGCAATAGAAAATTTGTGTGCTAAAAAAGAAAAGAAAAAGTAAAACTGGTCGTAAAATCAGACCAGTTTGTTGATTGGGTGGTTCTCGTCTTCGATCTCAAGACCGAGTTCCTTGGCATTTTCTGCAAGGATGATATCGGTCATTGCAGTTGCCGGGAACACGGTGTTTGTGTTCTCGATTGGACCGAAAAGCTGGAAGTTGGATCCGAGGATCTGTGGCACAAGGTTTGTACCAATATCGGAAGGCATGTAGATTGCCTTACGCTGTTCCTTGGTCTCGAACTGTTTCTTGTATGTTTTCATCCAGTCCCATGCTGAAGCCATGTTGTGGTAACCTCCGCCTACAGGCAGGCCAAAGTGGCCCTTTACAGCAATTACTGCACGGATAGAGGAACCGGCACCGGCACCAAGGGGAGTTGCTGCAACATCGACAAGTGGTTTTGTGATTCCACAGTCTTTGGCGATATCAAGCATACCCTGTGTCTGGCCGGATGCACCTTTTTCGAGTACTTCGATCTTACCCTTAAGGGTGGGGTCAACTGCATTGAATGCAAGTACGATGGATGCTTCAATGTCACTTCTCTTGACCGCTTCGATCTCTTCTTCGTGGATACTGGCGTTGATGGAGTTGTAGATTGCCCTGTCAGCAACACCGATCTCTGTGACATAATCAGCTGCTGCAGCACGGACGTCCCCTGCTGAAGAATCTATCAGGAACGGAGTCTTTTCATCGTACTCAACAAACCAGTCTATGTATTTTTTGATGGCTTCCGGGGTCTCTCCCACAATCTGGTTGACACAGGGGTTTCCTGTGGTTTCTGCCATCTCGAGTATGTTGTCCCAGAGTTTTTCTGCTGCTGGTCTGTCGAATTCTCCTGTATCTTCGTCAGTGACAATGTTGTGCCTATTGTAGAACATTGACCCGACCAGGATGGTTGGGTATTGGCCGGGCTGTCCGCCGAACTTGACATTTCCGACCTCGAATACTTCCTGTTTCTTATCAAATTTGAACATGTTATTACCTCTATTTTAGAAAAGTATCGGTGATATCGAGATATAGAGCAAGAACATCAATATGCCTGCAACTGCTCCATAGAGTATTCCTATATCCCTTCCTACTTTCTTGCCTATCTTCTGTGTGATTTCACTGTTGGCAAACTCGATTTTCTCGTCTATATCATTGAGTTTCTTGAGTATTTCATCAAAATCTTCCGAGTCCACCACTACGGCTGGAATATTGTTACTCGCCTGTTCGTCAGCCATCTTAAATCACCTGCCATACCAATAGTGGTAGTATGATAACCATTATCAGTGCAAAAAGAAATCCGATTGTAAAACCGACGATTCCTGCGGCTGATACACCGGAATCAAGTTTTTGGCTCCTGGAAATCAGCTGGGCCCTGTAACGGATATCTTCGACCACTCGATCAATGGCGCCCATTTTTGGTTCAATGACCATTGGCACGCCTTTTCCATATTCTTCTTCCGCCATATCATTCACCTCCCGAATAATATCAGGCCAAGCAGGGACAATGTAATGGTAAGTCCGATCATTATTCCTTCAATCTTGCCTGCGTGGACACCGGCATGGAATTTATTGAACTCTCCGATCCTGGCCATTTCCCTTTCGATATCAAGGATCCTGCCACGAATTACAGAGATTTCAGATGCCATTGGTTTAAGGCCACCGACTTCTTCTTCCTCTTCTTCTTCACCGCCGACTTCTATCACAAGAGCATCTGCATCAAAAGCATCTGGGTCCTTGGCTGCAAGTTCCTTTATCTTGGCGGTGATAGCTCCCATGTCTTCAGTACCAATAAGATCGATATATTCGATCTGTTCCTGATACCTCTGTACAGCTTCTTCGGTCAGGTTCTCCACATAGGGAATAGCACCTGTAGCACCCACAATCCTGTTTTCACTGACACCGTTTTTGTGCAGCATTACGAATGCTTCACCGGTTATGTGTCCCTTTACTTCAGATCCGGTTACAACCAGATACCTGATATTGGGGTTTGCAATAATATGGAATACAACTTTTTCCAGACCCAGATTCTCTGTCTTACAGGGGCCTGCAATAGAAGCTCCTGCATCCAGCATGGGTTGCCCCTCCAAGTGTGAACCCAGAGTAATTACTGCAACACAGTTTTCCGGGTCTCCTACGTCGTATTCTCCCTTGAGGATTGGCCATCCGGGTGCTGGTTCTCTTTTTTCTGCCATTTTACAATCCTCCGCTCATGCTAAGCATGTAGATCACAATTGCCAGAATTCCTGAGAACACCAGTCCTACAATGACACCATAGAACAGGTTACTGTAGATACCGGCACTGTATGATGTATTTTCTCTTCCCGGGAAGGAACTGAGAAGTGGCCTGTCCGGGGCGAGGGAATTTACAAGGTCATCTGCGATCTTATCAAGGTCATCTATTCTTTCCATTACTGGATCCATGGAATATGCAATAACATCATCACGTTCTGCTGCAAGCAGGGATGACATTGGGTCCAGTACTAAATGCACTTCAGGGGCAACATGTACCATGCTCATTCCGATTCCTCCTCTTCCTTTGGCAGGAGACCTGTTCCAACCACATCATATGCGTCCCTGACAACATACTTGCTGTACTGGCTGAAAGAAACATACCATATGGCCAGTCCGATAACGATTGTGGGAGCAGCGGATGCACCGGCTGAAACTGCGAGACGATACCGGCCATTACCATTGCTATAGCACCTTTTTCGAATGCAGTGGAAAGAGTCCTGTCCTGTTTTTCATCGGGTCCCAGATTTGCATTGAACGGGTGAAGGATTGCAATACCTGCAACGATGAAAATCAATGCGATGTAACCTGTAGCAATTACCTCTGTCAGAATCACGTCAAACATGAAAGTGCCTGTCATGGCTGTACTGAGACCTACAATAGCCAGAGTACCTGCACCTGCGATCTCTGTCATGGACTGTTCCATTATGGGAATGCCCATTCCAATTATTCTGTTGGCAAGGGCACCGATGACAAGGCCGATTACCATTGCGGTTACGAAAGCAACTACGGGTCCGGCAATACCTCCGATTGCGAGGCCAAAAATTGTTGCCACGACTCCCATACCCAGAGCAAGCATTCCGATTGAAGGTACGCCTGTACCAAGTCCATAATTTGCTACCCTGCGTACTGCAGCTGCGCCCCATACGATGGCACAGATTGCGCCGAGGGCGCCTATGAATGAGAAAGCCGGTCCTGCAAACTGTACCATGAAATAACTCAGGTAGATTGCGATAAGTCCGCCTGCTGCTCCGAAAGCGATAAGTTTATTCTGGGGAATTGCCTCTGCGGCGCCTCCTCCACTTCCTCCTGCAGACATTTTACAGACCTCCTATTGTAATTACACTTACAATTGCACACATAAATGTGACAATTAAAGATGTTACTACTGCTTTTGGCCACTTCTTGAATTTAGGATCATGGAATCCTTCGATTGTACCTCCTATGTTGTAGGACGGTATTACTGCGTTGACGAAGAAAATTCCCACAGCGAAAATAGCTGCAAGACCCACAAAGTCTGCTGAAGCCATGCCGTTTGCAATACTCATCAGGGAATAATATACAAGTGCACCGCCGATACCACCCAGGCCTCCTCCAATGATACCACTTACAAATGATACAGTTGGAAGACCGTGTCCTTCGGTACCCTGTGATACATAGATATCCTGTCTGTCCTTTGTGATTGGGTCATAGTCGACCTTTGCTGAAGCAGGGGGGACACCTACACCGTAGACATATACAAGGTTTCCGACCATCATAGTTACTCCAATCATAATCATTGCACCGACCATGCCGGCTGCAAGGATCAGGGCCATACTGTCTGTCAGGTTAAGCATTGCGCCTGCTGTCACAAGTCCTGTAAGACCTGCACCGGCAGCGAGCTGTACTGTACCTGTTCCAATTCCTGTAGCCTGGGCCATCGCTGCGGGTGCACCACCCACAGGTACGAAGTGTACACTTCCTGATACGAGAACTCCTCCAAGTGTGATGAGGATCACGTATAGGAAATTGGCTGCCAGTACTCCTGCAATATCTATCATGCAGTCACCTCTTCATCTTCTTTGTACGGACCGTACTGGTTACGTGCGAATACTTCCAGTCTGCGGTTCCATAATATCAGGATAAGTATGATTGCCAGTCCGGCGACTATTGACAGCCAGCCGATATTGGCACCCATTGAAGGGTCAAATATTGTAGTAATCCAGCCGCTGAGGAATACGGTCATACCAAAAGCGAGTCCGGTTACAGGGCCGCCGAATTTGGCACAGAACCATGAATTATCGATACCGTTTCTCAGTCCGCATTCTGCTTTCCTCACGATGTTACCGGAGTTTGCAGCGTTAAGCCCGGATCCGAATTCCACATTCTGGAATTCACGCTCTGCACCATAGTGTACATCCCCTGTGGAAGAACCGATTGCTCCTACTGTGATACCCCATATGAATGCAAGCAGGGTAAGTGGGAAAGGATGTCCGAGAACAGATGTCATGAGATATGACACTACAAGGATACAAAATGTGGTAATGTAGGCAAATCCCATCATAACAGGTACGTGTGAACGGACCATATCTAGATATATGGGCTGTCTGAATCTTTTCTGGCTTGCGCTCCTTCCCAAATATGCAGTTGTGCAGTATGTGCCGTGTATACCGGCTGCAATGAGGGCTCCAACTGCGATGGCAAAGACCACTGACATACTGTAGGCGCTCATAAGCACCGATGCAGATGCACCTCCGACCGCTGCCAGTAAGGCATTGGAGGGTGGTTCACCTGAAATGGCTTTGTTAAAAATCCTGTGTGGATACATCATCTGGGGTGCCAGCTGTACCTGGGAGTTCGGGTTACTCTGAGAACCGACGTCGATTCCAGATCTTCCGATGCACCGGCGATAGTTGCCGCTGCACCCATTAGTGCCAACACACCCATTCCTATGAGTGGTTCCATATCTTTTATCCTCCTTTTTTAGTTAATTGTAATAAATCCATGTATTGTTGCAGGACAACTCTTTGGAGTTTGTTCCGTATGTTATGAATTATAACATAGACTCATCTAAGGTGGGTTTGGATTATTTAATATAATTCATAAACCTTTCGGATTTGTCTCCCGGAATCGATTTATTTGTTCTTTTCGAGTTTGAGAATATATATGTCAGGACGGGGCTGTTTCCCCTCGCCTCTTGCAAAATCCCTGTAACAGCGGCCGCAGAGCATTCTTGCATTGAGTGAAGCTACTTCTGCTGTGCCGGGTATCAACCTGGCAAAAAGGAAAGACGGTTGTATCTCAAGTTTTAGGGTAGCCTCTTCCAGAAACTTAAGGATATGTTCTTCGAATACTTCGATATCATCTACCGTAAAACCCCTTCTATTTATAGTAGCACCGCTGCAGCCACAGGGCAGTGCGAAAGCATCCAATTCAATCAGATAAACGGGAATTCCTAACAGGTTTCTCAGATTATCCTCAAGTTCAGTGCGTACTTTCAATAGGGAGTCGGTAATTGTCATGATATGTCCTCTGGATTTCGAATGGAAGATAATTTCTTTCTTCCATCTTCAGTCTGAATTTCAATAATATCTTCTGCCAGACGCTTGCAGTACCCGCATTTATGGCAATTCTTGTCACATTTTTCCATTGCTCAATGGCACCCTTCAAGATCCCTGTTAGCCACGTAGAATGTATCTTTCAGGTCTTTTATGCTGTCAAGCAGATCCAGAAGGTTTCCTTCATAGGATTCGTTATAGTAGGCATTGACATTGTTAAGGATCCATTCTACAAAATGAGTTCTTCCGCCAATCTTGAACATGTCCGTTATGTGTTTGTATTCACTCAAGTCCTCAGGACGTATCCAGGGCGATTTGATGATCTGTCCTGGATTGCGAATACGTAGCGAGAGGCATTTGTAATAATAGTAATCGTCTATGACATTGGGTTTGGGGCCCGGGCCGTTGGCGTGCGAGAAAAAGTTGAAATGGGCATACCTGAACGGGCACTGGTAAAGACATGCTTCGTTTACCAGAAGTTTCAGATTGCCTGATGTAACATCTTTTATGGCTTCAAGTTTTCCAAAATCCCTGTTTACCACGGGATCAACAACAATGGTGTCTGCCCCCAGTCCTTCATAGAATTCAGCTTTTTGTGGAGAGTCTACAAAAGAAAGTACTGATACAACTGTTTCCATGTCGTATTCATGGGCAATCATTTCTATGAGATAGGGGTCTGCCACAGTAAGGGAATCTATCCCTATATCATTGAGCCTGTCCAGATACCATCCTATAGCCCTGTACCCCTCAGGTGTAAGCTGCTGGCCTCCCATGCAGGAACTGTTGAGCACCATGTCGATCTTAACACCCTTCTCATGGGCGTATTCGGTTTGTTCTGCTATGGATTCCATAGTGGGCGCACTCAGGTTTGTCCTGCCGGTACCAATATAATCAGGTGAGCCCGCCATGTAGACAGAATGTATTTTGGATGGATCTGCAAGCAATTCCTGCAAACCTTCCATGTGGCCCACATGCGGCACGTAGAGTTTCATCGCTGGCATTTATCCGATATTTACAATAAGTATTTTGCTATCTTTGCCTTACCAAAAGGATTATTTATTGCTTGCAGAACAGTATTCTATATGATTGGTGCATCTTCCTTTGCAGCCCCGCTGCCAAAACTTGATGAGTATGTTGATTCTGTTGAACTCTATATTCCCAAACTTGATGTATATAATGGGAAAACACTGGACAGAGAGCGGCTCTCTTCAATCCTTGATGAATTGTCCACCTGTGATCTGGAGACATCGATCCATGCTCCTTATTTTGCCGATGTACCAACCTATCCCTCTGATCTTGTGGTTGATACGGCAGCTATGGATAAACAGGATTTCAGGCTCATGGAAGAGTCCATTGATCTTGCCGCAGAGATTGGTTCTCATGCAGTTGTCATCCATCCAGGAACCTACGGAGCAGATTATGAAAAATCTTTCAATAAAATGATTGCAAACCTGAAAGAACTGGCCGCCTTTGCTTCAGACAGAGGTGTGGTACTGGGACTTGAAAATAAGGAAAATACAGCTCCTGATAATCTCTGCTGCGGTGCAGAGGAAGTTGTAAGAGCGGTTCTTGAAGTTGACTCTCCCTCACTTGGTATCACTTTTGATGTAGGCCATGCAAATCTGACTTGCAGGGGAGACTGTGGCCTGCTCAGGCATTTTGCTAGACATTTTGCAGAACATGTCGTTCATGTGCACGTGCACGATAATTACGGGGAGTGTAAGGGTGATTATTTCGGAGATGCACACCTTGGGCCGGGTTCGGGTTGTGTCGATTATACCGTACTTGAAGAATTGTCGGGATTTAGTGGAATATTCAATCTTGAAGTCTTTTCTCTGGATGATGTCATTGCGGGAAGGAATAAATTGGATGAAATATTTCCCTGAGTTTATGGCATGCAGGCTTCCATGTAGGCGTTTCCTCTAATTTTTTAATTTCATGTGTTGATTCTTGTGCGCAGAGCTGGGGTGCTTTTTCCTCTGCTCCATTTTCTTATGAAAAAACTATTAAAACATTATATCAATAAGTATCATAGTGGTTGCAATACACAGAAGGTATCATCATGAATAGGTATGAGAAATTCAAGAAAATGGAAAACAAGACATACTCTGAAGTCAACAGGTACCTTAAATCTACAACTCATTTGACAGCGCGTGAATGGATGATTGCTCGCCTCTGTGCAGATTTCAAAAATGTATCCGAGCATTCGGAAATGACCTGGATAGGTGAAAATCTGCCGGATATTGTGCCGTTTGCAGAAAGTCCGTATTCCAGGCAGGAAGTATCCAATGCTCATTCAGCCTTCAAGAAAAAAATCAGGCGCAGTGGCACAACCTTTTTTTATGCATATTATGCAGGCCTGATAGACCAGGAAGAAATGTTAACCATGATCCATAGCATGATAGGGGATATAGGAGAACTGCTCAAGATTGAAGGCGGGGAATTATCCGAATCTCATTCAGAGGAAGTGCAGCTATTGATTGCACAAGTCTTAAAAAATATCAATGAAGCAGATGGATTTGAGTACTGATATTGTTAGCTATCTGGATTACACACGTGATGCAAAATATATGGTATTTATAATACCGGTACCATTCCCTCAATTGCCGAATATCGGTGGGCTCCTGTCAACCTCCTTTCCATTATCCTGTTTCCCGCAGTTATTTGATGGGAGCTTACAATCTTTTAATGGCAATATGTATTTATCATTCCTTTTTATAGTATAACCAATGACCCTCAGAGATTTTATTGACAGGATCCGTACTTCCGGAAGGCTTACCGTAATCAAAGAAAAGGTGAATGCCGAGTACGAGGCACCAATGATTGCGAAAAACACCTCCGGACCTGTCCTTTTCGAAAATATTAACGGCCACCGGGCGATCATGAATGTGCTGGGAAGCAGGGATGAGCTGGGAGCAATGCTTAATGTCAATAGAAAGGATATTATCCAGAGTCTTTCCGGGATACAGCCGGATGGTGAAGTAAGGATTGTGGATTCATCTCCCACACAAGAAGTTTATGTAGAGGAAGTGGACCTCTATTCTCTTCCTATAATGACTCATTTTGAGAAAGACGGTGGTCCCTATATTACAGCAGGAATAGTTGTTTCCGAATATGATGGTGTGACAAATGCCTCGATCCATCGCCTGATGGTTGTGGGGAAAAATAAACTGGCTGCACGCCTCGTGCCTCCAAGACATACATATCTTCTGCAGAAGGAGGCGGAAAACAATGGTGATCCATTGCCTGTTTCCATAGTACTGGGCCCGCATCCTGCAGTTGCTTTTGCATCTACCACACGAGTCGGGGAAGGCAAGGAATTTAATTATGCGGCTGCCCTGATGGGTAATCCTGTGGAACTTTTTGAATGTGACAATGGTGTAAAGACCCCACATTCTGAAATTGTCATGGAAGGTTACATCTATCCCGAAGAAAGGACAGATGAAGGCCCATTTGTGGATATCACGGGTACCTATGATCTTGTGCGCCAGGAGCCTGTCATAACGGTTACCAAAATATGGCATCGTAAAGACCCCATATATCACGGAATATTACCCGCAGGTCCTGAACACCTGTTGATGATGGGTGTTCCCTATGAACCCCGTATTTACGGGGCTGTCGGAGAAGTTACAAAAGTAAAGAATGTAATTCTGACCGAAGGAGGGTGCTGCTACCTTCATGCCATTGTCCAGATTGAAAAGCAGACAGAGGGGGATGCAAAAAACGCCATAATGGCAGCTTTTGCCGCCCATACCAGTCTCAAACATGTGATTGTTGTGGATGAAGATATAGATATATTTGACAGCGATGACATCGAATTTGCAATGGCAACACGTGTGAAGGCGGATTCAGATGTTATGATAATTCCCGGAGTCAGGGGCAGTTCTCTTGATCCGCGGGGTGGCCTGGACGGTACAACTACTAAAATGGGTATTGATGCCACAAAGGTGCTGGCAGAGAAAGAGAAATTTGAAAGAGCAACAATGCCAAAAAACATTAACTGATCATATTTGAAGGTTTATTACATGTATCTCACACCTGAAGAAGAAAGAATAATGGCAGGAGAAAGCGGCCCGACTCTGCAAAAGGCCATGGAAATACTGGTTGCACTGGGTGATATCTACGAGGCAGACCGCCTGATTCCCATTAAAAGTGCCCAGATTGCAGGCGTCTCCTATAAAACGATGGGTGATGCCGGTCTGGAATGGATATCCGATCTTGAAGGCAAGGTGCAGGTGCCTTCCATTCTCAATCCTGCCGGCATGGATCTTGAAAGATGGCAGGAGATGGGAGTATCCGCCGAATTCGCCGAAAAACAGCAGGAGATCATTGAAGCATATGGCAGCCTGGGTATAGAGGTTCAGTGTACATGCACGCCGTACTATCTGCAAAATTTCTCGGCTACCTACGGTGATCATCTTGCCTGGAGTGAATCCTCGGCTGTATCCTATGCCAATTCCGTTATCGGGGCCCGTACCAACCGTGAAGGTGGTCCTTCTGCTCTCTGTGCAGCTCTTGTAGGTAAAACCGCAAACTATGGTTATCATCTGGATGAGAACAGGATACCTGAACTTATGATCTCCGTGGACTGTGAACTGGAGGCTTCAGACTATGCAGTCCTGGGCTATATCGCAGGCAAAGCAGCAGGTAAACGTGTGCCTTTATTCAGGATGCAATCTACACCACACAGGGACCAGCTCAAAGCAATGGGTGCTGCAATGGCTGCATCAGGTGCAGTAGCCCTCTATCATGTGGAAGGTGTAACTCCTGAAAGTTGCAGGAATGATTTCGAGCCGCCCGCAGAACAACTGACGATTGAAAGAAGCCAGATAGATGAAGTTTATGAAACAGTATCAGGTGATGGAATTACAGAATGTGACAGCGCTGCTGTGGGTTGTCCTCACTGTTCACCGGAAGAACTGGAAGAGGTTGCTGCAAAGCTTGAAGGTAAGGTCGTGGACAACAATGTCTGGATATTTACTTCCAGGGAAGTTGCTGCGTCCAATCCCAAGCTTGTAGAAAATATCGAGAAAAGTGGTGCAAAGGTCCTCTGTGACACATGTATGGTGGTCTCCCCTGCAACCGATAAGTTCTCTCATATGGCAGTAAATTCCGGAAAAGCCTATGCCTATCTGCCTGGAATGTGTAAGGTGGCCGCAACAATTGCCAATATTGATAAATGCATGGAAAAAGGAGGTGGAGCCCATTCGGATTAAAGGCAAGGGTATCTCAAAAGGAAGTGCTGGCGGTGAAATATTGCTTTCAGAGGACCCAATCTCATTTCTGGGCAACGTAGATCCCCATACAGGTAAGATCGTTGATCCAGAGCATTGTCTTTTCGGGAAAAATATAGCTGGCAAGGTATTGGTATTTCCTCATGGGAAAGGTTCGACAGTGGGTTCCTATGTAATATACCAGCTTTTCAAAAATGGTGTTGCTCCGGTTGCAATGGTAAACCTGGAATGTGAACCGATAGTAGCTGTGGGAGCGATCATATCCGAAATCCCTCTGGTTGATAGTCTGGAAAGTAATCCGTTTGAGATGCTGGAGGATGGTATGAACGTGAACGTAAATGGTAATGAAGGCTGGCTGGAAACAAAGGATTAAGATGGGCTTGAAACGGAAACCTTCAGTAGACCCTCAGGTCAAACAGCTTATTGACTGGATGTATCTTCAGGTCAATCCTTTTTTCAGGGTATATGAGGTGAACTATCATGCCGGGTCGGTCTATTTCTATGGGATGTCACGGGTTAGCCGCAAGATCATACAGGAATCTCTCATGGCACAGTTTGCCTCCAGGGGTTACAATCTTGCTATCGAATCAAAGTTAGGGGAAGAGGTAATTGCAGCGATTCCCTTCAAACAAGGAAAGGACAGAGTCTGGATTAATGTTGTACTGGCGATAGCCACTTTTTTTACAACCATGTTTGCCGGTGCAGGCATGTTCGGGGCAGATGTAATTGCAGACCCTACCTCTGCTTTTGAAGGTTTGCCTTTTACTATCGCTATAATGGGTGTGTTGGGTTCACATGAGATGGGACACTACCTCGCAGCTCGCAGGCATGGCATGCAAACTTCCCTGCCCTATTTCATTCCCTTTCCCTCCATTATCGGTACAATGGGGGCGGTTATCAAACACAAAGGAATGATACCGGACAGGACATCCCTGTTTGATGTGGCGGTTTCAGGCCCTCTTGTAGGGCTTGTGGCCTCAGTAATTGTAACTATCATAGGTTTGATGCAACCTTCTGTGGAGTTCTCTCAGGCACCTGGCACCCTTATGATAGACCTGCAGATGCCTCCCCTATTTGCCTTCCTGCAATGGTTAATGGGTTCCAGTGGCCAAACCATTCACCCTGTAGCTTTTGCCGGCTGGGTGGGCATGTTTGTCACCCTGCTCAACCTGCTACCTTCGGGCCAGCTGGACGGGGGGCATGCCATGCGTGCAATGCTGGGTGAAAAAGCGAAATACATTTCTTCAGCAATGCCGGTAATACTCGGATTGATAGCCATTTATATAGGTACTGTAATGGGCCAGAATGCCGGGATCTGGTTTTTCTGGGCGATTTTACTCTTCCTTTTTGCTGCCGCAGGCCATCCCCGGCCAATGGAAGACAGGCATCAACTTGGCGGCAAAAGGATGCTGCTGGGAATAGTTACTTTCGTGCTGGGCCTGTTGTGTTTCACACCGGTTCCTTTTACTATAGTTACGGTTTAAGGAAGTGAATTGAGTGGATATAAATCTCCGATGGCATCGAAAGAACTCATACAGTCTGGCGACCCTTTATCCCTTGCTTGAAAATGCCGGTTTTGTCCGGCATCCGGTCGACGGCATAATGGTGTACAGTTTTTCCACCGCCCAAAAAAGAAGTATATTTAGGGAAGTATCTTCTTCAAAAACCGATTCTGTCTATATAGCAGGAGGGCCGCACCCATCAGGCTCAGTGGAAGAAACTCTTGGATTTTTTGATTATGTGGTGGTCGGAGAGGGAGAAGAAACCCTGCCAGAACTTGTGGATACCCTGCAGATGGGTGGAGATGTTTCAAAAGTAGCCGGTATCGCCTACAAAAAAGATGGTAAGATTGTGCATACGGGTGCCCGTCAACCGGTAAACCTTGATGATTATCCCTGTTTTGACTGTGATGGCCCCCGGTCACCAATTGAAATAAGCCGGGGATGTCCCTGGAATTGTAAATATTGCCAGACTCCCAGACTTTTAGGTCACAAAATGCGTCATCGAAGTATTGATTCCATTGTTCATTATGCACGCTGCTACAATGACCTGAGATTCACCTCTTCAAATGCTTTTGCCTACGGAAGTGACGGAATTCATCCAAGGCTGGATAAAGTTGAGAAATTACTTTCCTCCCTTGCAGAACTTGAGGGAAAGAATATCTATTTTGGCACTTTCCCCTCGGAAGTGCGTCCTGAATTCGTTACAGAGGATGCGCTGGAACTGGTGGATAAATACTGCACAAACAAAAGTATAAGCCTGGGTGGCCAATCAGGCAGTGATAAGATACTCAGACAAATTCACAGGGGACATAGCAGTGAAGATATCTTTAATGCCGTTGAACACTGTGTGAACAAAGATATCGTGCCGATGGTGGATTTCATATTCGGTTTTCCCGGTGAAAACGAAGAGGACCAACGAATCATCCTCGATATGATCAACTGGATAATCAGTAAAGGGGGCAAGGTGCGGGCTCATTACCTGACTCCACTGCCTTCGACACCCTATGAAAATATAGTTCCTGCACCTATCGAACCAAATGTAAATAAACTTCTGGGTAAACTGGCACTGGACGGGAAATTGACAGGAAAATGGGCTTAACTTTTATATGGAAGATGATGAGTATGAAATTGTCCGCAGTGGTACACGTTAACGACAATTTCTTTTCCTGAACTGTATTTTTTCATCTGTCTTTCGTACTGTCTCTGGGAAGGTTTGAGCTTATTTTCCCTGAAATGGGATAACAGGGTAGTAAGGAAATCTATTCGGTGCTGCAGGAATCCGGTTTCATATTCTACCACGTCTTTTGCCATCTGCATGGCATCCTTCTCAGTCATTTCACAGTGATAGTAACCGTGTTCGTTCAGACCTGCTACATGTCTCCACAGGAGTTTGCCCCTGCTGTCGGGTTCGCGATTGAGCATATACGGATATATGCTGCATATGGCGGGCCTCTGTGTGTATATGGTACACAGGCCATCTTCTCCCAGGAAAGCACAGGTCCCGTCATCCTTGTAGGTCAGGGCATAACCCTGTACATAGAAATTGCCCTTGTTATCACAGTAATCAAAATAAGGCGCAGGTGTAATTTTTGAAGAATCGACCATCTCGATTCTCTCAACATCCTTCTCCAGCAGGAAAACATAATCATTGTAGTCGCGGGTGCAACAGCGTGTGCACCTGCTGCATTCAAAACCCACATCTTTGATTATATCAACCAGTTCTCCAAAAGGATATGCCTATACGGCAGAAAGATCTGATCTGGTCTGTGTGAGCTCTTTACTTATCAAAGTTATCTGCATCACTTGGGACTAACCGCGCTGGCATAGTATTTAAGAATATTTTTATCGGACTACGTATACAGGTTTTTTAGAATTGCGTATCACCTTCTCCGCAACACCGCCAAGCAGGAATTCTTTGGTGCTCTGCTGGCCCTTGCAACCAATGACGATCATATCAACACTCTTTCGTTCAGCAAAATCCATGATCTTATCTGACGGATATCCTTCCAGCATTTTTGTCTCGCAGGACAAACCCTTCTCTTTCGCAATAGCCATTGCCTTCCTGAATGCGTCTTTGCCCATCTCCTCCAGCACCCGGCGAGAAGGACTCCAGGAATCAGGATTTGATAGAAGGGATGAACCGGGATGTGCCACATAAACAACGTAAATACGACTATCCAAACTCTTTGCAATTTCCATCCCTGCTTCAAGCACCTGTTCCGAATAGCCCGAACCGTCAACGGAAATAAGCATTTTGTTGTAACTCATTATCTAATCCCCCTTGCAGTTAATTAGGACAGTATTTTTTATATAACTGTCGTGCTCATTTTTGTTCCCTGAGATTTTCAGCAATACGCCCTGCAAGTGCCTTTCCGATTCCCTCAATTTCTGCGATCTCTTTTTCCTCAGCCTGTCTGATCTTTTCCACAGAGCCGAAATGTTGCAGAAGTTCTTTCTTTTTCTTCTCCCCGATTCCTTCAATCCCATCCAGCTCGGAATGGGAAAGTCTTGCTGATCTTCTTTTCCTGTGGGAAGCCACTGCAAACCTGTGTGCTTCGTCCCTGACCTGCATGAGTATTTTTAGTGCAGGAGATTTTTTTGGCAGAATCAGCAGTTTACGGGAATGGGTGTCTGGAAAAATTATATGCTCAAATTTCTTGGCAAGGCCGATTATGGGTATATTCATCTGTATTTTTTGCAATTCCCGGCTTGCGGCGTTGACCTGTCCTTCTCCCCCGTCGATAAGTATGAGGTCAGGAACAGCTTGTTTATCTTCTTTCATGCGGGAATATCGCCGGTCAACAGCTTCGGCCATCATGGCAAAATCATCAATTCCTTCAACACTTTTGATATTGTAATGCCTGTAATCCGCTTTTGAAGGTGTACCGTTTTTGAAAACCACCATTGAAGCTACCGGATCGGTTCCTGATATATTGGATATGTCAAAACCTTCTATATGTCGGGGCAGGGTACCAATTCCCAGTTTTTCCTGCAGCATCTCGAGCCCTTTCAGTGTCCCCTCCTTTTTTGCTTTCTCCGTGTTTGACCTCTCTCGGGCCATTGTGGCATTTTTCATCGCCATATCAAGGAGTTTTTTCTTTTCCCCTATCCGGGGAATGTTCAGGGTGACTTTCCTGCCAGCCTTTTCTGACAGCCATTTCAGGATTACTTTTTCCTCTGGAGGCATTGCTGGCACAACAATTTCGGGAGGCACAGGGGAATCCTGGTAGTATTGCTTAATGAATTCGGCAATAATTTCAGAGGACGTACTTTTACCCCGGTTCAGTTCAAAATCCGCCCGCCCCACCATGCTGCCACTTCTCACATAGAAGAGCTGCACATAGATGTCCTTTTCATCCACATGCAACCCGATGACATCCCTGTCATCGATTCCTGCAGTTGTCCTTTGCTGTTTTGCAAGTTCTTTTAAGCCTTCAATCTGGTCCCGGATGACCGAAGCTGCCTCATATCGCTGTTTCTCTGCGTATTCCTGCATTTGCTGTCTGAGTTTACCCAGCAGGTCACCGGTGTCCCCCCTGAGATACTTTACTGCAGCCTTCACATTATCCCTGTATTCTTCCGCATCCACCTCTCCTGTACAGGGTCCCATGCAGCGATTTATATGATAGTTCAGACAGGGCCTTTTCTTCTGTGCAGGATTGCCGTGACACCTGCGGATCTTGAATATCTGGGATATCAGGTCAAGGGTGGTGCGTACCGGCTTTACACTGGTGTATGGACCAAAATAGACAGCATCATCCATTAACCTGCGTCTGACCAGATATATGCGCGGATATCTTGAATTGATGGTTACCTTCACATAGGGGTACCTTTTGTCGTCCTTCAGACTGATATTGTACCTGGGCCTGTTCTTTTTGATCAGGTTGGCTTCCAGGATCAGGGCTTCAACTTCTGTGGATGTGACTATGTATTCGATATCCCTGATCTTGCTAACAAGAACCCTTGTTTTTGGACTCTTGTTTTTGTCAGCCTGGAAGTACTGGCTGACCCTTTTCTTCAGGTCCCTGGCTTTACCGATGTAGATAATGGTATCATTTGCATCCTTCATCAGGTATACACCGGGCAGGTGGGGTAAATCCGATATGTCGGGATGTCCCGGCACAACATTTTCACTCATTTCTGTGGTGTACACTCCTGAAAGCAGTGTTCAATGAACCTGTCATATGTAATCTCCAGGATAGTTTCCAGATTCACTATATCTTCCCGGTTGTACTCTAGAAGCAGGTCAAGGGCTTTTTCATTCCCTTTTTCATATTCCTTCCACAGGCGCACGGCTTCAAAACCGTCCATGCCTTCAGTTTCTTCGGAGCGGTTGATTCCCAGCATATGCTCTATATTTTTGAGTCCGCCTTTCAACCCGATTCTCCTTAAAGGGTACATAAGATCGGTATGCATTTGCTCCATTGTGATCTGTGGGAACTCTCGATGTATGAAAGGCAGGTCAAAACGCGCACCATTAAAAGTTACCAGGAAATCGTATTGTTCCATCTCCTGTACAATTTCTTCCAGATTTATGCCCCGCACGAAACTTTTCACATCTTTACCGTCATAAACCCCGATGACAGTTATTTTTGACGATGAAGGTGAAAGCCCTGTGGTTTCAATATCTACGTAGGCTACAGAGTCCGAAAAATTACGGAATCCTCTCCAATGTTCGGATATAGGTATCGATTTTGCAAAATAAGGAATATCGCGTATCTCCAGTTTTTCGATGGAGTTTTCAATTTCCAGTGCAATTTTATCTTTTTTGGAACCCGGGAGATTTATTGAGCTTTTATTCTGCAGGAATTCATTCCATGTGGTAATTCCACCGGACCATATCTTCCTCTCGGTTCCTTTCCCGATGCCCGGGATATGAATATAAGTACTTGTAAGCATTAATGTCACCAATATTTTATATGATGGATTCAGCTCATGTAATTAAATTTGCCAGAATATATATCATTTAAGAAAATGTATTTATATACATGACCAACGTAAATTCTTATACAATATACAACTATAACAGGGGATAACATGCGCGCAGATATTACATCACTCTTTGGGTTAAACGTATATACCAACCTCGGTACTTATGTGGGTAAAGTTGACGACCTTGTAATGAACGTGGAAGAAGGAGTAATAAGTGGTCTTGCTCTTTCCGACATCAGTCGTGATTTTTTCGATGTGCCTACAAGGGGTGTCATAATTCCCTATCGATGGGTAGTCACAAGCGGGGACATTGTTCTTATCAGGGATGTTGTCAGCAAATTCAGGAAAAAAGAGCAAGTAGAAGACTGATCATCTCATGAAAGAGCGAGAGATCTATGCAGATTTGCGTTGTGTATCTCCGGTAATTCTTCGCGTAGATGGCAGGAACTTCCAGCGTACCCTGAAAAAAGAAGGGTTTAAAAAACCCTATGATCTTTTCTTTGCCACCTGTATGGCCAATTCAATAGAGTTGTTTTTCAAAAAAAGCAACATGAACCCGGTTTTTGCATACACTTTTTCTGATGAGGCAAGCATTGTATTCACTGATTTGCCCTTTGACAGAAGAGTGGAGAAACTCGATTCGGTTGTACCTTCATTTTTGAGCAGCGCTTTTACCCTTTTTTCAGGAATTGAGGAGCCTGTGGCCTTTGACTGCCGTGTGATTCCTGTATGCAATGGCCATTTTACTGAATATATGCACTGGAGACAACAGGAAGCCTGGCGCAATTTTGTCAGTTCTTATGGCTATTACACTCTTGTCGAGGAAGGTATGGACAGAAAGAGTGCAGCTTCAGTCATGCATGGCAAAAAGTCACAGGACATACATGAGATGATGTTTGAAAGAGGCACCAATCTGGCGAAGAAACCTGCATGGCAAAGGAGAGGTGTGGCGGTATACAGGGAAAAATATCCAATAGAAGGATATAATCCTCTTCTGGAAGAAAAGACACAGTCCACCCGTACGCGTATCATCCAGGATTGGGATTTGCCTCTTTTCAGTACAGCAGAGGGAGATAATTTCCTCAAAAGACATATATCTCTGGATTGAATAGAGGTTGCACAATTAATTGACCTTATTATCAGTTAAATTATCTTATGCGGTGACTCCATGGACAGAATAGATCTTGTTAAAAGGAATGCTCAGGAAATTGTTACAGAGAAGGAAATGGATGAACTGATGGAAGCAAAAGCAGAGCCTTCTGCCTACACCGGTTACGAACCCAGCGGTAAGATACATATGGGCCACGTGCTTACCGTAAACAAATTGATCGACCTTCAGAAGGCCGGCTTCAATATTACGGTACTCCTTGCAGATGTGCATGCCTTCCTGAATCAGAAAGGTACTATGGAAGAAGTAAAACAAATTGCTGATTACAACAGGAGATGTTTCCTTGCACTGGGACTTGACCCTGATAAAACCAATTTTGTTTATGGCTCGGATTTCCAGCTGGGTGAGGAATATATGCTCAATGTACTCAAACTCACCTGTACTACTTCCCTGAACAGGGCCCGCCGCAGTATGGATGAGGTTGGAAGAACAATGGATGATCCGCGGGTTTCCCAGATGGTCTATCCGATAATGCAGTCAATTGATATTGCTATGCTTGATGTTGATGTAGCTGTAGGTGGTATCGACCAGCGTAAGATACACATGCTTGCCCGTGAAGGACTGCCTGGTATGGGTTACAAGGCACCGATATGTCTCCATACTCCAATTCTGCTGGGGCTTGACGGCGATAAAATGGCGTCTTCCAAGGGTAATTACATTTCTGTGGATGATGATGAGGTAGCCATCAAGAAAAAGATGAAAAAAGCTTTCTGTCCTGCTGGGGAGATAGTTGATAATCCTGTATTACAGCTTTTCCGCTACCATATATTACCCCGTTATGAAGAGGTCGTGTTTGAAAGGCCTGAGAAATTTGGAGGCAATCTTACATGCAATGGTTACGAAGAACTTGAAAAAATCTTTGAAGACGGAACCCTGCACCCAATGGACCTCAAAAACGGTGCTGTAAAATACATGGGCATGTTACTTGCACCTGTCAGGGAAGTTCTCCTGTAAATCCCCACAATAACATATATAATGTTTGCAGGCAGATATTTAGCATTAAACCGGGGGAAACATGAAATATACATTTCAGGATTCTACTGATCTGCCTGTACAGCGGGATTTCATTGAGGATTTAAAGAACTTTGTGGATGCATGTTGCAAAGTTCTTCCTGTAGAAAGGGAGGCTATTGAAAAAAATGAAAGTTATCGTAAAAGCACCTATTCTCTTGAAAAAGCACTGGAGGAACTGAACAGTTCCAATGATAAAACTGTGGAATGTGTCAGGTCCCTGGATTCTGATTTTGCAGGCCACTATCTGGATGAATATAAAAAATCAGTCCTGGAAGCCTGCGACAGAGCTGCACATGAAGGGCTGGAGCAGGTAAATCTCTCTATCGAAAAGGAAAGAAATGACTATAACAAATTCATGAATTCTATTGCCAGTCAGGTCCTTTCTATGTTGAATCCTCTTTTTGAAGGCGGAATTTATGGTTCTCATGAAAGTTATTCCATGGAGGCTGAAAATGGCCATTTAACCGGCAAGAAGATCTCAACTTTAGGGTCAATGCAATCTTTCTTTGAATTGGGTTATAACAGGTCTTCTGTTGCGATAAAAGATTTGATTGATACCCTTTTTATTCCTACGTGGACACGGGCCGGTTTAATATCCAAGGAAAAAAAGATCAAAATGGAAGACCTGTCTGAGTATTTACTGAAATCATTTGAGTATGATGGCAATGAGCACGTGGAAGCCTCTTTCAGCAATAAAAAGGCAGACCATTCTCTGAAGATCATTTCAGACGGTGATGAGTTTTCCGTGATTTTTGATGATACTGATATTACTGCAGACCCTGCGCTTTTTAAATCAATAACCCTCGAAGAGATTAATTCACTTGTCAAGAACCTTGTGGAATTTGCCAGGTCCAACATTGCTTCCCGCAAACTTGTCAATTTGATGGCAGGGGATGAGAATGCCATTTACAGTAACGAGATATTTGACTGCTTAAAGGCCGTTGCAGAACAGTATTCAGACATTATAACCCAATGTCGTGAAAGAGGATATGTGAAAGGTGAAATTACCATCAAGATCGAGCAAGAAGATGGAACACGCACTGAAAAGTACGTGGATCGCAGTGAAATTTTCAACCGTCTTTCTGAACTTGGCAGTGAAGGATTGGAGATTGCGGGTATTCTCGGGGTTGAATCTTCCAAAAGCGATTTCCATTAATTTTTCCTGCAGCAATGCATAATATTTATTGGTTTTTCAAAAATAGAATTTAAAATTATTGGTTATTATTAAATATTAATCATGCCGATATGACTCTCAATGAACTCATAAATAATAAGGTTACAGTTCAAGAAAACATTGCATGTGTCACTTACTTGAAAGTTTCTTTGAGGTCTTTTCTCATTCGATATCCATGAGTGTGTCATTTTGATGAATATTCCTATAGATTGTTTGACACAGGCCACACAAGAATTTGTCCTACAAAACCACTGTTTTTCTAGTATTTAGAATGGGCTTGCTTCCAGTTTTAGAAATAGCATGAAATGAATATCTTTATTAGATATCTTTACATAATTCATATTTATGGAGTCGGCAATACTCAATGATATCATCATTATTTTTGGTATATCTATTTTTGTGCTTTATATATGCAACAAACTTCACATTTCTATTATAGTTGGTTTCCTGGTAACTGGTATTCTGGTGGGTCCTTATGGACTGGGATTCATAGATAATCCTGATGATATCAATATCCTTGCTGAGATAGGCATTGTTCTTTTGCTGTTTACCATTGGAGTGGAATTATCTTTAAAAGAACTCTGGAATATGAAGCGTTCTGTGGTACTTGGTGGAGGACTTCAGGTTTTTTTTACAACCCTTGGAACTCTTTTTGCAGCTACATATCTTGGGTTTGGTTTCAGTGAATCCCTTTTCCTAGGGTTTTTGATCTCTCTAAGCAGTACAGCGATTGTGCTCAAAACACTCCAAAAAAGAGCCGAATTACATAGCTTGCACGGTCGCACAATCCTTTCTATATTATTGTTCCAGGATGTCATTGTAGTGGCAATGATTGTGGCAACTCCGTTTTTGGCAGGTGTTGGTGGAAATGATGCCAACTCAATTTTTATGATTCTTCTGAAATCTCTGGCAATTATTATATTCATAATGTTTTTTGCCAGATGGCTGATTCCCCATATTCTATATCACATTACCAAAACCCGCAATCCTGAACTGTTCCTTCTGTCTGTGATTGTCATATGCCTATCTATTGCTATGCTTACTTACAGTGCGGGACTGTCCCTGGCATTGGGGGCTTTCCTTGCAGGCCTTGTGATATCTGAATCTGAATACAGTCATCAGGCACTGAACAATATTCTACCCTTTAAGAATGTTTTTTTGAGTATTTTTTTCGTATCAATAGGAATGCTGCTCAATGTACAATTTTTCCTGGATAACCCCTTAATGATATTACTTGTGACTATTGGTGTTATGTTATTCAAGGGAATTGTCAGTGGTTTTGTTTCTATGGTTCTGGGATATCCCCTTCGCAATTCCATTCTAACCGGTATGGCACTTGCCCAGGTGGGTGAATTCTCTTTCGTCCTTTCAAAATTCGGGGTTGAGTATGGTCTCCTGGACAACTACCTATACCAAATGTTTCTGGATATTTCCATTCTCACAATGGCAGTTACTTCCTTTTCCATTTCCTATTCTCCTTCTGTGGCTGCCAATATTATCAAACTTCCTCTGCCACATAAGCTCAAGTGCGGCTTTGCCCGTAAAGATGTCACAAAGATGCACGATAAAAAGGAAAAAATGTCTTCCCATCTTATCATCGTAGGTTTTGGTTTTAATGGTAAATCAGTGGCAAAAGCTGCAAAGGCAGCGGGCATTCCTTATCTTGTTATTGAAACCAATCCAGAGAGTGTAAGAGAAGGTCTTTCAAAAGGAGAAAATATTTTTTATGGAGATGCAACCCAGGAAGGTGTACTTGAACAGGCGGACATTGATTCGGCAAAAATAATGATTGTTGGTATCTCCGATGCAACGGCAACCCGCAGAGTAATCTGGCTTGCAAGGAAAATGAATCCCAATATTCATATCATTGCACGAACACGTTACTTACAGGAGATGGGTCCACTCTATGAGCAGGGGGCTAATGAAGTTATTCCGGAAGAATTTGAAACTTCTGTGGAAATATTTGTCCGCCTGCTCAGACGTTACCTTGTTCCGGAGGACCAGATAAAGAAATTTATAGAAGATGCAAGGGGCGGTGGATATGAAATGTTTCGCAGTGTGTCCTCTGACCCCCTGAACTTTGAACAGATGCAGTTTGATATCCCGGACGTGAATATAGTTTCTCTCCGTGTGCCTCTGAGGGCTGATGAGGTAGGAATGACCCTTGAAGATCTTTCCCTCAGGCAACGATTCGGGATTACAGTTCTGGCAATCAGAAGAGGGCTGGAAACTATCACAAATCCCGGAGGAGATGTACGTATTCTGGAAGGGGATATCCTTGTGTTACTGGGAAGTCATGAAGATATGAAAGAAATAGGGGACTTCTTCACGGATCTAAGTAAAAAAAACACAAAAAGGACTGAGGAATAATATGGAGCGTGCAGTAGGGCATATTCTTGAGAGAATTAACCGTAAAGAAGCAACAGTTCTAACTTCTCAGGAAGTTTGTGATATAATTGATGCAGAAGATAGTGTCGGTTTGGAGGATGTGGATGTCGTAACTGCTGCTACCCGGGCAATAATGAGTGGAACTTATGCAGTTCTCTCATTTCCGGTAGATACCGCGGAAAAATTCACCCGCGCTTGTGCTGTAACCATAAATGGAGTGGATGCCCATGTGGGTCCCTGTCCCAATGAAAGGCTGGGTATACTGGACTTGATGGTTTTTGGTACTGCACACAGCCATGATAGGGAAAATTACGGAGGAGCCCATCTTTTCCGGGATATTGTTGAAGGTAATCCTGTGGATGTCGATGTAGTTACCGATGAAGGGAAGAAATATTCAGATACAGTATCCATTGAGGATATGCCATACGCCCAGCTGTTTGCAACGCGTCATGCATTTAAGAATTACAGTGCCTTTGTGAATTTCTCCCCGTCTCCTGTTTCCACGATTTTCCATGCAACCACCTTTGCACCCGATGCTACTGAAGCCACCCTGTCGGGATGTGGGCAAATAAATCCTGTAAAGAACGACCCTCAGCTCCATGGTATCGGTGTGGGAAGTCGCATTCTTCTCAATGGTGCAGAAGGGTTCATCCTGGGTTCAGGAACGCGTAGCAGTCCGGAAAAACCCAATTTGATAGCAACTGCGGATATGCATTCCATGGTGGCTGATTATATGGGAGGTTTTGCTACTTCTGCAGGACCGGAATGTATTGTTTCCTGGGCAGTTGCAGTGCCTGTCGTTGATGATTCAGTATTCGATGCTATAAGGCAAACAGATAGTGAAATCCCGCTTCCTGTGATGGATGCTGATCGCAGGGTAAAGGTTGCAATGACAAGTTATGCAGATGCCTGGAAAGATGTAGATCTTGAGGTAGCTTTTGACCCCGGCAAATGTTGCGGGTGTGATGTCTGTGAACCCATGGAAAAATGTCCTATGGAGTCAATCTATTTTAACGGGGACAAAGTGGTATTGAACAGGCACACATGCTTTAACTGCGGTCTCTGCTCCACTTTATGTAGCGATGTTTTCAGGGCAGATCTGGGCAGTCTTAATTTCGATTATGAAGGAACTAAAATGGATGTCCCGATTGTTGTGCGCCAGTCAGATCGTAAACGTGCACTCATAATGGCTGAAAAATTAAGGGACAGGATAAAGGAGGGCAGTTTCACCCTGAATGAAATGGTAGGGCGGATTTCTCCATAAACCGCTCAATTATATCTGCAGGACATAACTGAATTACAGGCACCTTCTTGTTGCGGGGTTCGGTCTCTACTATGAGGACACCGTTGTCCATTGTATCCAGTTTCTTTTTAAGGCCTGACTCATCGGACACCATGGCAACATTTTGTACACCGGCTCCCAAAGCAACTTCTTTGAGGTCTGTCAATCCTGCTGTCGCGGTTATTTGATTGCCCGTAGAGCCATAGGCACCGTTATCGATGATTACAAGGAGATAATTATCCGGGTGCTGGTTGGCTATTGTTGCCAGGCTTCCCATATTCATCAGGACCGACCCATCCCCGTCAATTGCGAGAACTTTCCTGTCCGGTCTTGCCAGGGCCAGCCCGAGCCCGATGGAAGAAGAAAGGCCCATTGAACCAAGCATGTAAAAATTTGCCTTTCTGTCACATATTTTGTATAATTCTTTTGAGGGAAATCCGATGTTTGCAATGATCAGAGTATCTTTATCTCCCTCTTTTTCAGCCAGAATCTCAAGTGCACCGTAGCGTATCATGATTCCCTCCAGAAATCTATGCTCAACAGGATAGCTGCTTGCTTTCCTTCTTCAAATGCTTTTTTAGTGGCTTTTTCGATGGTTTTTTTGGCCTGTGCAAGATTTGGTTTGTATGCAGGGATATCCAGTACTTCGAGCAATAGAGGTGTTTTTTCACCCATTGGTACCTGGGCGCAGATGGGCTCTCCTTCAACTCCCCTGTGGCTTATAATTATAAGTAAAGGGATTTTGTATAGGTGATTGAGAGATGCCAGGGCATTGATGGAATTTCCCATGCCGGAATTTTGCATCATTATGGCCGGTTTTTTCCCTCCCATATAGGCCCCGGCGCAGATTCCTATGCCTTCCTCCTCTCTGGTGGCGGCAACGTGGATGATGTCCGGGTCACTGTCGACCATGGGAATGAGTTTCTGGAGATTGGCACACGGCACACTGACAATAAAATCAATGCCTGACTCCTTTATAGCCTTGAACACTTCCTGGGACGGGTCCATGTTGCCTCATTCCTTTATTCGAATTTGTCTTTAGTTTTTTTTATGATCTTAGCGGGCGCTTCACTGTCATCAGGGGATACTACGAGGTCAGGTTCAAGCCTGATGGTGGCAAGTTCCTTTAAAGCCCCTTTAACTCCTCCGCCGGTGATATTGAGCATTATGAGATCTGATTTTGACACCTTTGTATTCCTGACGGCCTTAATCAGGGCGGCTGTGGCAACAGCTGCTGAGTTCATAATGTCGATTCCCTCAAGTTCTTCAAATAGCAACCTGGCTTCTTCTGCCTCTTCATTGGTAATCCCGTAAAGGTCCCCTCCTGTGGCTTCAAGGGCATCTCTCACTCCCCCGCCCACCGCATACGGAGGTTTGCGATTAAACAACACGGTGTCGTACATTCCTTCAGGACATTTGGGGTCCACGGGAACACTCTCGTGTAACTGTATCAATGGAGCACAGGGGAGGTTCTGGGCAATATGTAACTGTGGTAATTCATCTCCATATCTGCCGTCCATTTTCAGGCGCATAGCTGCTTCCCAGGCAGCAATCCCACCGGTTCCACTACCCACCGCCTGGAAATAGTGGTCCGGCAGACGCTTCATGGTAAGTGTTGCATCCAGCATTACTGTTCCCATCCCATCTCTGCGTGCTACATTCCTGGCACCGCCTTCGGGTACGAATCCTTCTTTTTCGGTAATATGGGAGGCTATGGATATGGCATCATAGTAATCTCCCTGTACAGCTGCAACACAGATTGATGATGTCGATCCTGCGGGAATCCAGAGTTTTTCAATAGCATTTTCAGGAACTACCAGAAGCAAAGGAAGACCGGTTATAGAGGATACATGTGCAAAAGCACGGGCAGTATTACCTGCAGAGGCTACTACCATTGTATTTTTTTCTTCCTGCTCGATTACTCTCTGCATTGTAGGGTATGATTCAAGGTCCTTGAAGCTGCAGGTCTTCATAAAAGCCCCTTTTTCCGGCCAGTAGCCGTTGAAACTTATGTATAGTTTCTCAAGACCGAGTTTATAGGCAAGGTTTTCACTTTTGTAGGTTACTGTTTTTCCTGTACCTTTTTTTTATGATACCTTCCACAGGTAGCCAGTTGTAGAATTTCCATATTCCCGGCAGATCACATGGCTTAAAACGAACTTTTGAGTACTCCGTTCTCAAAAGAGTTCCATCAGTGGGACAGACCATGTCATATTTGCCATAGATTTTGCCACATTTTGGGCAAATGAGTCTGTATTTGTCCATGGAATGGAGTTTACTGGTGGTCTTATATATCTTGTCCTATTAGCCAGCAGGAATTTCTTTTAAGGAAAAAAGAAAGGGATTTTTTTGGTAAATCATCCCCTATGTACTTTCAATGGTTATTCACAAATATGCCGATTATATCGAATTCATTGAATACGTCTTCCTCATGAGGTGCCTCTTCCATTTCTTCTGTGAGGTCGATACCACCTTCATGCATGCCCTGATGATCTCCGGCCATCCATAACTCACTGTTTGTCACTCATAGACATTGCCTTTATAGGCAACATAGATCTCATCCCTGTCTTTCCCATTGTATTTGGCCAGGCCATCCGGTGTAAATTCTCTCATGAAATCTCAGTCCCCTGTATTGAAGTTAGTCTTCTACTTCCATTGAATTAATTATATCGTTGACCGATAGTTCCCCTTTTGCAGCCCTTTTTATCATAGGGTAAATGTAGCTGCAATCATCCATTGCACTCCAGCGTTTTTCACCGACACGGTGAATAATCTCATCCAGGATTTTCTCACACTTCTTGCAGTATTCACTGTCTGCTTCTGCTCCGCAAATCGCGCAACTCATAAAACTCCTCCATAATTCTTATTGGTTTTTAAGTTAAAGAGGTTTGTGGAAATTTATATCTGGAAAGTTTACAAACCAATTTTAACATTTAGGATTTGATTTACCGGACTGGCAGTCGGAAAGTAACTCAATTCCCTTTTCTGTCAGCCTGTATTCATCATTTTCAATCCTGACCAGTTCCCCGTTGAGCAAAAAATCGATATGATATTTCAGTACAGAAGGCTCTTCATCAATGTTTGCGGATAATTCATCTGTGTTGATCCCAAAAGCACCTATAGTTTTGACTATTTCCCTTCTTAGTGGATGGGATGCAGCCTTATTCAACATGTCATGCTCTTTTTTGACAGATTCACCTTTTGATTGTTTCTGCATAATTACATCGTCGAGTTCATCGTAGTCATCTTCCATTGTTTCAACCTCTTGTTATCTGCAGACGTTTATAATGATTAATCATTTATATTTTTATTGGTGGCACGTTAATTCTGGAAGAACAGGTGACGTGGGCTAATTTTGAATGTCCTGTAACCTATAATAATTACAGCATGATACAGGACATTTCAATGGGATCATCCGCACAACAAACATTGTATAAAAAATCTGATTCCATCTGGTAATACTCACAAAATAAAATGCGGCTGCCGGGATTCGAACCCGGGTTCTAAGCTTGGGAAGCTCAGGTCATAGCCACTAAACCACAGCCGCTCTATCAAAATTCTATGAATTCTGTAGCTAATAAAAGTTTCGTGGGAGAAGGAATTGCCCTCTGCCCCTTATTCTTCAGTGTATTTGTCGATTATTTCCTCAAAGGAGTCAACCACATAGGAAAGATTGTCCCTGCCAACCTGATAGGTACTCAGTTTGAAATATTTGGTAAGGCCACCCTTGATACCATGGATATTACGTTTCTTGAGTTCCCGGTACAGGAAATACCTGCCTTTCTTGGCGGTCTTGGAGATCTCATAAAACGGCGGGGTTTCAAAGAACATCAGGTCATGATTGTGGGGTTTCTGTCCCACCTGGATAAGTCCGAGTTCTTCCACTTTTTCCGAGAACCAGCGGACATTGCAACTTCCTCGTCCCAGTGTTTGGTACGCTCGACTACCTGAGGGAATGAGGCGATCATTGTCATCAGGCCAGCACCCCTGGAGGTACAGCCCAATAGTTCGATCTCCTTGTTCTTGTTTGTAGTGGATTTCCTGAAAATAGTATCTGCATACTCTTCCTGTACACCCAGCAGGCCAATAGGGCCGGATGAGGCCATTGACTTGTGGCCACTGGCCGCAATGAAATCCGCTCCCAGCTTCTTTGCATCTATCGGCATCCTGCCCACGGAATATGCGCAATTGAGAAGCAGTGGCACATCATACTCATGACATACATCCGCCACCTTCCGTGCATCGGCCAGATTGCCGTAATTGCCGTCAGGATAGGTCAGAAGGGCAAGTGCGGGGGGTTTGCCACTCTGGCTGGTAACCTTCTCGATAGCCTGGCCATACCCTTCAGGATCAAGGTTATATTCAGGATGGCCGGAGCTTTCCACCTTCTCGATTTCAAGGTCTGCCCTCTGTGCGGCAACGTGTGAGGAATAGTGAGCCAGCCCGTCAAGCACTACAGTGTCTCCGGGTTTGCCCATTGAATGCATCACCGCAAATTTTGATTCCCGGGCACCATGTGTAAGCCTTACATCATCGGTTCCTATAAATTCTGGAAGGGCTTCATGTACAAATTCATATACAGGTGGTTTTTTTATAAGGTCCAGGACCCCGCCGCAGAAATCACAAATCGAATAACCGTCTCCCCATTCAAGCAGGGCTTTACGTGCATCTTCTGTAAGGATACCTCCGGTCTGCAAGGGATCGATATTGATGGCATCCTTTGGTCCCCTTTCGATAAAACCGAATTTTTTCAGTTTATCTTCATCAAGTGACATACTGGCCCAGCTCTCCTGCCAGATTATGCGAGGGCTTTTTCGAAAACACTGCTGAACTCATCGCATTCTGCAGTGAGTTTCACCGCTGCATCCCTGATTGCCTGCACAGGGTCTTTGCCATCGGTCCTTACATAGAAGACTGGCTCACTAATACTTACATGAAGCATATCGTAACTTGCTATATCCACATGTTCATCTTCAAGCATGAAATGCTTAAGCATATTAAGCAGAGTATGGCTCTCTCCTTTTATCTCCACTTTAATCTCATCATCCTTTTTCTCAATAATCTTCAGTTCCATAATTAATCTCCTGTCCCCGTTGTGTTAGATAATTCCTGTTCCATAATCAGCTGAAAGTTTACGTTTTTCAGTTTTGCCACAGGCGGGACATTTCAGTTTTCCCTCTTCAATAGCAAGGGGTTTACCACATCTGCCACAAACTGCGGACATAACACCCAGTTCCTTGGCGGCAATGCTCAGGCGCATGCTATCAGTATCAATCACCTTTGCCTTAACAACATCCATAAGAGCAAGCTCATTGGCTATGTTTTTGACGTAGTCTTCCTTGATGTTTGATATGTGGATGGCGGCAATTCCGGGATTGTTGACTTCCCTTTCTCCATGACCTTTTATGGCTGCTATCTGTACAAGTGCCATTGAATCACGTACATTCACCACATTACCGACTACAATATCATCTTTCTTTATTACAGGTGGAAGTTCGGATGTAGCCCGCACGGAAATACTACGCTTTTTCCTGTCAACCTCAACGTTTCCTGTCCTGGTTGAATATATGTTTCCTCTTAATGTATAGGTCCCTTCACCGGCTTCATACTCTTCGTTAGTACCAACAACATCACCGGGCAGCACAAACTGCTCTTCAATGTGCTTTTCAGCTTCTTCCTTGAGGTGTTTTTGAGGTTTCTCTTTTTTCAGGTTCTCAGGATTCTTCCCCTTGGCCTCTTTCTTTTCTTTTTGCTGGCCCTTAGTTTTGGGATTTCTATTTTCTTCTTTTTCATCCTTCTTTGAAGAACCTTTTATTTTCCTTCTGGTGGCCTTCTTTTTGTTGCGTATCCTAATAATAATCCCTCTTGATTTCAATAATTATGATGTGATAAGGAGCTTATTCTGTATATTTCTACCTCAATTCGTTCTACATCTTTTTTATGGAATTTAAATGTTCTTTTTAGCGGGAAAGATGTAGTATACCACTCGGTAATAACTGATGGCTTTATGTATTGCCTTATAAAGTTAAAACTTCCGCTGTTATGAATCGAATAGATAGTATTCCCTGCATTTAGGGCAGCTGAGAGGAAAGGTCTGTCACTTCCCTTACACTGGGCTCCAAACGGGGGATTCATTATAACAGTGTTCGCTTTTCCACTTACCTTTTCTACAGGGCAATTAATAAATTCAACTTCAACACCCATCAACACGGCATTTTCCCTTGCAACATTTATTGCTTGCGGGTCACTATCATATCCGACTACTTTAGTGGCTCCCAGCAATGCGGCACCGATTGCAAGTATCCCGGTGCCACATCCCAAATCAAAAACCGTACCTTCAAGATCTCCCTTCATGTATGCAAAATGCAATAATTCAGCAGCAAGAGGTGCGGGTGTGGCATACTGTTCCAGTTCAGGATCGGGCTCATCAAACCCCTTGACCTTTTGCAGTAGCATCTCGAGTTTTCGCTGTTTCATCTATCATTCCCTTATCTCATCAAAAACCAGTTCTTCCCACTCACGTATCCCCAGTACGATCTCAAATTCAGGGGGAGTTAACATGGGGGCCGGGAATCTCCCTGCCTCGTCGATTGCAATCCTGGGACATGCAGTATTGATATATGCATCCGCCTGGAATTGCAGGAGCTGGTCGGGTGTTATGAGATCCATTGTTACAATGTATGCCTCTTTTCCATTTTCCCTGGCAATGTCCCTTATATCCCTGGCAAGTTGCATTCTTTCCTGACCGGGTTTTGTGGACACCAGTATACAGAACCTCTTTCCTTCCATGGTTTTTGCAATTGCTGCATATCGCTGTTTCATGATTTGTTTGAGGTCGATGTATTCGATAGCCGAAGTAAACGGATTTGCACAGAGTACAGGTTTGCCCGTTGAAAGGGCTATACCCAGCGGATGAAACTTCCCGCCGCCAATATACAGGTATTCTTCACAGGTTATGTCATATGCAGCTGAAAAATTGCAGCCAAGTACCTGTCCCGGATGCACGATCCTTCCATCTCCTTTACCAACAATGGTTTCGAATCCGTTTTGTTCAAGGATTTTCCTGACTTCTCCCAGTTTATGCACGTGCTGTACAGTCGTAAGGAGGCCAATCCTTTTTCCTTTAAGTTTGTCTGCAGCCTGAAACACCACATCATTTATATCGAGGTGTGAGGGTGCTTCAACATAAACTACATTTTCAAAGGGTTCGAGTCTGGAATGGCCGAAGTGGAATACAAGATCGGTATCTTTGATAAGTTGCATATCAAGATCGCATGCCCCATAACAGGGATTGCCTGAAATGAGGATCTCTGCATTGGTATTGTCCTCTATATATCCTGCAATCTCCATTGCCTGGCGTTTGAAGCCCTCGGGTAGCTGGAGGCCGACCTTTGTGGCTTTTTCCTGAATAATCATATTAACAATGGATTCCAGGTCAATGTCAAAATTCTCAATTAGTTTCACCGGTGTCCTCCAGTATTGAAACCCCGTCCTCACTTACATTTATATCTACAAGTGTTTTGACTTTGATTCCTTGTCCTGCAAGTTGCTGTACACCATCTCCCCTGCCTACAATAACTATTATATCGCTTATAGTAACGCCTTTTTCTTCCAGGGCTTTTACCAGAAAGCGCAGGGTACCTCCTGTGCTGATCACATCATCAACAAGCAGTATGCGGTTTCTCTTTTCAACACCATTTATGTAGAGTTCGCCTTTAGAATATCCTGTGCTCTGGGATATCTTAATTTCACCGGGCAATTGGTATTGTCTTTTGCGCACGATAGAAAATGGGATGCCGGTTTTCAGGGATATTGCTGTTGCAAGGGGAATTCCCATTGCTTCAATAGCCAGGATCCTGTCGACGTTCATATCGCAGTATTCTATGATGTAGTCACTGATCTCATCAAGCAGTTTGGGATCTATTGCAGGTACACCATCTGTAATTGGATGTATGAAATAGGGATATTTACCTCGTTTTACAATAGGGGCTTTTTTCAGGGATTTCTTGAGTATTTCTAACATATTTCACCCCGATAATGAGAAGAATCGTCTTTTTGGATGGAAGAAAGATTGAAGGCAGGAATAAATGGATTTGTATTTATAACTGGCGGCTGGTATCTGCAACATCTATTTATATAAAACCTCTCTCCTCAGGGACAGGATTCAGAGATCATGTATCTTACAGAGGACATTACAATTTGTCAGGCTGCTCCGGGTGATAGGGCAGCTATAGACTCGTTGCTCTCTACCTATTTTCTTGATGGGCAAGATCTGGATACAGGGGACTTTCTACTGGCAAGAGTTGATGGTAAGATGGTGGGGACAGTCGCATTTGTAAGGGATTACATTGAGGAGGTACATAGTGTTGCAGTTCACCCCTCATTCAGGAAAAAGGGAATAGGCTCTTTGCTGGTTTCCAGTGCCCTGAACCTCTCATTGAGTAGTGCAGTATATGCAAGAACCACAGCACCGTCCTTTTTCAGGAAATCAGGTTTTATTGAAGTAATCATTCCCTCCAGAGAAGAATTGTGGGATGACTGTGCATGCTGTGAATACCTGGAAAATTGCAGCCAGCACGTGATGGTGTGGAGGAGAGAATAATATGCAGACCCTTGGAATTGTCAATACTTATGATCGTATAAAGGTCCTTGATGCCCATTACAGGGCCATTGCCAGGGCAGCCCCGATTTGCAAGATATTTGGTTTTAGCCTTGCCCTTTTTGATTTTCCTTTTGATATGGAAAAAGATGAACTTGTAAAGTACGTTGTGGAAAAAACAACAATAGGAGAATCAGGCGCCTATCTGCAACAACTCAATGAAGATCATCATTTTTTGTACAGGACCTTCCAAAAAAGGGTTTTCCGGCACATTTTGGCAAACCTGTTGCAACCACTTCCAGAGCAGACGAATCAAAACGAATGACAGCGATGGATGCTGCACAGGGAATATTGCATCATGATTCCTACCTCTTCCTCGTTGGACTTGGCAGGAAAGGATTGCCAAAATCAATTATAAAACAGACCTCCAATCATCTTGATATAAGTAGTGAGGGTACTTCCTGTGAAACATGTACAGCTATGGGAGCAATCCCTGCCTATATCATGGGCTTAGTTGAGGGAATAAAAAGCAATAAGCACAAGTCCCATAAATCTTTTAAGCACTTTTCCTGATAATTCCTACAATGAGTCATAACCGGGTAGCATTAGTTCGCTGTATGTATTATTCTACCTCAAAACAGGCAGTCAGGGAGGCAATGGACCTGCTTGGATGTTTTGATGAGATCAAAGCAGGTATGCGCATCTTGATTGAACCCAATGTGCTTGCTGCCCGGAAACCAGAAGATGCGGCTACGACCCATCCCTCTCTTGTCCGTGCTGTATGTGAAATTGTAAAGGAAGCGGGTGCTCATCCTGTTGTAGGGGATTGTGCCGGTATTACATCTGCCGGAGCAACCGCAGAAGCGCTTGATGAATCCGGTATAAAGCAGGCTGCTCTGGAGGGTGGGGGTGAAGTTGTGAATTTCCAGACTGCAGGCTTTAGTAAAGTAAAACCTGAAAAGCCCCTGCGTTTGGATGAGATCTATGTGAGTGACATCGTATTGGATGCTGATTATATCATTAACCTGCCCAAACTCAAGACCCATGAACTCACAACAATGACCGGTGCAGTGAAAAATATGTTCGGTGTTGTTCCCTGCGCATCAGGAAGGAAGCACATATGATGGCCGATCCTCTGATCTTTAGTGAAGTTCTTCTGGATATTTACAATGTCGCAACTCCACAACTATCACTTATTGATGCAGTTGTGGGAATGGAGGGCGATGGTCCCTCCAGAGGTAAACCAATTAATGTAGGTGCAATCCTTGCCTCTAAAGACGGTGTTTCCCTGGATATGGTTGCGGCACAGTTAATGGCCTTTGATTCCCTTTCTATACCTTCCAATATTGTGGCAGAGAAATTTCATGGCAAAAATTCTCCAGAAGTAACCGGTCTTGATGTGAATGAAATTGCTGTGCCTTTTAAGAGGCCGGGCCCTAGCCTGCTTAGGATGTTGCCTGCCTGGATTGTCCATTATGCAGGAAACTTATTCACAGTCCGGCCTGAAATCGATTGGAAAAAATGCACCGCCTGTGGAGCGTGTGTGAATAATTGTCCTGCAGAAGCCATACATATGGATAGGGGACATGCTGTCATAGATGATAACAAATGTATCCTGTGCTATTGCTGCCGGGAATTATGCCCGGCAGAAGCTGTAAAATCGAGAAAATCACTTGTTGCAAGGCTGCTTTCACACAGTTAAAGCTTGCAGACCGGACTCCGGCGCAACCACTCAATGTCGGACTGATATAATTCACGCAGGTCCTTCAAACCCAATCTCAGCATTGCCAGACGGCTGACACCAAGACCCCATGCCAAAACCGGTTCTTTGATGCCGAGGGGGTCAGTAACTTCTTTCCTGAATATTCCGGCACCGCCGAGTTCGACCCATCCCAGTTCCTCAATATAAACCTCGGGTTCGACACTGGGCTCTGTATAGGGGAAATACCCGGGTCTGAACCTGACGTTCTCGAATCCCATCCTGTGATAGAATTCCTTCAGGCATCCCAGCAGGTTGGCAAAGGACATGTTCCTGTCCATTACCACACCTTCCAGCTGCTCGAATTCAGGGGTATGTGTGGGATCAATTGTTTCCCGGCGATAGGCCCTGTCTATACAGAAAGCTTTGACCGGTGGCTCGGGATTATCTGCCAGGTGTTTGATACTGACCGAGGTGGTATGGGTGCGCAAGACGTTGCGTTTTGCGACATCACTATCCCATTTGCCGCCCCATCCCCTGGATTCAATGTCACCGCCCTTTTCGTGCATGGAACATACCGTTTCCAAGTATTCGCCCGGCAACTCTGACCGGGATTCCAGATGGAATGTATCCTGCATTTCCCGGGCAGGGTGGTCCTGTGGCTGGAATAGGGCGTCAAAATTCCAGAAAGAGCTCTGTATAATATCTCCCTTGATTTCGGTGAATCCCATTTCCAGAAATATCTGGCGCATCTGGTCGATCAGGCGCTGGTAGGGATGAACTTTTGCTGCAAAAACTTTTTTTTGGCGGTTTGTCAATATTGTATGGTCGAAAAGTCTTGTTCTTCCATACCCCGCTTTTGAGCATCCGGGAGGTCAGCTGGGTGATATCTTCGGTAAGTTCTAGACCGGAAGCAGCGATTTTTGCCCCTCAGATGTAATTGTTATAGTACGGTTTTTGGTTTCTTCTTTTTCTACCAGTTTGCGTTTGACCAGGTCCTTCATAACTTTCTGGTCAATTCCGGTTTCTTCAAGGGGCACTGCCTTTTCACCGAGTTTTGCCAGGGCAATCTCGTCTGCGGTTTCGGATACATCTGCTGTGGGTATGATATTCCCTTTCTCAATGGATGCCCAGCCTTTTCTCTTGAGCCATCCGGTTGCAATTCCCACCATCCCGGGAGAAAGCATTTCCTGCAGGTCCTTTATGGAAGTGGGGCCGTCAATCCTGTTGAGCACCTGTCTTTCAGGGAGTCCCTTCTCGGCATATTCGGTTCCTTCTGAACTGAGGTGATATTTTTCCGACACTTCATCCTTAACTTCTGCAAGCCCCTTTTCTTCAAGTAAAAAGGAGGCCTGGGTAGCATTTTCTATTTTCAGGGATGTTGCGTTGGCTATGTCCCCGGGACTTGCAGTACCTTTTTGTTCGAGGAAGAGAAGTACTTCCTTTTCATTCAATGTAAGATTGAGGTTTTCCATAGTATCTCCCATTAAGTATCAGAGTCCGTATTCTTCAAGTCTCTCGCGTGCCAGTTCCCTTTTTTCCTGATGGTCTTTGAGGAATTCTGCCATGCGTTCTGCTGCCAGGCCCTTGCAACTTCCGCACATGCGACTGCCATCCAAACATTCGGAATGGATATGTGCCAGTTCACCGTCGTCGTCACTAAGATGGAATACGAGTAACTCATAGACAGAACATTCGTCGGGCTGTCCTCCGAGTTCTTTTTGCTCTTTCAGGGTCATACGCCCGCCAGTCTTTGCCTTCTTAACCTTGCGGGCGCCGTCATCCGGATCATCGGTAAGGGCAATCAGGCTGTCAGGTACACTGCTTGACATCTTGCCCCCCTGCAAACCGGACATAAAGCGATGATAGGTAGAAGCCGGTGGGAGGAATCCATATCCTCCGTTATTCATTTCGACTTCCATTGTGATTTCCTTAAGTTTGGTCAGGTCGTCCACGCCAAAGATATCCACATGCCCCTCGAACAGTTTCGTATCCCAGGGCAATGCTTCTGAAACCTCTTCAAGTGCATCAACAGGTGCGGTCTTGCTTCGGACACTGACAAAGGGCACGTTATTCTTATCCGTCCTTTCCTCGATAAGGAACATGTTCATCTTGTTGGCAAGTCCCCGGGTGAGTCTCATGTGCGGGTCCTGATCGGCCCCCGCGGGAACAACTGTCGGCTTGGGTCCGCCGAATTCTTCAAGTTCGGGCTGGAGAATATCCGCACTCTGGGAGAGGGCACTGACCATATGTGCTATATTGGTCTGGCCATTGAATCCATAGATTGCACTTAGTTCCGAGAAATTTGCCTTGACACCCAGTTCAAATGCCAGATCCTTTACATTTTTGGATTGGGACTGGAAATAAATATGCCCCTCTGGTTCAAATCCCAGTGCAATAAGGCTAAGGATATATTCCTCAATTCCAATCTGTTTACATTTTTCCCAGGAAATCCCCTGACTGAATATGCTTCCCTGTCGGCAATACCTACAAAAGCCTCACCGCCCATCTTCTGGTGCCAGATGATCTGGTCCATGACCATTTTTCCGCCGAGATGGACTTTTCCGGAAGGCATGAACCCGCTCATTACCGCAAAAGGGTCATTGTCGTTCATGGCCCGGGTAATCATGTCATAATCCCTGTGACCAAAGATAATCTTCCTTCTCATGTAAGCGCTGGGTTGCTCGATCCGGGGCAGAAGTTCATCAAAACGCTGTATTCCAAACTCATCGAACAATTTCGAATAGTCGTCGATATTTGACGAGCCCCATGGATCTAGTTTCACATTCATGCATATCCTCAAGATTAATCTGGTTTATTTTGTCATTGGTATGATTTATTCGATTTTGTCAAATGGATAGGGAGGGACAACTCCATCTGGAATCTTTTCCACAAGTTCAAGATATTGTGGCATCTGCATCTGGCAGAATACATCCCCTGATTCAAATCGGGGGGCTTTTTTCATGTTCTTCCAGATGTCTCTTAACTGTTGGTCCTGGATGTTCCCAAAACTGAATGGTATATATGGGCAGGGCTTAACCGATCCGTCCACACAAATGTGCATCCAGCGCTGAGCCGCCATGCAACCCAGCATCTCACCTTCAAAATAACTATTGGTAAATATTCTGGGGCCAGTTTCTGTGGAATTGGCCTTGTGGTGCATTTCAAGGACTTTTTCCCTGTCCTCAGATGAGATAATAGGATCACCCTTTTTTTTCGGAGCACTTTCCCAGATTGAAAATTCGCTCACTCCCATCTCTGTCGCAAAAGCATAGAGTTGTGGAAGTTCATCCATATTTTTCGGGGAGGCATGGGTGCACATGGTGACTAATAAACCAGCATCAAGTCCATATTTAATGGCAGCTGTAGCCATATCAAATGCCCCCTCAAGTCTTCTTACTGCATTGTGCTTTTCGGGATTGGTGGAATATATACTGACCAGAAGATTATGCAGTCCAGCTTCCTTTAGTTTTCTTGCCGTCTGGGGACTCATATCTGTTCCAGGTGTGTACATATTAACAATTGCACGTTCTTTGTCAACATACTCTATTAGTTCAAAAATATCTTCCCTGAGAAGAGGATCTCCCTCTGTAAAAATAATTATGAATGCACCCATATCAAGAGCATCATCTATTGTTTTCTTGACAGTTTCTGTGTCAAGATCTTCCTCTCCACCACTTATAATGCAATGGTCACAATTACATTTGCATTTTCGTGTGATTTCAAAAGAAACAGTTTCAGGTACTCGTCTCCCCAAAGCATGCTGTACTTCAGCATTAAGGAGTCTTTTAAAAGGACCGCTCGGAATTGGAGGCAGCCAGGTAGAAGCAATTACCCTGTCCTTGCCCATATGTACGGGCTTTTCTTCCCGTAATCTTTCATTAATTTTTTTCAGGATAGGTGAGCAGGCATATTTAAGCTGGCCCCGGGAATTTAACTGTAAAGAGCCGTTTGAATTTTCGAGGTCAATGTTTAGGCCCGGAATCGAAAATACATTGATTCCCTGGCCCTTTTCATCGACTGACATTGGGTTTTGCTCCTTAATTATGCCTTTTCTGCAAAAGCCAGGTTTCCACTGATCTTTTTGATCCTGATCTTTAAGACGTCGCCCTTGGCAGTACCAGGAACGAAAATAGTGAATTTTGCCATCTTGGCGATTCCGTCTCCCTTGGAACCTACAGCATCAATCTTGACTTCATATTCTTTCCCTTCCTCAAGAGCGGATTCGGGAGTAGGTGCAGTAGCTTTCCTTTTCTTGACAGGCCTGTGCGCACCACATGCGGCACATTTCATCATTAGGACTCTGTCTACCTTCACAAGTTCCGTATCTGGCCTGTTGCATTCCGAACATATGACATATTCATCAACATAGGCATTTATGTTGGATTTGATAGCCTGGACAGGGAACTTCCCCTGGAATATGGCCTTGCCACCTTCGACCTTACCGGCGGTACCCAGCTCCCTTGTGAGGTATTTCATCAGATGATCTGCATCACGGTTAAGGACACTTCTAATCTGTGCAAAATTGTCCAATACCGTTGTTTTTCCCTCAATATAGATTTTGGGTTCCGGAATTACAAAACGCTCATCTGTTGTTTCGGTTTCCGGCAGGTTTTCCATTGCCCGGTCAAGCAAGGATTCATAATCTTCCATAAGTGTTCCCTCCTCAAAAGCTGGTTTTATTGTACCAGCTCTGCGCCTTCATCAACAACAATTCTTATTGGTGTTGGAAGCTTCTGTCCTGCTCTTTTAAGTGCAGCTTTTGCATGCTTGAAGTTCTTCTTATTGACAGAAACAGTGAATATCTTCTGCCCTGCAGAGACTCTTGCTGCAGTACCTACAGCTTTTCCGAATGCTTTTCTCATACCACTGGATACACGGTCTGCACCTGCGCCAGTTGCCTGCTTGTTTTCTCTCAGGACCTCGTGAGGGTAAACTCTTAATTTGAAATGGTAACTGATACGACCTACTTTGGAGATCATATGCCTGTTAGCTGATATCCTTGCTGCTTCGAGAGCTGTGTGTCTCATCTGACATTTCTCTTCAGATATAAGTGACATTTTGACCTGGAAATCTGCAGTCTTGTTTCCCATGTCGTAGTGTATTACCTGGCTTCCCGGAACACCACCCATATACTTTCTGCGTGTATATGAGCGCTGTTTAATGTTCCTGTACATACTTGCTGGTTTTCTTGTCATGGACTAAAGCCTCCTTGGAATGATAATGATGTAGAATTATCCCATTCTCGAAGTTTTGGTTTCTTATTGAGATTTACATATTTTAATGTATTGATGGGATGGTGTACTATCTTATATTGCCCTCCATATTGCCTGGTAGTTTATAAGTCTTATCGGTCATTTGTTGTATTTGTAAAGGGTATGCAGCAGAATTATAATATATGCAGTTTTCTATATGTTCTTTTATGAGCTCCAGCACCAAAGAGCATAAAAAAGGGACTGATAAAGCATATTCTTTTAGTCTTGTAACCATCTCAACTTCTCGTTTTAATACATATGGGCCCACAGAAACTCCTTCTGCTGCGGATGATGTCTCGGGGCAACTAATGTCAGACCTTATAAAGGCTGCCCACAACAATGTATTGTGCTATAGTCTTGTGGCAGATAATATCCCAGAGATAAGGAAAGAAGTCCTGTCAGCGATATTTAATGGAGCCGATGTTGTGATTACTACCGGCGGGACGGGTTTGTCTGCCTCCGATGTGACCATTGAAGCCCTTTGCCCGCTATTTGAAAAGGAACTTGAAGGCTTCGGAGAACTTTTCCGCCTTAAAAGTCTGGATCAGATAGGGTCTGCCACAATATTGAGCAGGGCAACTGCAGGTATTATACAGGGTTGTGCCGTATTCTGCCTTCCTGGTTCACCAAAGGCAGTGGAACTTGCAGTTGAGGAAATCGTAATTCCTGAAGCCGGGCATATAGTAAAACATGCAAGATCGTAATAACCGGGGGTATTATCAGGAATAATGTTATTAAGGGCTATCCTTATATAATAAATTAAAATAGAGAGTTCGGCTGGAGTATATGACATCCTATTCACTGGGCATTGAAGAACTTGATAGTATTATCGGGGAAATCCGTGAAGGAAGCAATCTGATGGTAATAGGTCCTCCTATGAGCGGAAAGGAAGACGTTGCCTACCATATTCTTAAAAACGGTCTCAAAAAGGAAGAGTCTTCGGTCATTGTTTCTACAAGAGAACCGGGTGAACATGTCCTGGACTGGTTCACCTCCTTTGACAAAACCATACCTGTATCCAATATCGGGATTGTGGATTGTGTAACAAAGACGCTGGGGATGGCGGCTGATGATACCGATAACATAAAACGTGCCTCAAGTCCTGTGGACCTTACCGGTATAGGTGTTCGAATAAGCCAGTTTTTTGAACAATTCTGGATGAAACGCCAGATTTCTCATAATATCCTCTGTATTAATTCAGTCTCGACTATTCTTATGTACTCTAATATCCAGACGGTATTTCGCTTCATGCACGTGTTCACAGGCAGAATCAAAGCCATAAAAGGACTGGGTTTATTCGTACTTGAAGACCAGATGCATGACTCCCGCACAATTGCTACCTTAAAACAACTTTATGATGGTATGATTGAGGTGCAGGAAGAAAATGGCAGTCATTACCTACGTGCAGTAGGCATATCTTCCAAACCCACTCCCTGGTTTGAGTATTTGGTGGAAGATGGTTCGATATCCATTCAGGGCATTAAGGAAGACTGAATGCTTTTCTTTAAGTTAGTTATATATACTTCATGCAGGTCCCTATAGGCAGGTGTTATTTGATGGATAAAGATAAAATAAGGAAATTTAGGTCGCAAGCAACTCACCTGAAACCCATTCTCACGCTGGGTAAAAAGGGAATTGATGATGCGGTTGTAACTGAATTGAAAAAACAAATTAAAGCCAATCATCTTGTCAAGGTAAAAATCCTCAAAAGTTTCCCGGGTGAAAGTATGGATTCAATTGCAGAGGAACTGGCCTCTCTTACATCCACTACCCTGATAGATGTGCGTGGAAGGGCGATAGTCCTCTACAGGTAATTAAGCCCTTTTTCCCCTGCTAGGATTTCCACATCCTGCATCACAATGAGTTCATCAGGTATCATTTCCTTGAGTTCAGGCAGGGTGTTACGCAACTTTTCTTCTTCATCCACGGCCTGTACTATTATGGGGAGGTCCATTCCAAGCCTGAGTATACTTGCTTTATGGATTATACTGTGTACTCCATATCCCTCAATTCCCTTGATTGCGGTGGCACCGGCAACATCATTTTTAAGCAAGAACTCGATGATGGCCTGATGGGCACTCTTGCCTTTGTATGTATCATTTTCACTAAGATAAATTGTCAGTATTTTGGATTGCATATGGTCCTCTTTCTTTGTTGACTTCTATTTTTAAATTAAGTTTGCCATTAACTGCCCGAATCCGGCACCGAGGATGCAGCACACACAGTTAAGCATTATATTTGTAAGAAAACTCCGGTTTGCCTGTTGTTCCAGGAGTGCAAATGATTCATATGTAAAAGTGGAAAAAGTGGTGAATGAACCCAGCATGCCTATGTTCAACAGGTAAAGATGCTGCAGGGAGTGGGAATATGTAAGATATGAGAGTATTGTTGTACCAATTATGTTTACTGTGAGTGTACCTGTGGGTATATCTGCCTTTTTCGGGGTCATTCCCGCGACTATATATCTGAGAATTGCACCGATAAACCCTCCGGTGCCAACAAGTAAATAGCCTGCTGGATCCATTTCACCTGCCCCCGATGTATATTACCAGGCTTCTTGCAAGAAAGATTGCAAATAAACCGGGTAGCAGATTTATCATCATGTTTGCAATCCCGTATACAGGTTGCATTTGCACAGTCTGTACAATGAATGTGGAGAATGTGGTGAATGCGCCTAAAAACCCGATGCCTGCAAACATTCGGATGCGTGGGGTTAGATAACCGATATAGTCAGAGTAGAACAGTAATAATCCCAGCAGGAAACTTCCCAGCACATTCACAACCAGTGTTCCCCGGGTTCCGGGAATCATGGTGGATGTGCCATATCTGCATACAGCTCCCAGGAATCCACCGGTTCCTAGCAAAAAAAGATTGGTAACATCCCGGTATTCCATAGGATTGTCCCACCATTTTTATTTATCCACCGGAAACAGGGGGGAATATAGCGACTTCATCTTTTTCTGTAATCGCTGAATCTGCACCTTCAAGATGCTGGACATTTTCCCCGTTGATCAGGATGTTTATATATCCTCTGAGTTTTTTGCCATCTTCAAATATAAGTTCTTCAAGATTCGGGTATTTTGTAATTATTTCATCCAATATCTCAGAAACAGTGTCTCCGTTGACCTCTACCTCGGAAGTTCCGGCCTTTTCCCTGATATTGGCAAACAATCTTACCTTCTTGGCAGCCATAGTTTTTCCCACGTCAGGCTGGTTTATAAAATATTCGTTAAAATTAGTATTTACATGAAGAATAGTGGTGGGATAGCGCGGATTTGAACCGCAGTCCAAGCGTCCCAAACGCTCGAGGATCGGCCAGGCTACCCTACTATCCCACATGATATAAGGGCATCCCCCCTAAATGCACTTCTCCTAGATATATCTAACTATTGAAGGGCGCAGAAGAGGGTGGAAATTGGTTCAGTTGCTGTCTCCTTCCCACCTGGGATATACATCATTATCAATATTCAGAAGATCCAGCACCCGCCCGGCCATGAAATCAATTAAGTCGTCTATTGATTGCGGTTTGTTGTAGAATGCAGGACATGCAGGTAAAACCTGGGTGCCGGATTCCTTGAGCTTGAGCAGGTTTTCCAGATGTATTCGGCTATAGGGAGTCTCACGCACCATCAGGATGACATTCCTGTCTTCCTTGAGACAGACATCAGCAGCCCTTGTAAGAAGATTATCGGAGATTCCGTGTGCAATGGAAGCAGCAGTTTTCATGCTACAAGGGGCTATTACCAAAGCATTGTAAGGATGCGATCCGCTTGCTACAGAAGCTGTAAAATCTTTTTCCTCGTGCACCTCACAGGCAAGTTTTTCCACCTCTTCGATCTTCCATTTTGTTTCTATATGTATTATTTGCCTGGCTGCAGAGGTTATTACCAGGTGTGTATAAATTCCCTTTTCTGCAAATATTTCTAGTAACCTGATTCCGTACTGTGCCCCGGAGGCCCCGCTGATTCCCACTACGACTTCCATATTATTCCTCAATTATATCTATAAGTTCGTCAACCATAAGTTCTGCGGTATCGCATATTTTACTGATCTCATCAGGCTGTATGTTGTTGAAATGTATTCCTACAAGGAATACAGTATCCTTTCCGGTTTTCCTGTTAATGCGGCCTGCCTGTGTGTGTGCAATTTTATCATCCCTGTGCCCGGGCAGGGTAATGACCGAGGAAGCACCTGAATTACCCACAGCAACCGCTCCTATATGCTCATCGCCGCCTGTGAGTGTTACAAGCAAACCGTCTCCAATATTGCGCCATTTAAGAAATAGTTTCCTTTCCCCAGCTTTTTTTTCAATAAATTCCACTTATATCCCCTTATATATCCGTTAACTTGTATTGTCGGGTCTGTTTTTTGATCTCGAAAAAATCGTTTGCTATTTTCTTTACCTTGTCCCTGTGTTCCCTGGGGGTATAAATCCCGAGTTTCCAGTTATCACGGTGTGCTTTTTCAAGAGTTGCTACAAGATGGGAGGCTTTATCAAGGGTCATTTTCTTTCCGTTGACCTTGATCAATGCTTTCATTTCCTCTATCCGGGGCAATTTCGGGATATCTATGAGGATTTCCTCTTCATTAATTCCTGCCTCTTCTGCGATTTCCTTTTCCACTCTCTGGATGGATTTGCGATAGCTTAAAACCTTCTCATCGACGTCATCAAACCCTACATAAAGGGCACGTTTGTACAGTTTCCTCTCATCAATCCTGTTGATCATCTCACCGGCGTAACCGTCATCCCGGCGCATGGTTTCAAACAGGCGGTAGTCATCCATGTCCTGAAGGCTGGAGGGATTGAGTTTCTCCCGCTCTACCAGATATTCGATACCTCTTGTTATCATTGTTTCCGAGATGCGGGTCACGTGATGGAAGTATACCGAAGGATGCATTAAAAAACGCGATACAAGCAGGGATTCGGCTGCATTGAGCCCACCTTCTGTTACAACCAGTTTATCTTCATAGAATTGCATTTTATGGATCAGGCGGCTATGGTCTACAAGACCGTATGCAACGCCAGTGTAATGTGCATCACGGATGAGATAATCCATGCGGTCAACATCAATCTCACTGTTTATGATCTGTCCAAGGGAGGTTTTACCCAGAATGTGGTCGGCGATCCTTGATATGTTGAGGCCGGCATCACTGCAAACTTCTGCTATATCCCCTTTGCGCAGCAGGTGTTTTACATCTTCATGCTCCCTGCGGGTATATTTTTTGATGATCCCCTCTGTCACATGGGAAAGGGGGCCGTGTCCTATATCATGCAACATTGCAGCAACCCTGAGTTCATCGATTTCAGATTGCTGTACGGAATCTATTTCTCCCGCAAGGGTTGTAGCCAGGTGATGTGCGCCCAGTGAATGTTCAAAACGAGTATGGTTGGCACCCGGATATACCAGGTTGGACAGTCCTAACTGGCGTATCCTCCTGAGACGCTGCATACGGGGTGTATCCATAAGGGATACTGCAAGCTCGTCAAGTTCGACATGACCGTGTACGGGGTCCCTCATGACCTTCATGTTTTTAAATAACCGTTCATATTATAATGATGTTGTGATTTTGGTAGCGAAATATTGAGGTAATACCATGATAATATTTTCCGGTGGAACCGGCACTCCCAAGTTCCTTGATGGCCTGATGTGGACAATGGATGAAGAAGAAATTACAGTTGTTGTGAATACCGCCGAAGACCTGTGGGTATCAGGTAATCTTGTAACACCGGATGTTGATACAGTACTCTACCTTTTGCCGGCATGATTGACCGGGATAAATGGTGGGGTATAGCAGGTGATACATTCCGCACTTTCAATGCTATGAAGGACTGTGGTTATGATGAGAAGATGATGCTTGGGGACCGGGATCGGGCCACGCATATTATGAGATCTGATATGATTCGTAATGGGGCTACCCTGACTGAAGCAATCTCAAACCTTTGCTCAAGCTTTGGTATTAAGGCCAACATCCTGCCGATGTCAGATGATCCGGTATCCACAATGATCCGCACACCTCAGGGCTGGATGCATTACCAAGATTTCTGGATTAAGCACCACGGCAAGCCCGATGTACTTGAAGTTAAGATGGCTGGAATTGATGAAGCTTCTATATCCCCTGCTGTAATGGATAAACTACGGGAAGACAGCAATGTCCTGATTGGTCCCAGTAATCCGATTACAAGCATAGGTCCCATCATATCCCTTGATGGAATGCCTGAAATCCTTAAAAGTAAAAATGTGGTTGCAATCAGTCCTATTATCGGGAATGAACCTGTTAGTGGTCCTGCTGGTAAACTTATGAAAGCATGTGGTTAGGGTATTTCTTCAAATGAAGTTGCAAGGTGCTACCATGATTTTCTGGATGTGTTTGTAACAGATATCTGTGATTCGCAGGGTTGTAATTCTTTTGAAAGTATGGCTTGCAGTGTAGTAAAGACTGATACGATGATGTCTTCTGTAGATGTAAGTATACAATTAGCAGGTTATGTAAGGAATCTATTTGAGTCCCTGGAATAATTGTGCTTGAAAATTCTAAACATACTTAAAATTCAGAAGCAAAGAGTATATATGTTAATATCCCCTATCATTTACTATCTCAAAATGCTTGCTTACCATAATGGGGGTGGTATGAGCGGGCTGGGGAGTGGGGGTACTAAAAAAGGGATTAAAACCCGCTCATCTATACACCCTAATGTAGGTCTCGTATATACACTTTTCCCTCTGTTTCTATGGATTAATGTGTTGCTATTGCTTCTACAGGCTCCATATTTGCGGCCCTGCTTGCCGGATATACTCCTGCAATCAGGTTTAGTATGAAAACCGCGATGACTGTTAATACTACATCCTTATATCGTATAACCACCGGTATGGAATCTATGGGATAAAGTTCAGAGGGCAGATCATAATTGCCTATTGACAGTGCTATTGCGATCCCGGCAATAGTTCCTGTGACAGCCCCGAGAAAACCCAAAATCCCACTTTCAAGGATGAATATGTTCCTTATGCCCGATTTGCCCGCTCCCATGGCCATGAGAATGCCTATATCCTTAGTTTTTTCCACTACTACCATGTTCAGGGCGCTTATGACTCCAAATGATGCTATCAGGAGAATAAAGCCCAGCATGATATTATTGGAAATGGTTTCAATTGCAATGGTCTGTAGGATTTCAGGATTTGTTTCTGTCCATCCTTCTGCAGGATAACCCTTATCTTCAATTTGCTGTGCAATCTCCCTGTCCCGATTGAAGTCATAAAGTTTTATGCTGATACTATTGACAACATCAGAGGTTCCGTAGAATGACTGGGCTGTTTGAAGGGAGGTGTAGGTCATTGTGGAATCCAGGGGAGTGTTTGTATCATATATGCCTATGATACGATAAAGGTTAGTTTCAGATTCAGGGAAAGATATTTCTATTCTGTCATCAAGGGAGGCCTCAAGGTCATCTGCCAGGTCGTCCCCGATTACAATTGTATTTCCTGAAGTAGCCAGGGCGAATAAACTTCCTCTTATTATGTCCGAATTTGTGGATAATACTGCATCTTCATCACGGGGATTTATTCCTTTAAACAAGACGTTTTTGACATTATCTTCATTGCGTAATACAGCTTCACCTGCAAGGGATGGAGATACTGCTTTGATACCATTAATCTCATACAATTCACTCTGGAGATTTTTGTATAGGTGGATATATTCACTGTCTTCTTCCGGTGTAACGGTTACATGAGCCATATCATTGACAGTTGATTCATACAGTTTATCGGTAAAACCTGCCATGAATGCATTGGACACAACAAGAATCATGACAGCAATTCCTATAGCACCTACAGAAAGTATGGTCTGCCTTTTCCTGTATACAATGTGCCTTAATGCAACAAAAAGTTCAAATTTCAATGGCATGGTTTGATCAATATTTTGTTTTTACCAGATATGCCTGAAAAATCAGAATTATTGAAACAAGAGAACCAATTGCAGGTGTAGCATTGGTTTGTTCTTCTTTTTCTTCATTTACTGTGGCAGGCACAATGTCTTTTTCGACATCAATTATGCTTTCTTTTGATATTATGACTTTTCCGTATTCCCCGATAGCCTCGATTAGCAGTGTATATTCTCTACTGTCAAGTTTATTTTCCCAGATTGCCTCTACAGTTTCATCATCTTCTGCAAGCAGAACCGGACTTTCCCGGACAATATTTTCTACTGGTTTTCCATTGCTGTCAAAAACGGTGAATCTTATTGAACCCCTGAAAGGTACCTGGGACATGCCTGATATTGTAGCACTTGCACCGATCTCATCCTTGTAAATATCGCTGATTTCCACATCTTCTTCTGCCACAAAAGAGCGGCTTTTGAGCAACGATATACTATAGGGGTCCTTTATACTGACTTTCAGTCTCCCCTGATATACATGTTTATTTTTGAGTACCACATTCCATTTTTTGTCCAGGGCGAGAGGTTGTGTATGCACAGGAATGGCTTTTTCTTCGATTCTGTCCACTACCCTGTTGCCATCCACCAGCATATATTCAACATCTATCAGCGTGGATTTATAGGGAGTTATTATGGCTTCGATTCCAATTGGTGTGGGTGTCAGACTGTCAATTGTTATAGCAGGAAGTATCTGATGGCCATATACAAACTTTTTTCCTGCCGGGCAAATACTTCATTCTCGTCTTTGACGATTATTTGTACTTCATAAGCCCCATCATCCCGTATTGCTTTTTTCCAGTAGAATACTCTGGTAAGTGCAGAGGCAGGTGTTAGCGTGTTTATATCGATTGATTGTGTATCAATGACAACTCCTTCATGTAACAATGATGCTTCTAATGTGAGATTATTATAGGTGCTTTCTGAAATAATCCTGACATCACAGCTCTGCACATCACTGTAGATCTCTTCAATAGTAATGTCACTTTTTCCAGCTGCTGTTCCCTGGATAATTAATAGCAACAATACTGTAGTTACAAAAATACAATACTTAGTTTTCCAGCCCATTACACTTTGATTTGTTTTAATGGTATTTAAATACCCTTTTAGAAAAACTTTGCAGGAAAAATGTTTATATCCATTGGATCACAGTTTTATTAAAAGGAAAAGTGCAAGAAAGAAATGTGAGGGAATTTTTCATATTCTTTATGTTAAAAGGAGGTAAAATGATAATCACATCGAATCTGGATGTTTTTCCCATTTTTATCTTCGATATTATTCCCATAAATCATTCCATATGTCCTATCAGTATATTTCAATTGGAGGTTTGTGACTTTTGAATAACAGGATGGTGGAGCTGGAAAAAAATCCCCCGCAGGATGATATAGTCGTGCGAGCTGAAAACGTTTGCCGGGATTATGAAGTAGGGGATATGACAATCAAGGTACTCAGGAATGTGGACCTGCTTGTCAGGAAGGGGGAGTTTATAGCTATCATGGGTCCATCGGGCTCGGGTAAAAGTACCCTGATGAATATGATAGGATGTCTGGACAGGCCCACCTGTGGTGCAGTTTATATCATGGGGAAGAATGTGAACCGCATCTCCGATAGTGAACTTGCAAAATTAAGAGGGATGGAGATTGGCTTTGTGTTCCAGAGTTTCAATCTGGTTTCACGATTAAGTGCTCTGGAAAACGTGGAACTGCCTACCTATGCCAACAGACGGCCCGGGGTTGATGTAAGGGGTAAGGCCAGGGAACTATTGGATCTGGTAGGGCTTTCAGAACGTATGGATTACAAACCCACCGAGTTGTCGGGGGGCGAGTCCCAGAGGGTGGCAATAGCCCGGGCGCTTGTGAATGATCCTTCCATAATACTTGCCGATGAACCTACCGGGAACCTGGATTCAAAAACAGGGGAAGGGATAATGAATATTTTTACAGATCTTCATCGAAGGGGCCGTACGGTCATTATGATCACTCATGATTTACAACTTGCTAATAAATACGCGGACCGGGTAGCTTACTTGAAAGACGGTGTAATTGATGACAGGGCTACTATGCCCAATGCTGCTTAATAGAGGTATAACTATGAAAAATCCGGATTTTGATACTTTTTGTATCTTCCTTGTTGCTGATGATTTCTGCAATAGCTGTGGTTCCTGCTACTGCTGCGGAAGATTCATCAAGTTCGACCCTGAGGGTAGATGTACTCAGATATGAACCTTATCCCGCGGATATAGGGGATTATGTATCGGTGTGGGTAAAAGTTGAAAATTACGCCTCGGGAGAAGCTGAGGATGTTTCAATCAAAATAGAACCGGAATATCCCCTCTCGCTGGATTCTGAAACAAATGCAATCCAGAATTTTGGCAGAATCCCTCCTGATCGCACAGCAATCCATGAATACAGGCTGTATGTTGACGAAAATGCCAAAACCGGCACGGGGGGTTTTGATGTGCTTTACCGGGCAGATAGTGATCTTTCGTGGGTAAAGGAATCTTTCGATCTAAAAGTAGGTTCCAATACTTTTGACAGTAAAGGCACTGTAGTACTTTCCAATATGATTTCCAAACCCCAGATATTCATGCCCGGTGATGAGGGTTCCATAAGTTTTACACTGGAAAATACGGCCAAGTCCAGTACTGTTACAATAGATGATGAAACCTATGATACATATGCAAGGGTCCAGTCCGCTACCCTTGAGGGAACTGACCTGATAGAGGTAACAAGTCAACCATACGAAGGTAAAGGTGTCCTCGGTCCAGGGGATTCAGTACAGGTAACATACAATGTCGAAGTGGATGAAAATATAGAAGACGGGACTTATTATCTGGACCTTTTAACAATAGGTAACTCACATTCCTTCAACAATAATTGGCGTGTACCGATAGTTGTGGATTCCTATTCACTGGAAGTGATACCTTCAAAGCCTCTTGCAATAGAAAATGGGCAGGGTACACTTGAATTTGATGTAGCCAATGTGCATCCGAAAGCTCTCTCCTCAGTAGCCGTAAGCCTTGAGGCAGAAGGGGTTAGTTTCTCTCCCTCTAACTATTTCGTGGGTTCAATGGACCCTGATGAACTATTCACTATAGAAATAGATGCCAAATCTGACCAGAAGGAATTTACAGGCACCAAAAATGTTACAATTATTGCCAGTTTCCGTAATGGTCTCAACGAACATGAGTTTGTTGCAGGTGAGCGGTCCCTGAAATTCGAGAAAGTACAGGAAGATAATAATACGGCCATAACGGTGGCTGCTGTGTTGGGGCTTATCCTGCTGGTAGTAGCTGTCTATATGTATCGCAGGAAATGGAATCCTAAGGAATGATCGGGTAATCTTGTATGGTCAGGCTTTCAGAGGCGATAAAGTTAGCTTTTGCCAGCATAGGTAGTGCGAAATTGCGCTCTGCCCTGACTACCCTGGGTATTATCATAGGGGTGGCCGCTGTAATTGCCAACATATCCCTGGGGGCCAGTTTCGGGCAGTACTTCGAAGAAGAAATAGGAGCATCGGGTACTAATTTTATCGTTATCTTCACCGAGAAAAACAATGTATTCGGAGATTCCCAGTTCAATGTTGTTGAGAATACCAACGGTGTTGCTGCGGTATCCTCCATTAATCAGCAATTAGCGACCCTGAAGTACCAATCAGCGGAGCGTACCGCAACTGTCAGTGGGGTCCTTCCCGATTATGAGGAAGTGGGGAATATAAATATGGAACATGGCCAGTTTCTGACCAGTCAGGACGGGAATGTGGCTGTAATCGGTTCGGATGTGGCCTATGATAAGTTTGACCGGAATCTATCTGTTAAGAATTTCATAAAAATAAGTATAAGAAATGTGGATGGAGGGATAAGTACACGGACGTTTCGTGTAAAGGGCATCATACAGGACCCGGATGCCTCCTTCGTACCTCCTGAAGTGGATCCTGCAGGACGTGTTTTTATTCCTCTTGCTGTCATGCAGCAGATGCAGCACAGGGACGACATAGGGGGATTTTTCATTAAAGCCGAATCTCTCGAAATCCTGGAGCAGGTTACCGATGATGTGGATGAAAACCTTGCCCGTTCGGTGGGAGTGCCCAGCAGGGATATTGATAACGAGGATGCCAAACCCTATGAAATCTTCAACCAGCAGGATATCCTGGATCAGATAAACCAGCTATCAAGTGCCCTGACATCCATACTTGTTGCTGTTGCGCTTATATCCCTTGTAGTGGGCTCGATAGGTATCATGAATATTATGCTCGTGACGGTTACCGAAAGAACAAAAGAGATCGGGCTGATGAAAGCCCTGGGTTACAATTATTTTGATATATTGACCCTTTTTATCGTGGAATCTGTTATTATCAGTCTTTTTGGGGGTATCCTTGGAGTATTGCTGGGTCTGGCGGCTTCAATGGCCGTGAACAATTACCTTGATATTGCTAATATTTTCCCGGTAAGTCTCATACTGCTGGGTTTTGGCATCTCTTTTGCTGTTGGTCTGATCTCGGGTGTTTATCCAGCCAACAAGGCGGCAAAAATGGATCCTGTGGAGGCATTGCACTATGAGTGAGGTGGACAGAAGATGTTGAATTTCAAGGAAGCCTTCCGGCTTTCCCTGGGAAGTATCAGCGGTTCCAAGATGCGTTCCACTCTCACGACCCTTGGAATCATTATAGGTGTTGCTGCTGTTATTGCCAATGTGTCCCTGGGGGCCAGCTTCAACCAGTTCTTTGTGGAAGAGCTGGGTACCCAGGGGTCGAATTTTATTATAGTTTACAGTCAGGATATTGATCTTTTCTTTGAAAACCAGCTGGAAACTGTGCGGAGTGTACCGGGAATAGAGGGTGTATCCGGTATCCGGCAGCAGCTTGCCAGTGTAACCTATCTCTCTACGGTGCGCCAAATTGATATACAGGGCTGTTCGGCGGATTATGAGCAAATTGGGAATATACAGCTTGCGGAAGGCACTTTTCTCAGTGACAAGGATAAGTATGTTGCAGTGCTGGGTTCGGATGTGGCTTATGAGAAATTCGACCAGAAAGTATCCAATCATAATTCCATTGATGTTGAGTTTGTACGCAGGGACGGAACAAAAGTTTCCCATTCTTTCAAGGTTATCGGGATTATTGACAGTCCCAAAACAACTTTCATCCAGAGCGGTGCAGAATCCGATGTGCGGATTTTCATTCCGATAGACACAATGAATGACATGCTGGGAGTTGAAGACTATGGGGGAATCTCCACAACCGTTGACGAATCCCGTTCGGTGCGGGAGGTTTCGGATGAAGTGGATCGCAGGCTTGCCAGAAGTCTCGGCGTTTCGGAGAGAGAACTGGATAATGAGGATGTGAAACCCTATTCTATCTTCAACCAGGCGGATATCCTGGATAACCTGAATCAGCTTTCCAGTGCCCTGACAACCCTCTTGACCTCTGTAGCATTGATTGCCCTGCTTGTGGGCTCGATAGGTATTATGAATATTATGCTTGTAAGCGTGACTGAAAGGACAAAGGAAGTGGGTTTGCTCAAGTCCCTGGGCTTTACCCGTGTGAATATCCTGACCCTGTTCCTCATCGAATCGGTGGTTCTGAGTGCTATTGGTGGAGTACTGGGTACAATTTTAGGAGTTGCTGCTTCCTATGGTGTAAGTTACTTTTTGGATTTACCTTATATTTTCCCATTCTATCTCATAGTTGTGGGTTTCCTGATTGCCCTGGTCATAGGATTGGTAGCAGGTCTCTATCCTGCCAACAAAGCCTCGAAACTCGATCCCGTGGAAGCCCTGCGAACCCAGTGATAAAGGTTCGAATGGGTTCGCAGCTTAAAAAATAAATATATAATGTAAACGCCATCTATTCACATGGAGATGGTTACTTGAAGATCAACACTTATGCAGGAGCAGGCTTGCTTTTGATTGTCTTTATCGTTGTGGTGGCCGCAGTTGTCCTTTCCCCGGGGTGTGCGGATGATGGTGGTACAGGTGTGAATGAAAGTGTGGATGCCCACACATTGAACAACGGTACGGAACTGTCCGGCCAGTGGGGCGGTAGCACAGTGAATGCTTCCACCGGGGATTATTTCTCAGTACGCCTGGAGGAAAACCCCTCCACAGGATACCAGTGGAACCTGACAACCTTTGATGGAATCAAACTTGTGGAAGATGAATTTGAACCACCGGCAGATGAGGATGTCGTGGGTGCAGCAGGTTTCCGTGTATGGACCTTCAGGATCATGGATGACGGAAAACAGCAGATTGATGCCATCTACAAGCGTCCCTGGGAAAACGTCACGGGTGAGGAAGACACTTTCAGCCTGACACTGGAAGTTGAAGGAGAACCGGTTGACCCTGTACAAGGCGATGATGTTGAGTATATCTACGGCACAGCCAATGTGGATAACATAGAAATAATGGTCATGGAATCCTTCCCGGTCCAGGTCAGTGTCCAGGCCATCGGCTACCTGTCGGATGGTTGCACCGTGATCGATGAGGCCAATATCACAACTGAAAGGACTGGCAACACATTCAATGTCCATATTCCGACCAAGCGCCCTAAGGATGCCATGTGTACCCAGGCCCTTGTGCCCTTCGAGATCAACGTACCCCTTGATGTCTATGGTCTGGAGAAGGGTAATTACACAGTGGATGTGAATGGTGTGCAGGATTCGTTTGAATTGCAGACGGATAATGTGCTTGAGTGAGGATGGGTGATCTGGGTGCCGAACTCATGTTGTGGAGTTTGGCATTATTTTTTTGTGGGTTTTTTGTGGAGTTCAAAAAAGTTCTTAAGCGCCGGGGTTGGGATTCGAACCCAAGCACCCCGTTAGGGGAAACAGGTCTCGAGCCTGCCGCGTTTGGACTCCGCGGCAACTTTGTAAGCCGTTGGATTAGTCCGCTCTGCCACCCCGGCACAATGTGCTTGGCTTGAAGGAGTTTATGGCTTAAAAAGGTATCGAAGGGCGCAATTATTAGAAATCAAAGAGGCTTTTCTGGTTCTTTGCCTCTGGTGTCGGGTCATCGGGATCGGCTTTATGGGAACTGGATTTTGTGTTTGCTTTCAAATTCTCGGGCAGCTCTATCCAGCCGTATTTGCCCCCTCCGCCAGGATGCAGGATCACGTCCTCATTCCTGAAGGCTTCGATGCTTCTCACAATCCGGGGGTCCACGAAATCCAGCTGTGGGATGTCGGCTTCCAGCAGCACCGCGGTCTCGCTGGCGAAACGCTCCACCAGGGCATTCCAGGCACTGCTCACACCCTTTGTATTGATGCTTGCATGACCCAGGGCCATCATTATGATCTCTGCCAGGGGTATCAGGTGCAGGTAATCCGGACGGTGGGAAGGGTGTTTCGGGGTATCATAGTTGGCCAGTTCGTTCACCCGGTCTGCCACTCCTTTCTTGATCTGGCCACCACAAACCCGGCAATTCCAATCCAGGTTCATTGCTTCTTCCATTGGGTAATGCCGGTAACACCTGATACAGGCCGACTCGTTATACTTGCCTTCCTGCGGGAAGAAACCCACATTGAGCACACAGCCATACCCCTCTTTCCTCAGGATCGCCTTTTCCACACCTTCAAAGGACACTTCAGGAACCTCCAGGCGGTTGAATTCCCGGGCCAGTTTGTTGGACCAGGGAGAATGGGCATCGGAATTTGAAAGAAATGTCAAATCCTGCAGTTCTTCGATCCTGTCTGCATAATCACTGTCAGCGCTCAGGCCCAACTCCAGGAAAGCAATATTATCAGTCATATCCCCGTAGCAACTTTCCAGGCTGTCATGGTAGGCATACATGGCAGTCCAGGGGGTAAACGCATGACAGGGGCCGATGAGGGCTCCGACATCGGTTGCAATCTCTGCAATCTGGCCTCCGTCCAGTTTCAGTGTTGGCCTGCCGTCAACGGCGAGGTCTCCGTATCCGGCCACCTTTTGTGCCAGTTCTTCTGCTTTGGATATGGAGGGGACTAGCAGCAGATGGTGTACCCTGTTTTTGTCCTCAATTTCAGTTGTAAGAATAAAAGAAGTATCATCAATGGCGACCGTCTCGTCATCCTGTGCATATTCCTTGATCTCACAAAGCCATCTGGGATGTATGCAATCTCCTGTTGCCACAAGATTGATTCCCTTTTTAGCGGCTTCCCGGGCCATTACAGGCAGTTCCATCTTTTGGGAACAGGCCATGGAATATTTGGAATGCAGGTGCAGGTCGGCATTGATCAACATGCTTACCCGATATAACCCAGATCCTCATCCGTTGGTGTTTCAGGAAGCATCTGTTGCTGTTGTTGCTGCTGTTTGGCTTCTACGAGGTTGGCCACGATTTTTTCCATTTCCTTGGCACGTTCCTCAAGTTCACTGATATCAACCTCGATATCAAGTATACTGCTCAGCACAGCAAGCAGTGACTGGGCACTTTTCGGGTCAACGAGATATCCGGATGTGTATCCCATAAGGCATGCAGCATCAATATCCCTAAACTTGCTCAGGCCAAGAAGAAGTCCAGAAGCTCCAACAATTCCGCCGTTGGGTTCTTTTTCCTTGAAGGTAACTCCGTGCTCTTTTAGGCTTTCTGTAAGGTCTTCCTGATTCACGGCACCCATAACTTCATCAACATGGTCCAGCTGTCCCGTTGGGAATCCTCCGAGAGTAAAGATTTTGGAAACTCCGTACTCTTCGGCAATATCCAGGTACAGGTCACACAGCTCGTAATGCCCTTCTGAATTTGTACTTTGCTGGTCTCCTGCAAGCAGCAGGATATCCTTGCCATTTACCTGAAATGTATAGAAAGCGTTACTTACAAGTCTCACAGTACTATTTTCATCCACAAGTACCTGAGGCGGGAATGAGGTGGAGTATATTTCCAGAAGTTTTTCTGCTTCGAATTGTTCGATGAGATGATCAACAACAAGTTTGCCTACATGTCCCACACCCGGCAGGCCGACAAGCAGGGTGGAATCCTGAATTTCAATCTCAGTATTTTGACGCACGATTTTTGTATTCTGCATTGGAATCAATTCCTTTTGCTCAATCTGCGATATTTCCCGTATGGATCACGGGGAGAATAGCGTGCAGGCGAAGGTTTGATGGTCCTCTCCCCGCACTTGGGACACGTTTCCTGTAGGGTGTATTCCCCACAGGAAATGCATTTCAAAATCTTTTTACCCAATCGTCATCACGCCTTGGCAGTTTCTGCATGCCTGTGGAAGGCACCTTCTCCGCCAAGATATTCTATTTTTTCGATGGCCTTTTCTGCAGATTCCTTCAGGACAGATTCTGCAACCTTATAATCGGGAGCTATTACCCTGATGCGATATCTGGGTGCACCTGTATATGTTATATCCAGACGGACATCTTCCATCTTCACTTCACTGGCGGCCTTTAAGGCCTCCTTAATGATCTCGATTCCGTTCGGTGCAGTACTTGTAAGGTCTATATGTCCCGAAATCTCCACAAACGGCAGTTTGATATTATCCTGTGCGAGTTTGACAATGATTTCAACAACTTTTTTATCTATCTTGAGGTTGCTGAAGGCATCTTCCCCGCGCATGGCAGCTTCTTCAAAGGCAGAATATTTACTTCCGAATTCTGTGTCAAAAGAATCTTCTATTTCCTGAAGTTGCTGTTTGTCGAGTCTTGCTTCTTCTGCGACGAACTGTAGCCATTTCTCAGCCTTCTGTTCGTTCTTCCATTCCTGGATCTTTGCCCTTTTCTGATGCTCATTTACATCCTTGAGGGAAAGATCAATATGGCGACGTGAAGTATCTACTCTCAGGACCTTACAGACAATTTTCTGTCCTTCCCTGACGTAATCCCTCACATATTTGACCCATCCTGCCTTAATCTCAGATATATGGATGAATCCTTCTTTTCCGTCGTATTCCTCAAGAGTCGTGTAGGCGCCAAAGTCAGTGACATTTTTTACCGCACAGACTACAAAATCACCGACTTCAGGCCATTTGTTGTTGTCCATTAATATCCCTTTATTCGAGTACTTCCAGTATATGTGTTGTAATTGCAGATTTTCCGCCAGTTGGTTCTGCAAGGGTCCTGCCGCATACAAGACAGTTTACTTTCTGGCTTGCACTGCCAAAAATAACCTGCTCATTGGAGCAATCATTGCATTTTACTTTCAAAAATCTGCTGTTTGGTTCGGCCATTTTATGCTCACTCCTTGAAATCGAATTTCTTTGCACGGAAGCAGGGTCTCTGATGTGCCTTGTTGCACTTGCTGCAACGGTATCGCAGGGCAATCCTTTTTGTTGGTTTGTCACCACTTGGGACCTTGGAGAACTTCCCACTGTTTCCTATACCAGTATGCCTTTTCTTCTGCCTTCTGATACGTGTGGTCATTGATTCCCTGCCCTTTTTAACCTTTTCAGCAACATGTTCTGTATGGGTTTTGCAGTAAGGGCAGTATGTTCTGAACCTTTTTGGGATCTTCATTATCTTCACACCTTTAATGTTGATTTTTATTCCTGATTTATTGGATATGCAGCACCGCGTTTTACCAGTCCCTGAGCATTCATGGAAGGCAAAACCACAACGTCTTCTGCTGCAAGTGTATAATTGAGATTATCCATCGCTTTTATGGTAGGAAGGTCTTTCAATATTCGGACAACAAAGTATTCCTTACTTATATTGTTTTTGCCCGTTTCTTCCTCTGCAGGGAGTTCCTGCGAGATGGTCCCGTTTTCCTCTTCTTCATCAGATATTATAGTTTCTTTCGCAAACCCCTTGTCCTGTCTATCCTGAGGATTCATGATAGGTTCGAGCAATTCGGATCTTGCAACCTGGATTGCTGAAAGGGTGGCCTCAAAAACTTTGCGTTCGGATTCCAGGAGTTTGTCAAGGTCCTGTCTGGATGAGATATTGGAAAATGCATTTGAGGTTGCTCTGGATGTTATTTTACGGATTCTCCTGATAAAGATCGTTTCCACATCATTGAGGGCACTTTGCATTTCGTCTTCTAGAATCTTTGATTCAACTGATCGTGGATTGTTGATTTTTTTGATTTCCTCTTCCAATTCCCTTATATATTCATCAACTTTTTCATAAAAATCGTAGGGAAGGGAATTTAAAGACGAGCTGTTTTCCTGACGGAGAATACTCTTTAGTTCAGTACGATCCATATTCAGCAACCCCTCTGCACATTAAATACACCGCTGCATATTCGGGAAGTTCCTGTACTCCCTCTTCAACCCGGATATCCAGATCCATCATTTGTACTTCAAAAGGCTTTATGGCTTTTAACGTTACCGGCCTGTCCGAAAAAGCAACAGCATCCTGAAGTGGTTTGAAATCCTCCATGTCTTCCAGACTTAATGGAATAACCTTCATTCCGGAGCCGCCATGCAGGGAACCCGGTAATCGTATCAATCTCTTTATATCTGCGGTGACCGGTTCATCCACCTGTGCCGAACCTGCCAGTGTGACACGATGCTGGTCGATTGTATTATCAAAAAACCGGGCCATTATAGCTTTGAAATCCCTGATTTTCCCAAAATCCAGTCTTCCTCTGCGTATATCTTCCAGGGCTTTACTGTCTCTGGATATCCGGTTCATCTGTTGCTGTGTTTTTTTGCCGAATCCCTTTATATGCTTTATATCTGCAAATCGTTCTTTTTCTTCCTTTTGTCCTTCTTCTTCAAGATATGAGGCAATATACTCAGCAAGTCTTTTTCCCCATCCTGTATCGGGATTTTTGATGACATACTTGGAAAGTATCTCCGTTCGATCGTTGAAGGTTCGTGTGCCGGTTCCATGGTCTCCGATCATGAATTCTTTCTGGTAGAAATATTCAGATTTAATCCCCTTTCCTCCCACGTAATCCACAATTTCCCTTCTCTGGGACTTTCCAGATTCCATATAAGAGGATCAGTTATATGGAAGTGGTACCCCCTGCCACCCGAAAAGACGGCCTTTATATTATCTTCATCAAAACCAAAATCATCTACCAGAAAATCCAGCAGTCTCAGCGATTCTGTTTTAACCATTTCCAGCATTGCTGCATAGGAAGTAGGTGCATCCTGCAAGTGATCAGCATCCAGATCAAAAATAAGGTCTGCGCCCTTCCATTTTTTCTCTTTCATTGTAGGTGCATCGGGATAATCATAAAGGGCAACCGAGTGATACACATGGGCCGGTTGCATTGATACAAGATAATCTCTGAGTTCTCCTCCCGTACCGAATGCTTTATGCCTGTACATCATGGTTTCAGGCATGGAATCATACGATATGAATCCCCATTCACGTTTGGTCAGGGAATGGGGAACATGTATCTTTGCTTCCCTGTAATAATCATGGAACCTTGATTTGAGATAGCGTTTTGTTGATGTGTTCATCTTCAGTGCCTTCTCCATCTCTAATTTTTATCGGGGATATTAATCTATTGCACAAAACTTTATAGCCCCTTCCCCAATTAGTACAGTTTATGAAAGAAGAGATGACAAGTGCGGATGTGGCAGCACTGGCAACGGAACTTGGCACAGGGGAGAATTCTCTGGTCGATTCCAAGATAGGCAAGATTTATCAGCCTGGTGAGAGCCTTTTGCGTATCCACCTCTATATTTTTAAGAAAGGCAAGGCCAATCTTTTAATTGAAGCCGGAAGCAGGTTGCACCTTAGTGAATATATTCCTCCCAGCCCTAAAAACCCGCAATCCTTTCCTATGCTTTTGCGTAAACATATAATGGGTGGACGTATAACTTATTTCAGGCAATATGATTTTGACCGTATTATTGAGATTGGTATAAATAGAGGGGACAATGAGACCGTTCTTGTCATAGAGATATTTGGACAGGGCAACATAATATTGCTGGACTGCGATAGAAAAATCATTCTGCCTATGAACCCTGTTACATATAAGGGAAGACGTATCAGGAGTGGTGAGATCTACCAGTACCCTGAAGCGCAGTTGACACCTCTTGATGTGAATGAGGACCAGTTATGTGAAGTGTTTTCACATTCCGATTCTGATGTAGTGCGGACCCTGGCAACACGTTTTAATCTGGGCGGCATCCTCTCAGAAGAAGTCTGTCTGCGAAGTGGTATCGACAAAACCCTTCCTGCTTCGGAGGTAAATCCGCAGGTCGCCTCTAAATTGATTGAAGCAATAGGTGTCCTTTTCTCCCCTCTGGAAAAGGGGCAGTTGAACCCCTGCACTGTCAGCAAACCGGATTCAAAAGAAACATTTGATGTAGTGCCCTTTGATCTTGAAAAATATTCAGATTTTGAAAAGAATTACTATGATTCATTCAATAAGGCACTGGATGATTTCTTTGGCAAAAGAGCTGCAAAATCCCTGGAACAAAAAAAGGAAGCCACTGTGAAAGAAAAAACAGAAGATGTTTTCCAGCGCAGGCTCAAACAACAAGAGGGTGCCATTAAGAAATTTGAGAAAGATATAGAGAAAAACACCTCCATTGCCGAGAAGATATATGAACACTATCAGGACATTGAGCAATTACTGCAAACACTGCTTGATGCCCGTGAAAAAGATTATTCCTGGAAAGAAATCCAGTCAATAATCTCGGATGCAAAGGATGAATTGCCTGCGGCTAAAAAGATAGTAAATATCGATGGTTCACAGGGTCTTGTACTGCTGGACCTTGACGGCAAGAAGGTGAATATTGATGTACGGCTGACAGTCCCCCAGAATGCCATGCGCTATTATGAGAAAGCCAAGAAACTGGAAAAGAAGCGTAAAGGGGCCCTTGCTGCAATAGAAGATACGAAAAAGGCAATGCAAAAGAAAAAAGCTGCACCTAAAAAGCATTTCAAGGTAGTGCACAAGAAACACTGGTATGAACGTTTCAGATGGTTCTTTTCTTCAGATGGTTTCCTTGTGGTAGGTGGCAGGGATGCCACAACCAATGAGGAACTTGTAAAGAAGTACATGGAAAAAAGGGATCTCGTATTCCATACTCAGGCACCAGGTGCCCCGATTACGGTTGTCAAGACAGAGGGAAAGGACATTCCTGAAACAACCTTGCAGGAAGCAGCGGAGTTTGTGGTTTCATTTTCAAGTATCTGGAAGGGTGGACAGTTTAGCGGGGATTGCTACTGGATCTATCCCGAACAGGTCACAAAGACGCCGGAATCCGGGGAGTACCTCAAGAAAGGTTCCTTTATAATCCGTGGTGAGCGTAATTATTACCGGGATGTGCCTGTCAGGGCTGCGGTGGGCCTGGAACTCAAACCCGAGACCCGGGCAATCGGCGGTCCTGTCTCGGCTGTGAAAGCGCGGGGTGAACATGTGGTAGAACTGACACCCGGCAAATTCAACCAGAACGATATAGCAAAGAAAATATACCGTATATATGTAGAAAAGTTAAAGGATGTACATTTTGTAAAACAGATAGCATCCCCTGACAAGATTGCCAATGTACTGCCCCCGGGCGAATCAGATATCAAAAAGTGAATCGTGATTGTATGAGAGTTACCAAAAAAACCTGAAAGGAAATGAAGGGGAGATCACCGTAGTACCGGAGACCCTGGATGACCTCTGGCATCTTAAGTACATAATCGAGAAAGGTGATCTTGTATTTGCCTTGACCAAACGCAAATCCGATTCTGCAAACGATAAGATACGCCCTGAAAAAACCGAGAAGAAGACTGTGCGGCTTGGTATCAGGGTCGAAAACCTGGAATTCCATAAGTTTTCCAACCGTCTCAGGATTCATGGTCCAATTGAGCACGGAATGGATGCCGGTTCTTATCATACCCTGAATGTCGAGGACGGGGTTGATATTTCCATAATAAAGCGCTGGAAAAAAGACCAGATTGAAAGGATCAATGAGGCAGAGGCATCCTCGAAAAAACCGGGCGTAATAATTGTTGCAGTCGAGGAAGGGGATGCCGACATCGGGCTTGTGCGCCACTATGGTGTAGAATCCTATGCCCATATATGCCAGTCTTCGGGTAAAGGGGAAGGCACTTTAAGAGAGGTCTTTTTCAATGAGATTCTTGACAAGCTTAAATATGTGGTTTCAGATTCTCAGTCTGTCGTGGTTGCAGGACCCGGCTTTACCAAGGATGATTTTCTCAAATATGTTGAATCAAATGACCCTGAGCTTGCGGCAGGTATCATCGTGGAGGACACTTCTTCGATAGGCACATCTGGTTTCCAGGAAGTGCTGCGTAGAGGTGCGGTTGATAGGATTATGGAGCAATCACGTATAGCCCGGGAAGCATCTCTCATGGAGTCCCTGCTAAAGGAAATAGCTATGGATGGCAAAGTTGTCTATGGAGTGGAGGAAGTTAAGCGGGCCAACAATTACGGTTCGATTGAAACGCTTCTCATTTCCGATGAATTCCTGCTGCATGAACGGGAGAAAGGCGAAGGTGGAGGAATTGACTCTTTCATTAGGAATGTGGAGTATTCCCAGGGAAAGCTTGTGGTTTTCAGTACAGAGTTTGAACCCGGGCAAAAACTGGAAGCGCTTGGTGGAATTGCCGCACTCCTGAGATTTAAGGTGTGATCAGTGTTTGCGAATGGCCCTGTCGTTACACTCTATGGATGCCATTTCCTTGCCATCCATGAACATCCGTACTGTTCCGCCACTTTCTGAAACAGTTATCGCAACTGCCACGGTGTCCCTGGTTATAGCAGCTGCTGATACATGCCTGCCTCCCAGTCCCTTATTTATCCCTATGTCCTTTGCATCAACATCCAGGTAACGACCTGCGGCATGCACTACTCCTTCTTTAGATATTATAAATACACCATCAAGCAGAGCAAATTCTTTAATCGATTCCCGATTGTTTTTCTTTAAGATGTTCCTTTCATCCTCAGGATGGCCTGAATAAGGGTTGAGGATCATCTGGTGGGAGCGCTGCATCACTTCTTCCAGATCACCGATTATAAAAGCTGTACCTACGGGACTGCCTTCCCTGCCTGTGTAAGCAATTTCCAGGGCAATTTTAAGAACCGCTCTTATTACTTCAGGAGAGACTCTCTGTTCAAATTTTTCCAGGGCTTTTAAGAGTGGATTCCCTGAAATATTATGGACTATCACAGCACCTGAATCATCTGTAATTACCAGTCCTACAACATTTCCTTTTTTAATATTCCCGACTGCCTGCTCAATAGCTGCTGCATTTTCTACATCTTCTATGGAAACCGCAGTATCTCTCTGAATCTGGTTGACAATTTGTTTCAATCTTCCTTCTTCTTCGTCAAGAGGTATCAGGCTTTCAACAGCACTTCTCGATGGGTTTGCAGCAAAGTAGACGGGTATGTCACAACAAAATAAATTCCTATCAACTTCTCCTGATACGATTATTGCAGAGGCTTTAATTTGTGTTGCAGTTTCAAGTGCGGATTTTACAAGTATGTCAGCGGTGTCCATTTCATCCCCGTTTTCTTTTATTTAGATTATATTTTTGCTACTATTAATTTTTGTCTATATAATAAAATAAGGTTTAGTATCCTGTGTCGTTATTCTATTAAAGAATACCATTAATTTGACTATGGTGATTTGGTTTGGTAAGAACATTTGTTGCTGTGGAGTTCCCGGTGGATTTTACGCAGATAGTAAAAGAGGTGCAGGAAAATTTCAGGGAACTGGGAAAAATGAAGATTGTCCCTGCGGAACTGGTCCATGTTACCTTGAAATTCCTGGGAGAAGTAGATGAAGGCAAAGTTTTGGATGTAGAACAATCACTTGAAAATATTTCCTGTGAGCCTTTTCAATGCCTTATAAAAGGGGCAGGGGTGTTCCCCAATGTCAGAAAACCGCGTGTATTATGGCTTGGTATCGAAGGTGATTTTGATCCTTTGCATAAGCAGGTTGAATATTACCTTGAAAAAGAAGGTTTTGAACCCGATTCACGTGAATTTACCGCTCATGCAACCATTGCACGAATAAGACACATTCCTCGCTCCAATATGAACCAGTTTGCCAGTATAGTTAAGGAAATGGGAGATGTCGAATTCGGGAAATTTACGGTTGACAATTTCAGGCTAAAAAAAAGTATATTGACTCCAGAAGGGCCTGTATATGAAACCCTCCGGCAGTTCAACCTTTAAATTATTCATATTTAGCAAACCCGCTTGACCGGCTAATTTCTTTTTCACTGTTTATAAGGAGGCATTCCACTCCTTCCAGCTTTTCTATCATTTCAAGCCCTTTTTCTTCTTTCATCACAAAAACAGTAGTTGCAAGTGCATCTGCCTCCATGGCTGTAGGAGCTATTATCGTTGCACTGATCAGGTGTGAAACCGGGTAGCCTGTGCGAGGATCTGCGATGTGTGATACGCTGGCGGACTTGTTGTAGTAGCGTTCGTAGTTGCCGCTGGTCGCAACAGCTATATTGCGGGCATTGATTATTGTTATTGGTTTTGCTTTTTTATCCGGGTCCTGAAGGCCTATGGACCATTCCTGTCCATCGGGTTTTTCTCCTATATATCGTCCGTCTCCACCAGCATTGACAAATCCGTCTTCAATTCCGTTTTCCTGCAGGCTTTCTATTGCCCTGTCTACAGCATATCCCTTGGCAATTCCTCCAAGAACGATTCCCATATTATTTCCAATAATTATTGTGTTGTCATTTATGGTAATATTCGAGGAATTTACAAGGGAAAGTGTGTTGTTTATTTCTTTTTCTGAAGGGGGGACATTGGGTTTATCGGGTCCGAATTTGCTTGCCCAGAGGTCCAGTACAGGCTTTACAGTTATGTCAAATGCCCCGTCGCTGATCTGTGAATAGTAAATTCCACGTTCAATTACGTATATCAGATCATCACTGGCATTTTCTATATCCTTGTTCTCATTGAGGATGTATATTTCACTGCTGTTGTTATAGGAATCAAGCAGGTTGGATGCCCTTTCCATTTTCATGAAAGCATCTTCAATGCTGTTATATGCATGTACTTCATTGTTGTCCACAACCGTTATTGTGACACCTGTGTCCATCAGCATTCTTGTCTGGCTATATGTGCGGTATTCTTCAGGATTATCTTCTGAGGTGGATTGCACGAATGCAAATCCAACAGTTATAATGATTATTAATGTAAGAATCAACATGTATTTCGGGTTCATGCGAAGGGAAATGAGGTGTTTTATTTTAAACTTAATTCGAAATCTATAAATATATTCAATTGGTCAGTTCTGCCTTAATAATAACAAATCACGATTATGTAATCATTCCTGCTTTATGGTTGTATACTCGCCACAATGGCGGATGTCTGATGCGCAAGCAGGTTATATAGAAGGAATATATTGTTGCCTGAATGGCTCGATTGGTATTATGACCAGTATCTGAAGAAGTTGCAAAATTATAATGTGTGATCTTTATGGCAAGTTTGAAAGCAAGTCTCGTTGCGGTTTCATTTATCGTCCTTGTATTAGCAGGGATAAACCTGTATTTGGGATACAGTGGAAACGATCTTCTTGCACAGCACTATATGACAGATGGAGAATGGACAGACTCAAGTTGTGGCGGCTGTCATATGGGTGTGTATGAAGAAGTTGCCGAGTCCTCTCATGTACAGAGGGACATCGCCCAGTGGGAACCCCTAACCAACTATCAAGTTGATGTTCAGGGAGAAGAACAGTGGGTGAAAGAATATGGGCGCTATCATCCGGGCGGGGGTGAACTGGAAGAATACGGCGTTGATATCGATTGTATGAGCTGCCATGAACAATATGGCTTATACGATGCTGAAAAGAGAGCAATGGCTTTTGAATCAGGTAATTTCTCCGCTGCCAACGATGCTGCTTTGGAAGATGCCATTCCTGTGGTTCAGCAGGATCCTTTGCATGTGGCCACCTATACCCTTGATGTGGTAACGCCTCTGCCAATGCTCGTAGCTTTCCATGATGCTGTGAATGCTGCCCCGACCAAGACTTCATGCATAGACAGCTGTCATGAGATGAATGTCCCGACAACTGCTGTGATGTGGGCTTCAGAGGACTACGAAGAATACGATGTGCATGCTGAAGTCAACTGTGTGGAATGTCACACTACAGAAGAACACAACATTGCCGGTAGTGAAATACCTGAACCGGAAACCGGAGATAATCAGATCAGCAATGGACAAGAGGAGTCGGTGCACGGTGAACTGGTTTCTATGAAAAGTTGTGAGGATTCTGATTGTCATGAGGGAATCTCTCACGGCCCAATTGCAGATGCTCACCTGGAATTCCTGGAATGCCAGTCGTGTCATATCCCGGCTCTCCCGGGTGGTGAATTGCCCGGTGGAACTCCACTTCAGTTTTTTAACTGGTCCTCAGGCGAACGTGTGGATTCTCACAGAATGGAAGACTTTGCTCCACAACTTGCCTGGTCCGATGGTGTAAAGGAAGGTAAACTCAATTTGCCCGACAGCAAGAATGACAGTGGTGTGAAACTTGCTCCTTTCAATGTGGTAACAGGTAGCTGGTGGGATGCAGGCCAAGATCCCGATGTCCTTGCCAATCCGCATACCAGTGCTTCAAAGGGTAATCCGATACCGACATCCGAGGTAAAGGCAGCTGATTCAAATGGTGATGGAACGGTAACTTCTGAGGAAATGCAGACTTATGATGGTGACAGTGATGGTACACCGGATTATCCGAATGCTGTCCTGAGGCAGGTTGATCTTCACTATAAGCTGGGACACAATATTGCAGGTTCTGAAACCGGAATGGCCGAGCCTCTTATGTGTGATGACTGCCATGGGGTCTCTGCTTCGGAAACTCTTCAGCAAGTCCACTTTGAGGAAAGGCCGGATTGTCTTACCTGTCATGAAGTGCAGCCTGTAATTGACTGGGCGGCTCTTGGATATGACAGTGATCCTGCAGAAACCGATCCTCCAACCAATTTCTCCGCAAAGACCATAGATATTACAATACCCGGGGCAAAGCCACCTGAGGTAGAAAGGGAGCCTGCATTCTAAGGAGCTGGTATCAAATGGCAGAAATAAATGTAATGGAAACAATCCCTGAAAAAATGATAATTCCTCTCAAGCAGCACAATGGGGATATTTGTGAACCTCTTGTAAGCAAGGGGGAAGTTGTTAAGGTTGGCCAGAAGATCGGTGAATGTCCCTCTGATAAATGTGCTGCAATCCATTCCAGTGTCTGCGGGGAAGTGGTTTCAGTTGAGGAAAGTTCACATCCATCCGGCAACAGGATAAACAGCGTAGTTATACAGCCCATAGAAGAAACAGAATGTGAAGATTTCACTCCTTTCAAAGATTCCGGTAAGGAGCAGTTAATCTCGGCTATCAAAGAGGCAGGTATCGTGGAAAATTACGGTAATCCCACTCACCTGGTATTGAATCCTCCTGATTGTGATATCGATACAGTTTTGATCAATGCCACCGCATCGGAATGGGTCGGTCATAACTATGAAACTCCCCTGGAATATGCATCACAGATGCTTGATTCACTCCGTTTGTTGATGAAAGCTGCCGGTGCCAGCCGGGGGGTCATTGTTCTGAGAAATGATGATAAAGATTCAATCGATGCCTTTGATGGCCTGGATTATGAGGGTAAAACTATAATGGTGGCCCCTCTTCTCGGTAAAAGAAGGGTTGATTATTATTTCAATGACCAGAATACTGATATCATCGTAGTTTCACAGGACAAAATATACGGCAAAAATATTTTTGAATATTTCACTTATAATGTGACGGGCAGGAAAGTATCTTTCCGTTGCACTCCTGCCAGTGCAGGGGTTGCTATATGTGGAGTAAAATCCGCAAAAGCCATTCATGACCTGGTCAATACCGGAATGCCATATATAGAAACGGTGGTTACTGTTTCCGGTCAGGTGAATAACCCTCAGCATCTACTGGTAAAAATAGGTACCACATTCAGGGATGTCATAGAAGCCTGTGGTGGTTATAGTGGTGAACCTGCGAAACTGATCTCAAATGGTGTAATCACAGGAGTGGCACAGTATGAGGAAGAAGTCCCGGTTACCAAAATGACTACCTCGATTATAGTTCAGGGTAAAGATGAAGTACGAAAGGATATTTCGAAGGAATGTATCCATTGTGCCCGCTGTGTCGACGTGTGCCCCGTAGACCTGATCCCAAACAGGATAGCAGCTCTTGCAAATCAGGGTCGTTTTGATGAATGCAAGCAGATGCATGTGGAAAATTGTATAGAATGCGGTAGATGTTCCTCGGTATGTCCCAGCAAGATACACATAATGCAGTTGCTACAGTATTCCGAGGAAGCTATTGCAAAAGCATATGAAGATTTGTCTGAAAAGGAATCATCGAATCTTAAATTAGGATGTGCATGCGGAAGTGAATAACATGACTCTTACAATCTCAGCTCCCCCTCATATCAAGCAAGACACTACATTCAGAAAAATAACCTGGATTAAATATTTGGCTCTTCTGCCGGTAAGTCTTGTATCGGTTTACTTTTTCGGACTACATGCCCTTGCTCTTATCCTTGCAGGAATTGGTATGGCGGTAGTTACGGAAGTGGTAATACAGAAAGCCTTCAAAAAGGAAGTTACAGTAACCAATGGGCATGCCCCATTGATAGGGCTAATGGTTGCCCTCTTGGTGCCAGGTGAAGCTCCTCTATGGATTCCGATTGTAGGTGCCTTCTTTGCAGTAGCTATTGGAAAACACGCCTTTGGCGGTATAGGCTCATATATTTTCAATCCTGTACTTGTTGCCTGGGTTTTCCTGCAGCTGGCTTACTGGTCTGCCATGCATCCTGCATCCTTCCCGGAATTGGGTGGCATATCCGATCTGTTTCTTGAAAATGGAGCAGGTATGCTTGTCGGCGTATCCCCGATTGCTTTAGTTGGCGGATTATATCTGATTCTAAAAAGATATGTAGAATGGAAGGTCCCGCTTTTTTACGCATTGACAACCCTTGTGCTTGCCCTGTTGATAGGGGATAAGATCGGTCATGTGGTAACCGGTGCATTTATTTTTGGTGTGTTATTCCTTGCAACTGATTCTCCTTCATCTCCCGTAACAAAGAACGGAAGAATTATTTATGGTATTCTCTGTGGCCTGTTGACTGTGATATATGGTCACTTTGCAAACTATGTATTTGCGGTTTTCTATGGTATATTCCTGGCAAACTGTGTAGCAGCATTTATTGATAATAACACTCTGCCTCGCTCATTCGGGGAAGAATCCTTACTTCAACGTAAATACCGCCGACTGGTGAATAAAATACCCCTTGAAAAACTGGGGGTGAAAATTGATGACTGAGTCTCGTAAAGATATTGCAGTAATCATAGGAAAGCTGGTTCTTGTTGGTCTGGTTGCAGCTCTACTGCTAGGCCTGACCTATGTGCCTACACAGGAGCAGCTTGAGAAAAATGAAATGGCAGCCAAAAAAGAGGCTCTCCCCCAGGTAGTTCCTTCTGCTTCTGATTTTGAACCAGTGTATGGCAATGAGGTAAATGAAGATGGGGATCGCAAGATTCTTTATTACAAAGCACTGGATTCATCGGGTAATCTGGTAGGTTATGCTTTCTTCAAGACTCAATCCGGTGCTCAGGATGTGATTCAACTGGTAGGGGGGGTAGATGCTTCTTTCAATAAAGTAACAGGAATGGAAGTAATGAAGCATTCCGAAACACCGGGTCTTGGTTCTAAAATTACGGAAGAGGATTTTAAGGGTCAGTTCCGGCAACTCCCCATAGGTGACCTTCAGCTTTCCAGTGCCGGTGGTTCAATTGATTCTATTACAGGTGCAACAATATCCTCGAAGGCTGTGGTGGATGGCCTAAATGCAAAGATCGATGATGTAAAGGAGCAAGAAACGTAAAACAGGTGATACTATGAGTAAAGCATTCAACGAATTCATTCGTGGAATTACAAAAGATAATCCCATATTTGCCCTTGTACTGGGTTTATGTCCTGCTCTGGCGGTAACTACATCGGTGAATAATGCGATAGGAATGTCTGCTGGTACAGCTTTTGTATTGGTCGGAGCCAATCTAATGGTTTCTGCTTTGAGAAATCATATTCCATCCACTGTAAGACTTCCGATCTTTATCCTCATCATTGCTACATTTGTGTCCATCGTGGACATGGTTATGGAGGCCTATACACCTTCTTTATATGCAGCACTGGGTGTTTTTATTCCCTTGATTGTTGTAAATTGTATAATTATTGGACGTGCGGAGGCTTATGCTAATAAGAATAACATGTTTTACTCCCTGATAGATGCACTGGGAATTGCTACTGGTTTCCTTCTGGCTCTGGTTACAATAGGTGGTATTCGTGAACTTCTGGGTACCGGTCAGATTGTAGTGTTTGGCCAGATGATTGTGAACATTCCGATGATAACTCCTGCTTCTTACATGATCCTGCCTCCGGGAGCTTTCCTTACAATAGGTATTCTTATGGCTATTATCAATCACAGGCGTGCAAAAAAACTTGCAAGAGGTGAATAAAATGGTAGAAAAAGCTCTATTTGCCATTTTCATGGAAGGTCTTTTCGTAAAGAATTTCCTCATAATACAGTTTCTTGGACTGTGCTCATTCCTTGGTGTAACCAAAGATACCAAGAGTGCAGCAGGTATGTCCGGGGCTGTTATTTTTGTTATGACATTGGCATCAATTGTTTCATATGTAATTTATACTTTCGTCCTCGTTCCACTGGATCTTCAGTTTTTGAGACTTATCAGTTTCATTGTAGTAATTGCTGCTCTGGTGCAGCTTGTTGAATTCGTAGTGCGGAAGAATATCCCTTCCCTGTACAGGTCACTTGGTATCTACCTTCCCCTTATTACCACTAACTGTGCGGTTTTGGGTGTGGTTTTGCTGAACGTTATGAATGAATATTCATTCCTGCAGAGTCTTGTATTTGGTATATCGGGAGGGCTGGGCTATACAATCGTCATGGTAATGATGTCTAGTATAAGGGAAAAACCACAATTCTTCCTGTACCTTCTGCAATGAGGGGCCTTCCTCAGGCATTTCTGATTGCTGCAATGCTTTCGATGGCTTTTGTTAATTACTTCAAGGTGATACCCTTATGAGCATGCCAATCCTGCTTATCCAGTCAATGGCCACTCTAGGAGGCCTTGCCCTTGCAATCGGTGTTATGCTGATTGTTGCTTCCAAAAAATTCAAAGTTGATGTAAGCCCTCTTGTGGAAGAAGTAAATGAAATTTTGCCAGGTGTAAATTGTGGTGCATGTGGTTATGCCGGATGTGCTGATTTTGCTGAACATGTGGTGGAAGACAATGCCCCACTTACCGGATGTCCGGTCGGCGGTTTTGATGTAGCAAAGGAAATAGGGGGTATTCTAGGCCAGGAAGTTTCTGAAGGTGAAGCTGAATACCCTTATGTTAGATGCAATGGCGGTGTGCACTGTGTGGACCGATTCAATTATGAAGGTATTGAAGATTGTAAAGCCGTAATGATGCTTTCTGAAGGTGAAAAAGGTTGTAACTACGGATGTATGGGTCGTGGAACCTGTGTACGGGCTTGTCCATTCGATGCTATATATATTGGTGATGACCGTTTGCCCAAAATTAACAAGAATTTGTGTACAAGTTGCGGTCTTTGTATTGAATCCTGTCCCAACGACATCCTTGTATTTGCAAAGGAGTCAGAAAAGGTGCATGTAGTTTGCATGTCCCATGACAAAGGAAAGACTGTAAAAGCGGTATGTGAAAACGGTTGTATTGGTTGCAAACTTTGTGAGAAAGCATGTCCTGTAGATGCAGTACATGTAACCAAATTCCTTGCAGAGATCGATCAGGAAATGTGTATATCCTGTGGTAAGTGTGTGGAAAAGTGCCCTCAGGGCTGTATTGAAATGAGGTGATTTGATGAGTCGTCTTGGTTATTCAACGGTTACCGGATTGGATGAAAACGTTGAAGCTGTGCTTTGTTATCTAGGTTTCTGGATCACAGGTCTTATATTCCTTCTCATAGAAAGGGAAAACAGGTTTGTACAATTCCATGCATTGCAGTCTATACTAACATTTTTGCCTCTTTCTGTAGCTATCTATCTCATTGCCTGGATTCCATATGTAGGCTGGATACTTGCTGATATTGGAGGATTCTTTTCCCTTTTCCTGACACTTGTCCTTGTAATTATGGCATGGAGGGGTGCAAAGTTCAGGCTGCCTTTTTCAGGAAAAATTGCCTATGAAAAGATTTATAGATGAAGCCTCTTCTGGCTTCATCTCCTGTCATGTTTTGCGAAAATTTAAACTCTAATTAACTCTTATTCTTACCCCCTTGCTCCCCGTATCTGGAGGATAGCTATGAAAGAAGAAATATGGATTGAAAAATACAGGCCCTACATGCTTGAAGATGTGGTGGGACAATCAGATACAATTGAAAGATTGCGGTCCTATATAAAAACCAATAATCTTCCACACTTGCTTTTTTCAGGTCCGCCCGGTGTAGGAAAAACAGCTACTGCCGTATCAATTGCCAGAGAACTCTTTGGGGATGATTGGCGGGAAAACTTCACTGAACTGAATGCCTCGGATGAGCGCGGTATTGATGTGGTCAGGACCAAAATAAAGAATTTTGCAAAGACTTCCCCGATTGGTGGAGCGGATTTTAAGATAATCTTTCTTGATGAAGCTGATGCTCTCACACCTGATGCTCAGTCTGCATTGAGACGTACCATGGAACGTTATACGAACAATTGCAGATTCATTCTTTCATGTAACTATTCTTCCAAGATCATTGAGCCAATCCAATCCAGATGTGCTGTTTACAGGTTCCGTCCTCTTTCCGATGATGCAATAGGCAAACGGTGTCAGCATATAGCAGAAAAGGAAGGTCTGGATATTGCAGATGATGGTATTGAAGCCATCAAATATGTTGCAGAAGGGGATATGCGCAAAGCAATAAACGCCGTTCAGGCTGCTTCAATGTTTGATTCCAGTATTCATGCGGACAGTATCTATCGGATTACTGCCACGGCTCACCCTGAAGAAATAAAATCCCTTTTGGAAAGTGCTCTTGGGGGCAACTTTATTTCATCTCGCAAAAAGCTTGAAGATTTAATGGTTTTAAGGGGTTTGTCGGGGGAAGATGTTGTAGGTCAGGTTTACAGATCTCTCTTTGATCTTGATATGCCTGCCCGGAAACTTGTCTCTATTGTTGATGTGCTGGGTGAAATCGATTTCAGGATAACTGAGGGGGCTGATGAGCGCATCCAGCTGGATGCTTTACTTGCCCATCTCTCCATTGAAGGTGAGGAATAAGGTTATTGAATGCTTTTTGGTGAGTATCTTATCGATTTACTGGGTTCTGTTCCTTCCTGGCTTGCTACCATAGTAATGGCTGCTTTACCGGTAGCCGAGCTCAGGGGTGCAATCCCAATAGCTATAGGTTTATACAATATGTCTCCCCTGGAAGCATATTCTCTGGCCGTTTTTGGTAATATGCTCCCGGTGATACCTCTTTTATTATTTCTTGAACCGGTATCATCCTGGCTCAGGCGTTTTTACATTTTAGATGGGTTTTTTGGATGGCTTTTTGCACGCACCCATCGTAACCATTCGGAGAGATTTGAAAAATACGGAACTATGGCATTGGTAATGTTTGTGGCCATTCCGCTTCCGATTACCGGTGCATGGACCGGCTGTGCAGCAGCTTTTGTTTTTGGAATAAAATTCAGACACGCTCTTATTGCCATTCTGGCAGGGGTCATGATTGCCGGTTTTATAGTGACAATATCCACACTGGTGGGAATTGGGTTTATGGATCTTATAGTTTAAACTTAGTCACGTGTCTTGCGTGCAATATCAACTGCCATTTTTATATCTTCTTCTTTAACTGTTTTCCTTCCTGCGTGCCTGGCAAGAGCAATGGCTTCATTCGATATTTTCATGCCGTATTCTTCCAGTATCCTGGCAAGTTCCTCACTTGCACTTTCACTGATTCTCTCTGCACCTGCTTCTCTGATTACTCTCCCAACTGGTGCAACTGGTATTATTGTCATCCTATCTTTTGTCTCCTGCTATTGGATAATTTATGTGTTTATTGGTTTAGTCCTCAGTTTCTTCATCAAAATCGATACTGACGCTACCTGATTCTTTTGCCAGTGTTTTGGAAATGAATCCTGATTCAAGGTGGCAGGCATGAATTGCTCCACTTGGAACTATACAGGTTGGGCATGTGTGTGCTTCCTGCGCCTTTTTGGTGATATAGTTGTCACGGATGTCAAAAATATCCATTTTTGGTACTTCCATCTTTGACATTCCCTGTATTTTTTTGCAGTCACTGGCAATATCGACGTTAATCTTTTTACCTTCTTTTTCTGCGTTAATTTTGTGCTTGTAACCACAGATTCTTGAGTTTACAGTAACTTCTGTCATATTTTCACTCCTGTTAAGGTTGATGTTTCTATCTAATAATTATGTTTGGTTGCCTTATATAAGAGTTATGCGCGCTTATCACAAAACCATTGTAATTATGTTCGTAGCTGTAGCTTTTAACAGACAATAATTCGACATACTTAAATATCCAAAAGAAAGAGATTATTAGCAGTTCATTAAAATGACTTAATCATTCTTTTATGAGGGATACAAATTGGATAAAGATAAAATAATTGAACAGGTTCTTGAAAAACTGGGTCAGGTAAAAGGTGTAGGTGCTACAACACTACTTTCTTCAGATGACAGGGAAACCATAAGGAAAATGGAGGAAAAGGCTGACCAGATGACTTTAATGGGTCTGGGCAGAGGTGATAACCAGGGCGTGAAAAAAGTACTTGATATGGATGTACTTGTATCTTTCCTTACGGATATGGATTATGAATGGCCCTGTGGTCCAAATGTAATCTTAAAGCATAAAGATAAAAAAGTAGGTGAAGACACTGAGGATGCCGAAAGGATTAAAGAAGTGGAAAAGTGTGCCGATTCTCTTGTAATAGGAAATATTATCATTTATGACAAGGGGGTCCTTATGGAGGCCAATAGCAGCAAGGAACCGCTTGTAGTTGTCCTCCCGCCCAAAGAATGTGAACCTGTCAGCTGTATTGAAGGCGTTAGTGATGCAATTCTGGCTTCCCCCTCGCCACCGACTGATGAATACATTAAAGAAAGGATGTATGAGAAGAATGAATGTGGGAGAGGTACATTCCTACTGGGATTTGATTTTGAGAACAAAAGCTGATTTACAGTTTATAGCAATTTAATTATTATGTAACAGTGTGGTTTTGTGATTACTTCACAAAACCTTATATACCTTCGGATTTTATCTTCTTTATGCATTACTTTCTGTATTAATAGAGGTGTATAAAATGTATGGTATTGCTCTAGATTTGGGAACAAGTGGTTTTCGGGCACAATTGATTGATCTTGATACGAAGGATGTTTTAAAGACTGCTATTACGATGCGCCATCCACTGCCGGGCGGAAATGTGATGGATCATCTGGATTTTTCTATTCAGGTAGGTCCCGATATTTCACATGAAATAATGATGGATACGGTAAAGAAAATAATCGAAAGATTTGATGTTGACCCGGCAGATATCAGACGTATTGCTATATGTGGAAATCCTATACAGCTTTCAATTTTCCAGAACATTGAGATCCGCGACCTGGCTTATGCAGGTGAAAACAAACAAAAAAAGCTTGGTGTCGAAAATGTGGTGCGTGATGCTCGGGTTTTCGATGCCTCTGAGATATTTGATGGTGTGATTCCCCTTCCAAATTGCGAAATCATAGTCCCCCCCGCAATCAAACATGAAATTGGTGCCGATGCACTGGCAATGATGATTAAGACCGATTTCTATGAACAGGAAAAACCTTCTCTTGTAACGGATTATGGTACCAATGCCGAAATGGCACTTAAAATAGGGGAAAAGATCATTACTGGCAGTGCAGCTGCGGGTCCTGCAATTGAGGGGCAGGGTATATCCTGTGGTATGCTTGCAAGTCCCGGTGCAATATCCGACGTAAATCCTGAGGGTGATTATTGGAGAATTACGATTTTGGATGAAGATATGTCTCCCCGTAAAGCCCATCTGATTGACCCGACTACCGGTGACATAAAAGAAGCCAGTGACCTGATTGCAAAAGGGATTACAGGTACGGGTGTAATTGCGTCAATTTCTGTTGCCCTGGATACTGGATTAATCAAGAAACTTCCAAATCTACCCAACGGTAAAATTATCCTGGCCGATGGTGTGGAAATTTATGACAGGGATATTGAAGAAGCAGGCAAAGCTATTGGTGCGATACGTGCTGCACACCTGACTTTACTTGTTGAAGCAGGTCTTGCCTATGAAGACCTTGATTATATGTATATGTCCGGTGCAACAGGTGCATATATTGACGCGGACAAAGCCAGAATACTGGGGTCCTGCCCAAACTTTTCCAAATCAATAGTGCAATTTGGTAACACTTCAATCTCCCTTGCAAGGGAACTTGTATTTGATGGAGGTCGCCTTGAGGATGTTAAGGAAGTAGCCAACAGAATTAAGGCTGACCATTTGATGATGGCCGAAAGCAAAACGTTCTCGAACTTCTATGTTTGTGAACTTTCCTACTGGACACAGGGAATGCCCATTGAAACATATAATCAGATGCTTGAAATGTATGGTCTTCCAACATTACCTGAACCTTATAAGGATCCTGTAATTGAAAAAAGGACCATAAAGGATATTGATGAAGTAGGCAAAGAAGGCCTCGAAGTTGTGAGCAATCTGGGAATAGTAATAGAAGAGGAGGCTCCGGATTGCATTCTTTGCCGTAAGTGTGAGGAGGAATGCCCCGAAGATGCCATTATAGCGCTGGAAGAAGGCGGTAAGAAATATGTGCATTATGATAGTGAAAAATGCCTTGGAACTTCCTGCCATCGCTGTGTTGCAATTTGTCCGGTGGACGCAATTCATTACATAGACATTGATATCAAAACAATCTGATATCTCTATTTTTTAGCGGGCGCGTGTGGAGCGCGCTTTTCTTCTTATTTATAATTTCCGTTTGTGTCACTTATAATTCTGTATTCCTATTGTTACTCTGTATTGATATTTAGAAACAACATTGTCTGTATAATCAATATTAATATGTTGGATAATACTTGTGTGTTATTGGGGGTTTTGGAGCAAATTGCCTTGTTTTTGTAATGTAATTTTGTTGCAAAATATATTTGATATAAACGGTGCCCATTATCATCGATAATTCAACATTGATAACATTGGGCCGATGACAAATAGAATTGATTTTTAGTTGATTTCCAGATCACAAATCGATTAATATCTACTATTCTTTCCCTTTTGTGATAATTAATGGGGACACCTCGGTCTGCTATTCACCGACAAATATATATGGGCGTATTAAAAATTAGATTATGACAGCTAGTAATGGAGATGGAACTTACAGCACTACAAATTTGACGGATATTCGGCAAAGTTTGTTATGTTTATTTATGGAGGTTGTAAGTTTGCCAATGGATAAGGGTTGGTTTTCCTTCCCGTAATTTGTTGGCTAAAAAATTGCATGGGATGCGGATTACCCATCTCCTGATCCGATGTAAACCTGTGCTGGTGGCTATCCACCAAACCACGATATTGAATAAATATAGGAGTGAAAGGAAATGAAAGAACACTACTATCCAGGCGCACGCCCATTGGAAGGTGTCGAACTTAATCTCTTCTCCGAAGATGATTTAAGAAAGATCCATTATGCAACAATGGAATGTTTCATGAACCCTGGTATTCAGGTTTCTGATGCTGAAGCAAGACAGATTTTCAAGGAAGCCGGCTGTGAAGTCGATGAAAAGAATCAGGTCGTAAAGATTCCTGAATTCCTTGTAAACAGAGCTCTCATGGATTCTCCCTCAAAGTTTACTCTCTGGGGACGGGAAAAGAAAAACAATACTGTACAGGAGCATAAGGGTAAGGTCAATTGGACTTGCTTCGGTACTGGTGTCAAGATGTGCAACTATGAAGCACCAGGCAAGTACAAGACTGTCGATTCCGTTGAGCAAGATGTAGCAGACACTGCCAAAGTTTGTGACTGGGCAGACAACATTGACTACTACTCCCTCGCAGTATCTGCCAGAGACTGGGCAGGTAAGGGTGCACAGGATGTTCACGAAACATTCACACCATTGACCAACACCTCAAAGCACTTCCACCACATTGACCCTGTAGGCGAAAGTGTCGAATATTACAGGGACATGGTCCATGCCTACTACGGTGGAGACGAAGAAGAAGCCCGTAAGAAACCAATTTTCTCCATGCTTCTCTGTCCAACCAGCCCACTTGAACTCAGCAGCAACGCATGTCAGGTTATCATAAAGGGTTCACGCTTTGGTATCCCTGTAAATGTCCTGAGTATGGCTATGTCCGGCGGTTCATCTCCTGTATTCCGTGCTGGTACTCTCGTTACACACAATGCAGAGGTCCTTGCAGGTATCGTACTTGCGCAGCTTGTAGTACCAGGTACTTCAGTATGGTATGGTAGTTCAACTACAACCTTCGACCTGAAGAGGGGTACTGCTCCAGTAGGTGCACCTGAACTTGGTCTTATCAGTGCGGCAGTCGGTAAACTTGCACAGTTCTATGGCCTCCCGTCCTTTGTTGCAGGTACCTAGTCAGATGCCAAGGTCCCAGATGGCCAGGCAGGTCACGAGAAGACAATGACTACCCTGCTTCCTGCATTCTCCGGATGTAACACCCTTTATGGTGCAGGTATGCTTGAACTCGGTATGACCTTCTCTCTTGAGCAGCTCGTATTCGACAATGACATGATCGAGATGACCAAATCCGCCATGCGTGGAATTCCTGTTGACGAACTTACCCTTGGTGTAGAATCCATCCAGAAGGTAGGAATTGGTAAGAACTTCCTTGCACACAAACAGACAAGGAACTACATCGACAGAGTATCTGATCCAAAACTCATCAACAGGGATATGTTCGGTGACTGGGAAGCAGCAGGTTCTAAAGAACTTGCAACCGTTGCTCACGAAAAGGTGGTTGACGTCATGAAGAACCATGAAGTTACACCTGTCGATGCTGACCTCATGAAAGATATGAAGGCTGTCATGGACAGAGCAGACGAAGATGTCAGGAACGCAATGTAATTTAATTTCAATTTAAATTTTAGGAGAATAAAAATGGCTACACAGGAAGAGTTGCAAGAGAAAGGAAAAGCTGCAGTCATGGACTTTGATGAAGATGCAGTTGTAGAAATTGCAGAAGAATGTATCTCTGCAGGACTTGACCCGGTTGCACTCATTCAGGACGGTTTCACAATCGGAATGAACGAGATTGGGGACCAGTTCGAGCAGGGAACCCTTTTCCTTCCACACGTTATTGCTGCATCCGAAGCAATGAGCGCAGGCGTTGAGGTTCTCACTCCCGAACTTGAGAAACTCAGCTCAAAAATGGAAGACAAAGGTACAATTGCAATTGGTACTGTAGAAGGTGACATTCACACCATCGGTAAGGATATCGTTGCAACCATGCTCAAGATCGCTGGTTTCAATGTAATCGATCTCGGAAGAGATGTACCAATTGCTGATTACGTTACTGCTGTTAAAGAAAACAACCCAGACATCATTGGTTCCTCTGCTCTGATGACCACCACAATGGTCCTTCAGACACAGATTGAAGAACAGCTCAAGGAAGCTGGTGTACGTGATGGTGTCAAAACCATGGTAGGAGGAGCTCCTGTAACCCAGGACTGGGCTGACAAAATTGGCGCAGACATCTATGGAGAGAACGCATCCGACGTAGTCGTCAAATGCAAGGCAGCAATGGAATAATTCCGTTGATGTGCGTGGGTGTATTGTTTAATACACCCACAAATTTATAACCTCTCTAATATCTATATATATTTGCTATATCAACTATAAATATTTGTAAATGAACTGGAGGATTTTGTTTGGTAGATCTACAAGCATTAAGACAAGCAGAACATGGAAGACGTATCCGCAATGGATATATGTGGGCACTTTTCTGTGCTGTACTTTGGGGTATCTGGTATATACCAGGTACTGTTGTATGGGGTCTTACACCCTTCGTTGAAATGTACACTGAAGTCGCATCAACAAGCGGCGACGGTATGGCATTGATAGTTACTGCAGTATTGATTACTGCATTAAATGCTGTTACAGTTGTACTCGCACTATTCGTATGGAATGGTGTGCTTGGTAATTATGGTGAAATGATAAGGACAGCCAAGTCTTTCCACCCCTGTTCCAAGTGGTTCTTATTAGCATCTGTATTTGGTGGACCGGTTGCAATTCTTGGTTCCTTTATGGCAATGGGATTTGTCGGAGGAGCTTTTGCAGCGGTTGCCGCTTTGCTTTATCCTGTTATAGGTGCCGCACTTGCCAACGTATGGCATGGTGAGAAGATCAGTAAGAGGGCAGCAATGGGTATTTTTGTTATCATCGCCGGTGGAATTACCATCTTTGGTGGCGGTGTAATTACTGAACTCCAGGCAGGAAGTGTTGGCTGGATGGGATATCTCGGTGGTCTTATGGCTGCAACTGGATGGGGTATCGAAGGTGCTGTTGCTGACAAGGGACTTGACGTTGCAAATGCCGATGTCGGTCTTCACCTGAGATTCATCGCGGAACTTGCTATTTGGATAATCATTGCGCTGCCTTTGCTCGCAATCATGGGTTACCCGGTCTTCACATATGCATTCCAGATATTCCAGCCTCTGACAATACTCATGTTCGTATTTGCAGGAATCACTTTCGGATTCTGTTATGTGTCCTGGTATAAGTCCTTCCCACTTATCGGTGTCGGACGTGGTCAGGGTATTGCAAATCTGTACGGTATGTTTGCTGTGATTTCCACAATTTTGTTCTTCGGTGATGTACCACAGTGGACTGTGCTGGTTGGTGGTGCTCTCTGTATCGTTGGTAGTTTCATAATGTTCTCCGAAGAGAGTCTGGAACTCGAAACACTAAGGAACTAAAGTGATCAGGAGGTATACAAGAATGTCTAACTTACCACGAAAAATTAGGTTGATGGAAATCATGCAGGATGGCAATGAATACTGGAATTATGATGTCATCAAGCAGGCAATGCAGGACTATGGTTTTCAGAGTGACTTCTCTCGCGACACTTTGAACATGGACCTGATTGAACTGGCAGCAGTAGCTTTCATCAAGGAAGTTGATCTCAAGGTCGATGATGAAGGTGTTTACAAGAAGGGTTTCCTTCTGCACAAGTATGTAATCACTGAAGCTGGAAAAGCCAGACTTTCCGATGCATGTATGTACGCAATCTAAGGAGGCTTTGTAAATGACACAAATGGAAGCATATACAGCATTCTTTGAATCCGCATATGTCCCTGCAGGGGAATATGTGTGGTTATTTGTTGTACTGGCTATTGCCTTCCTGGCAATCTGGCAGGCAAGGACTTGGGTATTTAAATTCTAAACTTTAAAACGTAAAATATATATAGATATTAAGCAGTTGATGGAGTTGGCAGGTGGGTATTCACATGCCAATATCCATCGCTGATTGTGTTTTTTCTATAGTTCCACTATAGAACTTTTTAAGGAGGTTGTAACAACGACAAAAGAAGAATTATACAAAGAACTGTCTGATGCAATTGTAAGTTGCAAGAAAGATCAGGTTCTTGCTGCTGTCGAAAAAGCCCGTGGTGAACTCGAGGCTCCCGACATCATTGAGAATGGTCTTGCAGCAGGTATGAACGAAGTAGGTACCCTTTTTGAAAGGGGTAAATTATTCCTTCCACATGTCATGATGGCTGCAGAAGCCATGCAGGCCGGTGTGGATGAACTTAAAGACGATATGCCTGAATCATCCAATAAAGCTGCTAGTGTAATTGTCAATGGTACAGTAGAGGGAGATGTCCATGACATCGGTAAGGCTATTGTATCCACCATGCTCCAGACATCAGGATTCGAAGTCTATGACATTGGTCGTGATGCACCTGTAGCAGATTTCATTGCCAAGATCAAGGAAACCAATGCAAACATGGTTGGCATTTCCGCACTTATGACCACCACTCTCCCGGGCCAGAAGGAAGTAATCGAAGCCCTCGAAGAAGAAGGTCTCCGTGACAAGGTAAAAGTCATGGTAGGCGGTGCCCCTGCAACCAATGCATGGGCCAACAAGATCGGTGCAGACTGCTATGCAGAAAATGCAACTGAAGCTGTCAACAAAGCAAAAGAGCTTCTCTTATAAGGTGATTATTAATGGCAAATGAGTATTTTGTAAGGATGGGAGACGGTGAGCGCATCTCCATGACCAAGGAACAGATCATTGCAGACCTTCAGGAAGGTAGTGCAGATGCAGCAGACCTTGGTGACATTCCTGAACTTTCCGGGGATGAACTTGACAAGCTCGCAGATATCATTATGGATTCCAACCGTATTGTCAGTGTCGAACCAGGCATGGAAATCCCGGTAACCCACGACATTGGTTCTATCAGGATCGATGGTGACCAGGGTAACAGTGGTGTAGGAATTCCTGCCAGTCGTCTTGTTGGCTGTATGATGCACGAAAGAGGTTTCGGTGCAGACACAATGGAATTGGGTCATATCGACTACAGTTTCAAACCAGTCAAACCGGTTATTGCCCAGGAATGCCAGACCATGGAATCTTGCCAGCAGAACATGACTGTTCCTCTTCTCTACGGCGCAATGCCAAATCTGGGTCTCTATTATACACCAGATGGTCCATTCGAAAACCCTGGTGACCTCATGAAGGCTTTCAAGATCAATGAGGCCCGTGAATCCATCGAGCATGCCGGTGATCATGCAACCCGTGACATCACCTGGATCATGCAGCACCTGCAGAAAGTAGGCTGTGACGGTGTCAACTTCGATACCATCGGTGCAGCAGGTGACGGAGACGTATATGCATCCCTGTACGCAATGAAAGCACTCAGGGAAGAATTCCCTAACATCTACATCGAAGCAGGAATGGCCGGAGAATGTACCCTTGGTATGCACGGTGAACTTGAGTTTGAAGGTAATGTTCTTGCAGGTCTGTGGCCACATGAACAGGTGCCACTTGCTGAAGAAGCCGGTGCAAACATGTTCGGTCCGGTCTGCAACACCAACACCAGCAAGTCCTCCGCATGGAACCTTGCCCGTTCAGTAACCTTCACCAAGGCAGCAGTTGAAGCTTCAAACATCCCCTGTCATGTTGACATGGGTATGGGTGTCGGCGGTATTCCAATGTTCGAGACTCCACCAATCGATGCAGTAACTCGTGCCAGCAAGGCAATGGTCGAGATTGCAGGTGTCGATGGTATATAGATCGGAGTTGGCGACCCAATCGGTATGCCAATCTCACACATCATGGCTTCCGGTCTTACAGGTATGCGTGCAGCCGGTGACCTTGTTGCTAGGATGCAGTTCTCCGAGGACATGCGTATAAATGAAGCCAAGGACTATGTTTCCAAGAAACTCGGTGTTGAAGCAATTGACCTGGGTGACGAATATGTCATGAGGGAAATCCGTGAAGAACTTGATATTGGTGTACTTACATCCGTTCCAGGATGTGCCAAGGGTATCGCATCCAAGATGAATATTGAGAAACTTCTCGATATTGAAATCAACTGCTGCGATAAATTCAGGGAAATCACAGGCTAAATAAAACAATGTTCTGTCTGCTTCTTGCAGATAGGACTTCTTTCTTCTTTTTTGAAATAGATAATACTATCTTTTATGAATTCATATTTTTCATAAAAGATTTATATATGAAAACCTTTTTCTGGTTATTGTATTAACCTCACCGGAGATGACAGGGTGGATTCAATATATTTCTTACAGGTTGCACTTGCTGTGCTTCTTATGACTATTATAGCTCATCTGCTGAGTATGCGCTTTCGTATTCCTATATTGATTATCCTTCTGATTGAAGGAATAATCGCAGGCCCAGAGATTCTTAATATATTGGATCCCAAGATCTTGGGTGAAGGCCTCACAGCAATTGTTGCCCTCTGTGTGTCTGTCATTGTTTTTGATGGTGGCCTTCACATTGACCTTCGTTCTATACGTAGTATCCAAAAAAGTGTACTAAGACTTGTTATATTTGGCGTTGTTATAACATTTATACTAGCCACTGCTGCCAGTTACTATATTGCAGGGCTACCTTTGAATATTGCTGCCCTTTTTGGTGCACTTGTAACAGCTACCGGCCCAACTGTAATAACTCCGCTTGTAAGGAATGTCAATGTTCCCCATAAAGTCAGCAAGATACTTGAACTTGAAGGTGTTCTCAATGATGCTGCAAGTGTCATATTGGCAGCACTTATTTTTGAATTGATTGTCTCGCCTCTTTCCGGCTTGGAACTTGTCGGTTTTTTCATACAACGAATAGGAATGGGACTGATTTTTGGGTTGGCCAGTGGCTTTTTGCTGCGAAATATCCTTGGCAAAATGCTTCTTACTGAACAAACCGTACGGTTCATTACCTTTACAATGGTGATTGCCACCTTTGTGATTGCTGAGTCTTTTGCCAATGAATCGGGAATTCTTGCCGTTGCAATTTTTGGTATTATGGTAGGTTCATCCAAAGTTCCCTATAAATCTGCACTAAAAGAGTTCAAGGCTGATCTTGTATTGATGATGTTGTCTTTGATCTTCCTGTTACTTGCAGCATTATTGCGTTTTGATTATATTATACAGATTGGGCTTGTAGGTGTAGCGGTTGTAATGGTTTTGATTTTTGTAGCCAGGCCAATTTCTGTATTTCTTTCTACCAGGGGTACATCTTTTAATCGGAATGAGAAATTATTCGTTTCCTTTGTTGGTCCAAGGGGCGTGGTTCCAGCTTCGATTGCAACCTATTTTGCAGTAAAGTTGAATTCAATGGGGATGGTAGGCGGTGATGCCCTTGTAGGACTTATATTTATTACCATCATTATTACGGTTTTAATGACCGGTTCCCTTGCCAATCGTGTTGCTAAATTCTTAGGAGTGATTCCAATGGAGATACTTGTTGTAGGTGGCGGTGAGGTTGGAAAGATTCTCGCCGAGCGTTTTGAAAAGAGAGGGGAAAATGTAGTGGTTGTAGACCCTTCCGAAGAAAATTGCCAGAAATTGATGAAATCTGATATAAGAGTTGTACATGGTGATGCGGAAGATATTAATGTCCTTATGGAAGCAGGAATTGATCATGCTAAATATGTGGTTGCAACTACTGACAAGGACAATACTAATCTTTTAATTTGCCAGATTGCCAAGACCAAGTTTAATTTTGATAAGGACCAGATCGTTGCACGTGTAAATAATATTGAAAACCTTCATGCTTTCTGGGACCTTGAAATAAGAGCCATGAGTCCTGCAATGACAACTGCTCTTGTGCTGGACAATATGGTCGGCCGTCCTCATATGTTCTCCATGTGTGAAGTTGGGGAAGGAGCCGACATCATAGAGGCACATGTAAGTAATCCCAAAGTTGTAGGCAAAGCTATAAGTGAACTTAACTTGCCTGAAAGCAGTCTTCTGCTGATGGTAAGGAGAGGTGAGGAGTCCTTTATCGCCAATGGAAATGTTGTACTCGAATATGACGACATTGTAACTGTAATTGGTGAAGGCGATTCAGCACAGAAGGTTGCAGACCTTTTTGAGCGTTGATTACTTTCAGTCCACTTCAAACATCTATATATACCCAAACACCATATTCACCTTTGCCTCTCTAGAAGGAAAAACAAGAGGTCAAGGTGATTTCATGGAAGATATTGCAAAGGGTATACAGACCCAATTTAAGGATATGGGAATAGAAGTTCCTCTGGAAGAAATTGAAGAACGGCTTGATAAACTTATTAACAAGTTCAAAGTTCCCGCCAATGAGGCACGAAAAAATACTGTAAATGTTTTACTGAAACAGTATAATGTCGACAAGAATGAATTTTTCAACCAATCAAAACCCGCAACAATGTCTAATATTGCGGATGTGAAAGCAGATCAATGGGTAAATGTTGACATTAAAGTATTACAATTATGGGATAATTCAAACAGTTCAATTTCCCAGGTAGGTCTCGTAGGCGACTCTACCGGTCGAATAAAATTTATCAAATGGGCCAGGGATAATCTTCCTGATGTTGAAGAAGGCAAATCATACCGTTTTAGTAATGTGGTTGTTAATGAATGGAATGGTAAACTGGAATTAACCCTGAATCGTACCAGTTCTATAGAACCGCTTGCAACAGATATTGATGCCGGTTCAACTTCTGCGGGTTCTCCTGAAGAATGTCAGGTTTCAGATCTTAACCAGGAAAACATGTGGGCCAATCTCAAAGCCAAGGTTGTCCAGTTATGGGACAATTCCAATGAAGCGGTTTCCCAGGTTGGAATTCTTGGGGATGAATCCGGCACTATCAAATTCATCAAATGGTCTCGTGATGATCTGCCTGATGTAGAAGAAGGCAAATCTTACCTTTTCAATAATGTGGTTGTCAATGAATGGAATGGTAAGTATGAAGTTACCCTAAACCGCACCAGTAGCATTGAGCCTCTGGAAGAAGATATTGAGACATCCTTCCAGCCACAGGGGTCGGCTGAAGACCGTTTACTTTCAGAATTACGTCAGGAAAATATGTGGGCCAACATTGAAGCCAAGGTTGTCCAATTATGGGACAATTCCAATGATGCGATATCCCAGGTAGGGATTCTTGGTGACAAAACAGGCACTATCAAATTCATCAAATGGTCTCGTGATGATCTGCCTGATGTAGAAGAAGGACGGGTTTATCGCTTCAATAACATTGTTGTCAATGAGTGGAATGGAAACTATGAGGTAATTCTCAACCGCACTACTACAATTGAACCTCTCTCTGAAGAAATAGAGGTGGGAGCTAATAGTTTCCAGGGTGCAATGATTGATATCCAGGACGGTTCCGGGCTTATTAAACGCTGTCCTGAATGTAACAGGGCACTTACAAAAGGAGCCTGTATGGAGCACGGCAAGGTTGATGGGAATTATGACCTGCGTATCAAAGCTGTGCTTGATAATGGGGAAACGGTGCAGGATGTTCTTCTGAACAGGGAAATTACCGAAGAATTGACCGGTATCACTCTTGAGGAAGCAATTAATCTTGCAGCGGATGCCCTTGATCAAACGGTAGTGGTAAGTAAAATGCGTGAGGACCTTGTGGGAAAATATTATTGTGTGGAAGGATCGCTTGCTGATCGTTACTTAATAGCAAAATCCATTGAACCATTATCCACTGTTGATATGGAAAAGGTTGATGAGCTTATTGCAGATCTGGAGGTGGCCTGAATGTCTACCTATGTACGTGAAGTAGCAAAAAGAATGTTTGCAAAAGAGTTTAGGAATTCGGATCTCTCATTCAGGGAAGGTGACGATGTTTATTCTCCTCAGTATCTGTTAACACCAACCGGGGCCAGGGTAAATCGCCTTTTTATTGTAGGGACTCTTATCGAGAAGGAAAATATAGGTAATGAAGCGGAATACTGGAGAGGTCGGGTTACAGATCCTACAGGTACCTTCACAATATATGCAGGTCAGTATCAACCGGAAGCAGCACAACTGCTGTCAGAATGTGAAACTCCCGCATTTGTAGCTGTTGCAGGCAAACCCAGTGTTTATGAGACTCCTGATGGGGACACTATTACTTCCATAAGACCAGAATCCATAAGTATAGTTGATGGTAACACACGGGATATGTGGGTTGTCGATACTGCCATTCAGACAATTAATCGATTACATAACCTGGATGGTTCGGATACATATGTGATTCGTGCTAAAGAACATTACAATACCGATAAGGGAAGTTATTCATCCATGGTACTGGATGCTCTGAAATCCCTTAAAGAACAGATTTGATGTGTGCTTTATGCACACTTTTTTGCATAAGTATAATAAATGAGTAAATCTATTTTTATTCGGGTGATATTTGTGAAAACTTATCTGCTGGTGTGGTTTAACAGTGAAGGTGCAAGTCCCTCTGAAGTTAACCGTCGCCTTCTGTCTCTGGGGTTTAAACCAATTCAGGGATATTATGACTATGTCTATGAATGGGGCAACAATGTTCATGTTGAGGAAATCCTCCAGTTTGGAGATAAAGTACACCTAAGCCTCAATGGGCTTGGAGTTATATTTAAAATAGAAACGATTGATGGGAAAAAGGAAACGGATTAATTGTCCGCTTTTTCCAGTTCTCTTGAAAATCCGACAAATCCACAGGATTGTCCTTTTATTTCTATAAATCTTGCTTTTACTTCACCCTTTTCAATATTTAGTTCGGCGGCCATAGGGTCTGACATGCGGGGTGATGTCGGGGAGCCGGGACACAATACCAGTACATCTGTTTTTTCCAGTATTGGCCTGTGAATATGGCCGAATATCAGCACATTAACACTCATTTCAAGGGCTTTGTAGCGCAGGGCAGTTGTATCATTTATTGATAGGGCGGCTTCGTGGACAACGCCTACACTTACGCCTTCAATGTCAAGTTGCAGGGTTTCGGGAAGTATCTCTTTTAATTCGTATGTATCGGAATTACCATATACTGATTTGAGTTTCCCTGTATCGTTGAAAGCCTTATAACATTCAAGTGTAGTAAAATCTCCGGCGTGTATTACCATGTCATATCTATCAATCAGGCCTTTCAAGCCGGGAGGAATTTCTCCACTTTTGAGATGTGTATCTGAAATAACAAGTACCTTCATGTTTTTACCTTAATGAAAACTCAGGTCTACAAGTTCGTATTCCAGGTTTTCCATCTCAAGTTTACTCATTATGGTGGGAACCTGCTCATCGATTGCAAGCACTAGGGACGAAAGCCCATGGAATGCAGCTTCTACAACTGATTCCTTTGCCCCATACATAACATCGGGTTGACTTCCTATTTTTTTGAGTGCCACGAGCGATTCAACTCCAATCACCGCTATATAGTCCTTTGATTCGGTGAGTTTTTTCAATCGTTCCAAATCTACATTTCTGGAGCCCTGCCTTTCGCTGCGGGGAATCTTGCAGACTGTAATACTTGCCGTTTCCAGATCGATCATCCCGGTAAGGTTGGTGACACCTACATCTTCTCCTTCTTCTGCATCAGATACGGTGACGCCCCGGGCATCTGCTTCTTCTTTAGTGTCAACATATAGCAAACCGTTTCTCATATGAAGATAGACATCTTCGCCTTTATCCAGATTTTCATCGGCAATAGCAGTCCAGGTAGATACATGGCTTATGATATCACTCATTACGAATTTGGCATATCTTTTCATGTCAGCAGCATTTTCCAGAACCCACTCTACTCCATTTTTTGTAATCCTGTAGCGTACCCTTCCATCAGAATAAATATATCCTTCAGATGTAAGTTCCTTGATATATTCTGAAACTGCCTGGGGGGTCACTCCGACTTTCTCTGCTATTTCTTTCTGTCTGACATTGGGTTGATGGGCGGCAACTTCGATAAGTATCTGGAATTTGGTAATGCCGCTTTTACTCTGGAGAATGTCAATCATTTCTTTTCCTCATTTATTTTCAATCTCTGGCCCATAACCGTTAACCCCTTTGCTCTTCTGGCAAGGGATCTTATGTATAATGCACTTCTGTTGAGCTTACGTGTAAGAGCACTCATAGAATGGTTGCCACTTTCTACTTCCTTTTCAAGTTCTCCTATCAGATCTTTTATCTCTTCGTAAGGAGTGAATGTTAAAGTAATTATTTCACTGAGGTCGTCAAAAGAACACTGGAAATTCGCCTGTACTTTTGAATACGATGAGTGATATTCCTTATCCGGTTTCTCTCCAGGTTTGGGCATGCGCCACTGGCTTTCCAGTAACCCGCATTTCTGGAGTATATCGATACTTTCCTCTGTGTCAATTCCCATTTTTTCGTCAAGCTGGCCTTTTGTCATCCACTCTGAACTGAGTGCATTGAAGACATGTTTATGCTCCTTTGACCTGAATGTTTGTAGGAGGGGTACCATTTCAGATGGGTCGTTTATTATTCGGGTTCTCCTGGGCATCACAAAACCTCATATGTAGGTTATTGATTCGATTTAGAAAAGGCTAATACAGCTATACTAATATGGTCTTAAGATTAATAAATGTGTTGTAGTATTTGTGTTGATACTTATCGCAGTTTTTCGTCATACATCTATACCGTTACATTTATTCAATCCTGTTAACAATACTGTTCAGTTATTATGACAGAGGCACTGTATTCTAAAATTTTCAGGTTACTTGATAACCGACAGCTTTCGATCAGTAGCATCACGAGAGACCTCAAATCAGAAGGTATTGATGAGCATCGTTTGATCATGACCGGTTATTTGAGGGCACTGAGAGATCTGAAAAAACTTGATGAAATAGAGGTGCCTCCATCAAAGACCTATAAACTTTCAGATAACGTTGAGAAAGAAGAAGATAATATTTATTCTCTTATAGGCCACCATCTGAAAGATGTTCCTGCATCTAAACGCATCTATGTAGCAATCTATGTATTTTCTTATCTGTTGGAAAGGCCAGTTTTCAGAGCTGAGTTAAAATCAATGGGTTTTCATGAAAATACTATCATGGATGCGGTGCAACAGGGCAATCCTATAATAGAAGTGCCTGAAAAAGATATTAGGCCTTTTCGTAATTCCATAACACGAATCACAATACCTTCAGTAGACCCAGCTTATGAAATAACTGGTGAAGATAATGATAATCTCCGGTATGTAGGTATAGTCCTTCTGCCGGTACTCAAGGCGCTTATGAATCTGGAAGGCCTTGTACCCAAGACTAAACAAACAAAACTGGCAACTTAAAAAAAAAAGAAGAGTAGAGAAAAGAAAGGGTTTAATCCCCTTCATTCAAGATAGATAGCCGGCCTCATTGGTGCTGCAAAGCGGGCTTTCTTTTCGGGATCATACGTCTCTTCTCCTTCCCTGGCGATCTGCACTTCACAACCAATTTCCTTTTCAAAGAAATTTTTTGCTTCTTGCAGTGTTTCTTTTTCGTCCAGGTTGAAACCGCATACCATCTCGAATTTCTCTTCTTTCATGGCCTTTATGTCATCAACAACTTTCTTTGCAAACTTTGGTACTTCTTTTCCATAAGGTCTCATCTCGGGGTCCTGCATGAGCTTCTTTATGAGAATTCCCGGGTTGAGATCTCCCTGTTGCTGGAGTTCAAGAGCCTGTTTAAAAGCCTCTGATTTCCATTGGGAGGCTGTGTAGAGGACAAGTTTTTGCGGCTTTATACCGGTGACTTTTATTATTTCCTCTACATCTGAAAAGTGTTGCTGATCAGCTCTTCGCCAGCTTCGGCATCCCTGTCTATAAATTGCGGGTCATACTCTGGATATTTTTCCAGGGACACATAACCTTGCGTTTCTTCCATTTCACTCCAGATTTCCTCACATATGTGGGGAGTGAAAGGTGCCATCAGGCGCACCCATGTATCGAGTATATCATACTGGAGGGTCTTTCCTCCTCTCCTCTGATACCATTTCACATCATTAAGAAGCAGGAAGAAAGAATTCTGTAGGGCCTGCCGGGTACGTATGCTTTTAAGTGCCTCGTTTGTCTCACTGATACGTTGCTGCAGGCGGCTCTGTATCCACCTATCTATCAATTGTTTTTCCTTACAGGCTCCAGAGGTACATTTGGTATCGATAGTATCTTTTGCAAAATGGTAGAACCTGTCCACCTGTCTCCTGGCGGACTCGATACCACTGTTCTTCCAGTCAGCATCCTGTGTCTGTTCTGCACTGGACAGGATATACATCCTGGAAATATCCGCACCATAATCTTTCACTGCTTCACTGAGTGTTAGCAGTGGTCCCTTGGACTTACTCATTTTCTGTCCTTCAAGAGATACAAAACCATTGATTGCAATGGCACGAGGCCAGTTCTCTTCTCCGAACATCGCAACATGATGGAAAAGGAAGAACAGGAGGTGGTTGGGTATGAGATCTTTTCCTGAGGACCTGAGATTGACGGGATACCAGTAATTGAACTCCTCTCGCATGCTTTCAATTACAGAGGCATCAATTCCACTTTTTCCTGCTGCATCCTGCACACTTCCCTTTCCAAGAAGCACATGATCAAAGAGTTCGGGAACCAGTTGCTCGGTCTTAATATCTTCACTGAGAAACTTTGCAACGATGTAGTAAGACATGTATACCGTGGAATCTCCCAGGGATTCGATCAACCAGTCCTTATCAAAGGGCAGGCGTGTTCCGAGTCCTTTTTTACGGGCGCAGGCCTTGTCTTTTAGCCAGTCAACCTTATTATTGAACTCTACCCTCAGTTCTTCGGGAATTATATCCATATTCTCTATGCAGCGGTATACTTTATCCTTCCATTCAGGATTGGAATAATTGAGGAACCACTGGCCCTTAACCATGTTTACTACACATGGAGTTCCACAGCGGCAGACCACAGGTTCACTGAATTCATAGAATATCTCACCGATTTTCTCATCGATCAAATCCTGTGTAAGAAGATCCTTTATCTTTGAGACCTTCGTGCCTGCATATTTCCCGGTATTCTCTTTCAGGGTACCTCCGTGGAATTCCCGCCGATATACCATCTTTGTTGCAGATTCGGCCTTTGGATCATCCTGGTCCTGTACTCCAAATTCCTCTACCGCTTCAACTGCCGGATACTCTCCGTACTCAGGAACATCGATAAGAGGTATGAGCTGGATATTCTGGAGATTTTCTGTAATACCGTATTCTGAAAGATCTTTATCATAAAGGTCCTTCAGGGCCAGATAATCATAAGGCGCATGTGCGGGCACACTCATCACAACTCCGCTTCCGTTACCTCCCCTGACAAAAGATGCCGGCAGGGTGATTACTTCCGAGTCTGTCAACGGGTTTTTGACCTTTATCCCGATGATGTCCAGACCACTTATTTTTCCTATGAATTCGACTTTACGGTCGGTGTAGGTAAGTTTGTTGTATGCTTCTTCACTTACAATCCAGGTCTCTTCATACTCGTCGGTTTTCACCTTCGCCTTGACATATTCCACATCAGGGTTTATCCAGAGGTTGGTGACCCCGAATGTGGTTTCCGGACGCAGGGTAGCACAGGGTAATACCATGCCATCATATGTGAATTTGATCAGTGTATAATCCACGATAGTGGCTTCTTCTCCCCTGAGGATGTCATGGTCTTCCACAGGATTGTCATCATTGGGGCACCATTTGACAGGATGTGAGCCTTTTACAATCAGTCCCTTTTCGTAAAGCAGATTGTATTGCCATTCGATGAATTTTTTATATGTTTCATCGGTTGTAGTGAACTTTCTTCTCCAATCAATGGAATATCCAATGGATCGCATGGCTTTTTCTGCTTCCACACTGAAATATTCCACGATTTTTTCCGGGGAATCAAGTCCTTCGAGGATATCCTTCGGGATGCCGTGGAACTTAGAATAGACTTCCATCGTCTGAGGTTCCCTGTTGGCGATTAGTTCGGCAAGTCCTACAATGGGTGTACCGGTTACGTGGAATCCCATAGGGTAGAGTACATTGTATCCCTGCATCCTCTTGTGCCTTGCAATAACGTCCCCGATGGTGAAGGTCCTGGTATGGCCTGCATGCAGGTTCCCATTTAGATATGGGTAGGGAATTGTTATGAAATATTTATCCCTGCTGTCAGGTTCGGCCTCGAAAACTTTGTCCTGAGACCAGATATTTTGCCACCTTTTTTCAATGGTGGCAGGGTTGTAGTTCTGTTCCATTATCATATCCCCTCAGTACAGGACCTTTCTGATAGCCTCCATTGTGGCATCAACTACAATGGGTTTTGGTGCAACAGATATTACTTCTTCCGGATCCTTGAGAAGGTGTCCTGTGGTCACACAGACCACGGATTCGTTTGCACCTATTACTCCGGTCCCTACAAGTTTTTTCAGGCCGGCAACTGAGGTGGCACTTGCAGGTTCAACGCCGATTCCTTCAAGTTGTGCCAGGTCTATCTGGGCTTCCACCAATTCCTCGTCAGTAACACTTTCAGCACCACCATTTGATTCGGAAATGGCTATAAGGGCCTTTCTGGCATTAACCGGATTCCCTATCCGGATTGCTGTTGCAATTGTTTCGGGGTCTTTTTCGGGGGTAATGTCAGTTTTTCCTTCCCTTACGGCTTTTACTATTGGACAGGAACCTTCAGTCTGTATTCCCATCATCTGTGGGACTTTATCTGTAATTCCCAGTTTCTTGAATTCTTTGAAGCCTTTATGGATGGCAGTAATGTTTCCTGCATTACCTACCGGAAGTACCAGTCGGTCAGGCATTTGGAAATCCAGCTGGTCTGCTATCTCAAAACCTATTGTTTTCTGTCCTTCCAGCCTGTAGGGATTAATGGAGTTTAAGAGGTAGATCTTTTCCTCATCGCAGAGTTCTCTTACAAGTTCCAGAGCATCATCAAAATTGCCGCGTATACTAAGCACCTTTGCGCCATGCATCAGGGCCTGCGCAACCTTGCCCAGTGCAACTTTCCCTTCCGGTAACAGTACAACGGCAGGAACTGCCGCTTTTGCACCGTAGATGGAAAGGGCTGCGGAAGTATTACCTGTAGATGCACATGCAATTGTTTTCATCCCTAATTCCAGGGCTTTGCTGACACCTACGGTCATACCCCTGTCCTTGAAGGAACCGGTAGGATTCATGCCTTCATGTTTGACATATAGTTCCCTGACACCGATCTTTTCGGCTAACCTGTCACATTTATAGAGAGGTGTGCCACCTTCCTGTATTGTTATGGGTTTTCTATCAACAGGAAGAAGTTTTGCATATTTCCATACAGAAAGTGCAATTCCCTCTAAATCTTCCTTTTTTATATCAATTTGAGAATAATCATAAATTACATCAAGCAAACCGCCGCATTCACAGGTATACAGGACCTCTGTTTTAGGATATTCCTTACCGCATTCGATGCATTTTAAATAGTACATTGGAGTTCTCCTGGTAGTTTTAAAGCTTTAATAGGGTGAATCTTATAACCTAATCAATTCCAATATAAATAAAGTACTCGGAAATGGCGCCTGACCCGTTCTATTATGTAATTGTTATTAAATCTGTTGAAAGACCACCGTTATCTTTATTGTAGGGAAGCCCCATCCATCCACCATGTATTGGAAGACAGTTCAGGGTACTCTTTTTATTGATGACCTGAATGCCTTTTTGCAAAAACTGAATGTTCTTGCAGATGAGTATGATGTTACCATACAGGCAATGGATGCAGGTAAAATAGCAGGTATGGCCCATATCGAACTTGCAATAAAAAAAGCCAGAAGAGCATTTGAATCCGGCAGCAATGTGGCCAGGGACCCCGGGGTTGAAATTCTCCGGTATGCTTCCGGAAAACGACAGATTGTTGAAGCTTTTTCTATGGGTATGAAGGAAGGGGATATTTCTGTTGTTTTTCTTGTCCTGGGCGAAAAAAATAAAGTAGATGCTGTTTTACCTGCACTTGATTCAATGGTCTGCAAGAGTGAAGTGATCGATTATTCAGGCCAAAAGGAAGAGAATATAAGGGCTCATTTCGGAATTGGTTATGCAGAGACAGCTGCAATCGGGGTATCGCGGATACCTGACATCGTGCTGGAGCGGGTGTCACTGGTGGACATCCTGAAATAAGACCATTGGTAAACTTATTAATAAGTACATACAGATTATTCATCTATATATCTATCAAATGAGAGGATTATTAATGCCACACCCCAAGACTGCAGAGAATATTATGAAAAATGCCGGTCCGATAGAAAGTGCCTTACTCCCCAAACTGATCCATGTCACAGAAGCTGCTGCGATTGCTGCTGCCCATCAGATCGGCAAGGGTGACAAGAATTATGCCGATCAGGTATCGGTGGAAGCAATGCGCAGGATTCTCAATTGCCTGGATATCAGTGGTGTCATCCAGATCGGTGAAGGTGAAAGGGACGAGGCACCAATGCTCTATATTGGTGAAGAAGTCGGTACAGGTAAAGGTGATCTTAAGGTAAATATTGCCGTTGATCCGCTGGAAGGTACCAACCTCTGTGCAGACGGTGTACCGGGTTCCATCTCAGTTATGGCCATGTCAGAACCCAATGGTTTGTTCCACGGTCCAGATGTCTATATGGATAAAATCGTAGTCGGTCCAGAAGTCGTAAAGTATGGACGAGAACACCCCGGAGAGGAAATTGATCTGGACGCCCCGGCAATTGACAATCTTGAGATAGTGGCCCGTGCCTTAAACCGCAGTGTAGAGGAACTTGTGGTTGTGATTCTGGACCGTGAGCGTCATAAGGATAAAATCGAGGAAATCCGGAAAACCGGTGCTAGGGTAAATCTGGTTTCCGACGGTGATCTTATGCCCGGCGTATCAACGGCTATACGTGGCTCAGGTATCCATGTGGTAATGGGTTCGGGTGGTTCGGGTGAAGCTGTACTTACAGCCTCTGCAATGAAGATACTGGGTGGAAAGGTGCTTGCACGCCTGGTTTTACCTTCAGTTGCCAATCGCAAACCCGATGATGTAATTGCACGGGAGGTAGAGGAAAAGATGCCCCGGCTTAAAAAGATGGGCATAACTGAAGACAACATGCATGATGTTCTTGATACTGAAAAACTTGTACCCGGTAAAGACGTAATCTTTGCTGCAACCGGTGTGACCTCCGGGCATTTCCTCAAGGGCACCAACCTTTTTGGTTATGGGGACGCAAGGGTACACAGTATATCAATGGGTAGTTCAGGTATTGTCAAATTTTCAGATTCAGTATATATACACGACAAGGAAAAAACGCCTCTCAGGCTATAATATGGAGATTTTGTCCTGTTAAATATACATGTTGCAACCTTTGGCTGTACGGCCAACCAGTCCTCTTCCGAGATCCTTGAGGCTAAAGCGGTGGATCTGGGCCACAGGCTTGTATCTGAAAGAGAAGCTGATGTGATCATATGCAACACCTGTACAGTCAAGGATACTACAGAGCAGAAGATATTGCACAAGATCAAGGAATGGGGTCTTCAGGGCAGGGAAGTAATTGTCACAGGTTGCATGCCTCAGGTTCAAATGGACGAAATATTAGAAAATAATCCCGAGGTTCATGTCCTGGGCATGAATTCCCTTCTTAAGCTCGGAGTAATTCTCAACCGGGTTCATGAAAGGCTGGGGGGACTCTCATTGAGGCCCATGAGTGTCTTTGATGATTCTCCTGAAGGTTTACTCAATGTGCCCCGCAACAGGTCCAGTCCGAATATCCATATCTGCCAGATATCACAGGGTTGCAATAACCGTTGTTCCTATTGTATTGTTACACTTGCCAGGGGTCCCCTTTACTCCTTTGATGCCGATTCAATCGTTACCGACATCGAGCAGGCTGTTTACGAAGGATGCAGTGAGATCTGGCTAACATCCCAGGACAATGCTCAGTATGGTTTGGATAAAGGTATTTATCTGCCTGCACTGCTTGAGAGGATTACTGCAATTCCTGGAGATTTCAGGCTACGTGTGGGTATGATGAATCCTGCTTCAACACTTGAAATTCTGGATGACTTGTTAGAGGCTTATTCAAGTGAAAAGATCTACAAAGTTTTACACCTTCCCATCCAGTCAGCTTCGGACAAAGTGCTTGACAGGATGAAACGCAAACATACAATGGAACAGGCAAACATTATAGTCGAAAAGTTCAGGGGTGCGTTTCCCGAAAGTACCCTTTTCACAGATATTATTGTGGGTTTTCCCGGGGAGGATGAGGAGGATTTCGAACTTACGCTGGACTGGATTCGAACCTATCGCCCTGATAAGGTAAATATTTCACGTTACACACCAAGGCCGCACACTGAAGCATTGCAATTCAGAAATATAGATACACGTATCGTTGTGGAGCGTTCGGGCAAACTCCATCGTCTCTGTAATCAAATCAAACTCGGAAAAAAGGAAGATATGGTAGGAAGGGAAGTTGATGTATTCATCTCACAACAGGCAAAGGTAAAAGGATTGATGTCCCGCACCGATTCTTATAAACCTGTTGTGATCCCTGAAGCAGGTGAATTTTGTCCGGGTCAACGTTGCAGGGTGAAGATAGAGGAAGCAACCCCTGGTTACTTTATCGGCCACCCTGTTTAAGATTATCATCTTCACCGGTTTGCATTCTGTTAACTATTTCCCGGTCATAGGATTTCACGATATCACTGCGGGTTATTATTCCGATCAGGCTTATTCCATCATTTCTGGAGACAACAGGTAATCTGCCCACATCATGTGCTGCCAGTCTTTTTAGTACTATGTCAAGAGATTCATCAGGATACGCAGTAGCAACATTTTTAGTCATTATTTGAGTGACCGGTTTTTCCAGTTCCCCCTGCTCTACTTTATCGCGCATGTCATGCAGGGTGACAATTCCTGCAATTTTTCCCTAGTTGTCAAGTACCGGGAAACCTGCATGTTTGCTTTTTTGCATTAGATTTAGAAGATTGGCAGTTGTATCTTTTACATTAAGGAATAACACATCTCTTACCATATTATCCCTGACATTCAGTGATTCCATAACATTTACCTCGGTGCCGGCCCTGATGACGTGCCCTCTTCTCCTGAGCAATTCTGTAAATATCGATTCTTCATGAAGGTGAGTTGATATTACATTGCTGATCACACAGGCCAACATGAGGGGCAGGATAAGGTTGTAATCACGGGTAAGTTCAAAAAGAATAAGCATGGCAGTCAGGGGTGCACGTACCACTCCCGCAAAGACTGCCCCCATACCTACAAGGGCATATGCTCCCGCAGGTGCTGTATAAAAAGGAAAAATATAATTCACCAGATTTCCAAAACCCCCTCCCAGCATAGAACCTGCAAAAAGGGACGGGACTATAACTCCCCCCGAACCTCCGGAACCAACTGTGAAGGCAAATGCCACAATTTTAAGGACAAGCAGTATCAACAGCATCTGCAGGGCAAGTTCGTTGTTGAGGGATTGCTTGATAACATCGTAGCCGATTCCGAATATCTGCGGATAGAAATAACCGATACACCCGACTACAAGTCCTCCAAGTGCAGGTTTCACGTAGGGTTTGACAGGAACTTTTTCAAATGAATCCCGGGTAAGGTATGTAAATTTTATGAATATTGCAGCAGCAATTCCTGAAAGAACGCCCAGGATGATGTATAGTGCTGGCTCGTGAAACGGGCTCTCCATACCGTAATAGGAAACCTGTATGGGCTGGATACCAAAAACGATGTCCGTTACAAGGGTAGAGAACACTGAAGAAAGAACTATCGGTATAAGTGTCTTGGCCTGTAATTCCCCGAGAATTACCTCTACTACAAAAACCACCCCGGCAAGAGGGGCATGAAATGCCGCTGCAATTCCTCCAGAAGCCCCGCAGGCAATCAATGTCCTGAAACGGTGATCCGGACTTTTCAGCCGGCTGCCTACCGTGGCTCCCACACCGGCTCCCGCGAGAATACCGGGAGCTTCTTTGCCCACCGATCCTCCTGTACAGATTGAGATCATTGAAAGGAATACTTCATAAAAAGCAAATTTACTCTTTATCTTCCCGCCCTGAAGAGCTGTTGCTTCCATTACCTCTGCAACTCCACAACGACTTTTTCTCATAAATTTATGGGATATCAGGCCAACGCATAATCCTCCTGCAGCCGGAAGGAGGATGATATATTTAGGAAGGTTACTATCCGGGGCATTGAAAAAAAGGGTTGTAAAGTAAAAGGTAACCTGATCATAGGCTACAAAAGCCAGGCCTGTTATTATTCCTATTATTATGGCAAGGAAATTAGAAATGAACCCTTCGGTGTAATACCGATTCTTTAACTCGTTTTTGGAAATATTCAAAAAAGGTCGCCTTCATAAATAAAAAAGTAATGAGGAAAGAAGTCCTCATTTATTTTTTCTTCATCATTTCTAGTAAGTCACACACCTTTTCAATAGTATCGTCCAGCGTCTTGGTCCCGGTCTTATCTTCTTCAAAGGGCTTTTTCACAATCCCGCCGAAGTGTCCGCCATCTCCCACAACAACCATTCCATGAATGTGCATCCAGTCCTGGATTACCTGTATGGTCTTTTCCTGTCCTCCGTTCCTGGAGCCACCAATAGCAATACCTGCACCAATCTTATTACTGAGCTTGAAATTATGTCTCCTGAGCAGGACGCTTCTGTCAAATAGGGCCTTCAGCTGGGCAGTTGGACTTCCGAAATAGACCGGTGAAGCCACGATAATTGCATCCGCTTCATCCAGTTTTGGATAGATCATTTCCATATCGTCTTTGATAGGACATTCCTCGCTTTCCCTGCAATTGCCGCATGCAATACAGGGTTTGACTTCCATCTCTGAGAGGAATACGCTGTCGGTGGTAAATCCTCTTTTTTCAGCCATTGCGAGGGCCCTGTTTATCATCTGTTCACTGTTTCCGTTCTTTTTAGGACTGCCTGATATGCCCAGAATTTTCATAAGATCACCTGTCTGCCGTATAGGTTTATGTTAATATTAGCTTTTGGGTGACTTTGGTATAAATTTATTAATCATAGGCCCTTCTCCTTATTGTAAAGAGGGAGCCGGGAATACTCATGTTATCCAGTCTTTTTAATCCTGATTCAGTGGCTGTGATCGGTGCATCAAGGAAAAAAGGTAAAGTGGGAAATGCAGTCCTGTCCAACCTGGTAAAGGATTTCAGAGGAAATATCTACCCTGTCAATCCCGGCGAGGAAAAGATTGAGGACCTTACATGCTATGCCTCCATTCTTGATGTGGCTGATGAAGTGGATCTTGCTGTTGTAGTCGTACCTGCAAAAGTAGTGCCTCCTACGCTGGAAGAATGCGGCAGGGCAGGGGTGAAGTACGTGGTGGTAATCTCTGCGGGTTTCAAGGAGGCAGGTGTTGAGGGAGCTAAACTTGAACGCAGGTCCATGGAGATTTGTAAGGAATACGGAATGCACATGGTAGGTCCCAACTGTCTGGGAATCATGGATCCGGTTGCAGGTCTGAACGCCTCTTTTGCCGCATCGATGGCATATGAGGGCAATATTGCAATGATGTCACAGTCCGGTGCCATATGTACTTCTACCCTTGATTGGGCAGAAGCCAATGGAATGGGTTTTTCCAAATTCGTAAGCCTTGGGAATAAGGCTGATCTGGGGGAAAACGAATTCCTGGCCGAATTCCGGGACGATTCGTCAACCTCGGTTATTGCAGCCTATCTGGAAGGTATCAAAAATGGGTCACAATTCATTGAAATTGCCAGGGATGTTTCCAGGAAAAAACCTGTGGTTTTGGTCAAATCAGGCCGTACTGCTGCCGGTTCCCGGGCCGTATCCTCTCACACCGGTACACTTGCCGGCTCGGACCAGGCCTATAATGCCGCTTTTGATAAATCCGGTGTGGTACGTGCGGATACACTGGAAGACATGCTGGATTACATAAGGGCTTTTTCAACCCAGCCAATCCCTGCAGGCAGGCGGATAGCCATACTCACCAATGCCGGGGGCCTGGGAATTCTTACGGCAGATGCATGTTATTATGAAGGTCTGGAGCTGGCTTCGTTCTCTGCTGAAACAATTGAAGGGTTACGTGAGTTTCTACCCGGTGCTGCCAGTTTTTACAATCCTGTGGATGTACTGGGGGATGCAAGTGCAAAACTCTACGGTGATGCCCTTGAAATTGTGTTAAAAGATCCTAATGTGGATGGTGTTATCCTGTTGACTTCTCCCCAGGCTATGACTGATGTGGGAAGCATCGCAAGGATTGTAATTCAAAAAATGGAAAATTCTGATAAACCGGTACTTTGCAGTTTTGTGGGGGGTACACGGGTTATGGAAGGCAATTCCATTCTTGTAGCGGGGGGAGTGCCCAATTACACCTTCCCCGAAAGAGCAGTGGCCAGTATGGGTGCCCTGTGTGATTACGGAAAAAGGCGAAACATGGTTTATCCTTTACCCAAACCGGTTCATTCGGACAGGAAAATGGCATCTGCACTGCTCGATGAAGCAGCAGCAAAGGATAAAAAAATCCTGGGGCTTGAATCATTTGATCTTCTGAAAGCCTATGGCATTCCAGTTGTGGAAATCGGGAAGGCTTCCACTGTGGAAGAAGCGGTGGAGGAAAGCGAAAGGATTGGTTACCCTGTAGTTATGAAAGTCCTTTCCCCTGACATTTCACATAAGACCGATGTCGGAGGTATCCGGCTTTCACTGATGAGTAAAGAGGATATCAGGCGTGCCTATCATACAATGATGTCGGATGTAGGCCGCTACATGCCTTCTGCACGAATTACAGGTGTGCAATTGCAGAGAATGATTGAAGGTGGCCGGGAAGTGATAATAGGTATGAACAGGGATGTGCAGTTCGGCCCGCTTCTTATATTTGGTCTGGGGGGGACATATGTAGAGATCCTTAAAGATGTGTCTTTCAGGCTCGCTCCCCTCAATGAAAAGGATGCTCACTCAATGATTTCTTCCATCCGTTCCTATCCTTTACTTACAGGTGTGAGGGGAGAAAAAGCATATGATGTGAATGCGGTGGCGGATGTTCTCGTGCGTGTTTCCAGGCTTGTGGAAGATTTCCCGCAGGTCCTTGAGTTTGAAATAAATCCGTTGATGGTCCTTCCGGAAGGTGAAGGTTGTTTTGCTATGGATATGCGTCTTACATTGAAAGAATCAAATTGATAACAGGGAGGGTTTGTATGGCTTCAATACTTGTAAGTTCTTCTGAAAATTATTCCGGGAAAAGTTCGATATGCAGTGGCCTTGGCCTGATACTTAAAGAACGTGGGAAAAGTGTGGGCTACATGAAACCGGTGGGTAACCTGCTGGTTGATGTTGATGGTGTTCTCTCCGATGAGGATGCAGAACAAATGCGGGATCTGCTGGCTCTTGAAACCCCACGCAGTTGCATCACTCCAATTATGCTTACCGAGAATCTTACCAATGATGCTCTACTGGGAGTGGAAAAACATCTGGACGAAACCCTGAAACAGGCTTATTCGGAAGTTTCCAGGGATAAAGATATGGTGATCATAGAGGGGGAAGGAGGTATCGGAAGCGGGGCCATGTACAATTTGTCAGATCCCCAGGTAGCTTCCATACTGGACAGTAAGATCCTGCTGATTACCCGTTTTGATTCGGTTAGTGCAGTGGACAGGATTCTCTGTGACATCGAATTAATAGCTGACAGGAATATGCTTTCAGGTGTTATTCTCAACGAAGTTGAAGAAGACAAAATAGGAATGGTAAGGGACATGGTTGTACCCTTCCTTGAAAAGAAGGGGGTGAAGGTATTTGGTGTAATTCCCCGCGATCATACTCTTGGAGCGGTTTCTATAGCAGAAATTGTGGAAGATTTGAGAGGAGATGTCCTGACAGGTAGACAGGAAATGGGCAATCTTGTTGAACATTATCTTGTGGGTGCTATGGAAGTTAATTCGGCGATCAAGTATTTCCGGCGCTCTCCAAACAATGTTGTAGTGACAGGGGGGGACGCGCGGATATACAGATGGCGGCTATAGAGGTCGGAGCAAAGGCATTGATCCTGACGGGCAATCTCCGTCCCAGCGAAGCTGTACTTGGAAGTGCTGATGAAGCAGGCGTGGTTGTTGTGCTTGTAAGGGGTGACACTCTTTCCACGATAGAAAGAATGGAGAACCTAATCGGACACTCCCGGATTCAGCAGAAGACCAAGATTGAAACAATCGTTAGACTGATTGAAGAGAATGTGGATGTTGACTCTATACTGGATTCAGCAGGTTTGTGAGAACATATATAATATGGATATGTATATAGGGGCCTGGCTGAAGTAGCCTATGTTAATGGAAAGGTTGACTGGTGATGGATACCGTGCAGGACAAGGATTATTTCACTATTGATGATTTTGATGTTGACGACAAAACAATTCTGGTGCGAGTTGATATCAATACCCCGATGGACCCCGAGGGCAGTATTCTGGATGACCTGAGGATAAGCAGCCACATTCCCACAATAAAGGATCTTGAAGATTCACGGGTAGTATTGCTTGCCCATCAAAGCCGGGCGGGAAAAAGTGATTTCACAACTATGCAGCCTCATGCAGAAATACTAAGTTACTATCTGGGTAGGGAAGTGGAATACGTAGATGATATTTTCGGCTCTCATGCACGTTCAAGGATTGCAGCAATGGAAAAAGGGGATGTGCTTTTGCTGGAAAATGTACGTTTCTATTCTGAGGAAACCATTTCACGATCTGCCAAAGAGCATGCAAGCACACATATGGTGAAAAACCTGGCTCCCCTTGCGGACATCTTTTTGAATGATGCTTTTGCCGTATCCCATCGTTCTCATCTTTCTTTAATGGGGTTTACACATCTCCTTCCCTGTGGTGCAGGCCGTTTAATGGAAAAAGAGATTACCTCACTGGACAGAGGGATAAAGGGAGGGGGAAGACCCTGTATTTTCGTACTGGGTGGTGCCAAGGTTGACGATTCCCTTACGGTTGCTGAAAATGTACTTTCAAATGGTGGCGCTGACCGCGTACTTGTGACAGGTGTTGTTGCAAATGTAATGCTGGCTGCATCAGGTTTTGATATCGGGAAAGCAAATAAGGATCTCATTGAATCCCAGGGCTATCTTGAACAGATAGATAGGTCAAAGAAAATTCTTGACGATTTTGACGGAAAAGTGGGTTTACCCGTAGATGTAGCATTGAATGATAACGGCAGCAGGATCGAAGTATCGGTCGAAGAAGTTGGGGATTCGATACTACCAATCAATGATATAGGAATTGAAACGATTGTTGCTTATTCCAGAGAAATCAGTCAGGCAGGCACTGTGATTCTCAATGGACCCGCCGGGGTTTCCGAACAGGATGGATTTGAACTGGGGACCTATGAAATTGTAAAAGCTGCCACAGAAGCCGATTATTCCATTGCAGGAGGTGGCCATATTTCTGCCGAGGTGCGGGATATGGGTTTCGATCACAGTTTTTCCCATATAAGTACAGGAGGCGGCTCATGTATCGACTATCTTGCAGGAACCCCCCTGCCGGCAATCGAAGCCCTTAAAAAAGCTGCTGTCCTAATTTCAAAACACGATTAAGTGGAGGTAATATTATGCTTGGCCTGGATGAAGGCAAGATGGCGGTAAACCTTGCCCGCAATACGATCACTGAATTTCTTGAGAGCGGTACTAAGATGGACCCGAATTCTATAACCCTCTCTCCGGTCTTTGAAGAGGAGCGCGGCGTTTTCGTAACCCTCTCCATGGAAGGAGATTTGAGAGGCTGTATTGGTCATCCCTATCCAGATTCATCCCTGAAGGATGCAATTGTTGATTCTGCCATCTCAGCATCAACAAGGGATCCGCGTTTTCCTCCTGTAAAGTTACAGGAGATGTCTGTAATCACGGTCGAAGTTACCGTCCTGACCCCGCCTGAAAAGATTGATGCGGCTCCTGAAGATTTGCCCGGTCTTATAGAGATAGGCAGGCATGGGCTTATAGTCAAACAGGGTTTCTATCAGGGTTTACTCCTGCCACAGGTGGCCCCTGAGCAGGGATTTAATTCTTTGGATTTTTTGAGTCATACCTGCATAAAAGCCGGACTTGCACCGGATGCATGGCTTACAGGTGCCGAAGTGTACTGGTTTGAAGGACAGGTCTTTTCCGAAGAATCTCCTGAGGGGCAAATCGTGGAAAAGCAGTTCTAAACTGCTTATCTTTTCATATTTTCAAGTTCTGTAAGCAGCTTATCGGTTGAATACACGAGTTTAATTAGGGTTTTTTCTATCATCAGGTTGACCGTACCTTCGATTCCAAGTGTGCGGAAATCAGTCCTCAGCCCCATTACCGGGATGTTTTTAGCATAAGCATAGCCGATTTCCCAGGCTGTACCGGAATCCACATCGCTGCCTCCATCCAGTATAGCAATTATAAGATCGGCTCTATCTATAGCTTCTGAATTTTTCCGGAACAATTCTGCAGCATCCTGTTCTTTGCGCATATTTTTCGTATCTGCTGAATCCCTTTGTGGCAGGAACACGTCATATCCTGCACTTTCGATTCTCTCTGTGAGTTGTTCATTGAAATTCTTCTCAGCCTCGGAAAAAAGAGGGCCCGCCAGGTATATTTTTTCGTAATTCATTGTGTCCCTTGCCTGCCTGTATGGTAATAACTTTAATTAGTGGTAAAACATAACACTAAGGCATGAAAGATAAGGTTAATGCAGGCATAATCGGTGCCACCGGCTATACCGGGGGAGAATTGATGCGCCTTCTTCTCAATCATCCTCATGTAAATCTTGAAATGGCAACTTCAAGAAAACTTGCCGGACAAAATGTATCCAAAAAACATGCTCATCTGGCCGGTTTGACAGATCTTGAATTTGAAGAACTTGATCCGGTTGCTGTAAGGCAGAGGTGTGACGTGGTATTCCTGGCGGTACCTCATGGCAGTGCGATGGATATTGTACCTCAACTTATTGACAGTGGCCTGCGTATTGTGGATTTGAGTGCGGATTATCGTCTGGGTGTGGACGAATTTGAAAAGGTCTATGGCATTAAACACCATGACCCCCGCAAAGCAGTATTTGGCTTGGTGGAGCTGCATCCCGAGGTAAAGGGGGAAACTTTTGTTGCCAATCCGGGTTGTTATCCCACAGGAGCTACCCTGGCGGCTGCTCCTGTTGTTAATGCAGGGCTTGCAGATATTGCAGTTTTTGATTCCAAATCCGGCATAACAGGCGCCGGTGTGAATCCAAGCCAGGCATCCCATTACCCCAACATGGCGGAAAACATCCAGCCCTACAAGCTCACAACCCATCGCCACCAGGCGGAGATCTGGCAGGAATTGAATGGCCTTGGTGGCCTTGATAGTGTTAATTTCACTCCTCATGTAATCCCTGCTATCCGCGGGATACTGACTACAGCTCATCTCTTTCTTAATGAAGAATGCTCAGAAGAAGATATCCGGCAACTATACGATTCTTTTTACTCTGACTGTCCCTTTGTAAGACTGGTCGATGATATACCTGCGCTGGGTAATGTACGTGGCTCCAATTTCTGTGATATTGGTTTTGAGATTGACGCAAACAGTAACAGGCTTGTAGTTATCTCGGCAATTGACAATCTCGTAAAAGGAGCTTCAGGACAGGCTATACAGAACATGAATCTCATGTGTGGTTTCAGGGAAACCGATGGTCTATGGAACGCAGGGCTTGCGCCCTGATTTATTTGGAGGTGGATTTATGCTTGTAAAAGAAATTATGAACAGTGATGTGATTTATTGCAGTCCCGAAGACAAAGTAAGTGATGCTGCCAGGTCGTTGAAGGATAATGACATAAGTGGTATGCCTGTAGTGGAAAACGGCAAGATTGTAGGTATACTTTCAGAGGTTGATTTGCTTGCTTTGCTTGAATCTCCCAAACATGGTGATTTCTGGCTCCCCAGTCCCTTTGAGGTAATAGAAATTCCTATCCGGGAATTTATCAGCTGGGAAGATACCAAAAAAATGCTTTCTGATGTAGGTTCAATGCCGGTTAGCAAAATAATGCGCTCCGGTGTATTCACTGTCTCTCCTGAAGATTCAATTGAGGATGCTTCCCACCTGATGTCCAGACACAAGATAAACCGCCTGCCAGTTGTTGAAAATGATAAGCTTACAGGCATCATTACCAGGGGAGATATCATCAGGGGTTTAGGTAGTCAGTGAGGTTTACGTTCATGAGATCAATTGACGGTGGTATATGTGCAGTACGTGGTGTCCATGCTGCCGGTTTGAAGGATGATTACATGGGCCTTGCTCTGATTGAAGGTGCAGGTCCTTGCGCAGGTGTTTTTACACGCAATAAGGTTGTAGCGGCGCCGGTGGTGTTTACCAGGGACAATCTTGAGAATCATAAATATGTTGCAGGCACAATTATAAACAGCGGAAATGCCAATGCCTTCACCGGTGAACAGGGAATGGCTGATGCCCGTGAGATGGCAAGGCTTGCTGCCGATAAACTGGGAGTTCAGGAGTCCCACATCGCAGTTGCATCTACCGGTGTGATTGGCCGTTTTCTTGATGTAGGTTGGATAAAAGACCATCTGGATGAAGTTTACGGGACACTTTCTGCAGATCCCCAGGGCTGTCGCAATGCTACAAAAGCCATCATGACCACTGACCTGATCGAAAAGGAAGTGGCTGTAGAACTGGAATGTGGTGTACGTATCGGAGGCATTACCAAGGGTTCCGGTATGATCGAGCCCAACATGGGAACAATGCTTGCTTTTATCTATACTGATGCTATTCTTTCTGCCGATACACTGAAAGCATGTCTTGTAAAAGCCAACGATTCCAGTTTCAATATGATGGTAGTCGATGGTGATACCAGTACCAATGACATGGCTCTGTTAACCGCAACAGGTGCTTCTTCAATAGCTCCTGATGTAGCAAATTTCCAGAGAGGACTTGATTATGTCCTTGTGGAACTTGCAAAGAAAATCGCCCGCGATGGGGAAGGTGCTACCAAACTTATTGAAGTACAGGTAAATGGTGCTTCTGACCTGGCCGATGCACGCAAGGCTGCCAAAACCATTGTACGATCACCTCTTGTGAAATCCGCGATATACGGGCATGATCCCAACTGGGGTAGGGTTGTTGCCGCAGCTGGATACTCAGGTGCCTCTCTTGATCAGGATACAATTTCCCTGAAATTTTCGGATGGGGAAAATGCAGTTACTCTGGTGGATCACGGTCAGGTGGCGGATACCTCTGCCAACAAACAACTAAAATCCATAATGGAAAGCGATACTGTCATAATTTCAGTGGACCTTTCACTTGGTGAAGCTTTTGCGGTTGCCTGGGGTTGTGATCTTACCTATGATTATGTGCGTATTAATGCGGAATATACTACATGATATTGTTTCAGGGGAATTTTAATGGATATATCTGAGTGGGATAAGAGATACATTGAAGGTTATGAGTCGGTTGCACGAAATATTTCCTGTGTAAACGGAATATTTGTTGCCTATAACAGTAATGTGGACGCCATCAAGCATATTGGCCCCGGTGATGTGGAAAACCTGCTGAGAAAAGTGGATGTGGATACTGTCCAGCAGAGAATATTTTCCTATCCCCGACATATAGATTCTCCTGTAGATTTCCTTGCACGACTCCTGATTGCTATGAAGGACGGTAAAGCTGCGGAAATTCCCACCTATTCAACTGATATCCATGAATGGTTGACCGATAATCTTGTTTTTGATGAAGCCAGGATGGGGGGGCAAGCCGGGATAATATCCAATCTGCTTGCCAACATGGACCTGAATAAAGTAATTGCTTATATCCCCTGGCTTTCCCCTGAACAGGCGGATTATTTTGTATCTTCACCTAATCTTTTACATCCTTTTGTCAGGGAAGGCAGGATGGAATTGCTTTCTCCTGCAGAGGCCTCTAATCCCGATTATAAAGCCAAGGTCAACTGGATTATTGAATTCAATAAAGGACTTTCTGTTAAATATGCCGAGGACAGGATAATAGTTCCTCGCAATAACCGCCTGATCATTTCATCACGTCCGCCCTGGATCCGTATAGATATGTCTGATGATGTCTATGAGCATCTTCCCGAGATGGGTAAAACCGTTGATGGGGCAATTCTCTCTGGTTACCAGATGATAAAAGAAGAATATGAGGATGGCAAGACTTACAGGGATTATGTAGAACGTGCGGTGGGGGCAATAGGCCAGTTAAAAAAAGCCAATCCTGATATTTGCATACATGTGGAATTCACTTCCATACAGAATAAATTCATTCGCTCAGCAATTCTGAATGATATTGTGCGCAATCATGTCCAATCACTGGGTCTTGATACTGTGGAAGTTGCCAATGCATTGAATGTTTTAGGTTATGAAGAACTTGCATATTCGGTAATCAAAAAGGAAGAAGATGCTATAGTAGCCCTTTATGAAGGAGCTGTCCGGCTGCTTCATGAGCTCAAGTTGCAGAGGATTCATGTACACTCTTTGGGCTTTTATATATGTGTTGTTTCCAAAGATTGTCCTATTGATGTTGAACAACATCTTGATTCCCTGCTTTTTGCATCCACTACAGCCGCTTCCAGGGCCCTTCAGGGAGGGATAAAAGATTTTGAGGACATAAAAGCAGGTCTTGATGTACCTATATCCACACAGGGAATGGACCAAATTGACAAACTGGGTGCCTATCTTGTCAGGCAGGGAAAATGTAATCTGGAATATTTTGAAAAAGGTTGTATCTGCACCCGCAATCATGATGTATTGATCATTCCGGCCAGGGTGGTGGATCATCCCGTTGATACGGTAGGTATAGGAGATACTATTTCAGCAAGTGCCTTTGCAGCTGTGCTGGCAGGTATGTGCAGTCTGCGGGAGGATTGAATGAATATCCTTTGCGGTTACAACGCTAATATCGATGCAGTTTACAGGATAACCGGCAGGGAGGTGGAATCCATCCTTGATGAGGTGGATAAAAATGAACTGCTGATGAAGATCGAAAACCAACCGCATATCATCAATTCCCTCGAAGATTTCCTTGCCGGACTTATCCATTGTATGGAATATGGCAGGGGTGCAGAATGGTTCATTTATTCCCGGGATGTTCTTGATTTTCTCAAAAACGTTTTTTTGAAGAGGCAGAGATAAGGATAGGGGGGAATATGGGTATAATGGCCAATGTCCTCTCCGGGCTCAATGTAGATATGATTCTTCCCAATGTTGTTTATCTTTCCGGGACACAGGAGGCTCTTTTTTCAAAAAAGGGAATGGTGCTGCCTCCAAAATTCGAAAGCCAGAGTGGCGATGAGGAACCGGTACATTTTGTTTTTGATTTCCGTCAGGGAGACAGTTTCGACTTATACGGCCGCAGGATAACTGTATCCCGGGAAAACAGGTTCATTGCGACATTTGATGAATTCAACCCTCAAATGACGATTTCTTCCTTCTTCAAGCAATATGCAACCGCACATATTGGGGAAATGGATGGTGCAGTTGTATCCGGTTTTCATATGCTCCAACCCTCCTATCCGGATGGCTCTTCTTTCGAGGAAAAGTTATCTCCTGTCCTTGCACAGATCGATGAATGGAATTTGATGTCTGATATGTTCATCCATGCTGAGTTGGGTCATTTTGCGACATCGGATATAGCCAAACATGTCTTCGTTGAACTTGCAGGAAGGGTTGATTCTATGGGTTTGAATGAAGACGAACTTGCAACCCTAGCGCAGAAGATGGGTTTTAGGATTGAAGGCATACATGAAATGGATATTTCTGCAATGTTTCAAGCGGCCCACAATTGCATTAAAAGTTGTTTGGCCAGGGCCCTTGTAGTCCATACCAGGGATTTTGTCTTTTGCCTCTCTGCTTCAGATAACCTGGATGGAAAGAAAATAGATGCTATTGATTTTGGTTTGAAGTGTGCGGCATACTTTGCTTCTTCAGGCTCATTGCCTGACAGGTCCAATCTGGAGGAAAAGTGCAGCCAATTCAAGCGCAGTGAATATGGTAGCCTGCAGGTCAAGAGAATAAAGTCTATTACTGGAGCCAAGCATTACGGTTTTGGAATCTATGGTATCTTCAATGAGTATTATTTTTGTGCAATTCCCACACTTGTGGTCAATGAGCCGGCAGTGACAGTTGGATTGGGAGATACATTTACTGCATCTTCTTTTCTACGCTTGCTTGAATTACGCAACAACACCTAAAATTTTAGACTATTCCTTCTGTGTTAGATTCTCATATTAGTTTTATTGGATTCGAGATAAGTTTAATATAGTCTCAAGTACACTTGCCATAAGTTAAAATAATTAGGGTTCTTATTTGTAACTCAGGAGTATTTTCTTATGATCGGTATCTCTTCGTTTGCTTATCACGACTTATCTCTTGGTGAAGCTTTACAAAATATTGAACACGTTGTCAATTGTGCAGAAATCTTTTCCGAAGGAAAACATGACCTCTTCAGGCAGGATGAAATCGCTTTTTCCTATGACCTGGAATATACGGTTCATGCTCCCAGTACAGACCTCAATCTTGCAAGTATTCGTGAGCCTATAAGGAATGCAGCTCTTCAACTTGTGGAAGACATGGCAGATATTTGTAATGAAATTGATGCTGAAGTCATGGTTGTCCATCCTGGTTATTTCCCCTTTGCTTATGATAGGGATTTTGCATTTAATGCATTCCAAAAATCGTTGCCTGTACTGGAAAGGATTGGTGAGGATGCCGGTGTACGGATATGTGTGGAAAATATGCCCAAATGGGAATGTTTCCTTTTCAGGGAACCGGATTTGAGATAGGGGCAAATGATTTTGTACTGGATATTGGTCATGCCAACACAATGGGCAATCTGGAGGCTTTTCTTGAACGTGAGATTTCCCATTTTCATATTCATGATAACCACGGGAATAACGATGAACATTTGCCTCCTGGTGAGGGAAACATTGATTTTTCGGCCATACAGGGATTACTCCGCCAAAACAACTCTATTAAGATAATTGAGAACAAATCAGCTGAAGATGCCCTTCAGAGTATTTTTGCTCTGAAAAATATGGGTGTCAAATAAACAAATCCAGTTAAATTTATATATTTACAATTCACTTGACTTATGTATGAGTTCGATGGGATGCAGGATTTTTCATGCACTTGGTAGTGAAACCCGGATTAAAATACTGGAACTCTTAAGCAGCAACGAAATGCATATATCTGAAATTGCCCGGGAGCTGGATATTTCAGTACCGGTAATTTCCAAGCATGTAAAGGTACTTGAAGAATCCGAACTCCTTGAAAGACATATTTTCGGTAAATCCCATGTATTAAAACCCAACAGGAAAAATATTCATCTGGCCGTTGATTCGTTTGCTCCCACCAGGCATGTGGAAGTCGAGAAAGGTGCCTCCCTTATGGAAGCCCTGCGCAATGTGGCAGATATTGATGTCAGGAAAAAGGGAGATAGGGAGATGATTGTTTCTACTGATGGGGAGGAAGGTCTTTTTGTTTATGAGATTGATGGCCAGTTCGGGGATAAAAACGTGAATGACTGCGTGCTGGAAGATAATACAATCGTGGACTGGAAAAAGCTGGAACCGGTCACAAGGATTCGGCTGGACATTCATGTCAGGGAATGAAGGTGCCCAATGAATACTTTCAATCCACTTTCTTGTCTCTTATATAGGCGATGAACTTAGTTACATGTAATGAGTATTCCTTCAGACGGCTATCATTTCACTTTGCATGAGAGAATGCGATACCTTTCCTCGGGTACAAAGTATGACAGCTGTAACCAGAGTGCAGTATGCCACGCTTTCGGGCCTGACGGGCGCTGTATACAATTATACAAGACATTGCTGACCAACTACTGTGCCGGAGAATGTACCTATTGCCCGAATCGCTGCCATAGGGATGTGCGCAGGGTTTCCCTGTCCCCGGAAGAAATTGTGAAGATTACCTGGGATTTTTACAGGAAAAATGCGATTGAAGGCCTGTTCCTTTCCTCCGGTGTTATCGGGGATCCTGAAACAACAACCGAAAAACAACTTCATGTGGCCCGTCTATTGAGAAGTCAGGGGTTTAATGGCTATATCCACCTTCGACTCATGCCCGGTACACCTTTGCATTTGCTGCAGGAGGTAGCCGGGGTTGTCAACAAATTCGGGGTAAATGCAGAAACAGCGGGTTCTGTGAACTATTCGGAAATATGTCCCAATTTCGATTACAAGAATGATGTCCTTCAGCGTTTGAACTGGACCTGTAAATTGATAAGAAAACAGAGGAAATTGCACAGATATGATAGTAAGATCATAGGTGCCAACGATACCCAGTTTGTGGTGGGTGCCCTTGACGAACCCGACAGGGATATTGTGAATACCGTGCATGATTTCATGGAAAAATTCCAGTTGCGCAGGCCTTATTTTATGAGTTTTGACCCGGTTCCTGATACGCCGCTTGAGAATGGTTCAACATCTCCGAAATGGAGGGAACAGAGGCTCTATCAGGTATCCTATCTTTTGAAGGATTATGGCCTGGATTCCGGGCATATTGATCAAATCTATAATGATGATGGTTTCCTTTTGAATGAGGATCCAAAACTAGAACTTGCCCGGCTTAACCCGGAAATGTTTCCTGTAGAAATAAACAGTGCCGATTACTCTACTTTGCTCAGGGTGCCGGGTATAGGGCCTATAAGTGCTTCCCGTATCCTGATATCCAGGCCAATTTATGGGGAGGATGAACTTGCACGTGTGGGTGTTGTTATAGGTCGTGCACGCTCCTTTATCAAAATTGGTGGTTCCGGGCAAACTAACCTTATACAGTTTGCAGGAGAATGCACATGATTATTCTTTTTGAGGCCACTGTGACAGGTGTCTTACTGGCCTGTCTGGAATTGAGGAAAAGGCCTGAGGCAGATCTGGTTTTTGCCTGTGATCCCGGAGAAGGGGAAACGAAATTGAAAATGTCCAACCCGGCAGCTGAAGTAATTCGGGTTGGATTCAATAGTAAGGTTGATAAGCAGCAGTTGGTCGAAAGAGTTTTTCCCGATGGGTGGCACAGAATAACCAATTTTGATTCCCCTCCATTAAATTATATAGAATTGGTGCTCAGGCACAGGAAATGCAATCCTGCAGAGTTTGTGAGGCTATTGCATGGGTGTGAAGGGGTGGTAGATGGTCTTTATTGTGGTAAAGAAAGACTTTGCAAGCGATATTACCGGTACATGCGTGAGGTCAAGAACAATTATCACAGACTTGCATGTTTGTGCGGCCAGTTTGCGGAGAAACAGTCCTTTATGCAAATGTAACTCCCAAAAACCGTGTGTCTGATATGCTTTGCAGGTGGCTTGCAGTACGCAATCCAGATAGGGCGGTAATTGTTGTTGATGGAATGTTTGCTTATGTATGCAATGGTGAAATCCTGAAGATGCAGCACTTCCTGAAAACATCTGTGGATTTAATACAACATTTGATTCCTTCTGAAGATTCTGCTAATCTGGAAGAATTGTGGGATACTTACTACAAAAGCCAGATGATAGACAACAGACGCAACCATTCACTTTCAATAAAATTACAGCCCCGCGGGGATTCCGGCTATAGTACAATGTCTAAAAAAGACCGGTATTTTGTAGAGCGGGGTATTCCCACATCTACACTACTTGATTTTGTGAATGAGAAACAAGGTGGTCAATAATATGCAGTCACTGGTTGATGCTCCGCGTATAGGGGAAAAGATGGCACAGCGCTTTATATCTCATTTTGGATGTGAAGAGGATGCCATGGCGGCAATTCTCAGAGGTGATATAGCCAGTATATCGGAGATCGAAGGAGTAGGTAGAAGATATGCCATATCCCTCGTACACGATGTGAGGTCTACACAGGATGGTATTGATATCTCCTCTTTTTTGAAAACCCGGGATTCAGTCGATATTTATGAGCGGGTAATCGATTCTATCAAAAATTATGCTTCTACTCCTTATGCAAGGGATAAGTTGCACACCTATATCCCATATCCTTCAAGCAGGAAAGACCTTATTGGCATAAACCGGGACTGGGTTGAAAACCATATGGAATATCTCTCCATGCTCGATGATATGAATGGGGTTTCAGCAAGTCTTTCCAGAATAAAACCCCTGAAAAACTCTCCTTCAATTCCCCGGATCAGGGATAGGGCAATTGTCACTTCAAATACCGATGATTACAGCACTTTAAAGGAAAAATATGGTAAAAGCATTGAGGTCCAGCTGGTGGAAGATCCTCTGGAATTTGCAGATGTTGCACGCAGTTATCCCCATGTAATTGCCATAGGAGAACCCTTCCTGGAGTATGATTTTCCAGAGGGCACGAATCCCGAAATAATAACAAATGCCCGGGAAATTGAGGAATGGCATATTTTACCCGAAAAACAAATTTCTTTCTTTGCTTTCAATCATGAACGGATAATGAATGCATTGGATCTTGCAATAACACTGGATAAAGCGGGCATACCTTCAATAGTCAATGCGGATCTTTCGGCTCTTTGCAATCTCATGGCTGCCATTAATCCTGAAGGAAATATTGTTGAGGGCAGGGACGGGGAAATAGACCGCTTACATCATATTCTGGACAATGTGGATTCGGAACTTACAAAATATGTAGACCAGTGCAACCGGGAAATAAATGATCTCCTCCAGAAAAGTAGTATTACACTCAGCGGGAATGATATGTTGGGTGTTATCAGGGATGAGGTGGAGTTAAAGGATATTCTTTCACGCAATATATCGGCATCTTTCAGCCAGATAATTAATGATGCCAGGAAAGAATTCATCGAAACCCTTTCACTGAAGCAAAATGAATGCCTATTTGTGGATTATTTTTTCCCCTCTGAACTTTGTTATCCTGTAGAAGCCGACACGTCCCAGTTACAAAAATTCAAAGAACAGATCAAACAGCAGATATTCCGCAGGGAAGTGACTCATAAAAGGGATATTGCATATGAGCTACACGAATTCAGGCAACACCTGAAACAACTTGTTATGAGGTTACTTGATCTGGATGTGGGTTTGGCAGTGGCCCGTTTTGGTCATTCTCTGAAGATGCAACTTGCCGGCTTTGAAGATGAATGTGGTATGGGAATCAAGAATGGAAGAAATATTTTCCTTTGCGAAAAGGGCGTTGATGTGGAACCTATAGATTATTCCCTGGGCTCGATAATGTCTCCTTCGCAAGTTCCCACTTCTGCGGTAGTCCTGTTGAGCGGTGTGAATTCCGGAGGAAAAACATCCATGCTGGAGTTAGTGGCTCAATGTACAATTCTTTCCAATATGGGTTTCCCTGTGCCGGCAGATGAATTAAAGATCGGGCCGGTTGATAGTTTGTATTATTTCAGCAAATCCAGGGGTACTCTTGATGCGGGGGCCTTTGAAACAACCTTACGCTCATTTTCAGCTCTGGCAGGGGCGGGATCCAAACTTGTGCTTGTCGATGAACTTGAATCCATTACCGAACCTGGAGCTTCTGCAAAAATCATAGCCGGGATCCTTGAGACCCTTTCTGAAGAATCCAATACAATGGCTATTTTTGTTTCCCATCTTGCCGACCAGATACTGGAAAATACCGATGCCTCCATCAGGGTAGATGGAATTGAAGCAAAAGGACTTGATAATGAATTGAACCTGATTGTTGATCGCAATCCGATTTACAATCATATTGCAAAGAGTACTCCGGAGTTAATCGTGGAGCGTCTTTTCAGAAGTGGGGGGGAAGTTGAAAGGGAGTTTTACAGACGTTTGAAAAATAAATTCGAAAAAGGATGCTAATCAGAGGCATCCCTTTGTACTTTTGACCTCTTTACCCTCGATAACCGTTGCTTTTTCCATTGCATGAGCAAATGCCTTGAAAAGGGCTTCGATTTTGTGATGGTCATTGTAACCATATACAGTTGCATGTAGGGTAATTTTTGCATTGGAGACGAATGATTCAAAAAAGTGCCTTGTAAGCTGGGTGTTGAATTCCCCTACTTTTCGGATTCAAAAGTAGTGTCCATCACGAGATAACTGCGCCCTCCTATATCCACTACTACACTGGCAAGGGCTTCATCCATTGGTATTCTTGCTTCTCCGAAACGGGCAATTCCTGACTTTTCTGCCATTATCCGATCAAATGCCTGCCCCATTACGATCCCAATGTCCTCAATCAGGTGGTGACCGTCTACTTCCAGATCACCTTTAGCATCGATTGTAAGGTCAAAACCTGAATGTCGTGCAAAACATACCAGCATGTGGTCAAAAAAACCGATGCCTGTATTTATCTGTGAATCCCCTTTGCCATCGATGTTAATCGTAAGTTCTATGCTGGTTTCTCTGGTAGTCCGGGATACAGTGGAAGTTCTTGGCATACTTACTCTCCACCAGAAGTTTCCTCTCTGATCGTATTTATTGCTTCTGTAAGGGTAAAATTTCCTGCATAAAGAGCACTCCCCACCACAACACCGCAGGCACCGGTCATTTTCAGGGTCATTATGTCTTCCAGGGTGGTAACTCCTCCTGAAGCAATCACCGGTATTGTAAGTTCATTAACCAGCTCTGTTGTGGGTTCTGTGTCCACACCTTCCATTAATCCTTCTTTGTCGATGTTGGTGAACAGGATGCTTCCTGCACCTTTTTCTTCGAACATTTTCCCGAGTTGTACTGCAGTATATTCGGATTGCTCGGTCCATCCCTTTGTAGAAACTTTCCCATTTTTTGAGTCCAGGGCAACATTAATATTTTCGGGCTTGAATTCTCTGGCAAGTTTTTCAACCAGGTCCGGATTTTGGACAGCTGCGGTGCTTAGTATCACCCTGTCAGCCCCCATGTGCAGGAGATTTGCAGCATCCTCAAAAGAGCGAATTCCACCGCCTACCTGTACTTCGACTCCTTCCTTTTCACATTGCATAATGATTTTTTCTATAATCGGGGCGTTCTTCCTTTTACCTTCGATGGCCCCGTCAAGGTCTATCAGATGCAGGGTTTTTGCTCCCTGTCCGATCCACTTAATCGCAACTGCTTCGGGATCATCAAGTGAAATACGTTCCTTATCTGGTAGTCCCTGTATTAACTGGACACATTTCCCGTTTTTCATATCTACAGCGGGGATGACCTCAAATTCCATTCTTTGTTCTCCTCAGGGTATCATTCTTTCAATGGGTACAACCAGTATGTCTGATGCACCTGCTTTTTTCAGTTCGCTGACTATTGCAAAGACCTGGTCTGCATCAATAACGGCATGTACTGCATGGGTGGAATTTTTTGATTCTACTTTCATTACAGTCGGGCCCGCAAGACCGGGCAGGATGTCTTTGATAGTTTCCAGTTTGCCCGATGGCACATTCATCATAAGGTAGCGCTTTTGTTTTGCATGGAGTACGCTTTCAAGGGCTGTTTTGATGTGCTGGATTTTTTCTTCTCTTTGGGAACTTTCGGCATTTGAAATAAGGTAAACAGATGAGCTGAACACATCTGCAATTTTCCTGAGATGGTTTGTCACAAGAGTTGTGCCGGAACTGGATATATCAACAATCGCATCCGCAATTCCCACATGGGGTGTCATCTCGCAGGCACCACTTACTTTGATTACTTCAATTGGGATGTCAATATTTTCAAAATATTTCTCTGTAATATTTGGGAACTCAGTAGCAACCCGCATGTTTTTCAGGTCTTCAGGAGTTTTAATTCCTGATTCTTCAGGGACTGCAAGTACCAGTTTTGCCCTCCCAAACTGCAGGTCCAGCATAACTTCAACTTCTGAATCAGTTTCATCTATAAGATCAAGCCCGGTAATTCCCACGTCTGCAGCTCCGTCCTGCACATATTCGGGAATATCCGCCGCTCTTGCGAATAAAAAGGTCATTTCTGGGTCTGTTGTTTTTGCAAAAAGTTTCCGGCTTGATCCTTCATGTACCGGGAGACCTGCTTCTTTGAAGAGTTTCACGGTCGGATCGTGGAGTCTGCCTTTATTTGGTATTGCAATGCGTATCATCCTGGTTACCTCTGGAATCTGGGTCAACATTTCCAATACTTTCATTGCATATAAAGGTTTGATGAAGAAAAAGTACCCATGATATCTATTACCTCTAGTAATTAATTCATCTTCATATAGTACCCAATTTATATAGAATGGATTTTTCATATCAATACAGATTTGATACTGGAGCCTTATTTAATTCATATTTCAGTGTTTTCATGAGGTTTGGTTATGCGGAATATAAAAGTTGAACAACTTGTCCAGACACCTGTGGAAAATCAGGAGATAGAGCTTGTTGAACGTAAGGGTGTGGGACATCCTGATAGTATATCTGATGGAATTGCAGAGGCTGTAAGCCGTGCCCTTTGTGCTGAATATATCGAAAAATGCGGTGCAGTACTTCATCATAATACGGACGAGACCCAGATTGTTGCAGGTCGTTCCTCCCCTGCTTTTGGAGGTGGGCAAGTCCTCAAGCCAATCTATACTCTTCTTGTGGGGCGGGCTACAAAGGAATTTAACGGTGTGGAAATCCCGGCTGAAACAGTGGCTCTTTCAGCAGCACGTGATTACCTGAGGAAGAATATTGTAAATCTTGATCTTGAGAGGGATATTATTCTTGACTGCAAACTCGGTACGGGTTCTTCTGATCTGAGGGATGTTTTTGGAAGGGAAAAAATTCCTACTGCTAATGACACGTCCTTTGGGGTAGGGCATGCGCCCTTTTCCGAACTTGAGCGTATCGTGTATGATACCGAGAAGCAGCTTATAGGTGACCTGAAGGAAAAAATGCCTGCAATCGGTGAGGATATCAAGGTCATGGGATTGCGGGAGAAAGATGATATTTCCCTGACTGTTTGCTGTGGAATGGTTGACAAATATGTTGATGATATGGATGCTTATGTTAGTTTCAAGGAACAGATGAAGGATTATATTCTGGATCTTGCGGGCAAATACACTGACAGGGATGTGAACGCATATATCAATGCTGCCGATAATACCGAGGGTGGTTGTGGCTGTATATTCCTGACTGTAACAGGCACCTCTGCGGAAATGGGTGATGATGGTTCTGTTGGTCGGGGTAACCGGTGTAATGGTTTGATAACCCCGAACAGGCCCATGAGTATGGAGGCTACAAGCGGTAAGAACCCTATCAATCATGTAGGTAAGATCTACAATTTGCTTTCCACTCAGATGGCCTGGGATATCGTGGAAGCCGTGCCGCAAGTGGATGAAGTATACGTGAGGTTACTGTCTCAGATAGGTAAACCTATTGATCAGCCCATGGCTGCCAGTATCCAGGTAATTCCCGAAGATGGGGCAAATTTTGCTACGGTTCAGGATGATGCCGAGGCGGTTGCCGATGAATGGCTTGGTAATATTACCAAAATTACCGATCTTGTTATCAACGGCGCAATTGACACTTTCTGAGGGAATCTCCCTCTTTTTATTCTTTTCAGTGGTTTTCAATTCTGTCTTTTTTATTTTTGCTTTTAAGCGCTGGTGAAATTTCCTGCGGACATTGGATTTATATGACTTTGAAATGGGAAATCGGCGAAAAGTCTATATAAGATTGTGAGGATGGAAATATCTCGCTGAGTAATGTCCCGCCTTAACTCAGTTGGTAGAGTGCGCGGCTGTAGTATGGTTTGTGTGGTTTATCCACATACCGCGCGGTTACCGCGATGCCCCCGGTTCGAGTCTGGGAGGCGGGACCAAACACCTCTTCTAAAGGGGTGCAAACAAAACCCTTATATACAATTAAATGTATTTGGGTGCTGCTCTTGTGAGCGGAAAAGTGTGCCCGGACATTGTCCGAATAGTGTAGAGGCCTATCATGGGGCCCTGTCGAGGCCCCGACCCGGGTTCGAATCCCGGTTCGGGCGTACAAAACTTTTCCGAATGGCCCCGGTTTTGCCGGGGTCGAAACTCACATCTAATTTTGTTTTCTATAATGTTGTCACAGAGTAGTATCTTTGCTGTTTTAAAACCACGCCTGCAAATGTGTATATACAATTAATTAGGTATAAGAAGATAATTTTTATATAGTTTTCATCCTTATTTGTTTCAGAATGTCGGATAAAATATTACCACGGATCAGGAACACAGATCGCTACATACTCAGATTGCTCTGTGTCTTTTTCATTTTCACAGTATGTTTTTCTACAGGCGTGCTTGCCAATGATTCCTATGCAGTGACTGAGGTCTATTGTAATGGTGAATTATATCCGGAACATTTCACCCCTTCTCCTGTTCTGGATGCAAATGAGTCTTTCACATTGGCGGTTGATATGACAGTAAAACAGGCAAGTGTTGTCGATGTCACTATCGACCAACATATTTTGGATCCTGGCACATCTCTGGAAATACAGAAAGGGCCATGTGCATTCAATTCAACTCATTCACGTGAGTTTGCCCCCAATGAAACATTTACCTATAAGTGGGTAATCAGGGAGGCAGCAAATACGGCATGTGGTGCGGTTCCGGTTGGATTCAACTATTCAATCAACCCGGCAAACTCTTCAGATTTAACTATTGAGCAATCTTCTATTGTTGTAACTCCCCGCATCACGGATGAATATGTTGAAGATGGGATATGGGATGATAATTATCCTCTCTCTTTAAATTCCTACATCCCACGATCAGAATCACCTTCAGGGTCTTTATTTGTTGGTTTTGCCAGTCCTCTTTTTGCTTTTGCAATAGTGGGTTTACTATTGCTTCGTCGCAAAATTAATAATATTGTAATTTCTGGCTTTTAGAACAATTGAAAAGCTACAAATATCATTAGTAAATTGAAACCATCGGATAGACTTTTATACGTACATCTCTCCCTCTTATCCAATAATCGTTGATGTGATCATATGTCTTACAATATAATTGAAACACGCAATCTTGTTCCGGATGTGGATCTCATGAAGGTCGAAGCTCCGGATATAGCAAAAGCAGCAAAAGCAGGCCAATTTGTGATATTACGTATTGATGAAAGTGGTGAACGCATTCCTCTTACAATAGCCGACTTTGATGTTGAAGAGGGTTCTATAACTGTAATCTATCAGGTAATGGGCAAGACTACCAAACAATTAACAACCCTCAAAACAGGTGACACACTGCAGGATTTTGTCGGTCCTCTGGGCACTCCCTCGGATATCCGCAAACTTGGTACAGTAGTAATGGTTGGGGGGGGTATCGGTGTGGCTCCTGTGTACCCACAGGCACGTGCCTATCGCGAGGCAGGTAACCATGTAATATCTATAATCGGTGCCCGCAATGAAGAAATGCTCATTCTTGAAGATGAAATGGCAGAGGTGAGTGATGAACTCTATGTGGCAACAGATGATGGGAGCAAAGGTCATCACGGTTTTGTAACAGATATTGTCAAAGATATTCTTGATAGTGACCAGCAGGTTGACCGTATTGTCATAATCGGTCCGCCTATAATGATGAAAGTAGGGGCCGGTGTAACTGCCCCCTATGGCGTGGAAACCCTTGTAAGCCTCAATCCAATTATGATCGATGGTACCGGGATGTGTGGTGGTTGTCGTGTATCTGTTGGCGGGGAAACCAAATTTGCATGTGTGGATGGGCCGGAGTTTGATGCCTCCGGTGTGGATTTTGACCTTATGATGAGCAGGCTATCCTTTTACAGGCCGCAGGAAAAGGAAGCCCTTGAAAGTTACAGCAAAAAATGCGGAGGGGATTGCAAGTGTCACTGAAACAGCAAATGTCTGAGCAAAAGCCAGAGGAAAGAATTGGAAACTTCGATGAAGTCGCATTGGGGTACACAGAACAGCAGGCTGTAATTGAGGCGGAACGCTGTCTTGAGTGCAGTGATCCCCAATGTGTGGCAGGATGTCCTGTTAATATTGATATCCCCGGGTTTGTTTCAAGGATCAAGAACAAAGACTTTGATAAGGCTATAGGTATACTCAAGAAATCCAATGCCCTGCCGGCAATCTGTGGACGTGTTTGTCCTCAGGAAGAGCAGTGTGAGAAACTCTGTGTACTTGGCAAAAAGGGTGAACCGCTTGCTATCGGAAGGCTTGAGCGTTTCTGTGCGGATTATGAAAGGGATGCAGGAGTAAAATCCCCTGCAAAAGCAAAATCCAGCGGGAAAAATGTGGCTGTCATTGGTGCAGGTCCTGCTGGACTTACTGCAGCAGCAGAACTTGCAAAAGCAGGGCATGGTGTAACTATTTATGAAGCCCTCCATGAACCGGGAGGGGTCTTGACCTACGGTATACCCGAATTCAGGCTACCCAAGGACATTGTCAGGCAAGAAGTAGATTATATCCGTAACCTTGGTGTTGACATAAAAGTGGATTATGTTATAGGAAGGATAAAAACCCTTGATGAACTCCGCGATGAATTCGATGCGGTCTTTGTAGGTACAGGTGCCGGTCTTCCCAGATTTATGCGTATTGAAGGGGAGAACCTCAACGGTGTTTATTCTGCAAATGAGTTCCTTACAAGGGTCAATCTGATGAAAGCCTATCGTTTCCCGGATTATGACACACCCATCAAATGCGGAAATAAGATTGTTGTGGTAGGGGCCGGCAACGTTGCGATGGATGCTGCCCGCTGTGCCCTCCGGCTGGGTGCAGAAGAAGTAACAGTTGTGTACCGGCGCAGCGAGGCGGAGATGTCTGCCCGTATTGAAGAGGTTGAACATGCAAAGGAAGAAGGTGTGATTTTCAACCTGCTTACCAATCCGGTCCGTATCCTTGAAGGTGAAAATAAGACTGCTACAGGTGTGGAATGCGTAAATATGGAACTCGGTGAACCCGATGAATCCGGCAGAAGGCGCCCTATACCAATTGAGGGTTCTGAGCATGTGATTGATGCGGATATAGTAATAGTTGCTATCGGAACATCTCCAAATCCGGTCATCTTTGCAGGCTCTGAAGAACTTGAAACCACTTCGAAGGGCACAATAGTTGTCGATGAGGATGCGATGTCATCCCTGGCAGGATTATGCGCAGGGGGCGATGTGGTTACCGGTGCTGCAACCGTAATCAGTGCAATGGGTGCAGGGAAACAGGCAGCTTCAACCATTAGCCGGTATCTGGGTAATCAGTCCTGACAAAAGGTTAATTGAAGAAAGGATTCATATCACTATAAAATGCAAAAAAAACGCTCTACATTTACTTTTGCTTCTGCAGGCAAAAAGAATCGTCCCAAGGCCAGGAAGGCCCGAAAACAATCCGATAAACAGGTGTTAGCCGACCATATTTTCTGGTGTGCTTCCTGCAATTTACCTTTAATAGATCCTGTCTGTGATATTTGTGGCAGTGAAGGTACGAAATTACCCCTGACCTCTCCTTGTGATGTGAGATTTGCTTCTGTTTATGAAAGAGACTTACTTGATGGCCTGCTACGGCAACTTTATGATTGTAATCCTTTTGTTGACAGAGTCATACTGTTGAACAAGGTTGCAGGGGATGACCGCAATGATGAGGTGCTGGTTGATGGCATATGTATCGGGCATATGTATTTTGATATCCTGCAAAAACAATTCAGGTTTGAACCCACTGACATTGGTGCCAGCGTCCTGCTAAACCATACACATTCAAAAACGGCACATCTTCATTATACCGGTCGCCATCTGAACGGTAAAAAAATCTCTCTGGAAGGTATCGATCATTTTTCACCGGATATCGAAAAAGGCGACCCGGTATTGCTGCGATGTGGAAAACTGGTGGGTATTGGCATATCTCTTGAGGATTCAGCTAATTACAGGCCGGGCAAACCGTTGCTTCGGGTCAAAAAAATCAAAAAGGTTTCTGCAAATCTGAAACAATCAGCGCCTTCCATGGATTCTGTCATTAGGGCCAACCAATCTTCTCTCAAAAGAATAGAATCCAATGCGATAAACATGATAAAAGGGATTGGCAATGATCCTGCCTATTCTTCTTTTCCCGTCAATGTATCATTCAGTGGGGGCAAGGATAGTCTGGTTGTGCTGGACCTTGCCCGAAGGGCACTGGATGCCAGCCGTCTCAGGGCAATTTTCCTCAATACGGGGATAGAATTTCCTGAGACAGTGCAATTTGCACATGAGTTTTGCAATGCCAATGGTATAGAACTTATTGAAAAAAGGGCAGAGAATGCTTTCTGGGATAATGTGGAGAGTTTCGGTCCACCCGGAAAGGATTTCCGCTGGTGTTGCAAAGTCTGTAAACTGGGTCCTGCGAATTCGGCTTTTGAATCCTGCAGTGCGAAGAATCCCTGTCTTGCAGTTGACGGTAAACGCAAATATGAGTCTTTTTCCAGGCAGGAGACTGCCGCAACCGAGGCCAATCCCTTTGTGCCGGGCCAGCTGAACGTTTTTCCAATCAGGCAGTGGAGGGCTATTGAGGTCTGGCTGTACATCTACTGGAAAAAACTTGCTTATAATCCCCTTTATGACATGGGTTTTGAAAGGGTGGGTTGCTATCTTTGCCCTTCGGCCCCTGAATGTGAATTTGAGAGGGTCAGGCAATTGTTTCCCGACTTGTATGAAAGATGGATTGCATACCTTCAAAATTGGACGGCTTCAAAGGGTCTGTCCTCGGAATATGCTGAATATGGTTTCTGGCGCTGGCAGCAACATCCTCCTAAAATGCTTGCCCTGGCAAAACAGCTGGGAATATCTATCACACCTGTTGAAACAGAAGATTTCAGCATAAGTGCAGTTTCCGGACATTCTGTCTGTAGTGGAGGCGATTTTTCCGTTGAGGCCCGGATACGTGGGGTGTCACTTTTAGAAGCAGCGGATGTAATGAGAATGCTGGGTAATGTCGTATATTCCCCTGAGATAGGTGTTGTCCTCGCAAAGGGCCGCTCATATACGGTTAAATTCTTTGCATCGGGTAACTTGAAAGTAACAGCTTCTGACAGGAAGATTGCAGACAGGATGTACAGGAATACATGTTTGCAGTTGCTACGTATTGCCCGTTGCAGTGGCTGTGGGGTATGTCTCAATGCATGTGCCAGAGGTTCCATTGAATTGAAAAACGGGAAAATAAAAATACATGACTCATGCTCAGGCTGTGGAAAATGCAATGAATCCTGTGTGGTAGTCCGCTATGCTGATCGAATCATTCCTGACCTTTGATGCGCTGCTTTTAATATAATGAAATAGTAATATGAGGTAGTTTATTGAGAGAATATTGTCAGTAATGTAAGGGAGTTTCATGGAGTTAAAAGATATAGACGGTGTATCCGTAATTATCGAAAACAGGTGGAAAATACTTGCTTTTATTGCTTTTTTCATTGTATTCCTGGCTCTTGTGAAAATTCTTCTTCCTCTTGCAGACGGTATCGTGTTGGGTCTGGTTTTTGCCTATATCTGCAGGCCTATATATGACAAGATAAACAGGAAAAACCATTATGGGGCATTCATTGCGACGATGTTTATCGTAACGCCTCTCGTTATCATAATAGGCACAGGTTTTGTAGAGATATTCAGACAGCTTATCTGGGTTCTCGAAAACCAGTCACAGGTCCTGGAGATCATATTTGATTTTATAAGGGCAATAGTGCCGGGTACATATTTTGAACATATCAACCAGCTTGTTTGGGACTCATCGCTTTCGATTCTTTCTTTTGCAGGTAGCCTGGGTTTTGTTTCGTATGCCAAAAGTCTGGGTATGTTTATGATCAATCTGATTGTGGCAATCTTTGTTTGCTATTTCCTGCTGCTTGAAGGTGAGAAACTGTATGCTTCCGCGGTATGTATCGCTCCAACGGGAACCCAATTAAATGCAGGCCGCTACCTGCGGGAGCTGGACCGGATTTTGAGTGGTATATTTATAGGTAATGCCTACGCTGCTCTTACTGTAAGTACGATTTCAGTAATTGTGTTTTATGCCTTTGGTTTATCTCATATACCGGCACTTGCGACCCTGATATTTATTGCTTCTGTGATACCCCTTTTTGCCGGTTATATGGTACTTCTGGCACTGTCTGTTATCAGGTACATAGAAATGGGTGCAGAGGCTGCAATTGTCTTTTTCATTGTGTCATCTATAGTAATCTACGTCCCGCCTGAGCTTTTCCTGCGTCCATATTTTGTGAGCATGAAATCCCAGATACATCCGGTAGTACTTGTCGTTGTATTTCTGGGTGGAGGTTTTGTAGGGGGAATAGCGGGATTCTTTGCCGCACCGGTACTCCTGGGGGCTTTGGTGGCGGCTTACCGGGTATATATTGACAATTCGAACAGTCAGGATACCGAAGATTCCGGCAATGATTTGGATGAAGCGTGTCTTAAGGATGATTCCATTTGAAAAAGGTTAATAAGGATTGTTCCAATTTATCCAGAAGACCCGAGGTGAGTTCATGCAATTATTGCTTATCCATTCCGATTATATTGAATACGAAGTGAAAAAAAAGTACTCCTGTTGCAGAGCAAATAGAGGATTCATTCAAAAAAGGTAGACTAGATGAAGCTTTGACCGTTTTTATAGCGGTGGAAAGTACTGATGAAGCAAACCCGAAAGATGTGGCTGAAAAGGCAGTTGCTGAGATCAAAAAGACTGCATCCCAGGTAAATACAGACAATGTAATGCTGTATCCTTATGCCCATTTAAGTTCCGACCTTTCTTCCCCTAAGATGGCGGTTTCTGTAATGAAGGATATTGAAAATAGCCTTATTGATTCATTTAATGTCAAACGTGCTCCTTTTGGGTGGTACAAAGCATTCAAAATCAGTTGCAAAGGGCATCCTCTCTCAGAACTTTCCCGAACTATCAACCCGGAAAGCGAATCATGTGGCGAAGGCGTAGATACAGAGGAAGAAGTTGTATCTGAAGCCCTGAAAGCCGAAAGTACGGCCAAATCTTACTGGAAGGTCCTGTCTCCGGACGGTGTTCTACATGATGTTGATGATTTCAATTTCAATGATCATGAGAATTTAGGTACCTTTGTAGATCATGAAATCTCCAAAAGCAGGGCTGTGGAAAAGGTTCCTCCTCATGTTGAATTGATGCGCAGGCTTGAGATTGCTGATTATGAACCCGGGTCTGACTCCGGTAACATGCGTTATTATCCCAAAGGCAGGCTGATCAAATCCCTGCTTGAGCGGTATGTGCTGGATTCTTCTGCCAGGGAAGGAGCAATGGAAGTAGAAACACCTTTGATGTACGATATGAACCACCCTACACTCAAAAAATACCTGGACAGGTTCCCTGCACGTCAGTATTCAATCGAATCCGACAAACGCCAGATGTTTTTGAGATTTGCTGCATGCTTTGGCCAGTTCCTGATGAGTCATGATATGACCATCTCCCACCACAACCTCCCGATGAAAATGGTGGAACTTACACGTTACAGTTTCCGTAAGGAACAGAGGGGTGAACTGGTGGGCCTGCGCAGGTTGCGGGCTTTTACCATGCCGGATATGCATACAATGTGTGGCGATATGGACCAGGCTGTTGAACAGTTCGGTCGTCAGTACCAGATGTCAATAGATGTGTTGAAAGATGTCGGAATCGATGTTTCCGATTATGAAGTTGCAATCAGGCTAACCCGGGACTTTTATGAGGAGAACAAGGAATTTATCACTGCTCTTGCAAAGAAAGTCAATAAACCTGTTCTTGTGGAAATGTGGGAGAAACGTTTCTTCTACTTTGTGCTCAAGTTCGAGTTCAATTTTGTGGATGCCCTGAAAAAGGCAAGTGCGCTTTCCACAGTCCAGATAGATGTGGAAAATGCAGAACGATACGACATTAAGTATATCGACCAGGCAGGGGAAGCTAAAAGACCTGTCGTATTGCATTGTTCACCCAGCGGAGCAATTGAACGCTGTATTTATGCCCTGCTGGAAAAAGCCTCGATGAAGGCTGAAGGTGGAGAAGTCCCGATGCTTCCGGTCTGGTTATCACCCACACAGGTCAGGATCATACCCATTGCAGAGCGACATATGGAATTTGCCGAAGAGATTGCATCACGTCTTCAGTGTCGGGCGGATATAGATGACAGGGAAGAAACAGTTGGCAAGAAGATACGTAATGCAGGACAGGAATGGGTTCCCTATGTGGTAGTTGTCGGGGACAGGGAAGTCGAAAGCGGTAATGTCAATGTCACTGTGAGGGAAGAATCTAAACCAAAGAAGCCTTCCAAGATTGAGATGTCCGTGGATGAACTCAACAGCCGCATTCTTGCAGAGACTGCCGGGATGCCTCAGGGTCACCTGCCTCTTGCACAAAAACTTAGCATGAGACCAAGATTCATATAATATCATCTCGAAAATTAATTTATGGATATGGAACGCGCAATAATACATGTATCCGGTGTTGTGCAAGGTGTTTTCTTTCGCTCCTTTACCATGCAGAAAGCATCCGACATCGGACTTACCGGTTATGTGGTAAACCTCACGGACGGCAGGGTTAAAGCTGTTGTCGAAGGTAGCAAGGGAAAAATAGATGCCCTGTTGAATGCTCTCAAATAGGGCCCTCCGGCATCCCAGGTCAGAGATGTCGAAATAGTTTGGGAGTCACCAACAGGCGAATTTAATGATTTCAGTATCAGGAGATAATTCATCTCCTGTCAACTACTCTTTTGGGGCGTCCCTTGACTTTATAGAATTCCATATCTCCTTCAGGAAGGAAATTGAATAATATCTCAAAGGCTTCCTCATTATAGGCATCCTGCAGGCCAGGTTTGTATTGCAGGAAACTCTTCAGGAAGTTTTCCTGAACCATCTCGCGGTCACATTTTTCAGGTTCTTCACATTCAAGACTTACCCGTAAAGTGGTGTTTCCGGTTTCGCCGTAAAGGAATGCCTCATATTCACCGGTCAGGTATTCCATGTTATCTCTCTGGAAGACTCCTTTTTCAACATTCACACGGTTGAAGGGTGTTCCTTCCACCCAGAATGTCTCGGCTTCCCTTTCAGGATTTAATCCTTTCATCAACAAGGTTATCCAGTTCTTCTCTTCCGAGATTTTCCATTTCCGGGTTAAAATAAGGGATAAATCGTCCTCCTTATTTATCAACGGATAGTTTCTTCAACTATCTCATATTCTACGGAAGAAACTTCCCTCTCAAGAGAGGTGATTCCCAGTACATCTCGCAATTCTTCGATACAGTCCATACATATATGGACTTTCCCTATTATTTTTCCCGGTTCTGCATCTTTTTCGGATCCGCCCTCAATATCGTAATCCATACATTCTTTTCCACAAAATATACAGCTCAAGAAACCCCCTCCTTCTTATTATATTTGAAAAGATTTGTATATATTACTTTCGACCCTTAACAGAAGGGTTATTTTTATAAGTTCTCCCTTTCTATGGCTATTGATGTCTTCTTTTTTGAACAATAGTTCCTTGACCCCTTCTTCTATGTATGAAATTAAGAGAAGATATGGACTGCTTGATGAATTGCTGAAAGAGCTCATCAAATGTTCTGATGAAGGTGACATTATTCTGGTTGAAGGAAAAAGGGATGTTTCTTCATTGCGCAGTCTCGGTATACATGGTATTATTAAAAAAGTAACTCATATTCCTCTGCTTGATCTATCCGAAAAACTGCGGGAAATGGATCGCTGTGTTATTGTTCTGACTGATTGGGACAGAAGGGGAAACATACTTGCAGACAAAATTTCTACCGATCTGGAATATATGGATGTCGATGTGGATACTTCTATCAGAAATAGATTGGTGTCTCTTGTTCAAAAAGAGATAAAAGATGTAGAAAGTCTTGTTAGTCACATGAAAAAAATGAAACATACTGTTTTACAACAGTATTATTGAAGTAATTCTCGGGAAGTTGTCCTGCCACACTTGCGGCAGTAGTAAAGGACATTGGATTTCATCTTCATTACTTTTAACTTTTCCCTGCATTGAGTGCATATCTTACAGGAGGATGCTTGCATCATACTACCCCTCAAGCAAGCATAGTTATGGAATCAAGGCGTGCTGTTCCCTCTACTGTCCAGTAATCGCACACATTGCAGTATTCTATTCCATTTTCGTTGACTTCCATTTCGGAATGGCATTCCGGACATCTTTTCAGTCTTGTCATATTATTCTCCCCAGATATCTTTGAAATAGGATTAGTGCTAAAAGTAAATTATTCGTACCCCACTTTTTAGTAAATCCCGTTTGTACTTATAGGATTATTTTTGTATTTAAATGTAGTGGAACAATTCAACTTGTTTTTCCTCAATTGTTATTTCCATGTATACCTGGGCAATTGATGCACTTGCTATAGGCTTTGTATCAATTTCATCAAAATATCCCAGCACCTGTTCCATTGATATTTCAGGTTCACCGTTCTGGGTGCCCGGTATTGCACATTGCAGGCTTGAAAAGGAAGGCAGCATCTGTTCAAACTCAAGGGGTTTTACGCGGTCCTGCAGATTTGCCAGTTCCCTTATGTAACTCTGGGGGCAGGATATCGGACCTTTTACTCATTATTTGGCCCAATTTAACAAAAGTAGGTCCCAATTCCTAAAAAGCAAGTCGCATTCTGCGGGCATTGTGCTGGTTCTCAACATCGAGATAACAGGTACCACGTCTACCGGGTATGTAGTTGCGATTTATTTCTTTATATAGAAGACTGAAAAGATTATATTTTGTAGAAATCCTGAGAATTTCCAGATATCTGCGAACCTTTTTTAGCATCAACCCGTTTTTGCATTTTCCTTATTAAATATGTATTGTTATATTTTGTGGAATAGGTTTAATTAACAAATGTGAATATTTCTTCCCATGAACAATATAGTCATTGTAAGATACGGCGAACTGTCCCTGAAAAGTCCGGGTGTGCGTAATTTTTTCGAACGTACACTGGTTAATAATCTTAAAGCAATGCTTGAGCAGCAGGCAGTTTCATATAATGAAGTTATTAGGGACAGGGGGCGTATTTTTATCGAATCCGATGACCCGGCAGCTGCAGAAGTGTGTTCGAATGTTTTCGGGGTGGTATCTACCTCTTTTGCCCGTAAGTCGATCCAAATTTGAAATCAGCCGCAGAGGAATGTGCTGCAATCGCTGGTGATTTCATCGCAGAATCCGAATCGTTTGCAATCCGTCCACGTCGCTCGGGGAATCACTCTTTTACCTCCGCGGATTTAGGAAGGATTTGTGGCGATGCGGTGTATGAGAAACTTGAGTCCCTGGGAAGGAATCCTTCGGTGAATCTTGATAATCCTGATAAAGAGATATTTGTGGAAATGAGGCAAAACGCCGCTTATGTGTTTACGGGAATTTCCAAAGGTGTGGGTGGTCTGCCAGTGGGTACTCAGGGTAAAATGGTAGTTCTGGTATCTGGAGGAATAGATTCCCCGGTTGCTGCCTGGTTGCTGATGAGAAGGGGTGTAAAAATCATTCCTGTATTCTGCAATAATGCACCCTTTTCTGATGAAGCAACCCGAAAGAAAGCCATCAAATGTGTGAAAGTGCTTAACGAGTGGTCTGCCGGCAACCCCATGAAAATGTATGAAGTTCCCAACGGAAAAAATTTACAGGCAATTCAGGACAACTGTTCTCTCAAAAATACCTGTATATTATGCAAGAGGATGATGTACAGGATTGCTTTTGAAGTTATGGAAAAAGAAAAAGCATCAGGTATTATTACCGGGTCATCCCTGGGTCAGGTGGCTTCCCAGACAACTTCAACCTGCATGCTGAAATTTATGGTCTGGGATTTCCGATATATCATCCCCTCATAAGTTTTGACAAAACTGAAATAATCGATCTGGCCAGAAAAATAGGTACTTTTGATATTTCTACTCTGAGTTCTGCAGAGTGTGGAGCAGTTCCTGACGTCCGGAGGTAAGGGCCATGTATGATGCGGTAGTTGAAGAGGAAGCAAAACTGGATGTTGATAGCCTTATTGACGATTCCCTGGTAAATGCCAAGGTATTGTATGAGTTTGAGTGAAAATAAGGCTTGAAGGGATGGACCTGGCGGGATTCGAACCCGCGGCCTTTACGTTGCGAACGTAACGATCTTCCCCTGATCTACAAGCCCAAAAAAAGAGTTGTGAAGACCTTCAGACAGGTCTTCCTACTTCTTCTACCTGTACGCTCTCGACACCTTCGATGGTTGCTATGGCTTCCTCAACAGGCTCGGTTCCGCCTTCCAAGTCGCCTACAAGAACTGTAGCTTTAATGGCCTTGAGGCCAAATGCAATAGGCTCTTCGACAGTTCCGAAGAGTTCTGAACCTTCAGGCAAAACACCTGCGATCTTTGCTTTGATCTCTTCAAGATCTCTTTCTACGCCATCGGGCATTATTTTAATAGTAGCTGCAACATCTCCCATATTTACACCTCATGGACCCATGAATCCACATTTAGGACAGACGTAATTGTTACTCTGCTGTCTGCATTTTATGCATCTTCCAAGTTCGGTGTCACATTCGGGGCATGCAAAATGTGCAAAACCCTTGTCCGAAAGGTGTACACCGCAGGAGGTACAGTAATTGACCTTCTCCATTGTATTTCTCCTTATTGTGATTTTACTATAAGTATGACGGATTGAGTACATAATCCGTATATAATTTAAAATTTCCCCCTGATGTAGGTACTTGTGTCTCTGTTTCCCATAATAGTCTCTGTTATTCTGGAAAAATAGTTGCCATTTACAATAGTGCAATTCATTTCATGTTGTTTAAGGTAGTGTGGAAGATAGGAATCCACACAACACTGTCCCATTCTTATGATGTCAGAAGCGGTAATTTCCCGTAATAATTTTCCCTGTTGCAGGATTCCGTCCACATCTGTTACTTTAATATATTCTGCTCCTGTCATTTGGGCAAATTTTGCACCTATTGTGTCGGATGTGACCTTCCACGAATGAGGCAGGTCGTCGCTATCTGTAAGAATCCTGTAGGGTAGCATAATTCGTACCCCTTCAAAAGGTCTGAGGGTAGCAGTTGTTTCAATTTTCGTTTTTTCCCTGAGGTATATGCCGTACTGTTCCATGGATAGGATCGCCAGCCAGTGAGAGGTATCATCATCAAAACCTGTTGTCTTTTCCATGTCCCTTATTCTATCTGCAAAGGGTCCTCCGCCGGGAACCACGAGCAACTGTACTTTTTTATCCTTTGCCCAGCTTTTCAGTGACAGCAGTAATTCAGGCCCCTGTTTTATCAGGCTCCCACCCAGTTTTAATACAACTTTTTCTTTCATGTTTTGTTCAGTTTCACTCCAGCAGATTGGCTACAGCATAGGCGGGGAATACCTTTGATATATCCTGGCTCCATTTGTCTGCCAGTGAAATACATTCAATGCCCAGTTCTTCACATGAGTTTTGATCAAATTCACCAAGTCCTGCTGCCAGGACGGTATTTATGTCGTGTTTGTGACAAAGTTCGGAGATCGCTTCTGCGAGCCTTTCTTTCTGTCTATTCTTGACAGCCACTGCTATCTTTCTGACATCTGCCATGTCAATTTCATTCAGGTCTGCGCAGACAACCCTTGCAAGTCTTCTGGCAGCCTCTTTTTCTGATTTGCCATGCCCATCAGCAGTTTCACATGTGTATGCATCTTCATCGATATCGGACAGGAGGAGGTAAGCATCCGCGCTTGTGGCAAAGAGCTCAGAGGCGACTAGGCAATTCCCCGGACTTATCGCTACACTGTCCAGCAGGGCTGCTATATTTGTTCTCAGGATTCCCTGATACAATAATTCGCTGTTTGCAAGACGTTGTGTATCGGTATTGTGTGCAACTACTTTCCCGTTTTTGACAGGGATTATGTCACTAGTAGTACTGCCCATATCCACAAAAAGGCAATTTTCCATTTTCCTGGCAATAAAACTTGCAGAAGCCATCCAGTTTGCTGCGGCAAGGGAGGCGGGATTTTGTGCATGTTTTACAAAATTGCCTCTTTGGTCCAGAAAATCAATTTCACAGTCAAAACTGTCTCTTACAATATCCATAATGCCAGTAACCCCTGAGGCTTTGTCTTCGTAACAATCTGCAAGTTCTCCGGTCATCACAACGCCTACATGAGATGGATTGTGCTTTTCTGAGATATTTTTCAGAACCGTTGGAAGTTTTGTTTCTCTCCAGAGGGGTACATAATAAAGTTCACAGACAGCGCCGTCTGAGGAGGCTATTTTTGTATTTGCCCCTCCAATATCTATACCGAGTTTTTTCATAAAAGGTCCTCCTTTCGGAATTCATAATTGCCGGTAATATGTACTGTTGATGGTAAGTTCTCTTCCAGGGCACCAATCAACAATTCTCCGATTTGGGGTTTGATTATTTTGCAGATGCCCACAAGCGAAGTGGTTGGCCTGGGATTTATGTCTATTACATAGGGCCTGTCACCCATTACAATATCAACACCTGTGTACCCCCTGCATCCAAGCGCCCGTACCGCCCGTTTTGCAGTATCGATAATCAGTTCCCTATCAGGTGTCTCATAGGGGGTTATTCCTCCCCTGTAATCGATGGTGGTTTTATTCTCTCTTCCTGTAATTTCTATGTACTGGCGATTGATTGTCAGGGGAAGGGGCGCATCGGCACAGACAAGACTCACACTCAGGTGTTCTCCTTCGACATATTCGGTTACGACCATGTCCTGGGATATTGAAGGATTGGATGTAATGATCGTATTTTCCGCAGCACATCCATATCGTGGCTTGACCACATAATTGGTATCTTTTTTGAGCTCTTCTACCGTTTCAACAAGTTGAGGGGCAGGTATTCCTTTGTTTTCAAGAATTTTTCCGCACTTGAATTTATCCGCACACTCCCGGATAACTGCCGGTGACGATCCCATATTTGAGGTATGTTCTTCTATTTCTTCCACAAGCCCCGCAAGCAGATCATCCGGGGCAATTATCAGTGCAGCATCACATTTTTTGGCCTCGGTCTGTAAAATCGTCTTTATATTTCCTTCGTCACAATATACAGGTGTGCCGACCTGAATTTCGGTTGCAGATGTCGTATATTTAATTTCATGATGGCCTGCGTCAAAGCTTTCTGCAAGGCTTTTTAGCATGGCTTTACCCTCAAGCAGGAAGGTACCTCCCATTCCCGTACTTGTGGCATATTCGCAAATTAGGATGTTCATATTTCGAGAAATGTTTTATTTAATATATGCTTTGGGTTTATATCGGGGAGACAATAAATATATACTATCAGGACCTCTTTTTTGCAGAGAGGGATGGATTTGGAAATGTCAGAAAATCCTTTTATTCAGGCACTGTTAATATCTTTTGCAATGGCAATTTTCATGGTTGGTATGGCCATGGGTATAATGCAAATAGTAACCACCGGTTCAAACCCCGTACCTTATGCCATTATACTTTTGGTATTCGCCATAATCTTCATTCTTGGCTCTGTTTTCTTTGAAAAGAGAGGGGCTGACGAATTGGGATCAATTGCTGGTGCAGCACTTGTTTCCTCGGTAAGTACCTTTTCAATCATCTCTTTTCTGGGAGGACTGAGTTTTGCTTTTAATGATGGTCTTTTTTCCATAGGATGGAATAGACTAGTTTCCGCACTGGCGATTTGTATGATTGTTAGTATGCTGGTTGTCAAGTTCTTCTCTTACAGGATCCAGAACCAGTATTCCTGATTAGATGCCCACCATCCGCAAACTATTTATAGAACATCATACAATCCAATTCATTGCAATTTCTATTATAAGTTGGACCGCTCAATACACAGGCGGAGATGTCAGTGATGGTAGGTAAAGATAAACAAGAAGATGATAACTCCTCAGACGCGGGATATTCTCCTGAAGAGCTGGAACAGCTGGTTCAGGAAAAGGATGCGGAAATTGCATCCCTGAAGGAAGACCTTTTGCGTAAGAGAGCAGAATTTGATAATTTCCGTAAACGTACCCGCAAGGAGCAGGAAGAATTCCGCAATTTTGCGGTGGAAAACCTAATGGTGGAATTGCTTGATGTCTATGATAACTTCGAAAGGGCCATAGAATCCGCTCACAATACCGATGATGTGAACTCGGTGGTCGAAGGGGTAGAAATGGTATTCAAGCAATTTGTATCGATCCTGGAAAAACAAGGTCTCAAAAGGATTGAATGTGAAGGTGAGGAATTTGACCCATCCGAACATGAAGCCATGATGCACGTTGAACATGCGGATCATCCTGACAATACTATCATTGATGTTTGTAAGCCTGGGTACAAGTTAAATTCCAGGATAATCCGGCCCGCTATGGTGGCGGTGTCCAAAAATACTTCTTCTGACAAAGAGGAGAAGTAAAGTTCATTGAAATGAATCGATAAGAAATATCAACTATAAATCTGATAATATTACAAAGAGGTAATCTATATGGGTAAAATACTTGGAATTGATCTGGGAACTACAAATTCCTGTATGGCAGTGATTGAAGGTGGCGAACCAACTGTATTACCGAATGCAGAAGGTAGCAGGACGACCCCCTCTGTTGTGGGATTCTCAAAGAAGGGAGAAAAACTTGTGGGCCAGGTAGCCAAAAGACAGATGGTGGCAAATCCGGACAATACGGTAAGCTCAATCAAACGTCATATTGGTGAAGGGGACTATCAGGTAACTCTCAATGGCAAGGAATATACTCCACAGGAAATTCTGCAATGATACTGCGCAAACTCAAGGAAGATGCAGAAAATTACCTTGGTGAAACAATTACAGATACTGTAATCACAGTACCTGCTTATTTCAACGACTCCCAGAGACAGGCTACAAAGGATGCCGGTAAGATCGCAGGGCTTGAAGTTAAGAGGATCATAAATGAGCCCACAGCAGCTTCTCTGGCATATGGATTGGACAAGGAAACCGGTGACCACAAGATCCTTGTTTACGATCTCGGAGGCGGTACATTTGATGTGTCCATCCTTGAGTTGGGAGATGGGGTTTTTGAAGTACTATCCACAAGTGGTGATACCCATCTTGGAGGAGATGACTTCGATGACAGGATTGTCAACCACATCATAAGCGAATTCAAAAAGGAAGAAGGTATCGATCTATCCGGTGACAAGGCAGCAATGCAGAGGTTCAAGGATGCCGCGGAGAAGGCCAAGATTGAATTATCCGGTGTAGGTACCACAAACATCAACCTTCCTTTCATTACAGCTGATTCTAACGGCCAGCCAAAACATGTCGACATAGATATTACAAGGGCACAGTTCGAAAAGATGACCGAAGATCTGATTGACAAGACCCTCCAATCCATGAAAAAAGCTCTCAGTGATGCAAACCTTAAAACTTCAGATATCGAAAAGATCCTGCTAATTGGTGGTTCTACCAGGATGCCTGCAGTTGTCAGGACTGTGAAAGAATTCATCGGTAAGGATCCGTACAAGAATATCAATCCTGATGAAGCGGTTGCTGTGGGTGCTGCCATACAGGCCGGTGTAATGGGAGGAGAAGTTGAAGATGTATTGCTGCTGGATGTCATTCCTCTGACCCTTGGTATCGAAACAATGGGTGGGGTCGCACGCCCTTGATTGAGAGAAATACCACAATTCCTACACGTAAGAGTCAGGTGTTCTCGACAGCTGCGGATAACCAGAGTTCTGTGGAAATTCACGTATTGCAGGGTGAAAGAGGCGTTGCTTCTGCTAACAAGAGTCTGGGGCGCTTTATCCTTGATGGTATACCACCTGCACCGCGGGGAATGCCACAGATTGAAGTAACCTTCGATATAGATGCCAATGGTATCCTCAATGTTTCTGCAGAGGATAAGGGAACTGGTAAAGAGCAGTCTATAACCATCCAGAAGCCAGGAGGTCTCTCTGATGAGGAGATCGACCAGATGGTCAAGGATGCAGAGGCACATGCTGAAGAGGATAAGGCAAAGAAAGAAGAGGTTGAAGCAAGGAATAATGCACAAACCCTGGTAAGTTCTGCCGAGAAGGCTATCAAGGAAGCAGGAGACATTGCTTCTGATGAGCAGAAATCCAAGGTAGAATCCGCGATTTCAGATCTCAATACTGCTCTTGAAGGCAGTGACATTGAAGCAATCAAGAGTAAAACCGAGGCTCTGCAGGAAGCAATGTATGAAATCTCTGCCCTTCTCTACCAGAAGGCACAGGAAGAGGCTGAGGCTTCCGGACAGGCCGCAGGCGGAGAAGGTGCTTCTACATCTGATGCTGAAGGTGGATCAGATGAAGATGTTGTCGATGCTGACTTTGAAGAAGTAGACAACAACAACAACAACAACAAATAATTTAAACCAGTGCAGGGAAGCCCCCTGCAATTTTTATTTAATTAATTACAAAAGATTCACGGGTTTTCTATGTCTACCAAGCGAGATTATTACGAAATACTGGGTGTTTCCAAGGATGCATCAGCTAGCGAGATTAAGAAAGCGTATCGCAAGCTTGCAATGAAACATCATCCGGACAAGAATGAGGAATCGGATGCGGAGGAAAAGTTCAAGGAGATATCCGAGGCCTATGCTGTCCTTTCCGATGAGGGAAAGAGGGCTCAATATGATCGCTTTGGACACTCGGGAATCGATGACCAGTATTCTGAAGAGGATATCTTCCGTTCAGCTGATTTCGGTGGTTTTGAAGACATCCTGGAACATATCTTTGGTGGAGGTTTCGGTGGTTTTGGCGGAGGCTTTGGTGGCTTTGGTGGCTCAGGCCGAACCCAACAGGGCCCTCGCAGAGGTTCTGACCTGAGATATGACATGGATATTACCCTCAAACAGGCTGCATTCGGAGATAAGGTTAACATCGATGTTCCACGGGCCCATAAATGTGACACCTGTGGTGGGACAGGAGCCAAACCCGGCACAGAACCAGTCAACTGTTCTAACTGTGGTGGTAGTGGACAGGTAACCCATGCCCGCCGCACTCCCCTTGGTAACTTTATGACAGCTACCACCTGTGACAAATGCCACGGCAGGGGCCAGATTATTGAATCACCTTGTGAAACCTGCAAGGGTACCGGTAAAGTCAGAAAAACAAAAACTATCGAGGTAACCATCCCCAAAGGTGTGGAAACCGGTCTGCGTTTGAAAATGTCCGGGGAAGGCGAAGCCGGAAGTCCAGGTGCCCCTCCCGGGGATCTTTACATTGTACTTCATGTAAAACCCCATGAACACTTTGAAAGAATGGGTGACGACATCGTATGCGAAATCCCTATCTCTTTTGCACAGGCTGCTCTGGGTGACAGCATACAGGTTCCCACTCTTTACGGGGATGTAAAGATGAATATAAAACCCGGCACCCAGACCCATTCAGTATTGCGTCTTAAAGGCAAGGGGATGCCTCATCTGCATGGGCATGGACAGGGTGATCAGCTCGTAAAAGTTATCGTACAGACCCCTACAAAGCTCAATGAGGAACAGAAAAAGCTCCTCAAGGAATTTGACAGTCTGGGTGGAGGATCCGCCGGCTCAGGCAAAGGTGGTGTTTTTGATAAATTCAAAAATGCTTTTGAATCTGTAATCTCCCCTGATGACTCTCCAGGCGATTCTCCTGCCTGATTTTCTTTTTTTCAGTAAGCTTTAACAACAATAGCATATATTATCGCTCAATCCAGTTTATTGTTGTATGTTAATTGGATAGAGGTGCCTTTATGAAAATCATTGTCATAGGTGCAGGTGAAGTTGGGTATCATATAGCTAAATCACTGTACCTGGAAAATGATCTTGTTATCATTGATGAAGATGAAGATGCTTGCCTGAGGGTCGATGAATTCGATGTTCAGGTTATTCAGGGCAACGGAGCAAACGCTGCAATTCTTGAAAAAGTTTTGATCGGTGCAGATCTCCTTGTGGCTGTAACCGGTGATGATGAAGTAAACATAGTTTCATGTATGGCTGCTAAATTGATAAAACAGTCCAATAAGAATTTCAAGACCATGGCAAGGGTCAGTAATCCTGATTATATAGATAGGCCGGTAGCCAAACGTACACAGGTTGGTATTGATGTAATGGTGTGTCCCGAACTTGCCCTTGCATCTGAAGTTGCTGACATTTTATCAATTCCTTCTGCTATCGATTCTGAATCCTTTGCAGATGGAAAAGTAAAAATGATGGAGTTTGTTGTAAAGGACAATAGTAATATTGCAGGCAAACATCTTCGAGATGTAGATTTGCTCGATTGCTGTATCGTAAGTGCTCTTTTCAGAGGTTCGCAACTGATCATTCCTCATGGTGAAGATATTATTCAGGCCGGCGACCACATCGTAATTATTGGTAAAACAGAAGCAATGAAGGACATTTCTTCCTTTTTTGGCGAGATTAATAAATCACGCAGCCGTGTGATGATAATCGGAGGGGGTGTAGTCGGGTTTTACCTGGCACAGCTGCTTGAAAATACCCGTTTGAACGTAAAGATTATTGAAAAGGGTCGCCACAGGTCTGAAATGGTAGCCGATAATCTTCAAAAGGCACTTGTTTTGCGTGGGGACGGTTCCGACCTGAATCTTCTAAAGGAAGAAGGTGTCGGTGAAATGGACGTAGTTATCTCTGTCACAGACAGTGATGAAAAGAATTTATTGTGTTCGCTAATGGCCAAACAGCTGGGGGCAAAGAAGGTAATTGTCAGAGCTGATCACTTTGATTATGTGCCACTTTTCGAAATGGTAGGTGTAGACCGTGCTGTCAGTCCCAGGGAAGCCACGGTTAATGAAGTACTCAAACTTACTATGGGAACGGGAATCGAAGCCCTGACAACCATTGAAGGTGAAAAGGCAGAAATTATTGAATATACCGTATCTAGCAAATCAAGAGTTACAGGAAAGCTTCTAAAAGATATGAATTTCCCGGATGATTCACTCGTAAGCATGGTCGTACATGGAGGAGTTACTATTATTCCCAGAGGTAACTACAGGATAAGGGAGGGGGATCACCTGCTTGTATTTTCCCTGCCCACGGCACATCAGGCCGTAGAAAAACTGTTCAAGTAAGGGTAAATTTCTGTGTCCATACCCGGTGACTGGAGGATAGAGAAGCCGAAAACTCCTGAATTCTGGAAAAATAAAAATAATCAGTCAAACTGATTCTTTTTATATTTGAATTCGAAGTTGTTGTTAACTACATCTCTGAAAAGGCCCCTCAGGTCCCATAATAGTTTTTTGTTTGCTTTGAATAGGGCATAAAGCAGGTCCTTGAGACTGAGGCTATAAAAATTAACATTGGACAGGGATTGTGCAAGGTGATTGAGGTCCCTGTCTGTAAATTTGATAAATGTCTCTTTTACTACCAGGCTATATTCGATTTCCTTTCCGATGGTGGATCTCCAGAGAGTTTCATATTCGTTCAGGGTATCTGTGGTGTAATCTCCTTTTTTAATGGCATCCGCAGCAACTTCTGCAGCAATCTTTCCAGCTTCCATGGCATTGATTATACCTCCTCCTGTAATTGGATCTGATTGGCGTGCAGCATCACCTACGAGGATTAACCCATCACTAACTGTTTTTTCGATGGGGCCACTAACAGGAACTCCTCCATAGACCATTTCGATGATCCTCCCTTCGGGATAGACATCTCTCATAAATTTATCAAGATAGTCGATGGCTCTGTGGTCACCTGATTTACTTCCCAGAATGCCAACGCCTATGTTTGCCATATTTTCACCTTTCGGGAATACCCAGAGGTAGCCTGCTGGTGCAATTTCGTTTCCGAGATAAAAATCACAGAATTGTGGATCAATATCAATATTAGTAACAAGATATTGTACGCAGGTTTCCATATCGGTTGGTTTCAGGGAGGTATCGATCCCGGCCCATCTGCCTACCTTTGATTCCATACCGTCAGCGCCGATTACGATCTTTGAGCGTATTTCGTATTCCTCACCCAGGTGCATTGCATAAATTCCACATACAACACCTTTTTCCATTATAAGCCCGGTTGCCCGGGTCTTGACCCTAACTTCTGCACCTGCCTTGGCACATTGGTCCACAAGGGCACGGTCGAAAACTTTTCTTTCAAGGACGTAACCTACTTCCCCTCCGGACATTTCTTCACTCATTTCAACCATCGTGCCGTCCGGGGAATATATACGGGAGCCTGTAAGGTCTGCGCATATCCATCTTGGATCGGGTTCAATGTGGTCGCTGAGGCAGATTTTAGAAACTCCCTCTGCACAGCGCACAGGGTCTCCTATTTCCTGCCTTTTTTCGATAAGGAGAACATCAAGTCCGAGTTCTGCAGCATTTTTTGCGGCGATTGCTCCCCCGGGTCCACCACCTACGACTATTAAGTCATACATTTCTTTCATTTATTCACCTCAATAGCTCCTACAGGGCAGATTTTGGCACAGAGACCACAACTTGTGCAGCAATCATTAGCTTCCACCCATGTTTCTACAAGCTCGAGGGCTCCGCCGGGGCATACACCCACACATGCACCACAGTATCCGCACTTGTATCGATTTATCTTAATACTCATCCAATCACCGAAATAAGATATGAATTTACCCTAATAACACATGTAAAGATATATGTTTTGTCAGTAAAGGTTTAAAATTATTACATTTTACCTTTTCAAGTATCATATATGCAGGAGATTTATAAATTATTGCATGTTATCATTTATTATGGAATTTATTATTGTTTATATCACAACTTCAGGTACAGTTGAGGCACGCAATATAGCATCCGAGTTAGTTTCCAGAGGTCTTGTCGCCTGCGTGAATATGTATCCTATAAGATCGGTTTTTATGTGGGAGGGAGAAGTAAACGAGGACGATGAAGTCGTCCTTTTTGCCAAAACGACCAAGAACAATTTTGAACCTGTACGAGAGTTTGTGCGCAGCATACACAGTTATGAGTTACCTGCAATTGTTTCATGGGATATTGAGGCAGATCCTGTATTTTTGGAATGGATCAGGACATCGGTATCTAATTAAAGGGGCTTATTTTCACCCTTCCTTTACCTTCCTTTTTACCGAATCTTTTTTCGGCATAATCCTTTGCAATTCCCTGTCCATGTAATAGGAGTTCTGTAATATCCTGTGGTTCATCAATATCCGTACTTGCAAGGAATGAATCATATACCCGAATAGAGAGTTTTTGTTGTGCGGCAATCATGCAGTGATTCTCAAAACTTGAACCGTAGTATTTGACCCTGAAATTCTCAGGTTTGCGGATGAACAGTATATTTGTGCCGCCTCCCTTGCCCGGAACGATTGTCATATCCGCTTTACTCGCTACTATATCTTTTATATGACTGAATTTCACAAGGGGCAGATCCGCCATAATGATCAGTATCGGCTCTTCCTTTTGAGAGAGATATTTATTCAAACAATCGTTGAGGTCCGTGTCATCCTCAATTATATTTGCTTTTACTTCCCTTTTCACGTCACAGGCTTTGGGGGTGATTATATCTATATTCAGAATCCCACCTTTCCTTAAAGTTGCAACAACATCCAGAAGCATCTTTTCGACAAAGGTTTCCCTCTGCTCCTTTGTCATAACAGTTGAAAGCCTGGATTTGGCATTTTCCTTTTTGTAGGGAATTACTGCTCTCATTTACATTCCCTGTAATGTGTATCTCGTCTGACAGGCCTGCGTCCGATTCCTTTGATGATCCATTGCATCTCTTCGGGGTGCAGGTATTCACCATTCTTTCCCCCGGATGCAACGGTGATCTGGTCTTCCATAAGTGTACCACCCAGATCGTTGGCACCACAATTCAGGGCTACCTGTGCAAGCTTGTTTCCAAGTTTTACCCAGCTGGCCTGTATATTTGGTATATGTTTATTGAGAAGAACGCGTGCAATAGCATAGAATTTCAGGTCTTCTATTCCACCCGGGCCATATCTCCCTTCTTTAATCATTTTTTTACCCACTCTGTTATTGTAGGGCAGAAATGGAAGAGGGACAAGTTCTGTGAATTTGCCCGTTTTTTGTTGGATCTCCCTGAGTATAAGGAGGTGGTCGATTCGCTCCTCCCAGGTCTCCACATGGCCATACATAATGGTTGAATTTGTGACCAGACCTGCATTATGTGCTGATTTAATTGTATCAATCCATTCTTCTGTAGTGATCTTTTCAGGACAAATTATATTTCGCACTCTCTGGCATAGGATTTCCGCAGAGGTTCCTGTAAGGGTCCCCAATCCGGCTTCCAGCAATTTTGTGAATGCCTCTTCCAGAGAAATACCATCAACCCTGGCAGCGTGGTTGATCTCCATGGGAGAATATCCATGAATGCTTATATCTGGATATTTTTCCTTGATCGCTCGTACGATCTCAAGGTAAAAATCAAGTTTGAGTTCAGGAAGAAAACCTCCCTGTATGCAAATCTCGGTGGCGCCTGCAACATATGCTGTTTCCACCTTTTCCAGGATTTCCGGTATTGTCAGTATGTAACCGTCAGGCTGGTTGTATGAGCAGAAATTACATTTGCCCCTGCACATATTGGTGATGTACACATTGCGATTCACAACATAGGTAACATCGTCACCGACTGATTCCCTGCGCAGCCGGTCTGCAAGGTCAAAAAGCTCAAAAGGGTTTTCTTTGAGAAGTTTCAGGGCATCTTCCCTGGTGGCCAATCCGTTTCTAGCCCGATTTTCAATATCTTCAGGAATCATTTCCCTGCCTCAATGCTTTCATAGAGAGTATTCCTTTGCACAGGTTTGCGGCCGGCAGTATGGATCAACCATTTTATTTCGGAAACTTCCATACTTTCCCCGTTTTTTGCACCTGCAGAGCTGGAGATTTTCTCTTCCATCAATGTCCCCCCAACATCGTTGGCACCACAGGTAAGAGCTACCTGTGCAAGTTTCTTTCCGAGCTTGACCCAGCTTGCCTGTATATTGGGGATGTGGGTATGCAGGAGGATACGGGAGAGCGCATAAAACTGTAAATCCTCTATGCCGCCGGTGGCATACTTGCCTTCTTTTATCATCTTTTTGCCGATAGGATTGTTATAGGGCATGAACGGCAAAAGTACAAATTCGGTAAAACCAGCGGTTTTGCTGGATCTCCCTTATTTTCAGTATATGATCTATTCTTTCTTCCTTTGTTTCCACATGCCCGTACATCATGGTTGCAGTAGTGGCAATTCCAAGCCTGTGGGCTGTAGTGATTACATTTTCCCATTGCAGGGTGTTCAGTTTTCCGGGACATATTATTTCGCGCACCCTGTCTGAAAGGATCTCTGCAGCAGTACCGGGCATAGTTTCAAGGCCACTGTTTTTGAGCCTTTTTATTGTGGATTCGATAGAAAGTCCGTTTTTCTTTGCAAGGTGGAAAATTTCCATCGGGGAATAGGCGTGAATATGTATGTCGGGATAGTTTGCTTTGATGGAACTGAGAATATTCTGGTAAAATTCCAGATTTGCATCTTCAAGTAGGCCGCCCTGGATACAGACTTCTGTAGCACCTAACTCAACAGCTTCTTTTGTTTTTCTGATTATATCCGATTTTTCCAGAAGGTAATTTTCCTGGTTCCTGAAAGCACAGAAACCACAGTTGCCTATGCATCGGTCTGTGAAATTGATATTTCTGTTGACAACATATGTCACATCATCGCCGACGGCTTGTTTGCGTAATTCATCGGCAAGGGAAAAAAGTTGCAAAGGGGGCACTTCCAGCAATTTGAGGGCATTTTTTTTTGTGACGTCTCCCTCATATGCCTGCTGTATTATATCATCAGGTATCGTGGTTTTCATAGGAATCCTTCTGTTATTTTCGATAACCTCTGGAATTTGCAAGGGAATTTATCAATCCATCAAGTTGCTTACTATACCATCCACTTCTTATGTATTGCGGGTAGATGGGTAATCTTTCCTTTAATGGGATATCTCTTGCCATAATTTTCAATTTTTCAACATCCGGCCATTCAGCTTCGGGATTTATCCAGTCAATCGTAGTGGGGGAGATTCCTCCCATATCTTTGGCACCGGCTTTTATCAGCAGGTGAGGATCAATTAGGTTTGGGGCTACCTGCACTTCTACGTCTGCAGGCAGGATGCTTCTTGCCAGCTGTACGGTATCGAGCATCTCTTCCTTTGATGGTGGTCTGATGCTTTCCATCATGGTGGAGGGTTTGGGCATGAAATTCTGGATTATTACTTCCTGGATATGGTCATATTTGAATTGTAGCTCTGCAATGGCTTCAAGGGAATCGATACGATTTTTGCGGGTTTCTCCGATACCTACAAGGATGCCTGTTGTGAATGGGATATGTAATTTGCCTGCATCTTCTATCATGGTAAGGCGGATGTCGGGTTCTTTACCAGGCGACAGTTCATGGGCAGGTAACCGGGCAGTGGTTTCGAGCATGAGGCCCATACTTGCGTTTACAGGTTTAAGGACTTCCATTTCTTCATAGGTCAGTATCCCGGCATTTGTATGGGGCAACAACCCTTTTTCAATTGCCATCTCGCACAATTTGTAGACATAATCCACAGTTGAAGAATAGCCTCTTTGTTCCAGCCACTCCATGTATTCGGGAACTTCCTCTGCATACTCTCCGAACACGAACAGGGCTTCCGTACACCCTGCCCTTTTTCCGTGGCTTAGAATATCACCTATCTCTTTTTCACCCATCAGTTGTGCATCAGGATGGGATGGTTCACGACGGAAGGTACAGTAATGGCAGTTGTTCCTGCAGATGTTTGTGACAGGAATGAATACATTACGTGCGAATGTGGCATACTCTGGCATGAATGGAGAATGAAATGATATATATCCTACATAAGATTAATGCAACATAAATACGGGTTTATATTATGGGATGCACATTTCTTTTCGGGGAGGTCCGTATAATTGCTTGAAGCATGGATTGAAAAATGTCCCCGTGCGGGCGGGAAGAATGTACTGTATTCGGAGTGTCGCTCTTGTGAAGACTTTGTGAAAGTGGATTGCATTTACATTGTCTGTGGCTATAAAGGCTATGCAAAGAGACGGTTTATTTATGAGCAACATTGAGGCTGGCGATGCGCAGGATTATTCTGGCTTCTACATCTCCCCGGCGCAGGGAATTGCTGACACAGCTCATTGGGGATAGCTTTGAGATAATCCCTTCTTCTTACAATGAGCTCATGGATGAGGAGTTGGACCCTCCTTCTCAGGCTCTTCGGCACGCTCTGGGAAAAGGTTGTGACGTTGCGACAAAATATCCGGATTCTGTGATAATCGCAGCTGACACGGTTGTATCATCCGGTGGAATACTTCTCGGCAAGCCTGCAGGTAAAGAAGACGCCATGTCTATGCTGAGGATGATTAGTGGCAGAACTGTGGAAGTTTTTACCGGAATTGTAGTTATTGATTCGGGAAAAGGGATTGAGGATACTGATATAATATCCACTCAAGTTAGGATGGCGAACCTCTCCCGGCAAGATATTGCAGCTTATGTGAAAACCGGTGAACCAATGGATAAAGCAGGGGCCTTTGCCATACAGGGGCTTGGTGCTGTGCTTGTGGAAAAAGTGGAAGGGGATTTTTTTAATGTGGTCGGCCTTCCCCTTTTCAGGCTTTCGCAGATGTTAAAAAAGGTAGGTGTAGATGTATTTTAACTCATGCAGGCCGATTCCTGACCTTTTCCTTAAATAGATAATAGATTGCACCTGTTGACAGGAGGGTGGAGACTACATAGACCATCCAGCCGATGTATGGGATGCTCCCCAGTAGCAGTAGTATTAATATGCCAGCTGCCATCTCCCGCCATCGTGTAGTAGTCCTGCCTAGCAATCCGAATAGTTTTTTTCCCAGCCATAAGCCGGCTATTATCCTTGCACAGTAGAGCAAAAAAATCATTATCAATAACAGTATCAATGCAAGGGGGATTCCAACCACTGTTACTGCAAGTATAATTGCTCCCATGAGGATTCCAAGCAATGATAAAAGGCCGGCTATAGTCTTGTGAGTTGGTTTATCCGTGAGGTGAAAGGTCATGTCCTCTATGCGATTGGTTGCCAGGTAGAGAATTATCCAGCCGGTTAACAGTAACATTATGTAACGCAATAACCAGAAAACAATATCCATGAACCCGTATCCATTTTCATCGGATTCTGTTATACCCGGCTGCGTGTCTGTAGAGGTAATTCTTTCCCCTTGAATAGTGGCATCAGGAAGGGTTTGTATTTTATCGGTATCAACATCCAGTTCCCCTGCGACATTCCCGCCAAGTATTAGATTCCCGAAGTTTCCTGACACATTGCCTGCAACATCTCCGTAGAGGTATGCCTTATCTGTGCCGGCTGCCAGATCTCCTCCAATTGTCGCATTTTCTTCCAGGATGAATTGGCTGCAGCCTGCAATTACATCATCTCCAATACTTTCGGATACGGTCAGTGTCCCGGCAGCTATCCTGACATCATCGGCTATGTTTCCTTGTATTGCTATTGTACCGCCCGCAGCTATCAGGTCTCCGGAAATATCTCCGTTGACAGTAATGGTGCCGCCGGTAACCACCAGGTCACCGTTTATGTCACTGTTGATCTGCAGATTGCCTCCTGCAGCATAAACATCATCATCTATCGGTTGTAAGATTTCCATATCTTCTTGGCCATCGTATGAGGTGAAGGCAAAAGCAGGTTGGATGATTAACAGTATAAATACCAGTAACAGTACAGTGAACCTTCTGATTTGCATGAATATCCCCCTAGTGAATTTGTTGAAGAGGTATTTAAGGAACACCGGTCATTCCCGATGTTGTTGCTTTATGATATCCAGCGTGTTCATAACACCCAGGGCAACGCCTTCTACTTCGATGCCTCCTTTTCCCTTTGCCCCGTCCCCAACTACGTAAAGACTATTGATGGGTGTGGTGTTGTCTATATCTGACCCGGAGGATGCCCGGTTTACGGGCCAGCCGTCATAATATGACTGGGTGAGGATTACTTCGTATTTTTTATTGGGGAAGACTTCTTTGAGATCCTGCAGGCCAAGTTCGATCTCCTCTTCTAGTTTATCGATTTTTTCCTGCTGGACACTTTGGTGTGCCATTACCAGATGTTTCCCTGCAGGAGCAAGGTTGGGGTCTGTGTTGGTCACTTCATTGATTCCATTGACCCGGCGGCAGTAAGGTGTCAGGAGAATGCCGTTGTGGCCGATCAAAGGCTCATCTGCGGCCAGGCATATCTTAATTCCTGCAGAAGGTTTGGCATTGTCTATTTTTTCTTCATAAGCACTATTAATGGTATCTGAGTCATAAAGATCTCTTGTAAATGGGTGGCCAATATTGCTTATTACAACATCGGAGTAATGTTTTTTTCCATCTGCTATTACTCCCCGGGATGTATTGTTTTCCACAATTATCCGACTCACTTCGGTACTTTTATGGATTTTTCCGCCATTTGAACGAATTATTTCTACAAGAGCATCCGTAACTCCTTTACATCCACCCTTTGGGATGCCTGTTCCTCCATAGCGGTAGAGATTCTCAAATATTTCAAAAGCTTCCTCTGCAGGTACGTCCCGGTTTGTCAGGCTCAGTGCCCAGCCGCAGAATGAGTTGGCGGTTTTGTGTGCGCTATCTTCATCAAGGTATTTATGAATCCAGTTTTCAAAAGAAATATTTTTAGGAGGCCACCTTCTGGTGGTAATTAAAAGTATTGAAAGCTTGAGCCTATTCCACATGGAGAATTGTGATCCATACTGATTGAAAGATATATCTTTAAATCCGGATTTGTAATTATTTGACCCATCTGCGGGTATACGTATCATGGCCATTGGTTTACAGGGTACGATTTCCGCATCTGCACCTATTTTTTTGAGCAGGTTGCCCAGCGGGCCTGTAGAACCGTGAGGTATCATGTGCAATGCTCCTGTGGACAGGCTAAAACCGTGGTATTCGATATTCGTAAACCGGCCACCTGTAATGGGTAACCTTTCAAACACCTCTATTTCATGTCCTTCGATTGCGAGTGAAGCCGCGCTTAAAAGACCGCCGAGTCCTGCTCCGATTACATTGATTTTCATTTTTCAGCCTCGATAGCCTTAAGGGGGCAGTAAAGTGCACATATGCCACAGTTGGTACATTTATCTGTAATATACGCATTTCCTTTAACTACAATGGCGTCCTGTTTGCAGAAAGCGGTACATTGTCCGCACCCAACACATTTTTCATTTACTCGCATATGATTCTCCACTATTCTGGTAGGTGTAAATATGTTTTGAATTTCGATATGAACTGGATTGGGATGAATACACAATTTATTAATATTTAGTTTTCGTTAGTTTAAAGGTAGTAATGGTGGAAGCGAACCATTGTTAATTATCAATGGTGATAGTTATATATCTCCTTGTTTATATGTTTTTAAATGGTGATTGGATGTCTGCAGAGATAATACAGATAGTATCCCGGAAAAAGGGTGAAATTGTTTCAAAAAAAGTTAAGGCAGCGCCCTATGAATTTACTATCGCAACTCGTGCAAGATGGGAAATGGTGATTGCGGATAACGATCTGGAAATCAGGGCAGGGGAATACAAAAAGATTCCTGTAAGGGAAATCACCCTTGATCCCGATACTCTTGCAATGCCATGTGCTTTTACGTATCATGCGGTTGCTTCTGTTCTCAAGATTGCTTCCACTGAGGGAGCATGTCCTGTGGATAAAGAGCGCACTGTCAGATATGCATATGTCTTCGGCCAGACAAATGGAAAAATCAGGGAAGGCGACCTGCTTGGTGTATTGAATGTTTTCCCGATAATGTTTACCAGGGAAGCAATGACTCCTACTGAAGTTGACTAAGGGGTATTGGGATGGAAACCTGTTTGATTTGTGGTGAGGCTCAGGATTACAAACAGTATGGTAATTATAATATCTGTACTACCTGTGCTGATGTTATGGAAGATGTGATGGGGGAATTTTTCCTCCGCACAATTTGTAATTGTTCCAAACCCCAGTCCCATGAAACGTATTTCAGTTATTTGAACAGTACCTCAAAGTACATTTCTGATTACAAGAAAATCATATCCCGTTCGAAAAAATATGAAAGACATATTTCCGAAAAAGCTTCGGATGCAATTGAAAAAGTGGAAGTCCCTTCAAAGCAGCGATATTTTGAAAGAATGCAGGCTGTTGTAAAATGGCTGGAAGATAACCCGGCATTTTACCATTATTATTTTAAGAAATATTATGTCTGTCCTGCTTGTGGAGCTTCTATCTTTGAAAGGTATGCAAAGGAGGAGGTAGGGGATTGGATCGTTATTTCGTGCTCTGAATGCGGTGAGCTGATTAAGAAATACTTCGCTCCAAAAACTCTTTGATACATACATTTTTAACTATTTTTTAATTTCAGCCATATTTGTATTTTGTTTTTCTCACGTCTTGTGTAATGCCTTTTTTAAATTCCAATTTTGATTATAAAGCGTGATAAATCCAATATGTTTTTATGTGATGATTCATTAGAAGATTCAAAATAAAATCCAGTGGACCATTTATTATACAAATGCAGTGACGTTACATAAAGTCAATTGGTTCACATTTATTTGATGTTCATAATCAGGTGAGTTATATGTCAGGAATTGTCGATAGTAATATCGTATATAGTTATATCCCGGTTGCGGTGTTTCTTGTCGTCTCACTACTGATGCCTCCAATGACGATGTTGATCGTTAAATTGCTCAGTCCAAGGAGCAAGGGTGCGGAGAAATATTCCACTTATGAATCAGGATCGGTTCCTACCGGCCCTGCACGTATTCAGTTCAATGTGGAGTATTACCTCTATGCGATCGCATTCGTATTGTTTGATATCGAAGTCCTCTTCCTTTACCCGTGGGCTATGATATACAGAGGTAATACAGGAGTAGATACGACGGTAGCGGTAGTCGAAATGCTTGTGTTCATTTTTGTTCTCCTGTTCGGTTATGCATTCTTATGGAAGAAGGGGGCACTTAGATGGCTGAAGAATTAAAAGAAAAATCCTATGAACAGCCCGTTGCTAAAGAACAGGTGGAAGAGGAAGAAACGATTCCCGGTGTGGTAACTACCACTTCTCAGGAAATAAATAAATTCCTCCAGAAGACCAAAGCTCAGGATTTCATAAACTGGGGTCGTAAGAACTCTCTATGGTTTATGGCCCAGGCAATGGGATGCTGTGGTGTAGAGATTATTGTAACAGGTATGTCTCCTATGGATACCGATCGTTTTGGTATCATTCCCAGGAACTCTCCCAGACAGGCAGATGTTATGATAATCAGTGGGTATGTTACAAAGAAATATCTTCCCGCTCTCAAGAAATTATATGATCAGATGCCTTCTCCTAAATGGGTAATCTGCATGGGTGACTGTTCTATAAGTGGCGGTCCTTTTTATGAGTCCTACAGTACCGTACAGAACATAGATGAGATATTCCCGGTTGATGTTTTCATCCCCGGCTGTCCTCCCAGGCCGGAAGCATTAATTCAGGGTTTCCTTGAAGTTCAGAAAAAGATTGAAGCCAGGGAAGACAAGGGTTCAGGATATGATAGGTGATATCATGGATGCGGAAAAGATTATTGATTCACTGACTAGTAAGTTCCCGGAAGCAATCTCAGATACAAACACCGAGTCTGAAAGACGCATTTCTGCATATGCTGATGCTGATAATATTGTGGAAATATGCCAGTATCTAAAAGATGAACTCCAGTTTGGACACCTTTGTTCTGAAACAGCGGTAGATTTGATTCAGAAAAACGAAATTGATGTTGTGTATCACATCGGTTCTTATGATCATCCGGTAGTGCTGACATTGAAAGCCAAACTTTCCAGGGATAAACCGCAGATTGAATCTGTTGTACCGGTTTACTGGAATGCTAACTGGTATGAAAGGGAAACCTATGAGTTATTTGGTGTACAGTACAAGAATCATCCGGACCTGAGAAACCTTGTCCTTCCGGACGAATTGCTGGGAGACTGGCCTCTACGTAAGGATTACGAAGGATTCCCCCAAAATACTGCTAAAAACCTGGTGTGAGTGATAAATATGGATACTAATGTTGGTCCTGATGAGATGCTTATCCACCTGGGCCCTCAGCATGTTGCACAACCCGGACCTTTCAGACTGAATGTCAAAGTGAAAGGTGAGACTGTGCAGGACTCTGAGGTCGAGCTGGGTTTCATCCATAAGGGCATTGAAAAAATACTGGAAAGCAAGACCTATCTTCAAGGCATTCCTGTGGTTGACAGGGCATGTTACCTTGCAGCCCTTTCCAATGAAGAAGCATTCGTAGGCAGCGTAGAACGGCTTGTTGGCATTGAACCAACTGAAAGGTCACAGTATATCAGGGTCATAGTTGAAGAACTTTCCAGGATACAGAGCCATCTGCTTGGATATGCGGAATATGCTTCTTTCCTTGGATTTGTCTCAATGTTCATGTACCCGATAGCTGTAAGGGAAAAAGTTCTGGAACTTCTTGAAATGACCACCGGTGCAAGGATTACGCACTCATACCTTCGTTTTGGTGGTGTACGTGACGATCTGCCAGAAGGTTTCGAGGCAAAATGCAAGGAAACATTCGAGTACGTCAGAAAAGGTGTTGAGGAATGGGGCGAGTTGATGAAAACCGATATGATCTACAGGGAACGTGCTGTAGGCATCGGTGTCCTCACTCCTGATGTAGCCAGTGACCTTGGCGTTTCCGGTCCACCACTGCGTGCGACAGGTGTTGATTTTGATATAAGGAAAGATGATTCTTATCTTGTTTATGATGACCTGGATTTCAAGGTTTGTACCGAAACTGCGGGAGATATTGACGCACGTATCTGGGTGCGTATCGCAGAAATATACGAAAGTATGTATATTATTGAACAGGCACTGGACCAGATACCTTCCGGACCCCTGTTCCCGGAAAACCTTCCGTATGATCGCAGGTCCCCTGTCATGAGGGTTCCTGAAGGCGAGGTGTTTTACAGGGTTGAAGACCCAAGAGGAGAAATGGGATTCTATATGGTCTCCGATGGTTCAGACAAACCCTACCGTGTAAAGATCAGAGGTCCCGTATACCCAACTATGCAGGCACTGCCACCCCTTATAAAAGGCACCCAGCTTGCAGATGTTGTAGCGATTGCGGGAAGTATGGATGCATGTACCAGTGAGGCGGATAGGTGAAAATATGTTCGATATTCCAGCAAACATTTTTCCATGGGTAAAAGCAATCGTTGGCCTTGCGCTGATAGGAGCTCTTTTCGGAGCCGGAATGGCCGCTATCTGGATTGAGCGTAAACTTGCCGGTGATATACAGGAAAGATATGGTCCCAACAGGGTAGGTCCGATGGGTCTGCTGCAGCTTGTTGCGGATGCAATCAAATTGTTTACAAAAGAAGATATTATTCCTGCCAGAGTGGACAAGATTTTGTATGTAGGTGCACCGATCGTAATTATGATGTCGGTCTTTTTGATGCTTGTTGCTATTCCCTTCGGTGCTGTTTACATAAACGGTGTCGAATATGTATTGGCAGCAACCCAGATGGACATAAGTATTCTCTACATTGAAGCCGTTTCTGCTATCGCCGTTATCGGTATATTTGTACTTGGATACGGACAGAATAACAAGTATGCAATGATGGGTACTTTCCGTAACTTTGCAAGAATGATCGGTTATGAGATCCCTCTGGGAATCACCATTGTGAGTGTTGCCGTGATGGCAGGCTCTCTTGATGTGGTTGAGATCGTCCATGCCCAGAGTCCCATATGGTATGCATTCCTGCAACCGATTGGTTTCATAGTATTCTTCATTGCTATGATGGCTGATATGGGTCGTCTTCCTTTCGACCAGAATGAAGCTGAAGAAGAACTTCAGGCTGGTGTTTTTACTGAATACACTGGTATGAGGTTCGGCCTGGGATTCTTCGCAGAATACTTCCATTTGATTCTCGGTTCATTCCTGATTTCACTCCTTTTCCTGGGTGGATGGAACCTTCCGGGATTTGTAACTGATAATATTGTACTTGGAATAATCCTTCCAACACTGTTCCTCATAGCCAAGGCAACGATCGTTATGATGTTTATTATCATGATGCGTTGGGCTGTTCCGAGGTTCAGGATCGACCAGGTGGTTGATCTTAGCTGGAAGAAACTCCTGCCCCTCTCCCTGTTGAACCTTGGATGGGCCATTGCATTAGGTTTGTACCTGGGAGCGTGATTAGATGGTTCTGAAAAATATCACAAGAGCTTTAAAGAACATCCGAAAGCCCCGTGTTACCAGAATGTATCCTGAAATACGCTCGGAATTGCCTGAAAGGTTCAGAGGGCTGCAAAAACTTGATAAAAGTAAATGCATCGGGTGTGGAATATGTGCAAATACCTGTCCCAACTGTGCAATCAAGATTGTGAGGGCCAGGGTAAGTAAAGATAGCACCAAGACCCGGTGGTTCCCCGAAATAGATGTAGGGCACTGCCTGTTTTGTGGTCTGTGTATTGACCAGTGTCCGCAGGATGCCCTCTCAAGTTCAAAGATTTATACAGATGGTATAATCACGTGGAAACATGAGGATCTCCTCTTTACACCAGACCAACTGGCAAGGGAAGAACCTATTGACGCACCGGAGGCTGAACAATGATTGGAATAGGAGAAGCTTTAGTCTTTTTCATATTAGCAGCCGTGGTAATTTTCTTTTCCCTGGCAGCAGTGTTGGCTAAGGATATAGTAAGGGCCGCACTTGCACTCGTCTTTTCGATGTTTACAGTGGCAGGTCTGTTTATCACGCTGAATGCCCAGTTTTTGGGTGTCGTACAGATACTGGTCTATGTGGGCGCAATAGGTGTGTTGATCCTCTTTGCCGTGATGCTTACAAAGAATACAATGGGAAGTGATGATAATGGCAACTGATAAGCCAGATATCTGGGATTCTTTTGTACACCAGTTCAATCCCCGCAGGTTCCTTATCCGTCTTGCACACATGGAAATCCCTCCACTGGAAGTAATTGGAAGGGCTTTTGCAAGGGCGGCAATTGTAGGTTTGTTCCTTGCGGTGGTTCTCGTATCCCTTTACGGGACATCCTGGACAACAGTTGACCAGCTCCCACAGAATCTGGAAGACCAGAGTAATATTAAAGCCATAGGTACCCTGATATTCACTGAGTTTGTAGTACCATTCGAAATTCTTTCAATCGTACTGCTGTCTTCACTCATGGGTGCTATTTACATGGCAAAAGGAGAGGATGACCAATGATTCCCCTTAATTGGTATCTTGCACTTTCTGCAATAATTTTTTCCATAGGTCTCTATGGTTTCATTTCACAGAAAAACGGTATTCGTATCCTGATGTGTGTGGAACTTATGCTAAATGCAGCAAACATTAATCTTGTAGCTTTTTCCAGTTACAATGACGATATGAGCGGCCAGGTATTTGCTCTCTTCTCGATAGCACTGGCAGCAGCAGAAGCAGCAATAGGTTTCGCAATCATGATGTCCATTTACAGGATGCGGGATGCTATCAATCTTGACGAGCTTAACTTGTTGAGGTGGTAATGATATGGCTTATGAAAATTTAGCGTTTTTAATACCACTTTTACCCGCACTCGCCTTTGTAATTACCTTCTTTGTAGGTAAGAAAACCCCATATGGCGGGGGATTAATTCCGATATTCGCAATAGCAGCATCCTTTTTGATCTCTCTATTGATCACTATAGGATTGCTGCAGAATCCGGACCAGGTAATTAGTCAGTCCTACCACTGGTTTGCAATTTTTAATCTGGGTATCCTGATAGATCCGCTTGCAGCGGTAATGCTCACAATGGTGACCTTTGTAAGTCTGCTTATTCACATCTATTCAGTAGGCTACATGTCCCATGACCCGGCCAAATCAAGATACTTTGCAGAGACCTCCCTTTTCACTGCGTCCATGCTGAGTTTGATCTTGTCCGACAATATTCTCCAGTTATTCATAAGCTGGGAACTTGTGGGTCTGTGTTCTTATCTGCTGATTGGTTTCTGGTACCAGAAGCCCAGCGCTGCTTCGGCGGCAAAGAAGGCTTTCCTCACCACGAGGATTGGAGATGTCATGTTCCTTGCAGGTATTATTGTCCTGTTTGCCGACCTTTTCAAACTGGTAAACGGCAGTATTCCCGATGGTGTCTACCTGCTCCGTTTCGATGAGATTTTCTCATACATCCCCGAAATATCTGCCATGAATGCAACTTTCCTGGGATTTGAGGTAAGCCATCTGACTATAATCACCCTCCTGTTCTTCGGAGGTGCCGTTGGTAAATCCGGTCAGTTCCCGCTACATGTGTGGCTGCCTGATGCAATGGAAGGCCCAACAACGGTTTCGGCTCTTATCCATGCTGCAACAATGGTTACAGCCGGTGTCTATCTTGTTGCAAGAACCTTCCCGATGTTCATCGCTGCACCACAATCCCTCATAATAGTGGCATATGTGGGCGCTTTCACTGCACTGTTTGCCGCAACAATGGCAATTGTGATGAACGATTTAAAACGGGTACTTGCCTATTCCACTATCAGCCAGCTTGGTTACATGATGCTGGGATTGGGTATGGGAGCAGTCATCGGTGCAGAAGCAGTCGGTGTATCTATATTCCACCTTATCAGCCATGCATTCTTCAAGGCACTGCTTTTCCTTTGTGCCGGAAGTGTGATCCATGCTGTGGGAACCCATGATATGAGGGAACTCGGTGGCGTTGCAAAGGTCATGCCTATAACAGCTGCAACAATGGTAGCCGCATCTCTTGCCCTTGCGGGCTTTGGTATACCCGGAACCTCTATAGGAAGTACTGGTTTCTTCAGTAAAGATCCGATAATTGAAAATGCGTATCTCTTCGGGGAACATGCAGGAAACTGGTTCCCATACCTCTTTGCAATCGTGGCAGCACTGCTTACTTCGCTTTACATATTCAGGTTGCTGTTCATGACATTTGCCGGAAAACCCAGGACCAATTACGGTGGACATGAATCCCCTGCATCAATGACAGTTCCGCTTTCCATACTGGGTATACTTGCCCTGGTTTTCGGAGCTATCGTTGTTGAACCATTCAACAAATTTGTAAGCAGTACTTTTGTGAACAACTTTGTTAACATGGACATCCCTGCTCTGGCAGAGGTAGGTAACTATGAACTTGTTGCTCATGCAGGCCACGAACCACTGCTCATCCTGTGGATGCCTGTTATCGTTGCAATCGTCGGTCTGTTGATCGCCTTTGTGATCTACTATCAGAAAGCAATTGATATGAGCAGGTTTGTTTCAAAAGACAACTCTGTGTACAAACTCCTCTACAACCGTTACTATCAGAATGAGATATTCACCCAGCTCTTTGCTGTCAAGTTTGTCTATGAGGGTCTTGCTATGGCAGGTTATCACATAGACAGGTTTATTGATGGTATCGTCAACGTCATCAGTTACCTAGCAATAGAGGCAGGGGATTCCTTCAGGAAGATACAGACAGGAGTTATACAACAGTACTCGGTGGCTGTCATTATGGGAGTAAGTCTCCTGGTAATATTGATCAAGCTAGTCATGGAGGTCTTCTAATGTTGCCGGTATTATCCCTCATAGTGCTGATTCCGCTATTGTTCTCAGCATTTGCATTCCTTACGAAAAAAAGGGAACAGGCTCGTGTGGTGGCCCTTATGGGTACACTTATCACCCTGATACTGACCCTTTACATGTACTTCAGTTTCGACAGTTCATCGGCTGCGATGCAGTTTGAGGAATTGGCAAGCTGGATTCCAAGTCTTGGTATAAATTACCATCTTGGTGTCGATGGCGTCTCAATGCCCCTTATATTGCTCAATGCAATCGTAATTCCATTGCTAATACTGTTCACCTGGGATGATGTCAGATCAACTCCCAACAGGTTCTATGGTCTGATCCTGGCAATGCAGGGAGCAGTTATCGGTGTATTCATTTCCCTGGATTTCTTCCTCTTCTATGTATTCTGGGAACTTACACTGATCCCGCTGTTCTTCATGGTGAACATATGGGGCGGTCCGAATAAGAGGCATGCTTCAATCAAATTCTTTATTTACACCCACGTGGCTTCCCTGGTGATGCTGCTGGGTATCTTCGGACTTTACTTTGCTGCCTGGGACCAGACAGGTGTGGCAAATATGGGTATTGCCCATCTCATGAGCCAGTTCCCAATGATCGGGTCAGGTATTGCCAGAGATGCAATATTCCTTGCACTTCTCTTCGGTTTCCTGGTGAAACTTCCAATAGTACCATTCCATTCCTGGTTGCCTGATGCTTATGCAGAGGCACCGACTGCTGGCAGTGTACTGTTCATCCTGCTCAAGATCGCAGGGTACGGAATCTTCCGTGTTATCCTGCCAATGCTTCCTGCTACAGGATCCCCGGATATGATGATTACAATCCTGGGATTGCTTGGTTCTGTAAGTATTGTGTATGGTGCATTCCTGGCACTGTCCCAGAAGGACCTCAAGAGAATGGTTGCTTATTCCAGTGTAAGCCATATGGGCTTTGTGGCCCTAGGAGCTGCAGGGCTTGTTACATTGTCCATTTCCGGAGCAATGTTCCAGCAATTCTCCCATGGTTTGATTTTGAGTATCATGTTCATGTCCGTAGGAGTAATTCAGGCATCTACCGGTACCAGGAACATCAATGACCTGGGAGGCCTTGCTACCAAAATGCCCAAACTGGCGGTTATAATGATGCTGGCTTTCATGGCGTCCCTGGGATTGCCAGGTTTGACCGGTTTCATCGCCGAATTCATGGTTTTCACTTTCAGTTATGTGAATGTGCCAACATTTGTAATACTCGCACTGTTTGGTGTAGTCATAACTGCTGGTTACCATCTCTGGGCAATGCAAAGAACTATGTTTGGCGTCTATAATGGAAAGATCGGAGAGGTCTTAGACCTGTCCAACGTACAGACCTTCTCCATGGCAGTTATAGCCCTGCTGGTACTGTACTTCGGATTGAACCCAAGTCCGGTGCTGGATATGATGATTACAGGTTCGAATGAAATAGTCAGCCTTATGGCTGCAATGGGGGTGTAAGAATGGTAGATTTTATGTTACTTGCACCTGAGATTATAGTTGCATTGACTGGATTGATCGTACTCATGATTGGTATTTTCATGGGTTCGTCATCCAAAAACGTACTTGGCTATATTGCAACAGCAGGCTGTCTGGCAGCCCTTGCAATGGTGATCGGCAACTTCAGTGCTTCTGCATTGATGTTTTCCGATACCCTGAGTGTGGACCCCCTTTCCCAGTTCTTTAAACTGGTATTTTTGGTGGTTGCGCTTATTGTGTCCATTGCATCTATCAAATACACTGAAGACAATACAGACACGGAAATCTTCTATGCCCTTGTGCTGTTTGCCACCTTCGGTATGATGTTTGTGGCATCTGCCAATGACCTCATGGTTCTTTATGTGGCCTTTGAGCTGGCAAGTATAGCAACCTATGCCCTTGCCGGGTTTGAGAAGAATAATCCCCGGTCTGTCGAAGCATCAATGAAATACCTGCTTATGGGTGCTCTCTCAGCGGCCCTGTTGCTTATGGGAATATCCTTTGTTTACGGTGCAACTGGTACCACATCCATTCCGGGTATCGCCCAGAATATGGATGTATTGGCCTCCAATGCAATAGGTTTACTTGCAATAGTACTCCTGATAGCAGGTTTTGGTTTCAAGATTGCTCTTGTACCATTCCACATGTGGGCTCCGGATACCTATCAGGGTTCACCTTCTGTTGTATCGGCCCTTCTGGCCGCAGGCTCCAAGAAGATGGCATTTGTTGCCGCATTCAAGGTATTCATAGTAGCCCTTCTGGCAATCCAGGCCGACTGGAGGGTGGCATTTGCGATACTGGCAGTAATTACCATGACCTACGGTAACCTCGTGGCCCTGTCCCAGAGAAGTGTGAAACGTATGCTCGCATATTCCTCTGTTGCACAGGCAGGTTACATTTCAATGGCATTTGTTGTCCTGACTCCAATGGCACTGACCGGAGGTATACTCTATACCCTTTCCCATGGTTTCATGAAAGCCGGTGCTTTCATAGCTACTGCAGCTGTAGTCTACATGGTTATAAAGGAAAAGAGGGATACGGAAATCCCGGATCACCTTGATAATTTCAAGGGATTAGGTAAGAAAATGCCAATAACTGCACTGTGTCTTACAGTATTTGTATTTGCACTTGCGGGAATTCCACCAACAGCAGGTTACATGAGCAAGTTCATCCTGTTCTCCTCGACCATTCAGTCAGGGATGGTATGGCTTGCGGTAATCGCAATCTTAAACAGTGCGCTTTCCCTGTATTATTATGCAAGGCTTGTACGGTACATGTATGCAATGCCCCACGAAGGTGAAAAAGTATCCGAGCCTGTTCCCTATGTAGCAGCTCTTCTGATATCCCTTGTGGGTGTAATGGCTATTGGTTTATGGCCAGAGCCGTTCATTGAAATTGCAATGCAGGCAGCCAGTGTACTTGTCGGAGGTATCTAATATGGCAGATTGTGATCTATGCGGTGTGTCAATACCCACCGTTTGTCCGGTAAAAGTGTTTGAACCCCGGTTCGAACACTCTTATCCTGAAGGAATCTGGAAAGGTCTTTGCGAAAAATGTCTTGACTCTGCAAAAGGCACATTTGATGAAAAAAGTGATGAGGAAGGCAAATGCGTTCCAGGCAATAAATTCGATAAATGTGACCTGTGCGGAACCACATGCCAGCTCTATGACATAGATGTTTTTGTTCCCTCTTTCAAGAATGTATACGATGAAGAGGTAAAACATCTATGCAGGCGCTGTCTTGAAGGCTGCAATAAGGCCTATGACAGGAAAGATGAGTGTTTTGGAGAACACCACTAAAGGGGATTCTCCCCTTCTTCTACTTTTTTTAAACTATACTGAGTAATATAATCAGTATCGTAAACCGTATTAGAATACTCATTCCGGTTGATATTGTTACTATTTTCACGCCCAGTTTTGGACCGAATATAGAAATATATCTTGGCAACAGAGTCCTTATACTGAATATGGGCAACATGAACATGCTTCCAAGCATTATGACGATCATGGCCTGGAGATAGGATATACTTCCCTCCCCGATCATAGGGCCAAGCAATGACACTCCCAATATGGGGCTGGCAATGTAAGTTGTCAGGGGTATGATGCTTTCTGAGGGTATTCCAAATAGATCAGCCAGAGGCAATACACTGAATATCTCAAAAAAGCCTCTCTCCCTCAATGCAAAAACAAGGGTTGTCATGCCCAGATATATGGTGGCGATCTTGAGAAAAAGTTTCTTTTCTTTTTTGAAACTTGCTTTCATTGCTTGTTTTAGTGGAGGTCTATCCCCGTTGTGTCCGTCATCCAGTGTACAGTTTTTCTGTTTCTTTATCCAGAATTTGCTCAGTATTATAACAACTGAAAACTTCACAACGGCTGATATAATGAATACCATTACGTAGAATCCACCGACTACAGGTCCCAGTGCGGGTAGTATTATAGGAATTTGATACGTTATGATCCCCCTTACATAAGCGGGCGTACTATTGAGGAGGGCACATAGTATTGCTTCCCTGTCATTAACACACCCCTTATCCTTTGCCTGGACCACCATGCTGTTTGCAGCAGCTGTTGATCCAATAGCAACTAAAAAAGCACTTCCGCAGGACTCGGGCAGATTGGTGTGCTTAAGCAGAGGCCTTGTGAGGCGGGATAATTTTTTCATCAGCCCCAGTTCTATAAGGAGTCCGGCACCCCATAATCCGATAAAGATCATTATAAGTATGGGAACTGCAAAATCAAGAACCCGGAGTAGCAGGTCGATCATATCACTTAAATAGGAATCCCTGTAAATTAATCTATTTATCCCTTTTTTATTAATACTAGAAGTTTGATATTATTAGTAATAATATCTGGAGATGTGAATGTCATGAAAAAAGAAATGATGAACATCCTTGCCTGCCCCCTGTGCAAGGGGGAGCTAGTTCTAAATATAAGCAGTGATGAAGGGGAAGAGGTTATTAGTGGTACCCTCTATTGTGCTGCATGTGACGAATATTATCCCATCGAGGAAGGCATTCCCAATATGCTTCCTCCTGAAATGAGAGATTAAACAGGTGAATCCCCATTGCAACAGATACATATCAACAGACTTGGTGTAAATTCTATTGAATTTGATATTCCTTCTGTTGAGGTCCCCCTCTCTCCCGGTGGAGAACAGAGTTTTGAGATTGTGATTATCAACTATGGTTCGCCTACCCATGTCAATTTTTCCATTTCAGAAAATCTGGATGGTTATGTAACTTTCCTTGATGACAATCCTTATGTGACTCATGAAGAATATGTGCCCGTTGTTGTCAGGATTCCTCATGAAGGCAGGGTATTCAGTAGTGGCACAATTTTTGTTACCATGGGATATGGCTCCAAAACAGAATCATTTGGGATAAACATAGGGCAGAAGGACAATGTACGAATTCCTGTAGAGGAAGAACCTAAAATTGAACCTGTCCATATTCCTTCTCCTCCTTCTTCTGCATCAAAGGCTAAATGGAGCATGGATTTTGGCCAGTTTCTTAAAAAATCCATCACTCCAAATGATATGAAACTAGTCATCCTTCTGTTTATGTTAATTGGTTTCCTCTTTGGTGCCTATTATGTAATATCATCTGTTAACCTGAATCCTGCTGGTTTTTCAACCAGTTTTTATACATCTCTGGCAATTGCTATTCTTCTGACTTTATTATTTGCTTATATGTTAACCAAACTACCTGTTTTCAGGAAATAACGAGGTACTTAGAATGAAATATATTATAATCACAGGCGGTGTTATGAGTGGTCTCGGTAAGGGGATTACTGCTGCTTCTGTAGGACGAAACCTGAAAAACAAGGGATATAAGGTAACCGCCATCAAGATAGATCCTTATATCAATATTGATGCTGGTACCATGAGTCCTTTCCAGCACGGTGAAGTTTATGTGCTGAAAGACGGCGGTGAAGTAGATCTCGATCTGGGCAACTACGAAAGGTATCTTGACACTGAACTGACATGGGATCATAACCTGACGACCGGTAAGATATACCAATCTGTAATTGAAAAAGAAAGAAGAGGTGAATATCTTGGTAAGACCGTGCAGATCATTCCTCATATTACCAATGAAATAAAAGCCCGAATCCGCAGGGTTGCGGCTAAAAGTGGTGCTGATATCTGTCTGATTGAAGTCGGTGGGACAGTGGGTGACATTGAAAGTATGCCGTTCCTTGAAGCAGTCAGGCAGATGCACAGGGAGGAATCCGAGGCTGACATTATTTTCCTTCATGTAACCTTGGTTCCCATTGATGCCCAGGGAGATCAAAAAACAAAACCCACACAACACTCGGTCAAAGATCTGCGCCAGCTTGGTCTATCCCCGGATGTGATTGTCGCTCGATGCAAGAATCCTCTGCATGAAAGTACCCGTGCTAAGGTGTCCCTCTTCTGTGATGTTCCAAAGGAAGCTGTAGTAAGTGCTCATGATTCGAATGATATTTATGATGTCCCCCTCCTGCTGGAAGAACAGGGACTTACAGGGTACATGATGCAAAAACTCGATCTGGTCACCAAACAGCAAGACCATGCCTGGGAGGATATGGTCAAAAGAATGAATGCTGCGACCGGGGAGGTCAGGCTTGCAATTGTTGGAAAATATACCAATCTTGAGGATTCCTATCTAAGCATAAGGGAATCCCTGAAACACGCAGCAATAGAAGTTGGCTGCAAGGTAAGGACCGACTGGGTAAGTTCGGAATCCTTTGATGAAGACCCCGCGGCAATCAATACACTTCGGCAGTATGATGGTGTGCTTGTTCCTGGGGGTTTCGGAGAACGTGGTGTAGAAGGCAAAATTCAGGCGGTAAAATTTGCCCGGAACAATGATATCCCTTTCCTGGGACTGTGTCTTGGTATGCAACTGAGTGTAATTGAGTTTGCACGTAATGTAGCGAATATGGAAAATGCCAACAGTGCCGAATTTGATGAAAACACCCCTTATCCGGTAATAGACCTTTTGCCGGAACAGGAAAATATAGTAAATATGGGTGCCACAATGAGACTCGGGGATTATGAAGCCGTTCTCAAAAAGGGTTCACTGGCAGAAAAAATCTATGGGACCGATACCATAGTCGAACGCCATCGTCACCGCTATGAGGTAAATCCCAACTTTGTAGATAGGCTGGAAGAGAAGGGAATGGTATTTTCGGGAAAGAATCGCAATCGTATGGAAATAGCCGAAATACCTTCCCATAGTTTTTTCTTTGCTTCCCAGTTCCATCCCGAATTTCGCTCAAGACCCGGCAGGCCCTCTCCTCCTTTCAGGGCCTTTGTGGAAGCAATGTTTAAGAGAAAATAATCAACTCATATCTGCGGGTTCTGCTTTCATGTATTCCCTGAGGACGGTTGTCGCATAACTTCCCTTGGGCAGGCAGAACTCCAGTATAACTTTTTCTTCCCTTCATTTAATTCGTCATCGGCAATTGCGTAAGCAGGTTTGACATTCAATAAGATTTCCCTGCGCCTGCCCTTTGAGGTGATACGAGGAATTTCGGGAATACGGAAATCTTTCTGTTCAACACCTGTCTTCTGGAGTATTTCTTTTTCGATATTGCCAGGTGAACTGTCCGTAAATTCGGTGGATGTACCGACCAGTGGGGCCGTCACAAAAGCTCTGCCCCTGCGGATCAGGTTATTAATTCCTTTTACCTTGGAGGATGTTACAGTTTCAAGCCGGGAAGTATCCGGCAGTCCCTGTTTATTCTTGAAGCACACAATATCACCTTCGATTGCTTCATTGAGGGGCAGTTTTTCCCGGATTCGCCTGCAGATAATCCGATTGTAGATATATGATTGGTAGGCATGGACAAACATGTTCCGCATATTGGAACTCAATTCTCCGAATGCTCCGGCAAAGTCATCCGGATTATTCACAAGATAGTGCATCATTGCCCTTTCATACCGCAACTGGACAGGATATTCTTTCAGGCTTTCTATATAGTTGCGCTCCTTATAGAAACGGTCGCGTACAAGCCTTGTTTTCTCGTGCTCATCTGGAAAACTCAAACCAATATAATCGATTGCAGCTTTCTCTATATCTCCCCTGACTATTGATTCTCCCACAAGGTGGGTGATGGGACGACGGGAGCCAAATCTCTGAATCCCGAAAAAGTTGGGTACTCCATCAAGCTTATTTATTGTGGAAGTGATATTCAGGAGTCTGTTATCAAGTTCCTCCTCTGGCAGGTCGACATCCCGGATAATGATTTTGAATTTATTTCCCACAAGGTCTCCCAAACCCACATCTTTGTTGGAGCGGCCCAGAACTTTCAGATCCACATCCCTGAGTTTTATCCTTTCAACGTCTTCTGCTTCAAGGTCGTATATACTTATGTGCTGGGTGGTAAGTGCCCTTTTATCCTTGGTACCGGCAAAACCAAACCTTTTTGAACTTATTCCCAGAATTCGGGACATGTCTCTTATCAGGTGGTGGGTTTCCCAGTTATTTTTCGTAAGTTCGAGGATCAGGTATTTTCCTTCCTCTCCCTCATCCCTACCCGTGACTTCCTCAACAATAAAATCTTCACTAGTTTGTTTTAACTTTCCACCGATACCTTCTGTTTTTGTTACATAAAGGTCGATACCGGTTTGTTTTTCTATATCAGGCACTTGCATGGATAATCCTCATCTTGCGGCAATATCTATTACTGTTACATTTGTCTGCCTGGTGTATGTCCAGCCATTTTCTGTGGGAGCGGTTTCCACCGGCAGGCTCCCTGCATACATGCCTGCCGAGGGGTCAAGAAGTAACCAGCAACCGTATTTGTCGGTTGCATAATATACAGGTACGCATCCATAGTATTGCTCTATGGCCTCCGAGATACGATCGATGTCTTCCTCCATTCCGATGTAAACTGCCGCATAGGCATGTGTTTCGGTCAGGTATATCCGGGATGTGCCCCCGATTGCTTCTACCAGGGAAGCCATTGTGATGGCGTAATCATCACAGTCTCCTGCCCCGATTTCCAGGGTCTCACCCGGTCCGATCCAGTAATCAGATCCACGGGGGTCGCTGATATAATCCACATCCTCCAACAAATTATCATACAGGGCACATACCTGATAAATATTGTATTTGCCGGGGTACTCTTTTGCTGCTTTTGCAGCTTTGCTTCTGACCTGTGGGTCGGATGAATTGACAAGGGAGTTTATCTTATTGAAAAGATAGGCCGGGTTGTACGTATATTGTGGATTTACTTCTGTAGCAGCAGCCCGGGTTTTGATTTCAATTGCGTCAAAATACTGTATTCCGTAATCGTGCCATTTCCCGGATTCGGAAGTTGCCATTATCTTTACAAAAGGCTCTAGTTTTATTGTCGATTTGTCGGGTACATCAAAACAGGCATACCCCAGCTCTTTTTGTTCTTCCGGGGGTATCAGGTATCCGCTTTCAAAATCGTATATCCCGCTTCCACTTACCGGCCGGATGCCGTATCCATATACGTAAATTTCATTATTTCCCGTATTTGTTATGGTCATTGTGAGCATACCGGTATTTTTCCGGAAAGGTTCTCCATAACTGTAAGCACTTGATATGCTGTATCCGGGGGAGAGTATATTACTTTGGCTGGGTTTATTATCATATTCTGGATCAAGAATCTGTACTTGTGGGTATGTCAGGGTTTGTGTATCGAGTTCATAGGCAGTTTCCATACTCCTGTCATAGGAGATGGAAAATCTTTCCTGCAGGATTTCCGGATTTTGAGCGCCGATATAGATCAGTATGCCAATCAGGGCTACCAGTAACATGAACCCTTTTTTCCCCATTGTACCATCCTTTAAAGCAATTTCAGGGAACCGGTAATACGTTCTATGTCTTCATTTGTTGCGGGTCCGATACCAAGAGCAGTGACAGTGCCGGGCTTAATCTCGGTCAGACCGGCATCCTGTATAAGGGCGGTGGGAAGGTTCTGTGCCCGGGCGATTTCCCTTAACTCATAAAGGTCCCTTTCGGCAGACACTTTTAGTACTACTTTTTTCTGTCCTTCGGCTTTCCATTTTGAATATATTCTGGAATCTGCCTTCTCGGATGCTGATACTGCAGCATGGGCCACCTGTACTGCAAGTTTGCCCTTTGATAATTTCATGTCCTGTCGGATCACAATACATTGTTTGCAGGTAAACATTTTAACGTCCTCTTCAGGAAATCAGGTCAGAGTCTTTCCATAAGGTAGTCTATTATCTTCTCTGCCGGATTTATCCCCCATGTTCTATAAATACCTGCCCCGGAAGGAGTTGCATTGACTTCCAGCACCATATTACCGCCTTTTCCTTCGATCAGGTCAACTCCTGCATATTCGGCCCCCATTTTTTCACACGCACGGATACAAATTTCTTCCTGCTCTTTTTCCAGCTTGCATTTTTCAGTATTTCCACCCTGGCTGAGATTGTTTAACCATCCCTTCTCTGCTTTCCTGTAGATGGCCCCGATTACTTCATCCCCAACAACAAAGGCACGTATATCCCTGCCGGGATTTGCTATATATTTCTGGATGTATAACATTTTTCTCTCATTCATCATCCTGCTTACAAATTCCCTTGCCGGTGTATCATCCAAATTTCCATCAGGATTGATTAGCTGTGCGTTCTTGATCCTGGATATTCCCATGCCTTTATACCCGAATACGGGCTTGATGATGGCGTCTTCGAATGATTCCAGGGCATTCATTGCACTTTCTATGTTCTGGACACCTTTTGTGGGCGGTACCGGTATATTTGCTTCTGCCAGAAGGTATGTAGCATGATATTTGTTTGCAGCATTCTGGATTGATGTTGGTGAATTGATAACAGGTATCCCAAAGTTTTCCAACTGGCGTAAAATATCAAATCTGAAAATGATTCCTTCCCCGTTTCCTCCGCCGGCATCTCTCACAATGATGGCATCAAGGTCCTGCAAGTTTATGTCCCCTGCGTGATAGGTTATGTTTGTCCCGATAGTCACTTCTGCATCTGCAAGGTTTATCGGGATAGGATTAATGCGGTTGTGAGATGCAGTTTCTATTAGGGATTTTGTGGTCCAGTCTTCAGGATCGGTTATGAGTATTCCTATGTTTTTCATCTGGATTTAACTTCTTAAGCGAGAAGTCCCCCTCCTCAAGCAGCCAACGGCTGCCAGGTGGGGGATGAAAGCGATCCATAACGTGAAAAAACGATAATGGATACTAACATTTAAATAGTTTTTATACATTTATAAGTGTGGGAATATTATATGCAATTAACGTTACCAATCCTTATTAAACCTACCCCGGAACAGGAATCTGTCCTATGGGATATTTCTGAAAAATGTAGGCTTGTATATAATTTTGGATTGAGTGAACGTCGTGATGCATATAAAAACAAAACCAGAATCAGTTATGTTAAACAACAGAATGGATTACCTGGTCTCAAACAAAAATATCCTGAATATAACTGGGTATATTCCAAAGTATTACAGAGTATTTTGAAATGTCTTGATAGTGATTATAAGTCTTTCTTCAATTTGAGAAAGAATGGAGATAAGAAAGCA
>NZ_QBKB01000002.1:1522749-1823601 GCF_004137855.1 Methanohalophilus profundi
AATATTCTGGATAGAGATTCAAATAGTTCAGTAAACATTTTATTGAGGTATTTCAAACGTAATGCTCTGTGGACGAGCTATCAACAAACAGTTGATAATCTGCGACAAACAGGTTTATTGATCGGAATTATTCCTAACGGAATGATATCGAGATGAAGTAAACACTCGCAGGAAGTCCCTTCCTCAAATTAACGTGTCTTTGACACGTTAATTAGGGAGGGGTAGTTCACTGTAATCCTGATCGGATAATTATGTTTTTGTCCAGTAAGTGGAAAAATTAGTAAAAAAGGGACATGTCTCTATTCAGACATGCTCTATATCAGTATTTCCTGAAATTTCCGTGTTTGTGGTGCACAGGTCTTCTGTGCTTAATTTATGGACATCATCGTTGCCTGTCAGCCGGGCAAAATTCTTCATTTCCTCCGTTGAAACTCTCAGGAAATGCTCCAGTTTTTTGGCGGAATATTCGATCTTCAACCTCTTTCGAAGTTCCGGATCCTGGGTGGTGACCCCCACCGGACACTGTCCTGTATCACACAAACGGTATTGCTGGCATGCACATGCCATCAGGGCTGCAGTGCCTATTGCTATGGCATCGGCTCCCATTGCAAGGGCCTTTGCAAAATCAGAGGAAACCCTCAGGCCTCCTGTGATTACCAGTGAGATATCCTTTTTGTTCCTGTCATCCAGAAATTTCCTGGCCCTGTACAGGGCAAACAGTGTAGGTATTGAAGTTGCCTGCTTGACAAACTTCTTTGCAGCCGCGGTTGCTCCGGGCCGTCCGTCGATTGTAATAAAATCAGGTTCTGCATGGATTGCAACCTCAAGATCTGCTTCAATATTGCCTGCTGCTATCTTGATGCCGATTGGTTTGCCCCCGGATTCATCCCTGAGCCAGGAAACCTTGTTCTTGAGCTCATCTTTGTTCTTTATATCCTCATACCGGGACGGGGATATTACATCCACTCCTTCGGGAAATCCCCTTACCTTTGCAATCTCAGGAGTTACTTTCTCGGCCGGCAATTGTCCTCCCATGCCGGGTTTTACTGACTGGCCGATCTTTATCTCGATGGCATCCACTTTTTGCAGGTTCTCATCAGTGACACTGTACCTGTTGGGTACGTATTCGAATATGTATTTGTGTGCCTTTTCAAAAGATTCCTGCAGGATTCCGCCTTCTCCCGAGCACATGGCGGTTCCCACAGCAGCACTTCCGGTTGCCAGGGATATCTTAACCTCCCGGGACAGTGCTCCGTATGACATATGGGTAATGTAAAGAGGTGTATCTATCATAAGGGGTTGTTTTGCGTTTGGACCGATTGTTGTACCGGTGTTCACTGCCTCATCATGGTTTAATGGAAATTTTGCAAGTTGGGCCCCCTTTATAAGTACATCCTCCCAGGAAACCACATCTATTTTCGTCCTCATGGGTTCGATTATGGATTCGCCTGTGACGGATATCTGGTGAATATCCGACATGTGGCCTTCCAGTTCGTCTGATTCCCTTCTCCACTCCCCCAAATATCCGCCCAGCTCCTTATCGAGGGTGGTTATTGACATCCTGCTTTTTGTACCACAGTAGGGACAGGTTACAACTTCCTCTACATGGGTCTCAGCCTTCTCCTCTTTTACGGGTTTTAAGTGGGTCTTATTCGCTTTACAGATAGGACATTCCCAGTCATCAGGAAAATCCTCCAGTTTCGTATCCGGCCTGATGTCCGTAAGTGAATTTCCTCTCTCGTCGTCATACTCAAAAACATTACAGATCTCACATCGGTATTTGGACATTGTATCACAGTATATTTTTCCTGATGTACTGCACGGAATTTGTATGTTCAAAAAAAGAAATTATGGAAAGATTACTTCCCAAGCTGTTCCTTCTCGGAGCCCCTGGTACAGTAATAGCCGTTAGTAAGTCCCATTTCCTCTGTTACCGGACATCCTCCGCAGATACAGCCACTTTCATCATTAATACAGTCGCTCTTGCCGATTGTTGGGAAGCAATATCCGCCCCTTTCCCCGCATTCGACCCAGGAGGGACAGCTAGGGCATATGCACATGGATATTACCATTTCTTTCTTTTGTTCCATTTCCTCAGGACTCATTTCTTCTGCCATTCATTTCACTCCCTATATTATATTTTATATTCATAGAATGTATGATTCATGTCTCTTATGTATCGAACTGTTACCTCTGAATGTGTATGCAGAATGGGACTCTATAAATTACTTTCACTGACAGGTTTTGTTCATCCAATCAATATCTGTGATTGACGTATGTATTTCCTCCATCACCTATACTCTCTCCCACAATACCGTTCTGGTCCATCCAGCAGGCGGTTAGGTCGGCCGCCCATTCCACAGCATCCACGATTACGCTGTCAGCGGTTGCTATAATTCCAAGGTGGCCTGCCTGTTTGAGGTCGAAATCCACATTTTTTGATGTCGTGACGGCTGTTTTGAACGGGTATTGAGCTGCTCTCTTGCGGATGAACTGTGCAAGTTTGCCACTGTTGCTCATCTGCGTGTCAAGAAGGATTGTTGCAGAATTTACTGCCAGTACCGAGAGTGTGGTCAGCATCTCATCAACGGCCTGGTAGGTTGTAGCTGTATTGGTGTGGTTCTTGAAAATTCCCCGGGTGTCACGCAGGAATCCATCATCTGCAAACCATACTGTCTCGTTCTGAAGTACACTTTCTATGGTTATCAGTACATTGTACCCGTCTATGAATATATCACATCCTTTAAGTTGGGAGCATGCAAGCCTTCTATTACTGCGTCTGGATGCGGTTTCTGGGTCAAATACAAGCCTTGTGAGAATGTGTCTTTCTTCTTCTGCCAGACGGTAATGGTTACTGACAAACCGGATTGCACCTTTTCTCCTGTATCCCCGGTAGAGAAGGTACCTTATGTCGGCTGCAGGTTCCCTGAGTTTATTTTTGAGTCTTTCGACTGATGTACTACCGGCGGCAGATTCCATACCTGAAAATCTCTTCCGATAAGTTTTATACATGTCGGCAACTACCCTTTAATGGTGATTTTTTGGAAATACTCTGGCTTGATCAGGATGATGTGAAATCCCTGCTGGATATGCCTTCAGCTCTGGAGGCAGTGGAAATGGCTTTTGCCCAGCATGGCAGGAATAAGGTACAGATGCCACCTAAATCCTATCTCTATTTTACTGCACATAATGGTGATCTACGCACAATGCCTGCTTTTCTGGAGGAAGAGGATGTTGCAGGTGTCAAGGTCGTAAATGTTCATCCTGAAAACCGCAAAGTAGGTTTGCCTACTGTTATGGCGACGGTTATACTCAATTCCACATCCTCCGGTGCACCTCTTGCCATGATGGATGGTACATACCTCACGGATATACGCACCGGGGCCGCAGGAGGCGTGGCAGCCCGCTATCTTGCACGTGAAAACAGCAGTGTCGTGGGGATGGTGGGAGCTGGTAACCAGGCCAGGACACAGTTAGAGGCTATATCGAACGTTTTCTATCTTGAACAGGTATATGTGTTTGATCTGGATACGTCAAGGGCGGAGGATTTCAAAGAAGGAATGGAATCAGTTGCATGCTGTGACATAACAGTAGTTGATAGTATCCAGAAAGCCTGTGATGTGGATATTCTTGTAACCACCACTCCTTCAAGAAAACCAATCATCAAAGCACAATGGTTGCCTGAGGGAATCCACATTAATGCTATCGGGGCTGACGCCAGGGGTAAGGAAGAGCTGGACCCTTCTATCCTCCAGAAAGCAAGGGTTGTTGTCGATGATATGGCACAGGCTACCCATTCCGGGGAAGTGAATGTTCCCCTTTCTGAGGGATATATCCGAGAGGAAGATATCTTCGCCCAGCTGGGCCAGATAGTTGCCGGTCTGCATGTGGTCCGTGAATCAGATGCGCAGATCACGGTTTTTGATTCAACTGGACTTGCGATACAGGATATTGTGACCGCCAATCTGGTTTATAAAAAAGCAAAAAATAAAGGTATGGGCTCGAAGGCAAAATTGTTCTGATCATGTCTGGTAAGGGCAAGGTAGACCCTCAACTTTTGCCCCTTATGGTCTTAAATCCGCCGACCCTTTCCTCACAGATCTGCCTGTGGTCTTCCTCCTCTTTAGAGATATGTTCCATATCCTTGAGGAAATTCTTCTGGTCATTTTCATCAGGAAACAGTTCCTCAATTATATAGGGGTCGGTCTCAGTGATATTCTTGTAAACATCTCGTACAAGGATTTCATATTTCATGATGGCTTTGAACATTTCGGGACTGTCCATATCCTCAAAATCAAATATTTTTTGAGGAAGCCCTCTTGGTATTTTATCTGGAAGTGGGATGCTGGCTTTTTCCATCCAGTTCTTGAGTTTCAGGCCGTGTTTGTCTGAATCATTTGCAAGTCTTTCAAGGGCCTCCAATTCTTCTCCCATGAGTTCGATGCGTGACTCCCATACGACAAGTTGTTCCATTTCTGTTTCTATCCAGTACATTTTCTGTAACTGGGATTTCAGAGTTTCTTTATCTTTAATACCGGCCATAAATTTCACCTTTTTATTAATATATTGTAGATATTATATTTGTCAGTTTCGACGGGATATCTATAAATAATACTCAGGGAGTACTGGAGGAGTACCGGTGTATATTAATGAAAGCGGTTTGTTTGATCAGCAGTGGATTGGATTCTGTTGCATCCCTTGCGATAGCGTCTGCAAAATACGATGTACAGCTTGGCCTGACCTTTGATTATGGGCAGCTGGCTGCGGATGCAGAGATTGAACGCTCCCGGCAGATATGTGCTCATTATGGCATTCCACACCGTGTAATTTCATTGGACTGGATGAAAGATATTACTACAACTTCCCTGGTAAACCGTCAGGGATATGTTCCGGATATGGCTGAGGCAGACCTCGGGAAGAGGGAAGTGACTTCTGAATCTGCAGCAAACGTCTGGGTTCCTAACAGGAATGGATTGATGGCAAATATTGCTGCCGCTTTTGCCGAAGCCATGGATTGTGGCTATATTATTGCCGGTTTCAATGCCGAGGAAGCCGCCACTTTCCCGGACAATTCCCCGGAATTTGTGGACTGTATCAATCGGGCCTTTTCTTACTCCACTCTCAATGGAGTACGGCTGATATCTCCTGTGCTTGAAATGGATAAGGTGGCCATTGTAAAGGAAGCAATACGGGAGCAGGCTCCTCTAGGTTTAAGCTGGAGCTGCTATCAGGGCAAAGAAAAACCCTGTGGAGTTTGTGAAAGCTGTGTCAGGCGGGCACGGGCTTTCCGGGAAGCAGGCATCAAGGACCCGGCAGTGGAGGATATATAATGGGAATTAAAATGCATATAATGGATGAGACTTATGATTATGACGGCAGCCAGATATCCTCTCTCTGGGCCTACCAGATGTTCGGGATACAGGCCGATTCCGTGGTGGCATTCCGGGGACAATGTGATGTGCAAATAGCACACATGATAGACCTTGAGGACAAAAGGGAAAACGAATCCATTGTATCTGCTGACATGCTTCATTTCATCATTGAGCATTTCGATTCCACCTACCTTAAATTGATCTACAGCAGGCAGCGGCTTTTCACAGCTCTTGTTGCTGAAACTCTTTCCTCCATGGGGATCATGACTGACAGGGAAGGTGATGATCTTTTTGTCAATGGGAAAAAACTGACAGTGTCCATTGCAAGTACCTCTGCGGTTTCACAGAAGATACATTTTGGCATCAACGTATCCCATGATTTTTACGGCAACCTGGAAGAATGTGGTATTGCTGTAGCAAAAGCCCGGCAATTGCTGGAAGCTATCACAGGCAGATACATTAAAGAGATGGAGGATATCGAAGGAGATATTCGAAAATCCCGGCCTCTGGATGTGGTTTGAGTGGAAAGGAAACCGGTGTCCGAGATATTCTGTGCGGTACAGGGAGAGGGTCCTTATGTAGGGGCGCGACAGGCTTTTGTCAGGTTTGTTGGGTGTAATCTGGATTGTTCTTACTGTGATACTCCTTTCGATGAGCCGGTCCATTGTCTTTTTGAAAAGGTGCCTGGAAGCGGTGAATTTGAGAAACTCTCACCTCTGCTTTGCGCTTCAGACATTGAGGAGAGGACCAGAGCATTTGATAATCTGCATTCGGTATCCCTGACAGGAGGGGAACCTCTTTTACATGCAGAATTCATCAGGGATCTGGATCTGCCTGCCCCCGTTTATCTTGAAACTAACATGACCCTGCCGGAAAAAGCAGCAATTTTGAAGGACTCGGTGGATTATGTGGCTGGAGATGTGAAATTACCCGAAGAATTTGAAGGGAGTAATTTTGTTGAACACATCGAACGCACATGCCGGTGTTTCCGCACACTTCGCAGCAATCAACACAGGGATTGTTTCTGTAAAATCATAGTAACTTCTTCAACTAATACGGCTGATGTTATGGATGTTGTAGAGCAGATGTCCGATTACATAAGCTGTGTGATACTGCAGCCGGTCACACAGCACACAAGGGCTACTGATATACAGACAATACTTTCCCTGCAGGAAAATTTACTCGAAATAAAAAACACTCTAATAATCCCGCAGACTCACAAAATGTGGGGGTGTCTATAATGACAAAAATGAAACTTGGAGTAGAGGAATATATTGACAGTGCCCACTATCTGCCCGGGCATGAAAGTTGTGGTATAGTTCATGGGCATACCTATAAGGTGGAAGTTGTCCTTGAAGGAGAAAAAAAGTCATCCGGGATGGTCATTGATTTCTATGACGTAAAACAGACTGTCCGGTCTACTTTGAAAGAATACGATCATTGTATGCTCAATGAGATCCTGGAGTATCCAAGTTCGGAAAATCTCTGTGAGCACATCTATAACAGGCTTTCTCAGCAGCTGGATTTCCCTCTCTCCGTGAAGGTCTGGGAAGGACACGGCAAGTGGTGCCAGTTAAGTGGAATTGAGTGAGCAGGATTCCAAAACCTATATCTAGATGTGACTCAATAGCAACATAAGATTTGTCTAGAGTGGAGGAAATATTTTGGCCACAGAGAGCGGAAAGGACCCTGAGGAATGTCTCCTGGAAGAAGAACGGGACTCGATAAAGAGACTTATTGCCCAGCATCCCTGTTATAACAAGGATGCACAACATAAATTTGGAAGGATACATCTGTCGGTGGCTCCTAAATGCAATATTAAATGTAAATACTGTGACCGTAAATATGATTGCGTAAATGAAAGTCGGCCCGGGGTTACAAGTGAAGTATTAACTCCACAACAGGCCCTTGAAAAAACACAAAAGGTATTGAAAGAGTATCCATTCATTAAAGTCGTGGGTATCGCCGGTCCGGGTGATCCTCTTGCAAATGATGAAACCTTTGAGACTTTCAAACTTATAAAACAACATTTCCCTGATATCACTCTCTGCCTGAGTACCAATGGTCTGGCTCTGCCTGCCAGGATACAGGATGTCCTGGATTCCGGTGTATCCACATTAACTGTTACTTTGAATGCAATTGATCCCGAAATTGGGGCAAAAATTGTGGATCATGTAAATTATAACGGTAAAACCTACCGGGGTGTCGAAGGAGCCAGCATTCTTCTTGAAAACCAGCTTGAAGGTATCCGCAAGGCTGTGGAAGCAGGACTGGTTGTCAAGATCAACACGGTACTTGTTCCGGGTATTAATGAGGATCATATTATCGAGATTGCACAGAAACTCAATGACATGGGTGTGTATATCATGAATGTTATGCCTCTTATCTGTCAGGCTGATTTTGCTGACTGGACTGCTCCTACTCCACAGGAACGTAAAGCTGTACAGGATTCCTGTGAACCATATGTTCAACAAATGCGCCACTGTCGCCAGTGTCGGTCCGATGCTTACGGTCTTCTGGGCAAAGATCTTTCTCAAATGAGTGAGGAACGTCGCAACATGGTTAAAGTCGATGCTCTTAAAAAGGCCGAATCCGCCAAAAAGAAAACTTCAGATGATATGTCAGAATAATTGTGGAGATTTTCAATTGGATGTACATACCCTTGCCCAAAAACTGCACGATTTTGAGGGTGTATCCCGCAAAGCACCTATCGCAGACATTGCACGTATGTTTGATGACGTGAGGGAAAGTTATGGGGGTACTGTCGTTGATATGGGGGATGACGCTGCAATAATTGATATTGGTGGCGATGACGTCATCCTGTTTGCAGCTGATGGAGTATGGGGCAGGATCACAGAAGCAAGTCCCTGGTGGACGGGTTATACTTCTGTCGTTGTAAATATTAACGATATATCTGCTATGGGGGCACGGCCGCTTGCCATGGTTAATGTGATGTCTTCTTCTGATAAGGATGTATGTGACGGTATGCTGCAGGGTATGAAAGACGGGATGAGAAAATTTGGTGTGCCCATGGTCGGTGGCCATCTGCATCCTGACACACCGTACAATTCACTGGCAGTGTCCATTATAGGGATTGCAAAGAAGGATTGTGTCATTCGCAGTGATACCGCCTGTGTAGGTGACACAATTATTGTCGGCTATGATATGGATGGAAAGGTGGGCAAAAACTCCCCTTACAGCTGGGATACGACTTCTTTCAAGGACCCTGAAACCGTTCGCTCCCGGTTCATGGTCATGCAAAAGATCGGTGAAAAACATCTTGTCACCGCCGGCAAGGACATCAGTAATCCGGGAACCATAGGTACCCTGGGGATGCTTTGTGAGACAAGTATGGTGGGTGCAGAGATAGACCTGGGACAAATCCCCAAACCCACAGATGTTGCCCTGGATCAGTGGCTTATGATTTATCCGGCAACCGGTTATGTTGTGACTGCAAAACCGGAAAATGTCGATGAATGCCTGGATGCATTCGAAGAAGTGGGTATCACTGCTGCAGTCATCGGGAAAATTGATGATAGTCGTTGTGTGAAAGTAACAGATGGCGAAGATTCAGCAAACGTTTTTGATTTCAGCAAAGATTTAATAACGGGGATCAAAGAGTAATTTCATTCGGATCCCACGTAGGCTTTCAATTCATCATAAAGGTATTGTTCTGCCGCCTGGACGGCTTCAAGTTCTCCCCTGAGTACTATAACTTCCCTTTCATCACATTCAACAATGTTCACACCGATCTTTCTCTCAAGGGGTTCAAGATCGAATTCTTCAACAAGATCATAGACCAGGTAGGAAGGAGTGCCCGGAGGGATTACTAGGTCATACAGCCCTTCGATTTCAGCTCCCATCTCATCTTCCATTTTCTCCTTGCTCAGTTTTAGGTCTTCGAGGGTCAGTTTTTTTGCCATAAGTTCACCCGTAACGTATATCTTGAGGCTAAATTGGTTTTTCTGGTATTATAATTTGTCTATGGTTACAGTTGTAATTCGATTTTAGAAAGTTTGATATACTTTTATATTTATTGTTTTGAGTGGGAATATATAATGCGACTTATTAATATGGGTTTAAAGGGAGAACAGGTACGTCTGGACTTTTTTGGATGTAACTTGAAATGTCCCTATTGTATTCATATCAGGCAACCCTTTGAGGAATACAGTATAGATGAAGTTGCTGACTTTGTCAGCAATTCGGCTGTAAAGAAGGTTTTTATCGGAGGGGCCGAACCCACTCTCCAGAAGGATTTAATCCCGTTGATTGAGCGGTTGCATTCAATGGGTATGGAGATTATTCTAAAGTCGGATGGCATGAAACCCGAAGTACTGGAGCAGTCTCTGCCCTTTGTAAAAGGTTTTGTTCTGGAATTGAAGGCACCACTTGAAGACACGGCTGCAATTGAGGAACTTACAGGCATTTCCTCCAAAAGGGTAGAACAATATGTCGCAAACCTCAAAACATCGATAGATATTGCTAAAACCAGGTGGCTGCGACTCTGGGTTCGTGTAATTCCCGGTTATGTTACTGAAGAATCCGTGAAGAGGATGTTGCCTGTTATGGAAGGATCTTCTGAGGTACTTCTTTATCAATTCTTAAGCAATCCCGACTTTGATCTTCCTTTTGCGGGATACACTTCGCCTGTGCCTGCATGGGAGGATATGGAAAACCTTGCCAGTCTTATTGTGGAAAAGGTGCCCCGTGTAATAATTGTGGGAGAAAAAGGGCGCAAGATAGTTGGCAAGGAGTAATTTCTACAATCAGGTAATGAGCAAGGTATCGTAAAAAAAGCAGATTGGTGGTATGGTGGTGGTACGATATGAAAGCTGCTTTTCAGCCTTGCCCATTACAATATCTGCTATGGTGTAAAAAGTATATAAAGATTATTCCTATAATGATTGAGACGCATATATTTGTTTTTTATACAGTATCAAGCCGGTCAATTCCTTAACCGGAACATTTATCCATGTCTGCCGGTATGTAATTAATCGATTGACATGCAGGAATACAAATTAAAACGTGGTCATTCCCCTGATATTGAACGTATCTATGAAGCGCTTGAGGAATATTTCCCTTCCGATATATCCAGAGAAGGAGATAAATTAGTTACTTCATACGGTGTTATGAAGGAACTTTCTGTGTGGCTGAACGGTAAAAAACTTGTAGTTGATACAAATTCTGAAGCCGAAGGTGTCTCTGATGAGGTTATTCTTGATACCAACAAGAGATTCCGCGATTTTCTCGATAAGGCAACTGGTTACACTGCCAAGGAACGAGTTAAGAACGCCAAGAAGGCAGTTTCCAAATAATAGGATCATACGTGTTTGTCAATCGCGACTTTCTCAAGGATCTCAAGGCTTTTGAGATTCCCACATGCCTGCGTGTCTGTGCAGGTACCGATGGTTCTGTCACCTTCCTGCTGGAGATTATGACCCGTCATGAAGTTGAGGTAATTACCGAGGATCAGCACCTTGTAAAAGCCGATGAGGAGATGGCCGGGCTTTTGGATGTGGATGTTGGTGAAGAGGTGAATCATCGCACCGTGCGATTGGTGGCGGATGGTGTCCCTTATGTTCATGCGGTTTCTCTCTCTCCTATAGGCCGTATGCCAGAAGAGGTTCGCAGGGACATGATGCGTGCCGATATACCAATTGGTAAGATCCTGCGTAATTACGGCATGGAAACCCGCAGGGACTTTGATACCATACAGATGGAATCCGATGGTCCACTTTTTGGCAGTCGGGAATATCTCTCAAGGACCTATCGTATTGTGCACCACAATGACATGCTCATGTGGATCAAAGAACGCTTCCCTGCAGATGGTCGATGGTTGCTCTGAACCGAATCCGGAAAACCGAAAACTTATTATGGTATCACTCCTATTGAGGGGTCGCAGTCAAGAAAAGCGTGCCTCGGTGGCTTAGGGGTGTAGTGCGTCCTTGGTAAGGACGAGGTCGCGGGTTCGAATCCCGCCCGAGGCTTTAAACTTTCAGTACAAAGCCCATCTTTTAGAATTGATTGTATTAAATTCACTTTTTTTGCGGCATTGTTGAATGCTGAATTATTATTGTGGCAATATTCCTTATTTTCAACCTATCATATCAGTCTGAAAAATAGATTTCCACCATCTTTCTATCGTTGAGGTAAGACAACGTGTGGTTTTGCCAAACCCAACAATAAGAACGCAGTGGAAAACCGTAAGCTTTGAGTTGTGTGGGTAAAGTCTGAAACAAAGACATTAAAACTGGATTTTACTTATCATTCATTCGGATATGCTGATTTCTATCATTGGTTTGATTTCTTATTTTGCAGTATAGAAACAAAATAACAGACAATACAATTTTTCATATCAAACCACCTCTAAAAAATACAATGAAGTCCTACCTCTCCTAAAAAACTGAAATAGCAAAACTTATACAACTTACCATCAATCATTTGCTGGAAAAATAAAATATGAAAGGGGTGCTAAAAATTGGGAGATATTGAACTCAATCCTTCACAATCACAGGCAGTTGATTATACAGACGGACCACTTCTAATACTCGCAGGTCCTGGTTCTGGCAAAACCCTGACCATTACGGAAAAGTCGTAAACCTTGTGGATGAAGGATTTTCTCCTGAATGCATACTTGCCCTGACATTTTCTGAAAAGGCTGCAGGTGAGATGGAGGAGAGAATCGAATACCGCATTGGAGAATCCAGTGCAATTACGGTATCCACCTTTCATTCCTACTGCAATGATTTGCTCAAGGAGTTCTCCCTCTATGTTGGCATTAATCAGGGTACCAGATTGATTTCACAGGAACACTCACATGTCTGGGGAATAAACAATATCGACTCCTTTGGTTTTGAGAATATTGCGATTCCCAACAGACCCTATGATCTCATCACAAGCCTGCTGGAGGGTGTGTCTCAGTTACATGACCATCTGGTAGGTCCGCAGGAATTGCAGGATTTTGTCACGCGAAAGCTGGATGAAACCGTTGACGAAGAAGAAAGGGATGAACTGCTCAAACTTGCCGACCTTGCCAGGTTCTATTCACATTACCAGCAGTACAAACTGGGCCATAATTTCATGGATTACGATGACATGATCACAATGACATGTCGCCTGCTGGAAAACAATGCCGTTGTTCGAAATCAGATTCGCAACAGATATGATTACGTCCTGGTAGATGAATTCCAGGATACAAATTATGCCCAGCTCTATCTTATCAATCTAATTGCCGATGGCACAAATCTTACCTGTGTTGCTGATGATGACCAGTGCATATACAGATTCAGGGGTGCCTATCTTTCCAATATCAAACAACTGCAGGATTACTATGCATCCCTTGAGAAAATACCCCTGGATCGCAATTACAGGTCCAGCTCACAGATTGTACAATTATCCCAGCAATTGATTGCAACAAACCCGGAGAGGGAAGCTAAGACTCTGCATTCCCACAATGGCGATGGGGAGAAAATAAAGGTAGTAAAATCCCCGGATGATTCCAGTGAGGCTCAATGGGTTGCAGATGAGATTAAGCGGCTGATTGAAGAAGAGGATATTGCTCCTGAAGAGATCTTTGTACTTACCAGGAAACGTGCTGATGGGAAAAAGTACAGTGATGCATTGAAAGGCAAAATGATCCCTGTGGAATATGTGGGCAATCTGCAGCTTAAAAATTATCCCATTGTACAGGAAGCCCTGGCCTACATGCATATTGTCGCTGATCCCTTCAACAATGGAATTGCCTTTGCCAAAGTGTTTGCAAGGGAAGGAGTAAGTGAGCATGACCTCCAGAAGATCAATACTGTGGCAAAAAAGCTCAGCCGGGAAACGGAACTGGAAGGGGACGGAATCTATTCTGTGCTGCAACACCATCTGGATGATGTCCATGTAATTCAAAAGGCACTTGTCAAGTCCATCCTTGTCAGGCTCAATGAACTTATCGATTACAGGAAAAATCACCTGCCCTCTGATACTGTGAAATATCTGTTATCCGAGAAAACCGACCTGTACAGGGCCCAGTTGCTTGCAGATACCGTGAATTCCAGAAGGAATATTCATATCCTCAATTCCCTGACCAGTATGGTACAAGACCTGGAACTTGTGGACGGGGGTTCTGAATTTGCCAGGGCTGTTGAATATCTGGAACTGGTTTTCAATCTGGATATCGGGGATGAGGAATCCAGTGAGGAAAATACTGTTAAGGTTATGACCATTCATCAGTCAAAGGGGAAAGAAGCAAAGGTTGTCTTTGTCTGTGATATGGCTGACCGCCATCTACCCCTGAGATTCACCAAAAAGCAATTCCGTGTTCCCAGGGAACTTGAGAAAGGTGTGCAGAGGGATGTGGAGGATAAAATCCTGCATCTGGAGGAAGAGCGCAGGCTGGCCTATGTAGCCATGACCCGGTCCAGGGAAAAACTGTACCTTACATTTCCTGAAAAATATACAGGCAACAAACGAGGTATCAAACCCAGTGAGTTTGTCACCCAGTTAGATTATGAATCCAATCCCCTGGTCGAATACATTGAAACTGACAAATTGCAGGATACAGAGACTGTTGCCACGGAATCGCCATTGAAAGGAAAACAGGATGAATATCTCAGGCTTTTGGACATGTATGCCGGCCAGGGCCAGATGAAGCAGGCACTCGAGTCACTGGTGGTGCTGGCTCAGTTAAAAGAGATAGAGGAAAAGGGCAACCTGGCTGTTTTTGATATTGAGGATTTTCTGAAGGTCACACCTAAAGAGATGGGAGAATTGGAGGCACTGGTGAATGAAGATTTACCACCTCTTGTAGATTCTGATATGCGCTTTTCAGCGTCCAAGATCAGGCAATACATGGAATGTCCCCTGAAATTCAAGTATAGCAATGTACTGAATATACCGATTCCTCAAAAGACATTCTTCCAGACAGGAACCGATGTGCATTCTGTGTTTGAACAGCTTTGCAGGCACAAGATGCAGGGCGAGTCCATCGATATGGAACTTGCCACTCGTATCCTGGATAAAACCTGGGATGGCTCTGTTTTCGATTCAGAGACCCACGAGCAGCAGGAACTTAAAAGAGTCAGGCAGATGCTGGAATACTGGTTTGAGTTTGAGGAAAGTAATGTCAATGAAACGATTGCTGTGGAGGAAAAGTTCAATCTCAAACTTGATGGAGCACAGTTTGGAGGAGTAATTGACCGAATCGACCAAACCCCTGCGGGCGATTATATTGTTATTGATTACAAGACCAGTAAAAATCCATTGAGCAAGAACAAGATGCCAGAAGATGTACAACTTGCCCTGTACTGTCAGGCTGTCAGAGAAAGGTATGGCAAGTATCCCATCAAAGCAGGGCTGATGTATGTCAATCCGAATGTCCGGGACCTCAGGTTAATGGATGTAGATGAAGCACAGATCAATTCTGTACTTGATGGTGTCAGGGAGATTGTGGCAGATATTAAGGCCGAGGATTTTGAGATCAAGGAAGAGCCGAACTGTTATTTCTGTGATTATAAGGGGATTTGTGAGTGGTACAATGAAAGTTGAAAGGAGGAACTCCCTCCTAACAGAAGCATTTGTCATCTAAAAAAGTGAGAATCAATATTTCTTATGATGAGGGTCTTTTTGAAATCCCAGAGCTTTTGAGGCTGCATAGTCCGCCTTTTCATTCTGTTCTCGAGGAATCCATTCCAGTTTTATTGAATTGAACTGTCCGACTAGTTTTTTAGCAATCTGGCAGGGACCTTTAAGATTATCACTTTTTACAGACCATTTTCCATTGACTTGATTTACTACAAGTTTGCTATCTCCCTGTACATTGATGTCAGTCCAACCAAGTGCTTGTGCCTTTTTTAATCCTTGAATTAGAGCATTGTACTCTGCTTCATTATTAGTGCCAGTCCCTTCAAGCATTTCGGATATTTCATGTAGGACTTGTCCATTGTCAAGAAGAACTGCTCCGGTTCCTCTTTTACCGGGATTTGGTATTGCAGCTCCATCAAATTGAATTTGTTTCATCCATTCACATATTTTAGATATCATATAAAGAAGCTTTGCTATTTGTTGTTTGTAGATTTTCATAACTACTTGTGTATAAATATGTACTCAAATATTGGCTAATGATCACATAAAGAACAACGCTTTCTGGACAGCATCTATCGGGTCATCATAAAAAGAGAGCTGGAACTTGCTCAACACTTCAGGTGGTACGCTCCCCAACCGTGCAGTTGAAGCAGATGGGATCAATACTTTCTTTGCTCCGCCGTCAAGACACACCTGCAGAAGGTCTGCCAAATTATCCACTGCATTAATGGAGCCACCTATTGTCATATCTCCAATTATGGCAGTTTGTTCATGCAGTGGTTTGTCAAGGGCTCCGGAACAGAGACTGATAAAAGCCTTTTAGATTGGAAAAAATACATAAAAGATACACAAAAGGCTAAATCATCTTGGATGATACAAATAGACAATTATGTGTGTCCAAATATGACAAACACAACTCATTTGGGAAAAAAATCAAATAAAAATTTATGTATGCTCCCGGATTATGCATATGATACTTTGGAGAATTGTAATCCTAAAAGGTGTCGCTATAAGGTAAAGACAATAAGTCAAACACATTGGAAGATAGAGTTAGAAAGGCATGAATGTCCGTACAGATTATCTGCTAAATGTCAATATGGAAAGTCAACAATATTTAATTTGGAAGAATGTAATCGCAATTATTGTCCATTAAATTAAAAATTGAATCTATTTGTTCTGTTGATAGTTAGTGATATATGATAAATCAAAATTTTTCGACATTATTTTAGTTCAAATGATTTACATATTGAATTATTTGCAATAACGTTTAGGTTCTTCAAATTACATAAGATTCCATATTCCATGTAATACGAACAAGTCTTACAACAGTAGGGTTTGTTGCATATTTTTCTTTTGATTTCATTAACTTTATTTGTAGCAAATCTTTTTCCAGTTGCGTATTTAAGTTGTTCATAAGGTATATTACACATCATTCTGTATACATGTGCAGAAGAAGGGGGGTTCCAATCATTGTAGACCTGGTGACTACCATTTCCAAGAAAAGGTAAGAGCATCGATTTGCAAGATGGATAAAAATAGATATGCGAATAAAAAGTATCAGATTTTTTCTTTGAGACCGTTTATACTTTCGTAAATCATCTGATTTTCAAAAAGAACCTGTTCTTCAATGCTTGAAATGATAGAATCCATGGGTACAATCAACTTGTAATATTTCTTAGGTCTGCCTTTTCCACCATTGGCTTTAACTTCCCTATAATCAACCCATCCTTTTTTCTTTATCAGGAAATTCATTGCAATACTGACCTCAGGTTGTTTCAAACCCGCCATATTCTCTATATTGCAGGACGAAATTTCATCTCCACAGGAAAGACATGCAAGCGTTCCTGCGATAGGTCTTGAATAATTTAAATTTCGTAGTATCTTTGCAATTTCCTTCTGTTTTTCGTTCATCGTAAATTGCTTCTCTTCTTGCATTATAACACCAAGGACTAACTCAATATTGTAATAGTAATTTTAATTATATTTATAATAATATGTTAATAGGCCTGTAGTATTGAACTTCGTCTACTCAAAAATTAGTTTTTTGGAAATGGAGGGATACTTTTATTTTGCCCAAATCTTCCCAATAACCTAGCAAATTCGGGATTTTTATAGAATTACAGGCAAATATACCTATTCATATCAAAAACCTCTTAAAATCGATTCTGAAAAGCATATAATATCAATCACAGTTCAACGTTTCCTTTCATGTTTGAGATTTTGCCCACACACCTTTCCGCTTGCGGTTTCCCACTTCATTTTGCCAGTTTCAGTGTAGCAGAGCTACAGCATGGATTATCGGTAAAATAAGACTGTATTTCTAAAGAAACCCAACTCGGTATATCAGAAGCGCTATATATAATGAAACTCATGAAACAAATCAGATGGGTAAAATGAAACCTGTTCAGCATACAAACAAGGTTTCGGGTTATGTGGTAAATTGGATTATAGATTTTTTGATTTATGGGAAGATAACATTGCAATACTATCTCCAGACGGACTTATCACTTATACCAATGAAAGCTGGAAACAGTTTGCTCAAGAGAATGGGTTGAATTCTGCAGAATGTGGTGAAGGAATCAATTACCTGCAAATTTGTGATGAATCAACAGGCCAAAATTCAGATGAGGGTTCTATTGCATCAGAAGGAATCAGGGAGGTGATATCTGGAAAAAAGCCGATATTTAAAATTGAGTATCCATGCCACAATCCAGATGAAAGACGTTGGTTTTTACTGAAAGTTACACCACTCTCAAACACATATCCAACTGATGTTTTTCTACAACATATAGATATAACGGAAATTAAAGAAGCTGAATTGGCATTAAAGAAAAATCAAAACCAGTTAAAAAAAGCACAATCTATAGGTAATACAGGCAGTTGGCAATTTGATTTCAATACTGGGACAATATCTGCTTCAGAAGAAGCATACAGAATATATGGCTTTGAGATGGATAAAGTATGTGGCATTAAAGAAATACAAAAAATACCTTTTCCTGAATACAGACCGATGCTGGATGAAGCACTGAATAAGCTTGTGAGCGGAGAAGGTGCATACAATGTTGAATTCAAGATTAAACGGCAAAATGATGGTCGCATTGCCGATATACATTCAGTTGCAGAATATGATTCACAGGAAAATACTGTAACGGGTATTATTAAGGACATTACTGCACAGAAAAAATATGAAGAAAAGATAAAGTTGTTCAAAACTATTTTTGACAATGCAAATTACGGAAGTGCAATTGCTGACCTTGATGGAAATATCACTTACATAAATGATTATTTTGCAAAAATTCATGGATTTAAACCTGAGGAAGTAATTGGAGAAAATCTGTCTATTTTTCACGATGAAGAGCAAATGGTAGATGTAAAAAATACTATGAAACAAGTATTGGAAAATGGTTGGTATAATAATTTTGAATTCTGGCATACTCACAGAGATGGCACTACTTTTCCAATGTTGATGACTGCGACTGTTATAGAAGATGAACAACATATTCCTCAGTTTTTTGCTACTACAGCGATTGATATTACTGAAATAAAAGAGAAAGAAAATGAATTGCGTAAAAGTGAATCAAAATTCAAAAATTACGTTAACAATGCTCCTGATGCAATTCTTATTACGGATGAAAATGATTTCTATGTAGATGTAAACCCGGCTGCCTGCAAAATGACAGGTTACTCAAAGGATGAATTGATTGGAATGCACATTTTAGACAATTTACCACTTGAAATTCATTCATATGTAACCAATGAATTCAAAAAAGCAAAACAGAATAAAATAGCGGATATTGCAATTCCACATTTTACAAAATCTGGAGGCAAAAGATGGTGGAGAATTTCCGCTGTTAAATTAGCTGAAAATAGGGTGGTTGGATTTGCAAAAGATATTACTGAACGCAAAGAAGCAGAAGAGGAACTTCTCCATTTGCATAATCTGATGCGTTACATTATCGAGCATACCAACAGTGCCGTGGCCGTACATGACAGAAACTTGAATTACATTTACGTAAGTCAGCGCTATCTAGACGAATACAAATTAAATAAAAAAGAGGTTATTGGAAGGCATCATTTTGAGGTAATTCCTAATTTGCCACAAAAATGGCGGGATGTACATCAAAGGGTACTTAAAGGTGAAATTGTAAGAGCCGACCGTGACTCCTATTATAGAACAGATGGCATAATGGAATGGACACGTTGGCATTGCATTCCATGGTATGACAAAGGAGGTTCTATCGGAGGAATAATTGTTTATACTGAAATTATTACTGACCAAGTAGAAAAAGAAGAAAAACTGAATGAAATTAATCAACAACTTGAAGATGCTGTCCTTAAATCCAATGAACTGGCAGTTCAGGCCCAGCATGCAGATAAAACCAAAAGTGAATTTCTGGCAAACATGAGTCATGAGCTGCGTACACCTCTAAACTCAGTAATAGGTTTTTCCGATGTGTTACTGGAAGGGCTTAAAGGAGAACTTCGGGATTCACAAAAGAAATATGTCTCCAATATTAACAAAAGTGGTAGTCATCTTCTCAATCTTCTCAATGATATTCTTGATATCTCAAAAATAGAATCAGGAAAAATAGAACCTGTTTATGAGGACGTTAATCTGTCTACCATTTTCTCAGAGACAGAATCTATAATTTCACCCCAAGCAAATAACAAATCCATTGCTCTTAAAATTGAAAAGCCACTATATGATTTGGAAATCCGGGCTGATAAGCGCCAGATAAAACAGGTGATTTACAATCTTTTAAGCAACGCCATAAAATTCACTCCTGAAGAAGGGACTGTTTTACTGAGTGCAAATGAAACTGGTGAAGGATGGATTGAGGTAGAGGTAAAAGATACGGGCATAGGTATCCCTGAAGATAAGTTAGAAGAAATATTCAATCTTTTCATGCAGGTGGATGCATCAACATCCCGTAAATATGGAGGTGCAGGCTTGGGACTTGGAATTGCCAAAAAGATTGTTGAAATGCATGGCGGAGAGTTATGGGTTGAGAGTGAAGTTGGAGTAGGCAGCACTTTTAAATTTACGATACCGATAAAAAAGTAAAAAAGGTGAGCAGTAAAATATCACCCAAGTTCAGATTCAGTTTCAAAATCTCAACTACAACACTACACTTGCATACGAGTAAATATAAAATATAATTGTATAAGCATTTTTTTGTTTCATATATTCTTTCTATTTTATTAATTGGAGGTGAATCGATTCTGCTTTTTTTCGGAAATGTATACTTTACATAATTAAATAAATTGTAAACATTAGTAAGCCGCAAAATAGCGATTTCACTCATATTTATAACGTATTGTTGACAATACTGTATTAAGAATTTACGTATCTGTACAAGGTAAACAGTGATTGTCATGAGTGGTTTAATTTCCTACCAAACGAAAGACCTTGTTCTCCAGGAACAAGTTGACTATTTGACTATCGATGAATACAACGCTCTTTTGCAGGCAGTGGAAAACATGATTCCCGTTTTTCCTACATTGATCTTGATATCGAGGTAGAGAATGTCGGTTCTGCAAAAGCCGAAGATGTCATTATTTACACTGGTCTCGAAGCCACGCAGGAGGGCATGGTCTGGGACCAGGTTGCAAGCGACCAGGTTGCAAGCGACCAGATCCCGGAAATTGATGTGGATAAAGCAGTCTCTTATGAGATTTCGAATTTGAAGGTTCCTGTGGGTGAGACGTATCGGATCGGAATCCGGGTTGCGGGGTCAAATACTGGTGTGGAGTATGTCTACAGTGATTGCATGTTTCCTGACAGGGAATTTCAATAATTTCTTTTTCGAAGATGGCAGAACCCACACTTACAATCGTGGCTCTTTCCTCGACAACAGCAATCCCCTAATCATTGGAATACCCATCGAAAGTTGCTGAATGTCTATATAATCCCGCTTTTCCTGTTTCATTTCACCAAAAAGGGTTTCATTTTCCTGAAATAGGGATGTGCTGTGGTAAAAAAAAGGATGTTCTAATGAAAGTATTGGAGTTTGGGGATTAGTAAAATATTGTGGTGGGCCTAACCGGATTCGAACCGGTGATCGCTCGGTTATGAGCCGAGCGCTCTAACCAGACTAAGCTATAGGCCCATAGAAAATGATGAAAGGAGCGCCGCCAACAGGGCTCGAACCTGTGACATCCTGGTTAACAGCCAGACACTCTACCAACTGAGTTATGGCGGCACGTTGCATGCGACTTGTCGCGAGCGCTTCTAATGCATTAATCTGATTTAAACTTTTGCATGACGGCGGCAAAAAGGGGTTACATCAGAGGATTTTACAGGTAACCCCCGTATTTACCAGAGATCGGAATGGCTGCACCACAGTATTCACAATTGTTATCCTCTGTCAGATGACTTTCTTCCACATCAAAAACACCCCTGCCTATAATCATATTACCGCAGCAAGGGCAGAACGTATGCTCATATTTAGAGGACATAACATTGCCCAGATATACATATTCCAGTCCTTCCTCAGTTGCTATTTCATGGGCCAGGTTGAGAGTCTCAACAGGTGTTGGAGGGACATTCTGGAGTTTATAGTTTGGATGAAAACGTGTGAAATGAACCGGTGTTTCTTTACCCAGGTTTTCCACTACCCATCGGGAAACATCCCTCAATTCATCCCTTGAATCATTGAATGTGGGAATCACCAGATACACCACCTCCACATGCATTCCCAGTTCACGGGCCAGTTTGGCTGAATCGAGAACGGGTTGCAAATGGGCAGAAGAAAGTTCATGATAGAACTTTTCTGTAAACGCCTTGATATCCACCCTGAAAGCATCCAGATAAGGGGCTATATGCTTCAATGCCTCTGGTGTGATATAGCCGTTAGTCACATAAACCGTGGCCAGGCCTGCTTCCTTGGCAAGTTTTGCACTGTCATAGGTATATTCATACCATATAGTCGGCTCATTATAGGTCCAGGCAATACTCTTGCAACCTGCTGCAACAGCCCGCTCGATTGCCTGCTCAGGGGTAATTTCCACCGATTGTGCTTCATCCAGGCTAACCTGTGAGATGGTCCAGTTCTGGCAATATTTACAGCGGAAATTACAGCCAATAGTTCCAAGTGAATAGGAGTAAGTGCCCGGATAGAAATGGAATAAAGGCTTCTTTTCGATAGGATCAACGGCTTCACTTGAAACCGTATTATAGATCAGGCTATACAGTTTCCCTTCCTTATTCTGTCGTACCCTGCAAATACCGGTTTTGCCTTCTGCTATACGACACCTGTGATTACATAAATTGCAACGTACCTTTTTATCTTCAAGTTGCTCATAGAACATAGCTTCTTTTAACAAACTTATACCCCCATTTAACTGGTACTTTGAACGATAAAAAAACTATCTGCCAATAGCTTAGAATGTTCCAACCTTTGCATCCACTGTTGCCTTTTGAAGATAAAATCGATATTGTCATCTGATGAATTTAAATTGAAGATTACATAATCTTCGCCTTCATCAACATTATAGTCGCTGGGGGAAGCAAGATCTGCATCTTCAGCAGAGTCATTCAGATATTTCGCCCATGCTGAAGGATAACTGGTATTCATAGAAATTGTAAGGTTGGTAAGGGACTTATTTTCAAACTCTTCAATCCAATCATTACTTGTAAGTTTTATTTCTTCAATACCGTTGCTGGTGATAACTACCCTATCCCCGGCAATTTCCATTAAAGTTAAATCAACTAATAGGGATCCAGATTGGTTTTCAATTGAAATGGATGGATCCAGTTTCATAAGGGATCTTTCCCTTTGTGACACGATCACAGCACCGTTTTCATAGGTAAAGGTTTGGTCAACATAATAACCATTATTTGAAGAATAACGAATGTTTCCAGATGTATAGTTGCCAGGTGATATGTTAGAGCCTGAGGAGTTTGTTCCTGTAATATTTATCTTATAAATACCATCATTCACCGACAGTACGCCACTTGATTTGGTGGGACCCACGATGGGAATATCTCCTCCTCCCATCTTGATGGGTACGCTCAAAGAAATAGTGCTATTTTCATCAAGGGAACTGGCAAGGGAAAGCATATCGCCCGGGCTTTAACTGGGACATGTCATCATAGACATCATCCATATGGGCTTTTTCAGCATCTGCTTTCCATTCAGGTATGTAATGAGCATTAAAGACAGCCAGTACTGTCACGAAAAGGCCCAGTAAAAGGACAAATGAAACTACTGTTGATACTGCAGATTCGGATTTGAAAAACTGTTTCACTGAATTCATATAGTTCCATTACTCCTGATTAAATGTTTATCCTGTTTTAGATGAATTGTGTAAAGGTGATATAAGATATCAATACCAGGAAGAGTGAATGTTTCACGCCAGATAAAACACTACCTGATCCCATCTTCCCGGCAACCAGCCCGGAACACACGCCCTGTATAAGGGAGGCATGGAAGAAAAGCAATATATAGGCTTCCATGTCAAATTGAATATTCAGGGGCATACCTGCCACTGCATCTCCTGCAGAAGAGGGTACTTCCGGAAGGAAGTATGCAGCAAGCACATAAACAATGAAAAGAAACACCAGAAATGCGATATAGACTATGAATACATATACTGTCATTTCAGCGGAGCGTTCCTTTTTAAGCTGATTCTGCATTTCGGCTTCTGATGCAGCTATGTTGAGTACACTGATAACATCGCTTGTCGATTCGCTGGCCCTTATGATAAATGTAATAATTCGACTGTTAAATTCAGTCCTGACCCTGTATTCAAACTTTTGAGAACTTCCTCAAGATTGCCACCCCAGGAAAGATGGGAAGCCATTCTTTTAATTTCCGTATTCAAGACTCCGATTTTTGAACGTGACACCAGGGATATTGCGCTGGAGAGGCGAATTCCTGCTTCATTGATACTTGCAAGTTTTTTCAAGAACTCAGGCATTTCACTTTCAACTTTTGAAACCCATCTTCTCTTTGCTTCATAAAATACAATAAAAGGAACACTTGTGATGAAAAATGCAAACACAATGTAATCATCGATTGCAGCAGCTGTCTCTACATTGATGTAACTTAAACTTATGCTTGAAAAATCAAGTGCTGACAATATGGCCAGGTTTTCCCGGATGCCATATAATATACAGATCAGGCCTGCAGGAATACTCAATATTAAAGAATAATGAGGTTTGCTGGTCAACCACTTAAAAGGATTGGTAACCTTATCAATAATATTATTTATCCTGTAGTACCTGGAAATTTTCTTCAACATCTTTTCATCGATAGTTGAATATTCATTAACCCTGACACCATCAAATTCATTGAGAATCTGCTGTGAAGTCTGAATACTTTTTCTTTCCAGGTTATCCGATATTGTGGATAAGAAAACTATGAATAAAACTGTGCCTATCGGTATGAGGATATAAACTAAAGTGTACAGTACGTCTAATGAATTCGATCCCATAAAGCCCAATACGATAAGTATCGTTATGAGAAAAACAGGACCGACTACGAATACTGTAATATAAACTTCCGCAAGTATTGCAAGTGTTTCAAGGAAGGTCTTTTGTTCCCTGCTTGCAAGAAAACGATATTGTTCACTTTTATTTTTGAGATATGAAGTAACATCTCCGCCACTGGAAATAATTGAGAGCATGCTATCCAGCAAATTCTTATATTTTTCAGAGGGGGAATTGTCATTTGCATTTTTCAGTGCTGTGAGCATGTCATAGCCAAAGTATTCCATGTCCCTGATGATGTATCCGAATTCATCTGCAGCGATTCCATAAATATGCCTCTGCTGGCTTAAAGATTTAAATATATCAAAAAGGCTCATCCCCCCGCCCTTGCTCAATGCGTACAGGTATGCTGTAGCATGGGTTAATGATTGGTCAAGGTAAGCCTTGCGAGTACTTGCCCAGAGGGTTGGGAGTTTCATCTGGATATTAAACAGAATCGTGGAAAATAACAGGGCCACAATAAAGGATGATAGAATAGCAATTATGTACATATCATCGATGATGGATATATCAAAAAGCTCGAAAAGGCGCGATGCAATAAAATAAAATATAATACCTGTGATGAAAAAAGAAATCAGGGAATAGAAATATCCTGTTGATATATACTGATCTGCAGGAATAGCAAAACGTGCACTTTTCAGGGAATGATATAATCTCGGATACTCATCTTTTTTTTTGGAATGCATGTTTGCCGAATAACCTGTATGCAATATCCTGAAAAGGCATCATCAAAATCACCTTTCCTGCTGCAGCAGGTCTACAAGAGCATCATTTTCAATTGCATCCAGCACTATTTCAGGAGATGTCGCATAGGTATTCACCAGTAGTGAAATACTTATGTAATCTCTGATATCATGATCCAGAAGATATTCCAGGATCATATGGCGATTCTGCGTTTCTTCCCGCAATTTTTGAGGAGACCAACCTTTCTTCTGTACGATGAGTTTTAATACATTGGATTGGCCATGGTGGAAAAATTCATCCTTGGTAGAATCCCACTGGTATAATTCATTGATTCTTATATCTCCGCTTTTAGGATCACTTCCTGTAAATTCGACAAGACTGTCCAGTCTGCGTACTCTTTTATCATCCAGGTACACCTGTCTTTCTATACAGAGGATGTCAAGGGACTGGAGCATTACATGCGGTACATTGATAGGTTCATTTTCAAGTCTGTTAACCACCGTCTGCACATCACCCGCATGCATCGTGGAATAGGTTGTATGCCCCGTTGAAAGGGCCTGGAAAAGTGTAAGGGCTTCCTTGCCTCTGACTTCTCCTACAATCAGGTATTCTGGTCTCTGGCGCAGAGCAGATTTGAGAAGGTCATACATTGAAATTTCTCCCGCTCCACTTCTGCTTATGGAATCCCTGGTAACACCTGCTATCCAGTTGTCATGGTACATCATGATTTCCCTGGTATCCTCGATAGACACTATTTTGGAAAGCGGCGGTATGAACAATGAGATCGCGTTAAGCATTGTGGTTTTACCCGAAGCCGTTCCTCCTGCAAAAATGGCACTGAAACCGTTTTCAATTGCCAGCCAGAAGTATACCATCATTTCCAGATTACAGGTTCCGAAATTGATAAGATCTACAGGAGTAATCGGGTCTCCCCTGAATTTACGCACATTAAAAGAACTGCCCCTGGTAGTAATTTCCTTACCCAGGGTAGCCTGCAGTCTCGATCCGTCGTTAAGAGTAGCATCAACAAGCGGTTCACTTACTGAGATGTGTTTTCCTGATCGCTGACAGAGAGTGATCACAAAAGAGTTAAGTTTATCTTCAGTATACGAAATATTTGTTTCTATATTTAGATATTTTCGATGATAAAGATATATGGGAATATCTATCCCATCACATGAAATATCTTCAATATCAGAATCCATCATAAGAGGATTAATTTTTCCAAATCCCAGAAAATTTCGCCTCAGGTAGTAAAGGATCCTGTATTTAGAAGAAACATCCAGGGGAATATGGTAACGTTTGAAAAGGGAAAGTGCCTTTGAAACAAGGATAATATCTCTATCTGCATTGGCACACGGTGTTTCATCGATTGTGAGAACGTCTTTCAGATCGTTATAGGTGCGCTCCAGAATATCTTTCTCATACACAGAAAGTGAAGGTTCTACAACCACATAACGGTATATACCCAGTCTTTTGAGAATGCTTACGAATACATAGGGCTCATCGACCCAATAGCGTTCAGTTTCCTCATAACCTTCTGGAATTTCAAAATCTACCAGATCACCATGGAGATCAGGCTCATAAGCAGGTAGTGTTTCAGGGTTCCCTTTCCAAAACTGTAATTTATCAAGAAAAGATCTATTATATAAGCATGCCTGATTATACTCCTCTATCCTATGCGCCAAGTCTTTCATACCATTCTCCTTGAAAGAATAAAGTATAACTCAGGTTACTATTGGAAGAATAATATATATATAAATTTTCACAAAATGATGGTCAGTATTCCCTACTGACCATATAATCGGCAATTTCAATCAATGTTTCTTTAGCCGGAGAATCTTCCAGCAAGCCAAGTTTGCTTTTCCCATCCTCAAGATAGTTATCAGCCATTTCCCTGACATAGGCAAGGGTTCCTGATTCTTCCAGTTTTGCGACTGTATTGTTGATCTCATCCTGTGTCGCATCAGCTTTGCCAAAGCATTCCAGTTCAACGCCATTATTCAGGGCATGAAGTGCAATAAGGGTCTTTTTGCCTTCTTTCAGGTCACTACCTCTTGATTTACCTAGAATTTCCTCCGGAGTAACCAGATCGATAACATCATCATGTATCTGAAAACTTATACCTGTAAGACGGCCGAATTCATACATTGCATCAGCAACTTCATCGGATGCCCCGCCAAGGATAGCACCCACTTTGGCAGCAGCACCATAAAGCACAGATGTTTTGTTTTCTATCATTTCCAGATATTCGGCCACATCCACAACATCCCTTTTTTCGAAATCAACATCCAGCCATTGCCCCTCACATATTTCGGTACAGGTACGAGACAATAAGGCCACACACTTGAGTAATTTCTGTGGATCGGCATCCATTTTTGAAATGATCTCAAAGGCACGGGAATAAAGGGTGTCACCGGCCAGAATTGCTCCTGCAGTGCCCCATTTTACATGAAGTGCCGGCATTCCGCGGCGAATATCATCCCGATCCATAATATCATCGTGTATAAGTGTGAAATTATGGATCAGTTCAAGGGCAACCGCAGCAGGAAGCACGGAATCAGAATCGCCACCCACTGCTTCAGCGGAAAGCATGAGGACTGCCGGGCGAAGTCTTTTCCCTCCGGCATCCGGAAGGTACCGCGTTGCACGGTACAATTCCTCCGGGTGGTCAATGGGCAAAAATTCCTGTATAGATTCATCGACCAGATCACTGCGTTTTTTTAATTCATCAATTAAATCCATATTATCCCAACCAATTATGATTGCAGGTTTAATCTTCAAGATATAATTCTTCTCCGTTTCTCAAGAGATGAAGTGTGTGACCTAGCTCATAGCCTGCATCTTCAGCCATTTCTATATAGGCGCTGTGCATATCGATGTTGCCGTGTGCAGGAATTACATGTTCAGGTTTTACGAGTCTTATTAATTCCCAGTGGTCTTCACGGTATGCATGTCCGGAAACATGGACATTGTCATACAGACGTGCTCCTTTCATTTTGAGTTTTGTCTCAAGAGCATACCTGTTTGCCTGTGTCATCGGGGTAGGTATTGTGTTTGCTGAGAAAATGACCTTATCTCCGGATTCTATTTTATAGGCAGTATCACCATTGGCAACCCTGGAAAGAATTGCCCCTGGTTCACCCTGGTGGCCTGTAACGATTGGGAGGTATTTGTCCTTACCTTTCTCCATTATCTTCCTGAATGCCTTGTCAATATCTTTGCGGTTACCGTATATTTCTGTTTTCTTCGGCAGTTCGATGTATCCCAGTTCACGGGCAGTATTCACGTACCTGTCCATGGAACGTCCAAGCAGGATTGGGGTCCTTTTCATTTCTGTTGCAAACTGCAGTATGGAATTCAGACGGGCAATATGGGATGCGAAAGTGGTTATTATCATGCCCACATCGGATTCTTCAGTTCCAAGCAATACATCACGAACCATATCATGGGCTATTCTTTCGGAAGGGGTTTTACCTGCACGTGTCGCATTTGTACTTTCGGCAATCATGGCCACAACACCTTCCTTGCCAAGTTCCCTTAACCTTTCAAATGCCGGAGGTTCTCCGAGGGTAGGTGTACGATCAAGTTTAAAATCGCATGCATACAAAATGGCACCCCTGGGAGTATGGACTGCCACAAATACCGCATCTATGATACTGTGCTGTGTCCTTATCATTTCGATTGAGACATCATCACTAACCTGATATGTGCCGCCGGCCTTTACGGATATTATCCTGTTCTTCACACCAAATTTGCGCTCAGAATCAATCTGGTGTTGTATCAGGGCAGAGGTGTACGGCGTTCCGATTATTGGAGCTGCATATCTGTGTGCCAGTTTTGAAATAGCACCGATGTGATCAAGGTGGCCGTGTGTACAAACAATTGCACATACATTCCCGTCTATCTCTTTCATTATTGTGTCGTCAGGGATAGCACCCATCTCAATTAACTCAAGAGAATGCATTTTATCAATTTCTACATCCTCATGGATTTGCACCCTATCCAGACGTAGTCCCATGTCAATTATGATGATCTTGTCATCAACTCTTATAGCAGTCATGTTACGGCCCATTTCATTGTAACCGCCTACTGCAACAATCCCTAGTTCTGTCATATATAGTCCTCTTTAATGATTTTCAATTTCTTAATTTAATGATCTTGATTCAGTAATAGTCTCAAAGTAATTTAGAACGTAATTCAATATCGCGTATGTCAAAGCCTCGCTGGTTCAGGTATTCGAGGGTCTCACCCTGCAGCACAACGGACGATGAGGTCCGCAGGCTTTCAATATCAGGACAGCCACAGAGGAACATTGCAACTTTCAGTTCCTCAAACATTAATTCAAGGCGTTGTTTTACAGAATCTCCTTCTTTAAGAGCCGGAGCCACGAAAGGCAGGGCTGCACTGGCCATGTTTGCTCCAAGTGCAAGGGATTTGGCAATATCAAGTCCGGTACGTACACCCCCTGTAGCTATGAGGGGAAGGGACACACGACATTCAATCAGGGAGGGGATAGTTGGAATTCCGAAATCCCAGAAAAGTTCCCCGAGATGCCCGGAGATACGATCTCCTCTCTGTTTGGCACGATAAACTTCCACACCGGCCCAACTGGTCCCGCCGGCTCCGCCTACATCTATAGCCGCTACTCCCGCTTCTTTCAAATGCAGGGCATCTTCCCGGGAAATGCCGGCCCCGGTTTCTTTTACTATAATTGGTACATCGATTGAACATATTTCTTCGATTGCGTTGATACAGCCGGTGGCATCCCTGTCACCTTCAGGTTGAATTGCTTCCTGAAGGAAATTCAGGTGTACAGCGAGGGCATCAGCATCAAGCATTTCAACAAGTTTTTCTGCACCTTCTATACCGTATTCCTTGACCTGGGCCGCTCCAATGTTACCATAAACAAAAGCATTAGGAGCCTTGTCCCTTACTACACTGAATGATTCTTCCTGAACCGTATCTTCTATGGCAGCTCTCTGGCTTCCTACACCTATTCCAATACCGGTTTCTTCGGCGGCTTCTGCAAGTGCCGCGTTTACAGGTGTCGTATCGGGGTGGCCTCCTGTAATAGAGGCTATCATGAAAGGTGCATCCATTTTTTTTCCCAGAAAACTCGTGGAAATGTCCACTGAATCCATGTCCATCTCCGGAAGTGCGCGGGGGACAAGTTTCACGTCCTTAAATCCTGGTCCGGCTTTTCTGGATTCAACCTGTTGCTGGGCACAAAGTTGCATATGTTCTAGTTTTCTGCTGGAAGTACTCATAAAAATCCCAATTATTCAAGCCTTGTCTTTAATTGCAGTACCTATCATTTCCCCTCTCAGAAAACTCATTACATTACCACCTGCATTGGCATTGAAGATGTAAGAAGGTACTTTGGTTTGCCGGGACATCTCAAGCATCTCTTTTACCTTGCCCAGCATCCCGCCGGTTACATCGGTATTCTCCGATCCTCCTATATGCATACTGGCAACTTCAAAATTATCCGGAGTAATTAGTGGAATGGGATGGCCATGTTCATCAAGTACACCATCTTCTGCACTTCCCACACCTATCCGGTATGCATTGAGCTTTGAAGCAAGATAAGGAACTATCTGATCCCCGGAGATTACGGAAGAACCTTTTACAGTGTCCATCACAACATCGCCATGAAGTACCGGTGTGATTCCTTTTTCAAGCATTATTTGCAGTGCAGGGAGGAATGATTCAGATATGCGCCCCCTCTTTGCTACAAAACATCCCATGGGATGTACTCCTACTGCATTAACATTCCTTTGTGCAAGGGCATTTACAAACGATTCATTTAAGGAGGCGACCGATCGGTGGGTGACCGCGGAGCCTTCCGCGGAATATTTGTCTGCAAGGGCGTACCGTTGTGCCTGAGGATGGCCGAATGAGCCGGCACCATGTACGATAATAAGACGACCTTCAAAGAAAGAAATTTCACGGGCTATTCTTATTATAGCTTTTTCTTTGGCTACTCCTTCATCACTGCTCTTGTCCGTGATAACACTACCGCCGATTTTCAATACGGTAATATCGCTAGTTTTCTCATTCATTATCAAAATCCACCCTTACACCTGAATCAGTAACTCCTGTTACGATGGGGATTCCGCCGGCATTTTTGATCTCTCTGGAAATGGCATCAATATTCTCATTATCTGCAAGGGCAACCATACATCCACCGCCTCCTGCTCCGGTAATCTTGGCACCAAACGCACCGGCGGCTCTGCTTGAGTGGATAAGTCTGGAAAGTTCATTACAACCCACACCGATTGCTTCAAGCAAACCCTGATTTACATCCATAAGTTCCCCAAGTGCCCTGTAATCCTCCTTTTCCAGAAAGCTTTCTCCTCTCAAAGACGCTTTTCCTATAGTAGAAAGAATGGGGGTGATAATTTCCGGATATATACTTTTAAGAGATGCGACTTTCGCTACAAGTTGTCCTGTGGAGGAAAACACATTGGTGTTACCTATTACCAGGTTACATAGGGGATTTTTCAGATGTCTCCGTGCAGGTATTGCAACGGTCCCACCCATTGTGGATACATAGGTGTCCGTAGCACTTGCAGCTCCCTGTATTTCTTTTTCGATTGAATGCCCAAATGATGCTATGGATTCCTTATCCATTCCAAGTTTTAAAAGATTGTTAAAAGCACAAATCGTGGCCACAACCACCGCCGCAGAGGAGCCAAGCCCCGAACCCACAGGGATATCCGATTCAATGGATATTGATACTCCTCTATATGGCGATTTTTTTCTTATTTTTTCCACAACGGCAGATACATAGGGATGAATTTCATAATCAATACCTGTAGTTCCAAGGGATGAATTGATCACAATATTTTCTGAATATTCAATATTTACCCTGGTACGAATATTTACAGCACAGCAAATAGCCGACTCATTATAAACCACGGCATGTTCCCCAAAAAGGTACACCTTTGCCGGTGCTGAACAGGTTATCATATGAACTCTTTTTCCCTTTACTGGATCATTTCACAATTATGGCTGCATATCCAACAACGGCTGAATAATCCCCGGTCATATCTCCGCTTGTAGCATATTTCAGCAGTTCTGCAGTATTTGCTCCCATATATTCTGCTGCAGTATACATTGCTACAATGGGTCCATATCCACACGCAGTTGCAAAACGTTCTTCCCGTCTGCGGTTAAATTCCTCAACATCCATATTTAACAGTGAGTCTATCAGATACATATCTGTCTCTTTTGCGGTTTCATGTGGCTGGTAATGGGTGAAGTCACTTGATGCTATAAACACCACTTTCTTCCCGGATTTCTCCGCAGCTTTTGCAACTTCCAAACCGACTTCCCGGGCAGTATCTATGTCCTGCAAACCCATGCATATTGGAAGAATTTTGAATGAATCACCGAAACGATATTGAAGGAAAGGCAACTGGACCTCGATTGAATGTTCGTACATATGGGCAACTTCATCCATATCGATTATTGATCCTGCAAGCATTTCTCCCATTTTCTCATCGGCTTCAACATCTCCCAGAGGAGTAGACCAGGTTTGAGTTGATAGTGCCACTGCAGATCCATAGCCCGTATGATTGGGACCGAATATTACATAGGTGTCTGCCTTTGGCAACTTAGAATAGGCATAAGCCGCCACCGGGCCTGAAAACATGTATCCTGCATGAGGAACAACTATACCATATACATCTTCGCTGACCAATTCCAAATCTCTGAAACAATGGCTCAGCTCTTTCTTAAGGGGTTTGATACCCAGAGGATAGAACTGGCCTGCTACTGTTGGCTGTCTCATAATAATACCCCTCTTACGGTTAGGAGGGAATAATTATATAAGTGATATGGATGGGAGCAAGTTACTCCCGGAATTAACCGGGAGACTTACAGACCTGCTTCGAAATCTTCCATGGTATAATTGAATGGAATGTCCTTTTCTTTTGAGATTTCCCTTGCAAGAAGCCAGTATATGAGGGAAAGTGCTTTACGTCCCTTATTGTTTGTTGGGATTACCAGATCAACATTTGATATCATGTTATTGGTATCACAAAGTCCTATAACGGGAATTCCGATGTTGACAGCTTCTTTGATTACCTGGGCATCCCCTGCAGGATCGGTCACCATTATTGCATCGGGCTCGAAGAATCCTTCAATTGAAGGATTGGTTAAGGTACCCGGGATAAAACGTCCTACCATTGATTTTGCCCCAATTGCTTTGGAGAACATTTTGGCAGGGAACTGGCCGTACTGCCTTGCGGACACGACCAGTATTTTTGCAGGGTCGTATTTTGAAAGGAAGTGGGAGACCTGTCTTATTCTGCTATCTGTAGCCTGTATGTCCAGGACATAAAGTCCATCTGTACGCACACGGTATACAAATTTCATCATATCCTGTGTCTTCTGCTGGGTACCGATGTGTACTCCGGATGCAAGATATTCGTCTATCGGAACAAGGGAAGTTGAATCGGGGGCAGGACCTTCCGGATCAGCTGCTTCTGTTGTTTCCTCTTTTGTAGTTTCGACATTTGGAGTCTCTGCTTCTACAGGAGCCTCCTCCACCTTTTGTTCAACCTGTTCATCTAATGTTTCTTCAATAACCTGATCTTCTTCCATAAAGTTCACCTCATGATGAAATATCTCTCTTTACTGTAATAGGGATGACACCCATTTCAAATTCAAATTTAGCGATTTGTAAGGAATCATTGCTGTCAATATCAATCAGCACAGGAGCTTCCATTGAAATCTGTAGGGACCTGGCTCCAATGATCCTCGCACGTTCATACTTTGTAAATGTCTCATTGCTCAATTAATCACCCTGGCAGAAGTTACAATAGGATGGATGACGTGGAATTTACTGGATCTAGAAAAGTCCATTTATCAATATTAATCGGAAATATATAGGGATATTCGGAGTCCCTCCGAATGTGGTTTGCTAACTATTCATACACTTACCAATTCCTTTAGTATAAAGGGATGGGACCGCTGAGATTCGAACTCAGGTACCGGCGTCCCGAACGCCGAAGGATGGTCCAGCCTACCCTACGGTCCCTTACTGGTATGGTGCAACTACATCGACAAGTTCAACGTGTGCAAGGATCATACGTCTGCAACAGTAACGGGTGACGCCAAGATCATCAAGTACTGCAGCAGGAGCTTCTCCTTGTTCAACTCGCCTTTTGTAATCTTCCCAGCTATTTGCAATTACCTTGCCACATGTGAAACAGCGAACTGGTAACATTTATGCTTTCACCTGTAAGATTTCTGGTATTTGGCACGAGCGCCAGGTCCACCAAATTTCTTGGATTCTTTCTGTCTGAAGTCGTTTACCAGAAGACTGCGGTCGTATGCCATGTATGCATCACGAAGAGCGGTGTCATTTGTCCACTCTACAATACCCCTTGCAATAGCGGTACGCACTGCATTTGCCTGGCCAATAATTCCGCCTCCACTTACTGTTACATCGATATCAATACCTGACACGGCATCTTCAGCAAGCATGAGGGGCTCCATGACTTTAAGTTTTACAAACTCCGGCTCCAAAACTTCCAGAGGTTTCTTGTTAACACGGGTTTTGCCAACGCCCTTACAAACAGTTGCGCGAGCAATGGCTGTTTTCTTCTTCCCTGAAGTATTACAAACTTTGTTGGTCATTTATGATTCTCCTTAGAATTTTGAACCCATTTTTCTGCTCAATTCCCCGATGGTAATATATTTTGCAGTACTCAGGCGGTCGATATTTGTTCCTTCTACAGCCTCTAATTCAGCATTTCCAAATTCTTCAGGTATGCCAATATAAACCCTGAGGCGTGCAAAAGCGTCTTTACCACGTGCTCTTTTGTATGGGAGCATTCCCCTGACAGATCTTTTAAGCATCCTGTCTGCCCTTTTTGGGAAAAATGGGCCGAATTCATGGCTTCCAAGTGACCTTTTGTGCTCGTAATCTTTGTAGGTAGCTATTTTTGCACCAGAGATTATAGCTTTCTCAGCATTGACTATGGATATGGTTTCACCAGCAAGAAGTCTATGTGCAACCTTACTTGCAAGCCTTCCCATAATAAGTCCATCTGCATTGATAACTGTCATTATAGAACACCTGCCTTAGATCAAGATCCTGATACCGGAGCCTGCCGGTTTTTCGTTCATAATCTCTTCAATAGTGACACATCTGCCGCCATTTTCTGCGATTTTTTCCTTTGCAGATGCACTGAAACCAAGTGCTGCAACAGCCACGGAGCGTTTCAAAGTGCCGGCACCAAGTACCTTTCCCGGAACAAGAACGATTTCGCCCTCTGTTGCGTTCCTGTTGAGTTTACTAAGGTTTATCTCGGCATAGTTCTTCCTTGGTTTCTCCAATCTTCTGGCTATATCTCTCCAGATCGGAGCATCTTCCTGACGTGCCTGTTCCTTAAGGCTATCAATCAGGGAAGGAACCCTTGGATCTGATTTCCTTTCAATCTTGTTTTGTGTTTTTTTACTCATAATGTCCCTCTGCAAGAATATCTCTCACTCACGCACAATTTGCGTTCGAACATGGTGAATAGATAGGGAGTGTGGGGTGTAATTAAATTACTAATAGATAAAGATTGTGCATTAGTCAACCGTTAATTGAAACGTTTTGCAGGACCTTTTCATAGAATTTGTCCATATCACAACCAAGCTCTCTTCCGATAATAAGGGCGGCAACTTCAACATCCACCATACCTGAAAGATTCTCATGCCGATTATTCACAAGTGATACTACCTGTTTTAGGTCCATATTACTGCAGGATGCGATGTATTCCAGAATCTGATCAACAAGGGTTACCTGGTGCAGGATATCTTTTGAAGGGATGAATCCTCTCGGGATATCAACTTTCGATGGATCAAACGCAGGGTGTAATTGTTCATCTTCCATATAAAGTAGATGAGAATTTAAAACCATATCAAGTATTCTGGATGCCTGTTCGGGCGTCATCCACTTAAGGTCAAAGGAGAGAGAAAATTCAAAATCCTGTGGAAGCATAGTATCGCCTTCATTCCTTTTGAAGGGAGCTGCTGCCACATACTTCAATTCATTCATCAGGAGCCACGTCTTAATTCATTAATTATTGTATCAGCAATTCTTCCACATTCGGTTCTGCCGGGCCCATCAATATGATTGATGCGAAGAGTAAGGACATCTCCTTCAAGAATTGCCCTTACCAGGAAGACATCACCTTTGAAAGGGACCCTGCTATATTCGCCATCCAGATAACTGTATTTCAGTGAGATGCGGAAATCCACCATCCCTTCAGGTTCAATTGTACTAACAACCGAATCAGCATTACGATAATTCAATGGTGAAAAATCAATACCATTCATGACAATTTCAACTTTGAGTTCACGTTTTGCCTGTATTCGGTAACCTCTTCTTGCAACGGATTCGGTAACAAACATGCCGAATCTGTCATCCGTATTAGCCATCACTTTCACAAGATAGGGCAAATCCGCATAATATCGGTTCTTTTGTTCAAACTGGACCTCCCTATGTGGGAATCGGTGGTAAATCCTTTTCTTCATCATGGACTTGGGTCAATTCTTTCTTATTAGAGAGACACCAGTTTGGCATCTATAATACCATCAACATGGCGAATTTGTTCCAGGGTATCCTCTGATACTTCGGAATCCACATTTAATGCCATTATGGTCTTCCCACATATTTGGACACGGCCTACCTGCATGCCGGAAATATTGATCTCATTATCTCCCAGTATTATGCAGCAAGGGCCGATTACATTGGGTCTGTTAATGTGGTTAGAAACGATCATGTAACCTGAAGGCGCAAGATCTACCCTCTGCCCGTCGATCATGATTATTCTCAAGTCATCCTCTACAACCGTACCGGTAATACTTTTGGAAATTGAATCCTTGCTGAGTTTGATGGTTATGCTGGATGAATATTCCTCTACCCTTTCGGATTTACTTTCCACGACTTCAATATCCCGGGATTTAGCAATTGAAGGAGCATTTACATAATTTACAGCAGCACCCATTATGGTTTTCAGTACACCTTTAAGGGCCGCAAGTGTGAGATGCCGGGTATCCTTGCCGGCAACATCTCCCTTATAGGCGATTTCCACTTTTTCATAGTTGCCGTCCATCAGCTGGGATACTGCACTTCCCAGGGTCTCCGCAAGTTCAAGATAGGGATAGATGGTGGACATTATTTCCGGTTTTATGGAGGGAATATTGATCGTACTGCGTGCTGGTCCGCCATTTAATACAGAGATTACTTCTTCTGCTACGGATACAGCTACATTGACCTGTGCCTCTTCGGTCGATGCACCAAGATGAGGGGTTACAACAGCATTGTCCAATCCAACAAAAGAACAGTTTTCAGGTGGTTCACTTGTAAAGACATCTATGGCAGCACCTGCGATCTTATCATTTTTAAGAGCCTCTCCAAGTGCATCTTCATTGATAATTCCGCCACGGGCACAATTAATGACCCTTGCAGTAGGTTTCATCAGGTCAAATTCTTCAGTATCGAGAATATTGCGGGTTTCTTTGGTCAGTGGTGTATGTACGGTAATGAAATCGGCACGTTTTGCAATATCTTTTACAGATGCCAGTTCCACACCCAGTTCTTTTGCCCTGTCCTCATTTACAAATGGGTCATAGGCAAGGATGTTCATTTCAAGTCCCTGTGCTCTTTTGGCCACTTCGGCACCTATCCTGCCCAGACCTATCACACCAAAGGTCTTTCCATTTACTTCAACACCTAAAAATTTCTTACGCTCCCACTTGCCTGCTTTAAGTGAAGCAGTTGCCTGCGGAATGTTGCGTGCCATTGAAAGCATCATTGCAATTGTATGTTCCGCAGCTGAAAGCATGTTGCCCTCCGGTGCATTCACTACAATGATTCCTTTCTCTGTAGCTGCAGGAATGTCTATATTGTCCACTCCCACTCCTGCACGCCCCACAATCTTGAGCTTATCCGCGGCTTCGATAACTCTGGCAGTAACCTGTGTTCCACTGCGTATTACAAGGGCGTCAAAATCTCCGATTTTCTCAACAAGCTCATCTTCGGAAAGGCCTGTTGAAACCTCCACATCAAAATGTTCTTCAAGTTTTGCCACTCCTTCCTCTGATAACGAATCACTGACTAGTACTTTCATTTTTATATTCTCCATGTGATAACAATGATATAATACACCGATATAACGGATAGCCTCCGGTGAACACAGACTTTAGATTGAACCACCCATATAAATATATCTTACCATCTCGGGGGATTATTTTTCATACATGACAGCCATTTGTAGTGAAGCAAAGTATGTATCATAATAGCAATTGTCAGTATAAATAGAATTATGCATAATAGTCCAGGTTGTTTTTATCAGTCCCAGATATACCTGATAACGGCCCTGTGATTATATCTGAAGGAATAAAAAAGATACATATAAAAGCCTGTAAAGGCTGCGATCAAAAAAGAAGGAGGATGAAAAGGTCAACCAACTAGTTCAAATTTACCCTTTTCATACTTTAATCTTCTGAGACCATCAAATTAACTTTTCGCTTTAAAAGTGTAACTCTTTTTTCATTACCACTGAACGTTGCATGAGCGTAGCTCATGCATTACATTTATACATGAGAAAATATGCCAGTCCATGAAATATCATCACAATGTTTCGGACGAAATCTGTACCAAAGATTCAATAGCCAGTTATCTGAACAAAGACAGCGTATCAATATGCCAGTTATTGTATTTCCTGGATATCGATGACATTGCTTCCTATGTAGAACGTAGCTATTATGCCGATAAGGACTGGCACTTCAGGTATAAGATTTCTTCAATGATAAAGCTCATCGTTGTAAAATCCTTCAGAAACCTCTCTTTTGAAAAAACGATATCTACCTTAACAAATCAGGAAGCCAAGCTTCTGTATTTTGAGGATGAGAATGGTACCATTAATCTTCCCTCTCATGCAACACTTCACCACTTTGTAAAATACAGGTTGGGAAAAGAGGGATTTAATGAAATAATGTTCAGGATTGGAAAGAAAATATCGAGAATTACAAAGATTAGGGATCTAAAAACAGATTCGACACCTCTTGAAGCATCCAGATATGATAGATATGCGGATTATAATCCGCATTACAAATGTAAGATGGATAAGGCACATATCACGATGATTGGTACACTTCCAATCTATATGACACATACAAAGGGTGCTGCAAATGATTCACCCGAATTGAAAAAACACATTGATGTATTGGTAAAAATGGGAGTGGACATCGATACTTATGCACTGGATGGAGGGTATGATTCGTTCAACAATCATGCTGATGTATGGTATAAATTGAAGGCAAAACCTGTTATTGCATATTCTTCTGATTCTAAAGTACATAATGAAGGAACAATGAAACGAATCGATCACTGGGTCAATAAGATGTGGAAAATCGGCGGATCGATTCATATGAAGTATGAGAATAAACTTCGTTTTCTCTATGAAAACGGAAGGAAAAAACAAGTAGGGATGCACTTGCGGAATAAGAACATAGAGGATGAGGGATTTGAGGAAGAATATTCAAAAAGAGCAGAATGTGAGAGAATACATAAGAATATTAAATGGACTGTGAAATTTGATATCAGGGGTATGAAGAATGCAAGTAAGGAAATGTATTCGATTATGAAGTTTGTGACATATCAATTGCTTGTAACTGCGAATTTGCAAAATAAGGTCAAACAAACAAATTCATTTGCAAAGTATGTGTGAATTAACATCATCAAATTAGAATGGGAGGAATTATGACCTAATTTGATAATCTCCTTCTAATATCATTACTTAATATACAATCCACACTTACATGCACCACGGGTCTCAACATCATGGGCACGACGTGCACATGGGCAGATAATCTTCTTATCTTTTTCTTTATCCCCTGTTCTTTTCTGGCAGAAGCAGTACCATTCACCATACTTACGCTTATTGTTAGCGATATTTTTTACCGCCGTGGTGATAATATCATAGTCCGAATTAAGTTTGTATCCGGCAGCTTCAGCACTTTTCTTGGACCGTTCATATAATTCCATCTCAAGTTCATCTTCGAATTTCATTATATCACTCCTTGCATTGTTTGTTCAATATGGATAAAAAGATTTGGGCACAATCAGGACCGGGCAATTTCACCCAGTTTTATTCCCAGTTGCCTGCAACCCTCTAAATCTTCCTTTTCAGGTCTGAATTTCACTTTAAAAGGGTCTTCCACAAATTCCATTTTGGTATTCTTGAGAGCTTCTTCCATCTGCCTGATTGCACCGCCACCCCAGCCATAGGATCCGAAGAATGATACCTTTTTGTCTTTGGGGCGCAAACCTTTCAGGTACGTCAGGAAACCACCCATTGTAAAGAACATCCCATTGTGCATTGTGGGGGATCCAAGGGCAAAGACCCGGCATTCCATTAATTCTTTGATGAGCATGCTCCAGTCATTTTTGCGCAGGTGGAACAAGACAACCTCGGTCCCTGAGGCCCGCACTCCTTCTGCAATTGCTTTTGCCATCATCTCTGTGCTGGCCCACATTGAATCATAAATCACAAGCACCTTTTGCTCACTTGTCCCGGAAGCCCATTTTGCATAGGCATCGATTATCCGTTGCGGATCATTGCGCCAGATAACACCGTGGGACGGCGCGATCATGTCGATCTGTAATCCTAGTTTCCCGACAGTTTCAAGATGTTTGAGTATTCGGGATTTAAAGGGCATCAGTATATTGGCAAAATATATGGCGGCATCTTCCATGACGTCTTCTACCTGGTCATCGAACCTCCTGGAGGTGGCAATATGCTGGCCAAATGCATCATTGGAAAAGAGAATGTGATCCTCTTTGAGATAAGTCTGCATGCTGTCAGGCCAGTGGAGCATGACCGCTTCAATAAACATCAGGGTCCTTTTGCCGGTGTTTAATTCGTCCCCCGTTTTCACGGTCTCAAAGTTCCAGCCACTACACCCGGATTCGGCATAATATTCATTGAGTCCGGTTTTGCCCCTTTCGGTGGCAAATATTTTGGCATTCGGAGCTACTTCCAGGACACGTGGCAGGGCACTGGAATGGTCCATCTCCACATGATTGGCTACTATATAATCGATCTTTGCGGGGTCCACTATCCTGCTGATCCTTTCGATCATCTCGTCTGCAAAGGATGCTTTTACAGTGTCGATGAGGGTGATCTTTTCATCTACTATGAGGTAAGCATTATATGTGCCACCCCGGGGTGTTTCATAACCGTGGAAATCACGCAGGTTCCAGTCGATTACGCCAACCCAGTAAACCCCTTTGGCAATTTCAAGTGGCTCTTCTGGAGTATCCACAAAATTCACCTGGTAATTTATGTCTGCATCCTGAAACCGGTAGCTTCATCCAGCAAACCATCAATGAGCTCATAATGGCCCCGCTCAACTTTGGCAATCTTGCTGAAAAATTCCTGTTCTTCCTTTTCAGTGGCTTTCTTTTCGAGTTCAAGATAGAAATATTCACTCTTCCTTTCAAAGCGCAGTGTACCAAGCATAATACCAATCTCTTCCAGATTGTTTTCTGTGAATTCCACGTTCAAAGATCCACGGAAATCAGGGATATTGGATTCAGGTATTTCAACTTCTTTTCCTTCAAGGAATTTGTGAAGGTACTGAGCATGGTGTTTTTCTTCCTCGGCCAGGACTCATAGGTTTTCTTTGCCCCGGGATTGCCGGTAAGATTTGCTCTTTCAAGATAGAAATCATGCCCCTGGTCCTCCAGGGCAATCGCCATTTCCACTGCTTCTTCAACCGTACTAATGTTCTCGAGCTCTATATCTACATATTTGAGTATATCTTGCAATTTATACAACTCCCACAATCAGTAGCTAGTATATTTGACAATATGAGTAATTAATACTTATTTATGTGAGTTTTATCCCTGACTGCCACACGAGAAGGTTTTTCAGGAGATTCTGCAGGGTATCCCATGGGAATTACGGCTGCCACATCAAAACCATCCGGAATGGCGAACATGTCCATTATTTTTTTGCCATGGAATGTGAGGGTGACCCCAGCCAGTCCTTCGGCAGTTGCAGCAAGCAGCATGTTTTCGATGCAGGCATATGTTGAACCCACAGCCTCGTCCCCAAACTTCTTGTTATAACAGACCACGACAATAACGGGTGCGGTCTCGATGGCCTTCTGCTGCTCTGGTGCCTTTTTTCTCATACTGGCAAGTTGTGCCCTTAGCTTCTCCTCTTTGACAAGAATAAACTCCCAGGGTTCGCTGTTAAAGGCGTTAGGTGCCTGGGTGCCTGCATAAAGTATTTTATCCAGCGTATCAGCAGGGACCTCGCGGGGAAGGAATTGCCGGATGCTTGTGCGTTTCTCTATTGCTTCAAGAATTTCCATTAAATACCCCCCATTAAAATGACTGCAAACAACCTCTGTTCTAAAATGTAAATAACTTTTCCTGAAAAGGCCCATTTGTACTCTTTTTATTGATTATACTAAAACAAAATGACGAGAATAGTTTAGAAACATTGTTTTTTTGAGTAAAAGAGGATATTATATAGGGCTTTTTACAGGCATGTATCTTTTCTTCAAAGAAGACCTGGGGTTTTTGAGGAACCTGACCGCAGAAGTTTTCTCGTTTAGCATGAGCCTTCTGGGAGTCACAAATTCGGTTAATGAAAATGTATTACATTTTGCCAATGGAATAACAGCAATGAAAGTCGTGGACGAATGTACCGGCATCTACGAAGTACTTGTCTATTCTGGCTGTGTGCTGGCATATTCCACAACTTATCAGAAAAAACTTATGGGAATAGCCTTTGGTGTACCAGCAATACTTGGTATTAACATGGTGAGGTTGGTATGTCTTGGATTTGTAGGGCTCTGGTTTCCTGAAATATTTGACTATGTCCATTATTACTTCTGGCAGGTCACGTTGATTATAATTATAGTACTGGTTGTTCTGATATGGATCGAGAAAGTAGTGAAACGATGAGGATTTCGGTATTTCTAGGCAAATTCCTGTTATACCTGACGATTTTGTTTATTCTGGGCATTCCGGCAATCCGGGCGTACCTTGCCTCCCCGAGCCATGCATTGAACGCATTTGATTTTATCACATTTTATCTGCCTATGAACCTGGTACCTTTTATTGCACTTATCATGGCTACTCCGATAGATAATAAAAGAAGGCTGAAACTTATCGTTGGGGGATCGTTTTTGATTCTCTTATTTACTCTGGTGGTTATAGTACTGCAATTTAATTTCATCTCTGTAGCCGGAGAACTGTTCTACATTTATGCTATTGGCAGGACAGCGTTTCCCTTTTTGTTGTGGTTTGCATTTGTATACAAGGATTTGAACTTTGAATTATGAACAAACTGTGCTGAAAGGAAAGGTAAATTGAGCTAAAAATAATTTTCTGCAAACCATTCTCAGAAACATTTTTATTCAAATGCCGACATTAAGAGGATGGCTCGATGATTAATTATATATGATAGTTACGGTAACATATTGCATTCATATTTACGAGGAAGTGTTATGGAGAATATAAAGATCGCAATTGCAGGGATTGGCAACTGCGCTAGCTCTCTCATTCAGGGTCTGGATTACTACAGTGATAAAACCGAGACAGATGCTATCGGTCTAATGCATTGGACTATTGGAGGATATGAACCCTCTGATATTGAGGTTGTAGCTGCGTTTGATATTGATAAAAGAAAAGTAGGGAAAGACATATCAGAAGCCATCTTTGCAGAACCAAATTGCACTGCTGTATTCTGTCCGCACATTCCTGAAAAAGGCGTAAAAGTTACAATGGGCAGCATCCTTGATGGTGTTTCTGAGCACATGACAGATTATGAAGATAAATACAAATTCATAACCAGTGATGAAAGCGAGTCCACAAAAGAGGATATTGTGCAGGTTCTGAAAGATTCCGGTGCTGAAATGCTCTTGAATTTCATGCCTGTAGGTTCAGAAAACGCTGCACGTTTTTATGCAGACTGTGCCCTGGAAGCAGGAATTGGTTTCATTAACAACATGCCGGTTTTCATTGCCAGTAACCCCGAATGGGCTCAAAGGTTCGAAGAGAAAAACCTGCCTATAATTGGTGATGACATAAAGGCCCAGCTTGGAGCCACTATCACTCACAGGACACTGGCAGACCTTTTCAGCAAACGTGGGGTCAAACTGGAAAAAACCTACCAGCTAAACACCGGTGGCAATACCGATTTCCTTAATATGCTCAATCGCAGCAGGTTGTCCTCCAAGAAAACATCCAAGACCGAGGCTGTACAATCCGTACTCAAAGACCGGCTGGATGATGAAAATATACATGTCGGTCCAAGTGACTATGTACCCTGGCAAAAGGACAACAAAGTATGTTTCCTGAGAATGGAAGGAAAACTGTTCGGCGATGTTCCCATGAATATCGAACTACGTCTCTCAGTTGAGGATTCTCCTAATTCTGCAGGTGTGGTTATTGATGCCATCCGCTGTTGCAAACTTGCACTTGAAAGAGGCACTGGAGGAATTCTCTATTCCCCTGCATCTTATTTCATGAAACATCCACCTAAACAATACAACGATGACGAAGCCTTCGGCATGACAAATGATTTCATCGAAGGTAATAGGGATAACTGAAATGCAAGATGCCTTATCAAATAAGGAAAATATTTGGTGTGGATTTTAGCGGGTCTAAAAAAGCCTGTAATAAAATATGGGTAAGTGAAGGCATCGTTCACGATAACTTCCTCAAAATCCACACCTGTCGTCCTGCTCACTTTTTTGCTGAAAGCCATGATACTCAGAGCTGTATTACTGCTCTTTATGGCATGATCGCCAGAGAAAAATATGCTATTTTTGGAATGGATTTTCCTTTTGCACTCCCATCTTCCCTTACAGAAGAAAACAACTGGAAGGATTTCATAATCAATTTCCCTCTTAAACATGCGTCTGCAGAAAGTTTCAGGGATTACTATCGCCAGAAAACAGATGGAAAAGAATTCAAACGTAAAAAGGAAAATGAAAAAGGCGCACCATTTGCTGCATACAATCTCTGGTTGTACAAACAGACCTTTCATGGTATCTCAAGAATAATTCATCCCCTTGTAAGGAATAACCTTGCCTGTATTCTCCCTATGCAAACCCCTGATCCTGAAAATCCCTGGGTAATTGAGATATGTCCGGCCTGCACTCTTAAAGAAAAGGGTCTATATATGCCGTATAAAGGAAAAAAGAGTGACAGAGAAACTAATAGGAAAATGATTGTGGATAAGTTAGAACAATTCAATATTATGCTTGATGATGAAATAAAAGATATATGTATTTCAAACACTCAAGGAGACGCTCTGGACAGTATTCTGGCAGCGTATGCCGTATTTAGGAATATGCAAACCCTGGAAGGAAAAAATCCGGATGAACTTGAAAAAAGAGAAAGGGATGTTTATTATTAATCCCCTTTTGGTTCTATATTCAACAGTTCATAAATATCATCAGGTTTTGTCAATATGTGCATGTTTTCCATTTCAGCCAGTTTTTCTGAATTGGTAACATCAATATCCCGCATCTTCAACTTCATTTTTCTTCCACTGGGTGCATATGTGGTAACATCGCCACGCACCTGATCAACAGGCAGGACATAAATTGGTGTTTGCCCCTTTGCTGTCTGGGCCACCACATTTGTTACAAGAGTATCGGCAATACCGTGTGCTATCTTGGCAACAGAATTGGCTGTGGCTGGTGCGATTATTAAAGCATCGTAGTGACCAACCTGCAATGGGCCGGCAATAAAAGGTGAGTTGGGACCCGAATCTGTTTTGAAGTTCGAGAAATCCTTCTGTATGTTATCCCACATGCGATACCACTTCATTACAGTCTCCCCTTCTCTTGAAAGAAATACCATAAACTCAATATCGGTTTTTTTCTTAATGTCTACCATTATGTCATACGTCTCTTTTATAAGGTCACCTGAGCCTGTAATTCCCCACGCGATTCTTTTCATATTATCACTCCTGTAAATTAATAACCTGTAAATAGTTCATATTTGACTTTTGCTTTATCGATAGCCATTTCATATAGTATTTCCCTGACAGCCTTCACCATTGTCGGGGGCCCACATAAATAGAACATACGATCCCTGTAATCCGGAATTTCACGCAATATCATGCTTTCACAGACACGCTCCCTGCAACCTGCCCAATCATTGGAAGCCCTGGTTAATGTATGTACAACTTTCAGGTTAGGATTGTGTTTTTGCATAATTTCCAGTTCATCTTCAAAGGCAATATCCTGCTCGATTTTGTTACTGGATATCATTACAATATCTGTATCCATGCCTTTATCTGTACAATAACGCGAAATACTAATCATCGGAGTAATGCCAATACCACCACTAATAAGGGCAATTTTGTCATACTCTCCTGTATAGGTCATTTTACCGAAGGGGCCTTCAATGCCTATCGTGTCACCCGGTTGAAGTAAAGATAGTGCATTGGAAAATTCATGGCCGGTCAATTTCTTGGTGAATTCTATATATTCCTTATTGGAGGGGGCACTTGAGATGGTAAAGGGCTTGCGTACCTTATTGCCGTTGATTTCCAGTTCTACCATAATATACTGGCCTGCAAGATACTCAAAACCATCAGGCCGGGGAAAAAGGAAACTTAGCACATCTTCTGTTCTGGGAATAGTTTCCATCAGCCTTGCATCAAATTGCAATCTATGCTCTCCTTTATCATGATAGAGTAAGAAGACCACCGTTTTCAAACGGTGATGAATTACACCCTCTATTGTTATTACCATCTATGTATTTCTTGATCGTTTCAGCAGATACTTGACCGTGTGTTCCTATGTAGTAACTTGGAGACCACAAATGCTTTCCCCAAAATTCTTTATTTCGTAGTTCAGGGAATTTTTGAAATACTCTTTTTGTAGTAACGCCTTTCATAATTTTGACAATATCTGTAGGTGCTATGAATGGAGGTGCATTTATGAAAAGATGGATATGTTCAGGCATAACTTCCAGTTCAAGTATTTCCCATTCTTTAGATTCGGCAATTGTTCTTATCTGGTCATCAAGAAATTGCTTTAATTCATCATTCATAACCTGTTTTTGATATTTCGTACACCATACAATATGATAATTAATTTCATATACAGCAGAACTTGAATAAGACATATTTACCTATAGGTTCGAAAAGTATTTAAATATTCCTTACCTATAGGCATATAATGCAAAATCATATAAGTTTAGGTTATATCCTACAAAACAACAAGAAATCAAATTGAATAAAACTCTTGATGTTTGTAGATATATCTATAATGAATTTCTTGCAGACCGTAGAAATGCATACGAAAGATGTAATTAGGGAATATCTACAATGGAACAGTTGTATCAGGTTCAATACCTTAAATTTGATACGATAGTACATTCACAAGTTAAACAGGATATAATCAGGAGATTAGGAAAATCTTTTGATAATTTCTTTAGACGATGTAAGAAAGGAGAGACAAAAGTAGGCTATCCACGTTTCAAAGGTAAAAATAGATATAACAGTTTTACTTATCCTCAATCTGGTTTTAGTATTTCTGGAAAGAAATTGAATTTATCGAAAATTGGAGAAATTAAGATAGTTCAACATCGGGAAATTGATGGTAAAATTAAAACTTGTACCATTCGTAGAGACGGAAAACAATGGTATGCAACATTTCTGTTGTAATTAAAAACAATGTAAAACCTGTAGAACCTATTGCCTTCATTGGAATTGATGTTGGACTTAATTCCATTGTGACGTTAAGTGATGGTGCACAAGTCAATTCTCCAAAATATTATTACAATACAGAAATAAAATTAAAAAAGCAACAACGTAAACTTAGTAGAAAAAAGAAGTTTTCTAATAACTGGAAAAAACAATGTGATAAAGTAAACAAATTGCATCAAAAAATACGTAAACAAAGAAATGATTTTAACCATAAGTTAAGTAGAGAATTGATTAATGTTTACGATTGTATAGTTTTTGAAGATTTGAATATAAAGAATATGGTGAAAAATTCAAGACTTTCAAAATCTATACATGATGCATCATGGAGTAATCTAATTCAGTTTACACAATACAAAGCGGAAGAAGCTGGTAAGTTTGTAAAATTAGTAAACCCATGTAATACATCTCAAATCTGCAGCAATTGTGGTCAAAACGTAAAAAAATCATTAGCAACGAGGACACATAATTGCCCCCATTGTGGATTAATTATTGACCGCGACCATAATGCTGCAATTAATATTCTTAATCGTGCTGTAGGGACTACAGTTTAAGCCTGTGGAATTGAACTAATAGGTTCAATAATGAAGCAGGAAGCCACCCTATTCATAGGGTGGTAGTTCACTGTTCCAGTCTTTTCATTTGCTTGGATGTTTCAATAAGTTTTTTCATTGTACGGCGCAGACTGCGTAGGCCTTCCTCATCTTCATCTATTCCTTCTGCCCCTTTATCCTTGGACCACAGCGTACCTCCCAGATTTGACCCGAAGGAGCCTCCGGCAACAGGGAACATTTCACTGATGACATAAAAATTCAATATGGTCTGGAGGGCAGGCTCCTGGCCTCCCACACGGTCCCCCCCATCTGCCAGTGCAGCACCCACTTTATTTTGGAATGCCTTGGGATTTGCCGCTACAACCGCCCTGCACCTGTCCATTATGGTTTTGGTCTGTGCACTGATATTTCCCTGGTATACCGGTGTCCCTATTATCCAGGCATCCGCCCAGAGCATTTTTTCATACAGGTCTGATATGTCATCTTTGTGTATACATCCCTGTTTGGTCCTTATGCAATGATCGCAATGGATACAGAATTTCAATTCTTTCCCGCTTGCAGAAAAATACTCCACTTCAGCACTGTATTTTTCCTTTGCATAATCCAGTGCATATTGCACGGCACGGGCAGTTGCTTTTTTGCGAGGACTGCCCGATATTCCAAGTATTTTCACAATGTCCTTGTCGGACATCAATTCACACTCCTTTCACTCAAGTACAATGGCATCAGCCGGACAGGCATCCACACACAGCTCACATTCTATGCAGTCATCAGGCCGTGAAACTACTGACTTTGTATCCCCGTTGGAATCTTCTTTCAAATCAAAAACTTCTGTGGGGCATACCTCGGCACATTCGCCGCTTCCTATACATTTATCTTTGTCTACAACTGGTGGCATATTCTTCCTCCTTACATATTCCTTCTAAACAAATAAATTGTAAATAATGCAATCAAGCCAACAATACTTCCAAATCCTGGTGTTCCTTCTGACTCTACCTCACCGTTTATTCCGCCTTTAACGGACTCCATCTCTACAATCGGAACTTCATACTCTCCTCCAAATAGTTCATCTATAAGTGACTGGGGAGCAGACCTGTAGAGCAATTTCGTATCCACAATAATGGGGTCGACTACACCTTCTGGTACAGTAAAATTATGAACTTCAATGGCAGTTGATTCAGGCGCAATCCTGTTATCAGATATCACATCTGTAACTTCCCATAATTTCATAGTAGGATTGCCGTCAGAATCGGAATATACGGCCCAGTAAATAGTTCCATTCTCGATATTGCCATCCTCATCCAGATTTCCTGAACTGTAAATTTCGCGTCCCTGGCTGTCTTTTATATCTACCTGGGTCCACATTTGCCTGGCTTCAGTAAGTCCTGTAGGCAAATTATGACCTGCCCCGGAATTCGTAATTGACACTTCAATGGCAACTTCTTCGCCTGGTTGCGCATTTTCGGGAATGTTTACTTCTAGTGTAGCCGCTTCCTGAAGTCTTTCGATTGCCATTTCTTTATGATCATCCTCGCCCAGTATTCCTGTAACAAAAACATTGGCTCCTGCGAAGTTGTGCACTGATATATGGTCTCTTTTGGGTGCACCTGATCCAGCACGCCCGGGATTTGCCTCAAATTCAGTAATTCCAGGTGTCATGTGGCAATCCTGGCATTGGACCTCTTCTTCAGCATAGGGTCCTTCGCTCCATGCCTGATAGGTGTCATCCAGCACTACACCGGATGTTGGGTGGGTGATCTGGTGGCACATTCCACAATACTCTGATTTTGTATAGAATTCACTGTATTGAGATTCGTGGAACGCAGACTCAGAATCATCGAATGGGCCATATTTGGTCTCAGAAGGAGCCACCGAATATCCTCCATTGCCTATCTCAGAGGATTCCTTAACACTGTGGCAAAAATCACAGCCCACTCCTTCATCAGCCTCTTCACTTATATGGGGGTTATCTATAGGGGGGACCTGCCCCGAAGTCACACTAACAGGTATGTGACAGCGCGTACAGAAAACATCCAGAGAGCCATTTGTCTCTTCACTTGCAAGTTTTAGTTCTTCCTGGTAAAATGGGTCATCAAAAGCATGATAATGCATACTACCTTCCCACTGGCTGGTCGTGATGGCATGGCATCTGTTGCATGTAGAATACGAAGTAAAATCTTCATGCGATAAGGTATCTGCTTCAATGGGGGAAGCATCTGCTACAACCCCAGCACAGGCAAATAAAAATGTCAAAATGATAAATATGGATATATTTTTCACTACACGCCCCTCCTGAAATCCCCCGTCAATATTAATCAGAAGGAGGCTTATAGCCTCCTTGCCGCTTTTATTCCTGCAGTAACTTTAGTGCTTCCCTGCATGCTGCAACTGCAGGTGCACCTGAAGTGATAGAGATCACTTCCATTGTTTCCATTATTTCCTCTGCTGTGGCGCCATTTTCAGAGCGCTCTTCATCTGGGAGACCGTACAGGCCTCACACTGTTTGGAGGCAACGACTGCCAGTGCCATCAATATCTTGTACTTGGCAGGTATTGCACCGTCTGACAACAATTTGTCATGACATCTCCTGTACTTATTAACGAAGTTGGGATCGATTTCCTTCAGTGTGTGGAGAATATTCGGGGCAAACCCCATCTTATTCTCTATATCCTGTACTACTTTCTCATGTTCTGCCATCAATTAAACCTCCTATATGGAATTAATCAAAGGAATCTTCTATCGTGTTATCAAAACAGTAGTTGCACATAAAGTGGGGAAGGCCCTTATGAAGGCGTTTGACCTCGGGTGGTTTTCCCACTGAAACCTGTAGTTTTACTTCTTTAGAATGATCCATACACAGCCCTTTCCCGCATACAATACATACTGCAGCGGCTTCTACCTCTGTCCCTGCTTCAGCACAGTCATAACATTTCATCATGGTATTCACCTCAGTAATTTTCCTTCAAAGCCTCATGACATGGTTTGCAAAGTATTTTGAGTAGAGGTTGTATGTCCTTTAACTCACAGGCATCTCCCATGCACTTAAGCCTCACTTCGTATTCACCTTCCAATACGGGAATTTTTTCTCTTACAAGATGGTCCATACACACGCCTCTGCCACATATGATGCAAATACCGACTGTGTCAGTAGTTTTATTTTCTTTTGCACATTCAAAACATTTCATTATTGATTCACTCCCTTATTGATTCAGAAATATACATAAACAGGATGATTACTCCACGAGTTCCATTTCTTCCCCGCAGCAAATAAGTACTCCGCCGCCAACTTCAGTGACTTCAACTTCGTTGCCACAGATATTACAAATGTATTTTTCACCTACTTTTTGGACTCCCATAGATTCAACTCCTTGTATTTATTTGCATAATAAAAAAGGATAGATGATTATTTATGCATATCGGTGGCTGGGAAAATATAGCAGCCTGTATAATATCAGTGCCCTTCGGGATAAGCCTGGTAGATTACTGATATATAGGCAAACAGGAATATGCCGTTCAAAATCAATAAGGTTTTAATATATGTATGCAATCCTCAATAGCGTCAAAATATTGAATAATAGGAGGATTCAAATGTCATTTGGAATAGAGTTCGTACCAGGAGACCCAGTTCTCAAAATCGCCCACTATGCAAAGCTTGCTGAACAACAGGGATTTGACAATGTTTGGGTTACAGACCACTACAACAATCGTGATGTTTATACCACCCTTGCAGTGTTGGCTATGAACACCAACAGCATAAAACTCGGAACAGGTGTTACAAACCCATACACAAGAAATGCAGCCATTACTGCATCCAGCATTGGTTCAATCAATGAGATTTCCGGTGGCCGTGCAATTCTCGGTCTTGGACCCGGAGACAAGGCAACTTTTGATGCAATGGGAATCCCATGGGACAAACCATTGACCACAACCAAAGAATCCATTGAAGCCCTTCGCGGATTCTTGGGCGGTGAAAAGGTTGAAATGGACGGTGACATGATCAAATTCGGCGGCGCTAAAATGGCATTCAAGACCGGCGATGTACCTATCTACATGGGTGCACAGGGTCCAAAAATGCTTGAACTTGCAGGCCAGGTCGCAGATGGGGTACTGATCAACGCATCCCACCCAAGGGACTTTGAAGTCGCAATGGATAAGATAAAGGCAGGTGCTGACAAAGCAGGCCGCAGTATGGATGAGATTGATGTGGCAGCTTATGCATGCTTCTCCATCGACAAGGACGCAGCAAAGGCCAAGAATGCTGCAAAAGTCGTTGTTGCCTTCACGTTGCAGGTTCCCCTGACATGGTCCTTGAACGTCATGGAATTGACCCTGCAGCCAAGAAAGACATAGGCGCTGCAATTTCCAAGGGCGATTTCGGAGCACTCATGGGTGACCTTGTAACTGATGAAATGATGGATGCTTTCTGTATCTGCGGAACCCCTGAGGACTGTAAGCAAAGGATCAATGACCTGAAGGACATTGGTGTAACCCAGATTGTTGCCGGCTCACCTCTTGGACCTAACAAAGAAAAAGCAATCAAACTCATCGGTAAGGAGATCATCGGAGGAAACTGATGGTTCATCCGAAGATACTAGAGGTCATTGATTATGACGTCTGTACCGCTTGCGGGGCATGTGTTTCAGCATGTCCTGCCGGTGCCATCGTCATGAACAAAAGGGCCGAAGTAAGAGATCCGGACAATTTGGAGCTTTACACCAAAGGTGCTGCCCCAAATGTCTGTGAAGGTTGCTATACCTGTGGGCGCATCTGTCCTGTAGTGGATGGTTACGTCGAGGATGAATTCGCAAATGTCAGAAGTTTCTTTGGTGCAAAAAGTGATATCGAAGGACAGGACGGTGGTGCAACAACTGCAATTGCAAGTAAACTGCTTGAACTGGGGGAAGTAGACTGCTTTGTGGGAATTACCCGCAATGACAATTGGGAAACCCAATTGGAAGTCTTCACCGATCCAGAAGAAATCAAGAGGGCCAAAGGTACCAAATACACATATGATTCCGTACTCTCTGCTCTGAGGGATCCCTTCGAACAATATGATAAAATAGGTGTAATCGGCGTACCCTGCCAGGCCCACGGTGCACGTCTGATATCCGAAAATGTCAATGACAAGATCGTGGTTATTATAGGGCTTCTTTGTATGGAAAGTTTCTATCATGATGTAATGTCTGAAAAAGTTATAAAGGAGATAATGGAACTCAATCCTGAAGATGTTGTAAAATTCGACTTCGCAAAGGGCAAGTTCTGGGCATACACAAAGGATGGCGAAAGTCACAGTGTCAAGATCCCAGAAGTTGGTCCGCATGCCAGGAATCCCTGCCACCACTGCTGTGATTACACATCAGTTTCAGCAGATATATCAATAGGTTCTGTAGGTGCACCGGATGGATGGAACAGTGTCCTGATCCGTACAGACGAAGGTGAAAAATACTTCAAGATGGCTGAAGATGAGCTTGAGATTATGGAAGATCCAAAACCAGGAATGGACCTTGTCAAGAAACTGGCAACCATGAAACACAGCAACAATTCACAACATTATCTTGAAGTTTGTGAGAAGTTCAGCTTCGATGAATGTGGCATCAGATGAAACTATGCATCTTAAAAGGGCATTCTATATAGGGCGCTTCCAGCCATTCCACAAAGGCCATTATTCGGTCATAAAAACGATTGGAAAAGACATTGATGAACTCGTAATAGGTGTCGGAAGCGCTCAAAGAAGCCACGAAACACCGAACCCCTTTACTGCCGGTGAGCGCATAATGATGATTCGTCATTCTCTTGCAGATACGGACATCAACCATTATGCAGTTCCCATAGACGACATCCAGCAAAACGCAGTTTGGGTTTCCTATGTCACTGCACGGACCCCTCCTTTTGACATAGTCTATTCCAATAATCCTTTAATCCTCGAGCTTTTCGAAGAAGCAGGCATAGAAACAAAGCAACCTCCCATGTATCATCGGGACAAGTATTCAGGCACCCAGATCCGTGAAAAGATGATTGCTGGTGAAAAATGGGAGCAACTAGTCCCTGAATCAGTTACAGAAGTTATTGAAGAGATTGATGGTGTCAGGAGATTAAAACATGTCTCCGGCAGCGATCAAACTTTCTGACAAACTCCTGTCCTTAATTTTTTATAGTACGTCCGTTGAATACTATATAGTGTAAGGAATATACAGGGGGGCATTTAATGACTGAGAAAGCACCGGTATTTTGTGAAAAATATTGTATTATATGCAGGGGGGCAAGAGCTGGAAATCCTATCTGTAAGGCAATCCAGAATCTTGAACTCAAGATATTTGGTAAGGAAGGTTGCATATGGGGAAAAGCAAGGACCAGATATTACGGCGTAACACCTGATAAGGAAATACCTCCGGAAAAGAAAAAATGATCAAAAAATTTCCCCGCTCCAATCAAAAGCTCCGGGTTTGAATTTATCAAGGGGTGGATGTCCAGAAGATATGCCGTCGATTATTTCTCTTACATCCCCGGCAACTTCACTTATACTCCGACCTGTGGTACCAACTTCAAATACCATTTCACAGTTCTCGACTGATTCTACAAGTATAACATCGAGACATTCTGCTTCTATGTTCTCATTCACCTTTGCAGGTTTGTATCCTCTTTTTCCAAGCCTTCTTTTGAGTTCATTTGGGGCCGTGCGTAGCAGATGGAAATATCTGCAACCAGATGGGCCATGTGGCTGTCAATAATTACAGGATTTTCAGATTCTTCTATGACTGAGAGCCGTTTTTTTACCACATTGAGGTCAGTAACCACACAGTCCCGTTGCTTATCTTCTTCTACGAAAAGGTTCTCGGATTTTATGAGTTCGTTCAGATGAACCACTCGATACCCGAATTCATTCTCAAGCAGCCCGGATACAGATGTTTTCCCGCATCCGGGGGTGCCGGTTAAAGCAATAAACATATGTCCCGAATACAATTGCCTCTACTATTAAGGATTAATCCTCCTGTATGCCCAGAGCCAAAAAATTTTCAATAATTTTCAAACCATCACTCATCAGTACCGATTCAGGATGGAACTGGATGCCATAGATAGAATATTCTTTATGTTTAATCGCCATTATTGATCCATCTTCTGTATGGGCAATGGATTCCAGGGCCGGGGCAAGTTCTTTAATTTCCAGTGAATGGTACCTTCCTCCTTCAAAAGGATTGGCAAATCCCGCAAAAAGAAGCGAATCACTGTGAATTATTGATGAAGCCTTGCCATGGACTGAGCCATTTGTACATCTGCCGGTACTGCCTCCGTAAGCCCGGTTTATAGCCTGATGACCAAGGCAAACTCCCAGTATAGGGGTATTTGGACCGTATTCCTTAATAATTTGGAGGCAGTTGCCGATATCCTCGGGTCTTTCAGGGATGCCCGGGCCGGGTGATATGACAATGGCATCTGGTTTTATATTTCTGACCTCTTCCATTTCCACTGTATTTGGAACAACTACGGTTTCAACACCCAATACGGAAAAGGCATCCACAAGGTTCCATACAAAGGAATCCCGGTTATTGACAAACAGTACTTTCATATCATTCACCTCTCACCGCTTTGAGCATGGCAGCCATTTTGCGCTCGGTTTCCTCGTATTCCTTCGAAGGCACTGAATCTGCAACTATACCGGCACCTGCCTGTATCATTACATGTCCCTCTCTCATAACAACTGTACGTATTGCAATTGCAAAGTCCGCATCCCCGTTCCAGGAAAAGTAACCTATCCCTCCGCCGTAGACACCCCTGCCGACTCCTTCAAGTTGTCTAATGATCTCCATTGCCCGTATTTTGGGCGCACCGGAAAGGGTTCCTGCAGGAAGAAGTGCCTTGATTGCATCGAACTGGTCGCATTTAGGTCTTAATTTACCTTCCACTGTACTTTCAATATGCTGTACATGAGAATAACGTACCACTTTCATGAAATCGGATACTTTTACAGAGCCACCTTCACAGACCATGCGTACATCGTTGCGGGACAGATCAACAAGCATCACATGTTCTGCCCTTTCTTTTTCGTCCTGGAGCATTGTTTCGGCATAGTTGCAATCTTCAGTTTCGTTTTCACCCCTGGGACATGTCCCTGCGATAGGATTGGTGATCACACGCCCATTATCCACAGTCATCAGGGTTTCAGGACTTGCACCCACCACGGCCATATCCTTAAACGAAAGCAAGTACATGTAAGGACTCGGGTTAATAGAGCGTAGTTTCCTGTAAAGGTAAAGAGGGCTATTTTGGTAGGGTAGCTCATAGCGCCGTGAAAGGACTACCTGGAAAATATCACCATCCAGAATATGTTCCTTTGCCTTGCTTACTGCATCTTCATATTCTGCCCGCTCCATTGTGCAGGAAATATCCTCATTCTTCGCACTTCCCGCTGATTCATTTTCCTTTATCAATGATGATCGGTTAAGTACTACCTGCATGCTGCGGGCTTCTTCAAGTACATCATCATAGACCTGTGCTGCATTTGAAGAACTTGCAAGTGGAGTTTTTACGTAATAAGTCCTTTTTTTCAAGATGGTCAAAAACAAAGGTACTAGTAGTGAACATAAACTGCATGTCCGCTTCCTTTGACCCTGCTGGAACTTCCTGTTTCAACCAGCAATCATAGATAATGTCATATCCAGCATATCCCATTGCCCCACCCAGGAAAGTCTGCCTGTCAAATCTATTTGCATTGAGAAGAGGCAGTGAATCATCGGCCACAAATACTTTCCTGAGGCCGTCTAATACTTCATATCCTGTTTTTATGGTTCCTTCAAAATGACAGGATCTGGATTCAAGAGAATCGCAGACATTTCCCAGTCTTTTTTCCATCAAATCTGTCAGGGCTGATTCATGTGACATTGTCAGGCAAACACGTCTGCCCTTCACGGAAAGTAAGGCAAGGGGATCTGCGCCTACAAAAGAAAAACGTGCGTGTCTGCTCTCTTTTTCTACAGATTCCAGAATATAGGAGTAATCAAAATGATTCTCCAGAAGAGTGTAGAGGTCAAGTGGGGAAAGGGACGTTTGCACCTCGGCTACCAGCTGTACAAGGGCCGGACTGTCCTCTCTATTTACAAGTGAAATGAACTCATCTCTTCCAATATCAAATTCCATCAATTACTACACCTCACAGCTCCTATAAAATCACAAACAAGATTCAAATCTTTTTTACCTTTCACTTCAACCCCGGAGGAAACATCCACTCCATAGGGGGATACAATGTCCACACATTCGCCCACATTTTTTGGGTTTAGGCCTCCTGCCACAATCAATGGAACAGGGATGTTTTTGCCACTTCGCCACTTATCTTCCAGTCATGGGTCAGGCCACTACCTCCGCCGCTTCTACAGGCAGTATCCAGAATTACTGCATCAATCAGCTTACATTCTGCAAGTTCATTGATGATTTTAATAGTTTCAAGGACCTTTGTTTCATCAGAAATTGAAAATTTCTGGATTATCCGGACATGCATTGGCTGCAGTGCAGTGAGTAATCCTCTGTCAGCAGTGGAATGTACCTGCACCATGTCCGGTCTTGCATTACTTACAAGTTTCTTGGCATGTGCAATCGATTCTGGCATTATTACCATGACCGTAGTGACAAAAGGAGGAGTGGCTTTTATAAGTTCAGTGCTTAATTCCATATCCAGATTGCGAGGCGTATCCACCGGCACTTCTGTTATAAAACCTACTGCATCAGCACCACACTTTACTGCAATACCTATATCATCCACAGACTTCATTCCGCAGATTTTCACCCTTATGGCAGGTTGCATTTGATCCCCTGGAATTTGTAAAATGTGCAAGTTCTTCGAGCTTTTCAAGAGCTTTGCCATTGTCGATTACCTTTTCAGCAATTCTTGCGGCTTCATTAAGAGACGGGGCTTTGTCTGCAACATAGATAGCAGCGGCAGCGTTAGCCACCACTATATCCCTTTTGGGTCCCTTTTCACCCTGCAGGATATAACGTATGTCCGTTGCATTCTCTTCAGGAGTCCCGCCTACAATATCTGGTGCAGATGCCCTTTTAAAACCAAGGTCTTCAGGCTTAATCTCATAGGTAGTGATTACTCCGTCCTTTAGTTCTGCTACATAGGTTTCCGAGAGGGTGGAGATTTCATCCATCCCGTCACCATGGACCACCAGTACTCTTTCTTTGCCAAGTTTTTTGAGGACTTGCGCAAAGGGTTTACAGAGGGATTTATCGTATACACCAACTACCTGTCTGGAAGCAAGTGTCGGATTAGAGAGAGGGCCCAGCAAATTAAAAATTGAACGGAATCCAAGTTCTTTCCTGATCGGCGCAACCCTCTTCATGGCAGGATGGAAATATGGCGCAAAGAGAAAACCGATTCCTACGGACTCCATACATTTTTTCACTTCTGCCGGAGAACAGTTCAGGTCAATACCGAGAGATTCAAGCACATCGGCACTTCCTGAAAGAGACGTTACGGCACGGTTTCCGTGTTTTGCGATTGACACATCCGCAGCTGCAGCTATAATGGCTGCGGATGTGGAAATGTTGATTGTGTTATGACGATCTCCTCCCGTTCCTACAATATCTACAAGCGGGCCGGCAATTGCAGGTTTTATTATGACAGCCTCATCAAGCATTCCTTCTACAAAACCACTTATTTCTTCCACACTTTCCCCTTTGACTCTTAAAGCCCCGAGAAAAGCTCCTATCTGGGCATCCGTTGCTTCCTGTAGGATATATTTCAGAGTTTTCTTTGCTTCAGTAGCAGTCAGGTCTTCTCCGTTTACTATTTTGTGCAGGCACCGTTGCATGTAATCACCATACTCAATGTATCAAGTTGTACAATTATGTACAGGTATTCCATAGTATAAATATATACCTCTCATCATGCACACCCAAAATAAAAATACAATAAAATGAATAATAAACAGAGGAGCAATGAGTGAGAGATTATAATTCTGAATTTTCCATAAAGGCAGGAATGGACCCTGGCACACTGATTCATGTTGGGGATAAAAAGGTGAAAGAACCTGAACTGACATTGATAGAGTACAATGAGGATACTCTGGAAGTACGTGTCAGCCAGAGCATCGACATAATTAAAGATCTGGAATTTGCAGAAGACAGGAAAATATGGATCAATGTAGATGGTTTGCACCAAACAGAATTAATTGAAATTCTTGGGAAATTATTTGGGGTTCACCCCCTTGTGCTGGAAGATATTCTGAATACCACGCAGCGGCCCAAAACCGAATCCTATGACGATTATATCTATGTTACAATTAGGACTCTGTTTTACGAACGTCTGGAAAAAACAGTCGACTCAGACCAGATAAGCATAATACTGGGAAATAATTTCATTCTCTCATTTCAGGAAATGGGGACTGATTTATTCAAGCAGATCAGACAGAGAATGGAAAGACCTGCAGTCAACATTCGTAAAAGGGGAGTGGATTACCTCACCTATTCCCTCATAGATTCGATTGTGGATAATTATTACCTGCTTCTGGAAGACATCGGAGATGAAATTGAGAGGCTGGAAGATGAACTAATAAAAGAGCCATCTCCTTCAACCCTGCAAAGTATCCATGGGCTTAAAAGGGAAATGATCATTTTACGCAGGTCCCTCTGGCCACTCAGGGAAATAATTGCATCCCTGCAACGAGATGAATCCGGTTTAATCAGGGAAAGCACTGGCATATATCTGCGTGATCTCTATGACCACTCGATACAGGTCATCGAAACCGTGGAAACTTACAGGGAAATGTTATCCGGCATGCTGGACCTTTATCTCTCAACGGTTAGTAACCGGATGAATGAAGTGATGAAGGTACTGACAATAATTGCTACTATCTTTATCCCTCTTACTTTTATTGTAGGTATCTATGGAATGAACTTCGAGTACATGCCCGAATTGAAATGGGAATGGGGTTATCCTGCAGTTATGATTTTTATGGCCTCTATATCTGTGATTATGCTGTATTATTTCAAAAAGAAGACCTGGCTGTAAACCTTTTGTAGAAGCCACATAACTATGAACGTCAAATAATACTAAATAGAACATATATCAATATATATCAAATAAAATTCATTGAAAAAATTTTATTACCATGCAGATGGGGTATTTAGCATAAAGTGGGCAAACATAAATCTTGAAACCAAGCTGATTCTTCTGATTACAATCGGAACTGTAATTGTTTTACTTGGTACTACGCTGGCAATCACTTCTACTGTGACGGATCCGGAAAGGGAACTTGCATACGACAAATCGATCAAGACTGCAGAAACTTATGCCAGTCAGTTCAATACGGATATGCAATCAAGTATGACCATTGCGCGTACCCTTGCTAGCAGCCTGGAAAAATACGATACAAGGAACCGGACTGAAGCCAATGCTATGCTGGAATAAATACTGCGGGATAATCCAGAGTTAATCGGTACCTATGTCTGTTTTGAACCAAATGCCTTCGACGGGATGGGTAGAAAATATATAAACACAACCGGCCACGACGAAACCGGTCGCTTCATTCCTTACTGGAATACAATTGGGGGCGAGGTGAAACTCGATCCAATTGTAGATTACCAGACTTTCTCCTACTACCAGTTGCCCAAAAAGCTGGAAAAAGACGTGGTTACCGAACCTTACCTGTACGAAGGAGCATTGATTGTCAGTTTTGTCTCACCAATAATGAAAGAAGGAAACTTTCAGGGAATTGCTGGTGTGGATGTTTCTTTGAATTATATTGATGAAATTGTCAGTGATATAGAAATATTCGATACAGGTTATGCTACTGTGGTGAGCAGGACAGGAATCCTGATGTCCCATCCCACTGAAAAGGAATGGATCGGCCACAAATCATTGAACTCATTTGATATACCAAATATACAAAAACTAAAAGTAGACATATTTTATGGGCGAAGTGGCCATATCGAAACCCTTGATCCCATCACCGGAAAAGAAGTAATTATGTTCTATGAACCTGTAGATACGGGCAAATTCTCTTTTCTGTTGGTTGTCCCTAAAAAAGAAATGCTTGCAGGAGTAATTGCACTCCAAAAACAACTTGCAGGTATTTCCTTTGTAGCTATCTGTTTCATGGGGGGAGGGGCATTATTAATAGCCCGCTCCATAACAAAGCCAATAAAACGAATCGTTGGCAATTTCAATAAGATATCGGATAAAGCCATCGAAGGGAAACTGGACACACGGGCAAATACAGATGTAGACATTGATTTCCGGAAAATTCCGGAAGGGTTAAACAGCATACTTGATGCCCTTGAGGAATCAAGTGCTTCTATCCAGGAAATGAGAGAAGTGATAAACAGCAGTCCGGCTATTGTTTTCAAATGGAAAGCTACACCCAGCTGGCCGGTAGAACTGGTGTCCGATAACATCAATTTGCTGGGATATTCAGCAGAAGAATTTGATTCAGGCCATCTGTGGTATGGTGACATAGTACATCCACAAGACCTCGACAGGGTTCAGAAAAATCTTGATAAACAGATGGCAGAAAGACAGAATAATTTCACACAGGAGTATCGTGTAGTCACCAAATCCGGGGAAATCAAGTGGGTTGATGAAAGGACACTCATTAAGAGAGATACAAAAGGTAACATAAAATATCTGCAGGGAATCATTCTTGACATCACTGAAAAGAAGGAAGCTGAGAAAGCAATCATAGAAGCAAAAATGATGGCAGAAGCGGCAAACCAGACCAAAAGCCAGTTTCTGGCTAATATGAGCCATGAATTGCGTACGCCCCTAAACTCTATTATAGGTTTCTCAGATGTGCTGCTGGAGGGGGCTTTTGGAAAACTAAATGAAAAGCAAAAAAAATATGCTCATAATATAAACACCAGTGGTAGACATCTTCTTGAAATCATCAATGATATACTGGACCTTTCCAAAATTGAAGCTGGAAAAATGGAATTAAAACCTGAACGATTCGGACTCGAAGAGATAATTTCCGAATTGAAAAACACAATGGAACCTCTTGTCAAAAAGAAACAGCTAATTTTGGATGTAGATACCAGTTTGGAATATCCTGTTTATGCGGACAAGCTGAAGATCAAGCAGGTGCTATATAATTTACTTAGCAATGCAATCAAGTTTACACCTGAAAAAGGAAAGATCACGATTGACATTGATTACGGGAATGAAGATATCACTATTAGTGTATCTGATAGCGGGATTGGTATTCCTCCAGAAGAACAGGACAAACTTTTCAAACCCTTCGAGCAACTTGATTCTGATTCCAACCGGCAATATCAGGGAACAGGCCTGGGATTGGCTCTGGTAAAGAATATTGTAGAGATGCACGGTGGTCAGCTATGGGTTGAAAGTGAAGCCGGAAGGTGGTCCACCTTCAAGTTCACCCTTCCCCAACAAAATGGCTTTTAAGCAGCTACACCCATACCTGTTGCAACTATCAGCAGTCCTCCCAGTATTATAAACTGGCCATCTGCCATTAAGTCGCACAGGGAATTATTTCCTGTGATCCTCCCAAAGAAAATAACATAGCAGAGTGCATAAATAACTCCTGCTGCCAGTACTAACAAGGATGCAATACCCAATTGTTGTATACTGGTGTTTATCATGAAATAACCTGATAGAAGCGTCAGGCAGATTAATAATATGCGGGTTTTTTCTGCACCAAGCAGCACTGGTATGGTTTCAATTCCTGAAACACTGTCACCTTCGATGTCTCTCATATCAAAAATTACAGTATTGACAAATACCAGAGAGAAAAAGTAAATAAACGTTACAAATACCAGATCTCCCATTGCCTGTCCATATACCAGTGAAGGGAGAAAGGCAGGAGTTGAAGCCCATGCCGTTGCTATTACCAGATTTTTTACAGATGGGATTTCCTTTAGCCTACGATAACGAAAACCTGAAGGAAGCCATGCAAAACTGTAAAGCAAACCACTGACAAGAGGAATAGCAGTAACAAGAAGAGCTTTAAATCCGTAGGGAAATGCAAGCAGGAAAGCAAAAAGATAAGCAAGAATTGAAGATAGGAATAAGAATTTTTCATATTTCTTTGTAAAGGAATAACGTTCTGAGTGGTTTATGGAATCTTCATCCTCGTCTGCTTTACGATCAATATTATATACAGAATATGTGACAAGGAACATTATAGCCATCGTCTGCCAGGATAGGGCAAGTCCCTGTAACTGACAGGCCATGTATGCCATTACAGCTCCGGCTATCGAAAGATAAACTGAACTGTAGGTAAGGAAATCAAGAATTCTTTTGACAACTGTACCATCTAGATTCACCTCGGATGCAGGATATTTAAATTCACTCATGCATGTAATGTTTATAATAGGGGTAAACGTTAGTTGCGGCTCTTAATATTAATCGATCCGATTAATCTTAGTCATAATAATATATGTATAGTTCTCAGCTTATATTGTATATTATAGGTCAAAGTTCATCCGGGAGGTTTACATTATGTAAACTTCCGGAGGTCCCTTCAAAAACGACAGGTGTGTAGAAAACATGCTAAAAGAAGATTCCATAATTTTGATAATCGATGACGAGCCCGATATAATCGAATTACTGGAAATTTTTCTTGAAAATTTCAAGACAATATCATCCTCTTCTCCGATAGAGGGACTTAAGCTCGCAAAAACAGAACATCCTGATCTAATTATACTTGATGTGATGATGCCTCAGATGAATGGTTATGAGTTGTGCAGGGAAATTAAGCAAAATTCCTCTACAAAAAACATCCCTGTTTTTATGTACTCGGCACTTTTTGATAGTTCTGACATTAAAAAAGGATTGCAGGCCGGTGCAGACGAGTACCTGAAAAAACCAATCCATCCCTGTGAACTTGAAACAAAGGTGCAGGAGACTTTGCTTAAAAAAAAAGCATTTGAATGTAGAGGTCCTATCGATGGACCCATACTACAAAGGTAATACAGTTAGATTAAATCCAATTCAACTGCATCATCCAGATAGTACTCAAACAATTTTTCACCCCATTTGATGGCAGTTTCATCATAACTGAAAAGGTCTGTTGTAGTATCATATGTAACTCCATCATTCTTGTACAAACCCAGAGAAAGACATTTATCAGTGACAGTAAACCCGAGATTTATATCATTATCGACCATGAATACCTGAAAATTGGGCAATTTTTGAAGCTGGTGAATTTCCTCAATGTAGGGTTGTTGTCTTAATTCTTCAACCACACTTTTTGTGCCTATTAATTTTACAGGGATGCCTTCCTGTATTCTGTTCCCAAGAATCTCAGCATGTCCCAAACTCATAATCGCAGTTACTCCATATATATGACCTGCTTTTTTGATCATATCCAGAAAGTGGTGGTATACATTGAAAATTTCCACATTCGTATCACTGACGATTTTCGAATCATAAAGACTACCTATAGACTCGAGTAGGGGTTGTGGTATAGCCTCCATGTAATGGGACTGCCAGAATTCTTTATGTTCCAATACAGTACCCATGGTCATGACAGAATCTGCAACTCTAGAGGCTACAATTTTACCCAGAGGTGTTAGCCTGTATTCATGTTCCACACTTTCAATCAACTTGTTGGATTCAAGAATTCTTATCTTTGGCAGCAAGGCCTGTGAAGTACTTCCTGTCACTTCACGCAGTCTGGCCAGTGTGTTATTCTCCTCATAGAGCGACAAAAGCATTTGTGCCTGCAATCTTGATCTATAGATAGCCTGCACTTCCTTTTGTACATCCTCATATATATCGAGTATATCCATCCGATCTCACTCTCTCTTGAAGAAAGTGGCATTTAATCTATTTAATAATTTCATATTAGATAATTTTGGATATTGCATCCGCTTTTCATAGACAAATCCAAAAAAAAAGAATATGGCAAACCAAAAGCGGCCTTTGTATATCTACATTCAATTTTTATCCAGGTCCAGGATAGAATATATTGTTTCCACATCCAGGGATTCTTCCATTAACTGTGCCAATTCTTCGTAAGGGTCATCTTCGAGGTCTTCCTCATTGTACTTGATTCCCCTTTTCTCCAGCAGATAGGATACAAAGGCTTTCCTTATGTTGGCATTGGAAAACAAACCATGTAGATAGGTTCCCACTACCATTCCGCTTTCATCCACACAACCATCGTCACCAAATACAGGGGCAGTTGAACCAGTATCTCCCATGTGGATTTCATAACCACCTATGGTTTCACCTTCTATTGAATCAAAAAGAGGGCTTGCCCTGTTTACTTTCTTGGTTACCTGAACGGTTTTTTTCTTATATGCATCAAATATGGTATGGATATCCAGCAGGCCAAGTCCTTCATATGTAGCATCTGCTTCCCCTTCAATCGCTGCATCTTCTATTTGTTTACCCAGCATCTGGTAGCCGCCACAAATACCCAGGATCGGTACCTTCCCGTACAGGGATTTTATCTTTTCAGCCATGCCGCTATCAAGCAAATCCTGCAAATCACTTATGGTGTTCTTGGTACCGGGAATTATCACGGCATCAGGAGTGCCTAATTTATCATCCAGATCCACGTAGTGTATATTTACAAGGCGTTCCAGGGGTTCAAAATCTGTAAAATTGGATATTCTGGGAAGCCGGATCACAGCCACATCGACATCATACATTCCTGATGGAGATGACTTGTCCCCGATGGATACCGAATCCTCGGAAGGAATTCCGAGTTTTGAATAGGGCATAACTCCCAGTACAGGAATGCCTGTTATCTGTTCCAGCTCTTCTACACCAGCCTGAAGTATGGTGGGATCTCCCCTGAATTTATTAATTATCATTCCCCTGACATTTTGCCTGACATCTTCAGGCAGAAGCTGGATAGTACCATAAAGACTTGCAAAGACTCCGCCTCTTTCGATGTCCCCGACAAGTATTATTGGCGCATTGGTGATCCTTGCAGTACCCAGGTTTACAATATCTCTTTCATAAAGATTTATTTCAGCTGCTCCGCCTGCACCTTCCATGACGATTACTTCATAATCGTTTCCCAGTGTTTCAAGGGCCTGACGAAGTACACCATGAGTTTCCTCTATTGAATCGTAGTAGGCACCTGCGCTTTTGTCGGCATAAGGTTTGCCCATAAGTATGACCTGTGAAACCCTGTCACCTTTTGGTTTCAAAAGCACGGGATTCATCTCAGCTGTGGGTTCAACACCTGCAGCCATTGCCTGTATTGCCTGTGCGATTCCTATTTCCTTGCCATCCGTTGTGATCCACGAATTCAAGCTCATGTTCTGTGCCTTAAACGGGGCAACCCTGTAGTTGCGGGAAAATATCCTGCAAAGTCCGGTGACTATCGCACTCTTGCCTACGTGCGATGCTGTACCCAGAACAAGTACACTTTTGGGAATACCATCTCTTTCCATTTACAACAACCTTTTATGTAGCTAGTGATATTGTATAGGTACAATATCCAATCAATTCCAATAAACTTTACTTGGGAGAACAATGTCTGAGCTACTACATATAAGCGGCGGGCCTACGAAACCCGAAATAATAGCTGTATCATTATCTAAACTTGACTTGAGTGAAGGATGCACCTTTTATGATATAGGATGTGGTACAGGTGCAGTTTCCATTGCTGCATCAAAGATGGCAAGAAATATAAAATTCACTGCCATTGATGCACGTCAGGAAGCCATTGAAGTTGCAGAAAAGAATTTCGAAAATTTCGGACTCGATAGTGTAAAGCTCATACACGGTGAATCATCGGAAATTCTAGAACAACTTCCTCCCGAAGAAAAAATTGATTGTGCCTTTGTAGGCGGTACAAAGAATATTGATGCTATTCTCAAATCTCTGGTAAAACATAAAGCAGGAAGCATCATCGTCAATGCAGTAAGGATTGAGACTGTGGTTTCTGTAATGAACCAAATGAAAGAACTTGGAATTTTTGACACTATTACTAATATATCAATATCAAGAGGATATTCAATTACCGGGGAAACTATGTTTAAACCAGAAAATCCCGTGTATATGATATCCGGAAAATACAGTAACATTCAAGGTGATAAAAAATGTTGATAGGAGTAGGACTTGGACCGGGTGACCCGGATCTTCTCACGCTTAAAGCTGTAAATGCACTTAAAGATAGTGACAAGGTATATGTGCCTGGCAAAATGGCAGAGGAACTGGTAAAACCATATACTGATTCGGAAATACTGGAATTTCCGATGTTGCGTGATTATGATGTACTAAATGAAATATGGAAAAAGAATGCTGACATCATTGCCAATGAAGCAAGAAATGGAACAGTTGTATTCGGTCTGATCGGCGATCCTAACTTTTTCTCAACATTTACACATTTAAAGAGAGTCATGCATAAATACTATCCGGACGTTGAAACTGCAACAGTGCCCGGTATTAGTTCAATTACTTCTTTTGCCTCACGTACCGATTCCGAAATCGATTCATCTTTTGAGGTATCTGATGGCTCTGACAAAAAATCAAAGATTGTACTGAAAGCAAAACATACACAGGGCATCATCCGCAACCTGAAAGAAGAAGGATATGAGGATTTCATATTTGCAGAAAGACTGTTCCTGGACCGGGAAAGGATTATTAAAGGTAAAGAAAACATTCCGGAGAAAGGCAACTATTTCAGTATTATCTACGCCGAAAAGGGAGAGAAATAACATGGATGACAAAATTGCTTTTGTCGGCGCCGGTCCGGGAAACGCCAAATTGATCACCGTACTTGGCAAGGAAAAACTGGAAGAAGCTGATCTTGTGGTATATGCCGGTTCACTGGTAAATCCTGAAGTGCTTGAATATTCAAAAGGTAAAAAGGTAGACAGCTATGGAATGACCCTTGAAGAGACTACCAAAGTGATGGTGGATGCAATAAATGAAGGCAAGAAAGTTGTCCGGCTGCACAGTGGAGATCCCTCCCTTTATGGTTCTATCATAGAACAGATGGAAGAGCTGAAAGAATATGATGTTGAAGTCGAAAGAGTGCCGGGAGTATCCTCCGTGTTTGCAGTTGCTTCAGCTCTTAACACCCAGCTGACATTAAACGGTGTTTCCGATTCGCTCATAATAACCCGTCCCGCAGGCAAAACACTTGGGGAAGATAAAATTCCTGCTCTTTCCAGACATGGTGAAACGATGGCAATCTTTTTGGGGACCCAGAAGATTGAGCAGATCATGGAAAAACTGGAATGTCCTTCAGGCACTCCGGTTGCTGTAATTTACCATGCATCCTGGGATGATGAACAGGTAATCTACGGAAATGTGGAAACAATTGCCCAAAAGGTCAAAGAAGCGGGAATCCAGCGCTCTGCCATGATTCTTATCGGAGGTGTGGTGGATCCGAAAAATTACAGGAGGTCACACCTATACGGAGTACACCAGCCACCGCTGTAATAACCTTCAATCGCAATATGGATATGGCCCGCCAAATAGCAGAACATGTGGGAGCGGACCTGCTTATCTATAGCAAAAACATATTCAAGGAAGCCTTTGAAAAATATGACCGGATAATTGCTGTTTTTGCTACAGGTATAGTTGTGCGGGATATCGCTCCTCTCCTTAAAGATAAGTGGACCGATCCGGCTGTTGTGGTGGTGGATTCGAATCTCAATTTTGCAATCCCTATCATGGGGGGACATCATGGAGGCAATGAACTGGTCCGAAAGATTGCTGAAATTGGTGCGACACCCGTAATTACAACAGCAACTGAAGTCCATAATCGCAACTCTGTCGAGGGTATCGCCAAAAATATGGGATGCGATATCGTGAACAAGGAATCCACAAAGGATGTAAATTGTGCACTGCTGGATCGGGATGTCGAGGTTTTGAAAATAAAGGGACCAAAAATTGTGATCGTGGATAGTGATGTGTCCGTACTCAAAAGAAAACAGGAAGACACATGATAATAGGAATCGGTGCCCGCAGGGGAATCCACGAGGAAGAAGTTCTTGAAGCCATTTCAAAGGCACTGGAAACAACAAATCTCAGAATGGAAGATATCAAAGCACTGGCCTCAGCCGAACTTAAAAAAGATGAACAGGGACTTAAAAGTGCAGCTGAAACTATGGGCGTACCAATTCACTTCCTGTCCCCCTCCAGGATTAATGAAATTGATGTACCTTCTAAATCCAGGGCATCAAGATTTGGCCTCAAAGGTGTGGCAGAACCCTGTGCACTTGCACTTTCTACTAACCGAAATCTGATAATGAAAAAGAAAGTATATGGAAGGATTACAATTGCAATCGCAGACTGACAAAAAAGGAAAACTCTATGTAATCGGAATTGGACCCGGCTCGGTGGAACAACTAACCATTGCATCCAGGGATGCTATCCTGAATTCTGATTACATAATTGGTAATGGCACATATCTTGATCAGGTCAAGGAACTCCTCAATGATCAGGAAATCATCAGGAGTCATATGGGAAAAGAAGTTGACCGTGCCAAAAAGGCAGTTGAACTTGCCGCGGACAATGTTGTCTCAATGGTAAGCGGTGGTGATGCCAATGTATATGGCATGGCCGGTCTTGTGCTGGAAGTTGCCGAACATCATGAACTGGATGTGAATATAGAGGTCCTGCCTGGCGTTACCGCCATCACAGCAGGAGCAAGTGTACTGGGTGCACCCATTGTCAATGATTTTGCAGTGGTAAGCCTCAGTGACCTGTTAACTCCATGGGAACGTATTGAAAAAAGGCTAAGGGCTGCTTCTGAGGCGGATTTTATCATATCTCTCTACAATCCGAAGAGCAGACAACGTAATTCCAACTTCAGAAAAGCCATTGAAATAATACAAAAAACAAGGGATGGATCTTCTCCTGTGGGTCTTGTGAAGAATGCACTGCGCGGAGATTCCCAGGAAATGAAGGTAACCACCCTTGGTAAAGTTCTGGATTATGACGACTGGGTGGATATGAGGACCATGATATTGATCACAACCCCTGAATCCTGTATATGGGGCATGAATGGCATGGAAAAGATAATAACACCCAGGGGGTATCAGAGGAAATATGACTACTGAGGAACAAAACGGTCAGGAACTTGACAACCTTGTGGAAATCACAATGGAAGCAGAACCTGAACTCGTGGAAATGTGCAGGGATATGGGTGCCCAGACAGAAGAAGCAAAAGCCATTTACATGACCAGCAGGCGTATTGCCAGCAAACTGGTTGGGGATGATTCTCCCCAGGGACGTGTCAGGCAGAGGTGCATGATATCCACAGGCGATCCTGAAGTTGCCGAAATAATGCGCTTCAAGAATGATCCAATAAAAGCAGGGGTAGAAGCTATCAAAAACGGTGCTCCCATTTTTGTCGATATCAATATGGTAAAAGCCGGTGTTACCAAGAAGGGCCATGATTGTCCGGTAATCTGTGTCCTTGATGAGGACAAGGATGCACAAATCGCTCACAAATATGGCATTACAAGAACAGCAGCCGGATTTTTGAATTGTCGTGACAGGCTTGAAGGAGCAATCGTAGCCATAGGAAACGCTCCTTCAGCTGCATTTGCAGTATGCCGCATGATTGACCATGGGATAAAACCTGCTCTTGTGATTGGAACGCCTGTAGGATTTGTCAATTCCGCTGAATCCAAGGAAGAGGTTCGCAAACGGGATATTCCTTCAATAACCTGTGTAGGCACAAGGGGCGGGACGCCTATAGCTGTAGCCTGTGTCAATGAAATTGTGGCTATCAAAAGAGATGAAGAAACCTGTGACTGATCAGAAGGTCACAAAAGGGTTGATGCTGAGCATCCAGATACCTGCGATAATCAGCACCAATCCAGCTCCTTTTTTTATATAATTCTGATATTTTGCAACATTGCCATAATTACCCGTAAAATGGGCGGAATAGGCAACCAATAACATCGGTATCGCAAAGCCCAGGGAATAAATGGAAAGCATCGCTGCTCCGTAGTATATATTCCCTTCAACAGCTATCCTGGTGAGCACTGCGCCGAGAATCGGGCCGATACAGGGAAGCCACACAACCCCAAGAGACAGGCCCAGGAGCAATCCGCCGCTTACTCTCCGATTTGCGCTGGCAGGTACAGGGATTTTTGAAAAGATATTGAATATTTCCACATTGCTGACCATAATGATACCAAAAACAATAATGACAGCAGCAGCCAAGATATTCAGGTAGGTCAGGTAATCGCGCAGAGCATAACCAAATGCAGAAGTTACAATTCCCATCGAGACAAAGGATATGCACAATCCTATAACAATGGCAAGGGGTCTGAAACGACCCCGGCCTGTGGATGAAGCAAACAGGGCGGGCAGCAGGGGAAAGACGCAGGGAGAAGCAATGCTAACAATACCTGCAACAAAGATCGCAATGGGAGTTATGGTATCAGTAATCATTTGTATACTGCTTTTATATCATGATGTATTGTTCTGTCTGTAGGCGATCGCATTGTCCAGTGCCTGCCTGAGGATATCACCCTCCGTCAATCCCACATAACGTGTGGATCTCCGGTCAAAAGAAACATTGCCATCAGGTCCCATGAACAGATACCTGTCATCCTTGATTCCGGCAATGACACTCATGTCGGGTATTGAATACACTCCGAAGAACGAGGCTGCATCACGCTCTTCATTAATGTTGACCATGATCACAGAGGCCTCACCCTCATAATCATCTGCAATAATATCCAGAATAATATCCTGGTCCCTACAGGGGTCACATGTCGGTGAACCGAACTTGATGAGCACAGGTTCCTCTTCCAATAAGGTGTTCAGTTGCTCGATATCTTTAGTGTTCGATTCCTGTACAATAGTTTCCTGTTGCTGGTTAACTTCAGGAGTTGTGCAGCCAGCAGCCATAAATGCCAGTAACATCACAATCAGCACAAATCCATACATAATTCTGTTACCTGCTATCATCCATTAAGAGAGTGGTACATTAAAATATAAGTGTTATGCATGGTATCCCCAAATTTATACAAAACCCGGATGTAAAAAAATCAGGCATTTTTGAGTTTCCACTTCAACAGCACCCCATCCTCCATCTTTTCGGCACTTATAAGAGAACATGTTGGCATGTCGGCTTCATCAAATCCATCACCGTCGATAAGAGTAGGAGCAGTTGACCCTCCTATTATGAGATTTCCTATAAAAGAATATATTTCATCCACAAGCCCGTTTTTGACAAGTCCCCAGTTGAGGCCTGCACCACCTTCAACCATAAGCCTGTGTATGCCCATTTCATCAAGTATGGATAACAATTCAGGAAGATCCACCTGATCTCCGCCAGCCATTATGACCATAGCCTTTTTTCTCAGTGATTCGACCCTGTCAAAAGCTGCACTTTCAGAAACTGCAATTATTATTTTGCCAGCACCCTTCCTGAATATGTCAGCATCTGTTGGTATACGTGCTTTGCTGTCTAGCACGATTCGTACGGGATTTTCATCAAGTCCTTTTGCAAGCCTTTTAGATCGCCTTTCATCGGACTTGACAGTAAGACTGGGGTCATCAGCAAGAACAGTTCCAATACCTACCATTACCGCATCAGAACTTGCCCGCAACTCATCCATTCTTTCAAAATCCATGTCTCCTGATATCCTTACCTGACGCCGCTGTCTGGTGGATATTTTCCCGTCAATGGACATTGCAGCATTTATAAATGTAAAGGGAGTGGGCATAAAATCCCTTCAGTTTCAATTATAAGGTTATCTATCAATCAGTGCTTTCATAAGATAACGGTCCCTCAGCAGGCCAATGAATGCACCGTTGCATCCACCACAGGAACCTGATCGACCCTGTTTCTTTTCATCTTAAGAGCACATTCACTAACACTCATATTACTGGATGCCTTGATCAGATCGGTGACCATCACTTCTTTTACAGGCACATCCGGAACTTTTATTCGGGAGACACTATAATATATGCTGAGAGTATCGCGCATGGATTCCCATGTCCACTCGTCATCGTCAGAACCAGCAGACATATCAGACATTTCAAGGGAATCTTCTATGACACTTGCACTGATTATATCACGGTCAGATATTATACCTACCAAATCAAGTTCTGAATTAAGAACCGGAACTGCTTTTATATGTGCAAGTTCCATGTTCTTGGCAACTAAGGGCAAAGGTGTTTCACACCATACCGGACCGATACCTCTTCTGCCCAGATATTTACTTATTGGATCATCGAGTTGCAGAGCGGCCATACTTGCAACAATATCGGCAACTGTTATCATGCCTTCAAGTCTACCGTCAACATCCACAACCGGCAACCTTCTGAAACCATAATCAATCAGGTATTGCGCAGCTTTTTTGATGTTATCTTCGGGTTTTACCTTTATGGGGTCCCGTGTCATAAGTAAAGCAATCTGTTCTTCTTCAGGATTGCTCAGGAGATTACTTCTACTTACGATACCAACCACCCGATTATCTTTGAGCACCGGCACACCGGATACCTTTTTATCTTTCAGGATACTCAGTACTTCATCTCGTGAACCGGGCAGAGTGGCTGCGGCGACATCAGTCACCATGATGTCCTTAATAAGGGTTTTTTCTGGCATTTTTAAATAACCTCAATAAAATCTTTTATTGATTTTTATTCTTCTTCATTTCCCCTTACTACCATAACGGGGACATGTGAGTTGCGGGTGACCTTTTCTGCAACGCTTCCAAGAAGGAATCTGTCAAGTCCACTTTTACCGTGGGTACCCATGACTATAAGGTCAATTCCATCGTTTTCAGCAAAATCAATTATCTCATGACCCGGATGGCCTTCAAGCAACTTTGACTCTATTTTGATATCTTCTCCGGTGTCAGATATCACTTTATCGGTTATTTCCTTCCCTTCCTTTTCAAGAAGTTCATACATCATTTCCCATCCGCCATCCATGGGAATGGAATCAAATGATGCGGTATCCACGACATACGTCATGTATACTCTGGCACCACTGAGCTTTGCCAGTTCAATTCCGTAAGAGACCGCTTTTTTGTTCTCTGTGGAACCATCGGTAGCGATCAGTATCTTTTTGTAGATTTCACTTGCCATGTTTGATCTCTCGAATAAATGAATAGATTAATGGATTATTGATAAAATATCGTCTGGCCTTGCCCGACGAACAAGACCACTTAATACATCCTGTATTCCTTTTAGATTATTTGACGTGCCATCCAATACCATCAGGTTTGCCTTATGCCCTTCCCGCAGAGGGCCTTTTCCCTCCATCTCCAATATTGATGCCCCATTAAGTGTGCACATTTTAAATACTTGTCTATCCTCAAGTCCAAATACCTTTGAAAGGAACTCCATCTCAGAGAACATATTTACAGAATTCAGCATAACATTGTCAGTACCTACGCCCACATTTATACCGGCTTTTAACATTTCAGCAACAGGTGCCATCCCCACTCCTGTAAGGAAATTGGATCTGGGGCAGACAACCACCGGAATAGATGCATCGGCAACGTTTTTGAGGTCTGACTGTACTGCCTGTGTCAGATGGACAAGCATATCCGGCTGCAGGGATAGTGCATCTTTGATATCGTGGCGGGATTTTTCACCGGCATGTATACAAAAAGGACTTCTGGATTTGTGACAGGTGTCTGCAATCTGTGCCAGTAGATTCAAATCCACATCATGTGCACCGCTCATACCTATACCATCGGCATGGGAAAGGAGTAAGGAAACCCCCTCGTGCACAGGCATACTGAACTCCCTGCTGTCGGGTCTTGCAAATATTCTGGAATCAATATCCATATCTTTTAATGCATCCTTCAGTGCCAGCACGCCTCTGGTCCCCCCTTCCCGGAAATCTGCAAAACCAGTGGTTCCGGTGGCAAGCATATCCCTGATGGAAAATTTCATATATTCTACAAGTTCCTTATCAGAAGTTTTTGCAAGGATGCGGTGTTTTAAGCCATCCGGTGGCCTGACCAGACTGTTCAGGTCTCTCTGTATCACAAAATCCTCAGCCGGGCCTATACTGGGATCTTTACAAACCGAGTCCCCGATATGGGTGTGACAGTTGGTAAAACAGGGAGCAATAATATTTTCAGAAGATGTCGGCTCCTCACACACTTCATGTATGATACCATCCCGGATACATACATAACCCTTCACCAAAGACAGATCATCCCCCTAGAGGATGTTTCCATAAATAACCTGTTCGCGGCTCATTGAGGACATAATCCTGTATTCATATGTATTAATAACTAAAAAATTAACGCTGGATATTTCCTATTTAAATTTTGCAGTTACATCCTTTTTTCCTGAGAGCGTTTTTTTGCTCATCGAGGGATGTTATAAGAGTGTCCTGCCTGGATTCTCCTCTCGCAAGGAGAGGGTCAAGGGGACTGTGGTGATTATATCCCCGTTTCTGCATTTCCCTGACAAGGGTTTCATGGCGCAGGTACAGGGCGTGCAATTTACCTTTCCAGCGAAGAGTTTCAGGATGATTGGAATAAGCCTTTTTATTTTTAGTGATAATGGACCAGAGGGCGTGCAATTCCCTGTGTTCTCCAAGCAGATGCTGTCTGCAAAGGTCCGATGGTGGCAAATCCCATATTCTCATGTAATATAGATTGATTTATTCTTATTTGAAATTAACAATCTGTGATTCAGGCATCCAAAACAAAAAATATATTTAACAATGATGTAACTTACTGAATCTTCAATTACAATCATTAATTCATATCAGGTTAGATACGATGAAAATCAGCAGACCAAGAGGAACAAGAGATTTCCTTCCTGAGAATACGCGATTGAGACGTTTTGTTGAAAACAGGATGAGAGACGTAGTTTCCAGATGGGGATACAGTGAAATAATCACACCTACTTTTGAAAATCTCGAACTATTCACCCTCAAATCCGGAGAAGGGGTTACAGGGGAGATTTACAATTTTTCTGATAAGGGTGACAGGGAGCTTGCCCTGCGTCCGGAACTCACCGCACCTGTCATGCGTATGTATGTGAACGAAATGCAGGCAACCCCCCGTCCGCTAAAACTTTTCTATTTCGAGAATTGCTTCCGTTATGAGAGGCCCCAAAAGGGACGTTTCAGGGAATTCTGGCAATTTGGAGTTGAGACTATTGGAAGCAGCCGTCCTGACGCTGATGCCGAAGTAATAGCTCTCGCCGAAGAAATGATCGAATCTGTAGGTATCAAAGGGGACCTTCGTGTAGGGCACCTGGGGATTATTCGTCATATACTTCAAGAACTCGAACCGGAGCAACAGACAAAAATCATGAGGCTTGTGGATAAAAAGGACGATACCGGCCTGGATGATTATCTTGAACAAATAAATGCATCAATAGAGCTTCGCAATGAGCTGTTTGAACTTGTAAGTATCACCGGAGATGATGCAATGGAAAAAGCAAGGCAAATTGTGGGGGATATTGAACAACTCCAAATTTTTGAAGAACTGACACAAATCCTGGATGCTTATAATGTGGAATATTCCGTGGACTTTGGTATTGCCAGGGGTCTTGACTATTACACTGGTATGGTTTTTGAGATATATGCCGAAGGTCTCGGTGCCCAGAACCAGATATGTGGAGGTGGCTCCTACCAGTTGATACAGCTTTTCGGTGGAGGGGATGTTCCTTCAACTGGCTTTGGACTCGGGTTTGATCGTATAATGGAGATATGTGAACTTGAACCTGAGCAAAAAAAGGAAGTTGTGCTTGTGGCAACAGATGACACCCGGCTGGATGCAATAGGGATTGCGCGCGAATTACGTCGGGTGGTGCCGGTATATCTCGATATAATGAAACGAAACTTCAAGGGCCAGCTGTCTCACGCCAATAACATCGGTGCCAGGTATGTGGTGATAGTGGGCAAAAGGGAAATGGAGGCTGGCAAGGTTACCCTGAAGGATATGGAATCCGGTGAACAGCACCAGTTGACCGTTGAAGAGGCCAGAGAACATATTATTAAAAGTGGAATGTAACAGCTATTGTAGATTCCATGCATACAGCCGTAATGGCACAAAATATATAACCCATGTGCCTTTAATTAGCACCACTTCGCCACTACAGGGAATCTCCCAACGTTCATACCTGTAACTTTATCGTCACTTTAAATTCAAATCAAAATAATAAGGAGTAATCATAATGGCAAAAATGCACACTCGCAGAAAAGGCCAGGCAGGGTCCACAAAACCCATTCGTACAGAAGTACTCGCATGGTCTTTGCAGGATGCAGAAGAGATTGAAAAGGTGGTTCTTGACTTGTGGAAGCAAGGCAACCCCACCAGTGTCATCGGAATGAAGTTGAGAGATAATTATGGAGTTCCTGATGTCAAACTCGCTACAGGAAAGAAGCTCACTGCAATCCTGAAAGAGAATGAAGTAGCACCTGGTGTTCCTGAAGACCTGTACAATCTTATCGTAAAAGCTATTGGCCTGAGAAAACATGTTGCAGCCAATAACAAAGATGTACATAACAAACGTCCTCTTCAGCTTACTGAATCCAAAATTCGCAGACTGGTTAAATATTATAAGGCAAACAAAGTCCTTCCAGCCGAATGGAAATATAAACCAGAAACCGCAGAAATGCTTATTACTAAGTAAACGGGAATTTGTACAATTCCCATTTTTTAATTTAGTTCTGTTTTTTCCTGTTGTTATATCTTCTATTAATTGTCATTTACTTAAGGCATTGTGACGGCAATCCTCACACAAATCAATAGAAGTATAAATGTGTGCTGCATAATGAATCTTTTAATATCAAAATAACTACATATATAATTAGCATATGTGGATCTGGCAGGTGAAAGTTTTTGGAAAAATTGCGGGCCATTGCAAAAAAGGCATCTGAAAAAATCAGTGAATATTCACGTGTAAGACTCGTATCCCATAATGATGCAGACGGGATTACCGCAGCAGCTGTAATGTGCCATGCCCTGCTGAAAGAAGACATAGTTTTCCATGCAAGCATTGTAAGCAGGCTAGATGAAGATGTTGTGGAAACAGTTAATAACAGCACTGATAATGGTGATCTCGTACTTTTCTGTGACATGGGAAGCGGCCAGCCTGAATTGATTGAAAAAGTCAAAAATAACACCATAATAATAGACCACCACGCACCTTTGGGTGACACAACGGCACAAATAATGGTAAACCCTCATCTTGCAGACATAGATGGTGCTTATTATATGTGTGCCTCAACAACTGCTTATGTTGTCGCAACAGAACTTAATCCCGAAAATAAAGAGCTTGCAGGGCTTGCAATTGCAGGTGCCATAGGGGATAAGCAACTTTTGACAGGGAGAATGGCCTGATCCTGAAAGAAGGAATTGAACATGGCTCTGTTTCCATAAGGAAAGGATTAAAGATCGGAGACGGTGACCTGGCAGAAGTGCTGGAAAAACACCTGAACCCTACCTTGACATAACAGGTGAAAAAGAAAAGATCACAAACTTCCTGAATATTCTGGGTATCAGCGGCCCGATCGAAGAACTTGATGAAAACCAGATGAAAAAACTTACTTCTGCCGTGGCACTTAAACTGACAAAAACAGCCAGTCCTGAAGCAATTGATGCCAGTATCGGTGAAGTCTGCATTCTCAACCACGAGACCATACCGAATGTCTATGACATGGTAACTCTTCTCAATTGCTGTGGCAAACTTGAGCGTGGAGGCCTTGCCCTTACTGCCTGTCTGAGAGATGAAAAGGCTGCAGAAGAAGGCTGGATACTTGCGGAACAATACCAGCAAGTTTTGATGGGGCAAATCAAAAAGGCAGAGAAGCAGATTCAAAAACGGCAGCATCTCAGGTACATTCAGGGGGAAGACATGGAAGCCACCGGCATGATCGCAGGTGTTGTCATCAGGTACATTCACCCTGATCTGCCCTTCATTGCCCTGAACAAAGTTGATGATGTTGTTAAAATTTCAGGAAGAGGAACCCGCAAACTTGTAGACAGCGGCCTGGATCTTGCAGTTGCCTTAAGAGAGGCAGCTTCAGGGGTTGGAGGTAACGGAGGGGGCATAACATAGCATCCGGTGCGGCCATTCCTCCGGGAAGTGAAGAAGAGTTCCTGAAAGCCCTTGATACCATTATAGCAAAACAGCTGGGAAACAATGCAGATGAAAATTAAAAGTACACTTTACCTGGCTGCCGGTCAAAGGGGCAAAACAATTATCGAATCATTAAGACCGGACAATCTTGAGAATATGGAAAGTAAAACCCTCTGCGATGAAAATTCCATAACTTTGAAGACAGAAAAACTTTCTTCCCTGATATCTGTTACGGACGATCTCCTTATGAATGCCAAAATTGCCGAAGACCTGGATTTCAGTGGGGCAAAAAATGATTAATTCATTCGAAGATTTAGGGGAGCAAATAAATTCGTGTACTGCATGCCAGCTCCATGAATCCGCAACCCACAAAGTAATAATGAAGGGTGGGAAAATCCAAAAGTACTTTTCATAGGTGAAGCCCCCGGCAAGAATGAGGATGCAAGCGGAATACCTTTCTGTGGCAGGGCCGGCAAGATTTTGGATGACATGATAGAAGATATGGATATTCAGCAGAACGATTGGGCGGTGATCAATACTGTCAAATGCAGACCTCCTGATAACCGCAGGCCCCGTAAAGGAGAACTTGCCACCTGTCGGGCTTTTTTTGAAAGGCAAATCGAAATGCTTGATCCAGATGTGATTATTCTGCTCGGAAATACTGCTGAGGAAGCTTTTTTGGGAAACAGGCAACTTCAATGGGGTGAATGCAGGGAAATAGATGGGAAAAATGTGGTGAAATTTTATCATCCTGCAGCCCTCATCTATACTAAAAGTCGCCAGCCTGAACAGCAAGAGTTTATAGAAAAAAACAGTGCATTATGGTAAGTCCATTCTTTCTTCCAACATGCTGGTTTGTGCCATCAGGTAAAACTTATAATAATTAGTAACAATAACTGAGTCGTTGTAAGGACTTTATTAATCATTATTTAATCATTTCGAGGAAATATAATGGATCTGGAATTCAGGTTAAAAGCTGCCTTCAAAACCAGCGGGGACCCCGCACCCGCCGTAGATGCTATTCAGGAGTTTCTTGAGGGAGAAGCCCCAAAGGTACTCGCCAAAGGAGCACCAGAAGGGGAAGAAGCAAAAATTAAGAGCTGGAATGTAAAAGATAACCGGATAGACCTTGAGATAGTCTCCGGCCGGTATGTCCGATCCCATGATGCAATTATCAGGCTGCGTAAACCTCTGCCGGCAAAATTGGAAAGGAATACCATCTGGGCATCCGGGGTATTGATGTTGATGAGTTTGTCATTAAAATGGCTTCTGAAAAATCAGTCGGTGATCTGAAGATACCACATGTCAGTTCAATGGATTATGACGGAGAATACATCACAATCAATCTGGATGTCGGACAGGCAGAACTTGAAAACCGTGTTCCTGACAGAATACTTACCCTTATGGAGGACAAGATAAGGGAAAAGGTCTATGGTGGCAAGACAGAACACTGGAACCTTCTATGGCAGAGTGAAAAAAAAGGCACATCCATTTGAGAAGGATCCTACCCAGGAAATGCTAGAAAAAGGGTGGATCAAAAGAGGAGCCAGCAGAGGGCAGTGGATTCACGGGCCGCAGTCCACGAAATTGTTCCGCACTTTTGAAAAGATAGTTCTCGAGGAACTTCTCGAACCCCTGGGATACCAGGAAATGATTTTCCCGAAACTTGTTCCCTGGGATGTATGGCAGAAGTCCGGGCATGCCAAAGGAGTCTATCCCGAAATCTACTATGTATGCCCCCCGAAGACCCGCGATCCGGAATACTGGGAAGAGGTCGCTGACCATTACAAGGTTACAAAAGAAGTACCTATAGAACTGATCAAGGAAAAGATAGGTGATCCTATAGGTGGCCTGTGCTATGCCCAGTGTCCTCCCTTCTGGATGTATTTACAGGGCGAAACCATACCAACAGACTCGTTCCCCCTGAAAGTCTTTGACCGCTCCGGGACATCCCACAGGTACGAAAGTGGTGGCATCCACGGCATGGAACGTGTTGATGAATTCCATCGTATCGAGATTGTCTGGCTGGGTACAAAGGAACAGGTAGTCAAAGCCTCAGAAGAGCTCCACGAACGCTATATGCATATCTTCAATGAAATCCTGGATATTGAATGGAGAAAAGCCTGGGTCACACCATGGTTCATGGCACAGGAGGGGCTTGCAGGTGTATCGGATGAGCAAAGTGCCGGTACTACAGACTATGAGGCACCCCTGCCATACAGGGGAGAGGACGGCGAATGGCTTGAGTTCCAGAACGTGAGTGTCAACGGGGATAAATATCCTTCCGGTTTTAATGTGAAAAGTCAGTCGGGAGAGGAACTCTGGTCCGGATGTTCGGGTGTTGGGCTGGAAAGGTGGACCTCGGCTTTCCTTGCACAGAAAGGCTTGGATCCGGAAAACTGGCCGGTAGAATTCCGTAAGCGTTTTGGAGAAATGCCTGAAGGAATAAGGTTCTTCTAAACTGGATAACCGATTTGTTTATATATGGACATGTCTAGTATAGAGGGCCACTAATAGCCTATACTATAGAATTTATTAATTACATTAATCATCGACAGAGAAATATCACACTAACACTGGAGGAAATTTATTGGCAAGAAAAGTACAGAGAAAACTGGATAAATGGAAGAACAAAACCTGGTATAATATTGAGACTCCTGGATTCTTTGGCAGGACCATTATTGGTACCACCACTACTGATGAAAGTGATAAACTGGTTGGAAGAAGGATTGAAACCACTGTAGGGGACATTACTAATGATTTCTCAAAACAGAACATCAAACTGCGTCTGGCCATCGACAGCGTAACAGGCGACACTGCAAACACTATTTTTATTGGTCATGAGATCACTACAGATTATCTGCGTTCCATTGTTAAACGCCAGACATCCCGTATAGACAACAACCTTGAGGTAACAACCAAGGACGGACGGAAGCTTCGCATCAAGCCCATTGCATTTACTGTAAAGAGGGCAAGAAGCAGCCAGATAAGAGCAATCCGGGAAATTATGGCAAAAATCGTCCTTGAAAGAGCTGCAGAACTTGACTTTGAACACATTGTCGAGGAAATCGTAACCGGTAAACTTGCAGCCAATATTTACAGGAATGCAAAAACCATCTATCCAATCAGAAGGGTAGAAATACGCAAGACAGAAGTTCTTCCTGTAAAGGCTAATGCTTCCGCAGCAGCCTGAAATTTGAAAAATAAAAAAGTAGCCTTTCACTTATGAGTGAAATAGGCTACTACCCTCTTTTCTTTTACATCATCTATCCTGCAGAACCCAAAGCGCTCAAACTGCACAACTTTATCTATCTCATTTGCAATTTGTAATTCTCCCAATCCTGTGAATCTACCTTCAGGAGACAGAACTTCCACTTCCAGATTGTCCTCAGCTACCCACTGGACGATAGGTGGGCGTTTTTCCCTGACCTCATCCATTGAATCACCAATATGTTTTGCCTGGAGAGGTTGGGTCGATACAATTTCAATGTTATACAGGTCCTTGAGTCTTAATAGAGACCCGGAAGATAGTTCTTTTGCATCTTCGCCACTAATATAAACAAGATTATCCACTTCTATACTCCTGTTTCCCATATTTTCCACGGGATGCAGAGGTGGGGTGGCAACAGTGTGTTTTCCGTCTATAATCTCAACCTTTTGAGGGTCGGGGACGAAGAAGAAACGCTTTGACTTTGAGTCAATGAGTTTACGGTTTTCAGAATAAAGGGAATCCATGCTTATACTCACATCGGTTTCCCCAACACCCATGTCTACCATAAATTTACGCAGGGCCTCTGGTTTGATGCCACGTCTGCGAATTGCCTTTATTGTTGGAAGCCGTGGGTCATCCCAGCCTGTGTATTCGCCCTCTTCTATAGATTTCCTGAGTGCACTGGTGCTGAATTTACCGAATTCATGCATTTTAATGCGACCCCAGTGAGTGGTCTTTGGATATTCCCAGCCCAAGTAATCATAGATATACTTCTGACGCTTTTCACTGTCCATCAGGTCTTTGCCCCTGATGATATGGGTCATGCCAAGTTCATGGTCCTCGATTGCTCCTTCAAAGTCAAGAAGGGGCCATACTACGTATTTATCACCCACTTCCGGGCGGGGATGTGTAGCTTTTACTATCCTGAAAGCACCGAAATCCCGCAGTGCAGGGTCCTTATGGTCGATATCTGTCTTGATACGCAATACAGCAGATTTTTCTTCATACTCACCCTCAATCATCTTGTGCCAGTATTCCAGATTCTCGGCAGGTTCCCTGTCACGATCAGGACACGGAGTACATGAATCTTTATACTTCTTGAAATCAGCCCCGTCACAGAAACATACATAAGCGTGTCCCATTTCGATAAGCTTGCGTGCATACTCGTAGTAAAGGGTTATTCTGTCTGATGCCTTTACCACCCTGTCCGGTTCGATACCCAGCCACTGACAGTCATCAAGATACCATTCATAGGCTTCAAGTAGCGGACGTTTGGTCTGGGGATCGGTATCGTCAAAACGTATTATGAAATCCCCGCCATACATTTTGACATATTCGGAATTGATTACCATACCTCTTGCACTACCCAGGGTAGCGGGCCCGTTGGGATTTGGCGCAAAACGCATAACAACCTTTTCTCCTTCTGCCACATCAAGGGGCTTGAGACCTTTTTCAGGTTCCTTCTTCGTATTGAGTTCTTCAATAAGTTCAGGTGCGACTTCCTCAAGTCTCTGCTGCCATACATCCGGGTTGCCTTCTGCAACCTGGTTTATAACTTTCTGTACTTCTGCCGTAACGTCTTTGGCCTTGGGACGCAGGTGGGGACACTGTCCCATTACGCGACCCATGACAGCGCCAACCTGGGGAGGTTGTCCGTATTTTACAGCATTTTGCAATGCAAATTTCTCAATCGTTTTTATATCTTCATCCTCTAATGTCATCTGGCTGACCTCTATAAAATTAAAAACTGATGCAAATACAATTAAATTGAATTTCTTATCTGCTGGATATGAGATGCTTTTGCAATGATGTCGGATATTTGTCCGTCAAAATCTTCAAGGAATTTTTCCGTATTCTCACCGGCAACTGCTCCGTGTGATGAAGGCCTGATGAGATGTTCCTGTTCAAGTACTCGCAATGAATATCTTACTTTATGGGTTGGCATGCCGGTTTCATCCGAAAGTTTAAGGATACCGATCGGCCCTTCCTCAATAACCTTCCTGAGAACGATAAGATGTCTTTCAGTTAATTCAAGTTCCCTGTAAATTTGATCAAAAAGCATTATGATACCTCATTGGATAATGTGCCTATACCCTCAATGGTTACGTCTACGGAATCACCGGAATTAAGTTCACCCACACCCGGAGGGGTACCAGTGGCAATTACATCTCCCTTTTCAAGGGTCATTACGGAGGATATGAACTCTATCAGAAAATCAACATCGAATATCAATCTGGAAATCGATGAATTCTGTCTGGTCGTGCCATTAACACTGCACTTAATGTTTGCTGCAGAAGCATTGAATTCTTCCACAGGAGTTATGAATGGGCCAATCGGGGAAAAAGTATCAAAACCCTTTGCCCTGGTCCACTGCCCGTCCTTTTGCTGAAGATCACGGGCTGTTAGATCATTAAAACATGTGTATCCTTCGATGACACTTTGTGCCTTTTCAGCATGAATACCGTGGCATTGCTGTCCTATGACAACAGCAAGTTCTGCTTCATAATCAACACGATTGCTGCAGGAAGGATAGATTATTTTTGCACCATGGCCAATTACAGAAGATGGGGGTTTCATGAAAATTATTGGTTCATCCGGGATGTCCATATCCAGCTCTTTGGCGTGATCAATATAATTCAATCCCACACAGATAATTTTGGAAGGACTTGAAGGCGCAAGTATATCAAGTGAATTAACATCATAAACATCTCCCCCGAGGGATATTACTCTTTCATCCTGCACATTACCCTCAAATATCTCAGTACCGTGTTTGAATTTTCCGATCATGTTATCCACTTGCTAATAATAAAGAGATGCATTGTCCCAGCAGACAAATTATGAAGATATGATATAAATATAAATCCTTTTTCTTATCAATTCCGGCAAATGAGCGCCGGTTTGCCAGAGTATAACCAATAAGGAAAACTTATTTGACTGTTTGGAAAGAATACTTTATTGGGGAGTGGATATGAACGATCATTACTGCACAGAAGAAATAAACCATGTACTCAGGTATGTGAATAATATCCCGATTTCGGGTAGATATCGGACCGAACTGGTACGATGGATAAATACCTATCTTGATGAAGAAAATGTCGAAAAAAGCCTTACAAATAAAAAGGATACATTTGACATGTCGGTAAAACAGGCAGCGCAAAGGGATCTTGAACTAACCATCCTTTTTGCCAAAAAAAGAAGACAGGACCAATTCAGGAATAATTTTCCTGGAAGGGGAATTGCTTTTTCTGTTTAACCTGCTCTATGAAAAGGTGAAGGCACAAAAACTTGCTGCCTGATAATTAAAAACGGCACTTGCGACCTGAAGAATCACGTTCATAATGTCCGAATTCAGATCCTTCAAGTTCACCGCCATTGAATACAGGGCCGTCCCTGCAGACACGCAGGCCTTCGGGGTCCATACTGCAGGCTCCGCATACTCCGATACCGCATTTGAAATACCGGTGCAGGCTGAACTCTGTCTTTACGTGAACATTGCGTGCTTTCAAAATTTCAAAGACCTTATACATCATAATCTCCGGGCCACACACATATATCCTGTTAATATTGGAGGTATCCGTTTCTGTCAGCTGGTCGGTCACAAAGCCGCTTCTGCCTTCGGAACCGTCATCTGTGGTAATATCAACCCTGCCACAGGCAAAGCGTTCCCTGAATAAAATTTCATCACAGCATCTGGCACCCAGAATTGCGTGGGCTTCAATTCCTCTCATCTTTACAATATCTGCAAGGGGAGCAATCGGTGCGGCACCTACACCTCCTGCAATGAAAAGTACATTTTCACCATTTCTGGGAATGGTGAAACCTCTGCCAAAAGGACCCCTGAGTCCCATATGGTCACCGATTCCAAGTTCGAACATACGGGATGTTGCATCCCCTACTTTCTGGACGGTAATGGAATTCTTGCCGGATAGGGTCATAGGGACCTCATCGGTTCCATGTACCCAGACCATTACGAATTGGCCGGGAATTGCTTCGTCGAATTGTGTGTCAAAGAAAAAAGTACGCACATTGGGTGATTCTTCGACAATTTCGGTGATTTTTGAATGAATGGGACGCATCAGATCATCTCGTGTGATAGGCCTGCTATATCTTCAGCTTTTGAATAACCATACTTTTGCAGGTATGTATCAATACCTTTGCTTATTTTTTCAAAAATTTGTGTATCGTCATGTACTGCAGATCCGATCTCAACAGCACTTGCGCCAGCCAGCATCATTTCAATTGCGTCTTCCCAGCAGGTAATACCTCCCACACCGATCACGGGTACATCAAGCACTTCATACAGGTCATAAACACATTTTACAGCCACCGGCTTTACTGCAGGACCGGATAGTCCTCCAAAACGGTTGCCGAGTATCGGATACCCGGAATGGATATCAATGGCCATGCCTCGCACAGTATTGATAGCAACGATTGCCGATGCACCTGCGGATTCTGCTGCCCTGCCAATGGAAGTAATATCCGTGACATTGGGTGTGAGTTTCACCCATACGGGCACATCCACAGCATCAACTACCGAAGTTGTGATTTCATGTACAAGATCAGGATCAGTTCCCACCGATGCACCATAACCTTCAGCATGGGGACAGCTGACATTAAGTTCAAAGCAATCAGGCTTTGAGGAAAGCAACCTTTTCGCAACTTCAGTAAATTCTGCAGCGTTCCCGCCGAATATGCTGGCAATTAACGGTGCATCCGTTTTGCTTTTCGCAATTCCAATTTCCTCACAGAAACCCAAGTAGGAAGGATTGGGAAGTCCCATCGCGTTAATATATCCACATTCCAGCTCCACCATTGAAGGGTTATTATGGCCTTTCTTGGGAACCGGGCCAATTGATTTGGTTACCACTGCACCGGCACCGTTGCGGCCCATTCTTGCAAGGGCTGCTCCCGTGGTTCCCATTATGCCTGAAGCCAGGATTGTCGGATTTTTGAGTTCTATACCTGCTACCTTCATGGATGATCAATTGTTTTTGGGAGATAACTGGGAAACGGCTTCTTTAACCAGCTCTTTTCCACCCATCTCAACAAGTCTCTTACCCAATTTTTCAGCATGCTCGCGATAATTATCCACAGGGATCGTCTCGTCCAGACGGATGTCCCGTTTCCCGTCAAGGGATAATATCTCGGCACGTATGTGTATCCTGTTGCCATTGTCCACAAATTCTGCAAATGAACCAACCGGTACAATACATCCGCCTTCCACATCCCTGATCACCAGTCTCTCGACCTCTGTAGCGATGCGGGATTCGGTATGATCGATCTGAGAGCAGAGTAATTCCGCTTCCCCGCCTGCCAGGGTAACCACGGCAATGGTTCCCTGGTTGGCCGAGGGACAGAAACCATCGGCGTCCAGCCTGTGACATTCGATGTCCCAGCCCATGCGTTGCAAACCCGCTTCTGCCAGTATAATTGCATCATACATGCCGGATTCAAGTTTTTTAAGACGGGTATTTATATTACCACGCAGGTCCTGGACATCCAGATCCGGACGGTAGCGCAAAAACTGGGCCCGCCTGCGCATGGATGTTGTCCCCACAATTGCTCCCTCGAGCAATTCGTCAAGGGTTGAACCATCATTCGTGAGAAGTACGTCATGAGGAGAATCACGTTCGATCACTGCTGCGATGGAAAGTTCTCTGGGTCTTTCAGTGGGCAGGTCCTTCATTGAATGGACTGCAATATCAATCTCCCCGGAAAGCATCCGGTCATCCAGTTCCCGCACAAAGGCACCAACACCCTCTACCTCATGGAGCGGGCGGTCAGTGAAGGTATCACCGCTTGTCTTTATGATCTTGCGTGTAGTGGGGAAACCCCGGCTATCCAGGAGGCCCCCAACGGTCTTTGCCTGTGCAAGAGCCAGGTCACTTCCCCTTGTACCAATTATCAAACCAACACATCCTATTAAAGGCAGGACTCATAAGCTTCAAAGGTCGCTTCCAGATCATCTTCGGTATGTGCCATAGAGAGGAAATTCGTCTCAAACTGGGAAGGGGGGATAAAAATTCCCTGGTCCAGCATTTTATGGAAGAAATTAAAATAGCCTTCCTTGTCACATTTGAGTACATCCTGATAATTTGTTGGCATATCCCCAAAGAAGATCTTGAACATGGAACCCACACCTGAAACACTGTAATCCAGTCCTTTATCAGTGACCATCTCGGAAAGTCTGCTGCGCACATTTCGACCCATACTATTGAGTTTCCCATGAGCATTTTCCTTCTCAAGCACATCAAGTACTGCATGTCCTGCAGCAACAGATGCCGGATGACCACTAAAAGTCCCTGCCTGGTATACCGAACCGGAAGGTGCTATCATTTCGATGATATCTTTCCTGCCTCCGAAAACCCCTATGGGCATTCCTCCGCCGATAATTTTGCCCAGCGTTGTCAGATCAGGTGTCACACCATAATATTCCTGTGCACCGCCCATTGCAAGTCTGAAGCCGGTTATGACTTCATCGAATATGAGGAGAGTATCATATTCCTTTGTAAGTTTCCTGATCTCTTCCAGATAACCTTCCTGCGGCAATACCGGCCCGACATTACCCATTACCGGCTCCATGATGACAGCTGCTATATCATCGCTTGATTCAAGTAGTTCTGTCATGGTCTCGATATCATTATAGGGTGCCTGAAGAGTATGTTTGGTGAAATCCTGTGGTACACCCAGAGAGTCGGGTTTACCTAATGTGGAAGCACCTGAGCCAGCTTTGACAAGTACTGAATCGTGAGCACCGTGGAAACCGCCTTCTATTTTTACAAATTTGTTCTTTCCTGTATAACCACGTGCTGCCCGCAGGGCACTCATTGTGGCCTCGGTACCTGTGGATACAAAACGAAGCATATCGATGCCTGGATATGCGGCTGCAATCCTTTCGGCCAGTTTGAACTCGGACTCTGTGGGGGTTCCATAGAGCCATCCCTTTTCAAGTTGATCACTTATTGCTTTCTTGACCACGGGATTTGCATGACCCAGCATATTGGGGCCGTAACCGAGGCAGTAATCGATGTATTCATTACCGTCAACATCTGTAATACGGCATCCGGAAGCTTTCTCGGTGTAGAAAGGATAGGGTTTGATTGCTCGTACCGGACTGCTAACACCACCAGGGAGATATTCCCTGGCCTTTTCAAACATTGCTTTTGATTTTTCCAGATTGACCATGTAATCACACCAATAAATTTCATTCATGCAGTAATTGTGCCATTTCCTTGGCAAAGTAAGTAATTATCATGTCGGCTCCAGCCCTTTTTATTGACATCAGGGATTCGTACATGACCTTTTTCTCATCCAGCCAGCCTTGCTGGGCGGCTGCCTTGAGCATGGAATATTCCCCGCTGACATTGTAAGCCGCAGTTGGCATACCAAACTCCTGTTTTATCCGGTAGATGATATCAAGGTACGGAAGAGCCGGTTTTACCATGACGATGTCGGCACCTTCCATAATATCCAGTTCTACTTCCCTCAGGGCCTCATCCGAATTTGCAGGGTCCATCTGGTATGTAGAGCGGTCCCCGAAACAATAGCATGAATCCGCAGCATCCCTGAAGGGGCCGTAAAATGCGGAACAGTATTTTGCAGCATAGGACATAATTGGCACATCACTGAAATTTTCCTGATCCAGGGATTGCCTGATTGCACCCACCACGCCGTCCATCATACCGGAAGGGGCTACCATATCTGCACCCGCCCTGGCATGGCTTGCCGCAATCTCGCCCAAAATGGGTAGAGTTTCATCATTAATCACATCATGGGTTTCATTATCAATAATCCCGCAATGGCCATGGGATGTATATTCACACATGCAGACATCGGTAATCACAACCATGTCGTCACCAAGTTCCTCCTTGATAGCACGCGTGGCCTGCTGGACAATATCCTCATCCCCGCAAGCACTGCTTCCCTTTTCATCCTTATCCGAAGGAATGCCGAAAAGCATCAAAGAACTGATACCCAGGTCTGCCATATTCCTGGCCTCATTGACAACCTCGGAAAGGGGCAGTCTCAGGACACCTTCCATGGAAGGTACTTCAACTATGGATTCAGCAGTTTCGTCAACAAACATCGGATAGATGAGGTCATCAACCCCCAGGGAAGTTTCACGTATAAGATTACCTATCTTTCCGTTCCTGAGCCTGCGCATTCGAATATTTGGGTACATTGGTATCACAAGTCCTTATTTGCAATTTTCCTTTTCTTTTTTAGCATAGGGTTTGATGTTAAAAAGCTTACAGGCCGAATCAAGAAAAGCCTCATCATTGTATTCAGCTGCATTACGTAACACCTTGGTAGGTTCTGCCAGGACTTTGTTTGCAATCGCCCTTGTCAGATCATCCAGGACCTCGCATTCCACATCCCCAATTGTGTGATAAGCTCCCAACCTGTTCACAGCCCTATCCATTTCATGCTTTCGCAGAGTATATATCTGGCTGTAAAGTTCGGACAAAAGAGCATCTGCCTTCTGTCTTTTGTACTGGTTAATGAGCATTTTGTATTCTTCATCAATTATAGTTTCAACTTTCTTTGCCTCTTCCATTCTCATCTGGAGATTGCGCTCATTAATTACCCTCAGGTTATCGATGTTACGCAGGATAACTCCGGGAAGGCTTTCAACTTCGGGATCTATGTCCCGGGGACTGGCGATATCTATCAGCAGAAGATTATCGTTCCTGTTCTTGAGGGATTTTTCCACAGTTGCTTTCTTCAGGACATAATGGGGGGCAGATGTAGCACTGATTATGACATCGGCCTGCTGTGTATAGCGATCAAGACTCATGAAATCCACGGCCAGACCTCCCAGCTCATCTGCAAGTACTTTTGCCTTCTCATATGTGCGGTTTGCCAGATACACAACATTCATGTCCCTGTGTGATAATGCCCGGGTCACAAGAGTGCCCATCTCACCGGTGCCAATTACAAGTATATTACGTCCTTGCAGGCCTTTTAACATTTCATCGGCAAGATCCACTGCAGCAGATGCAATGGATACAGAACCCCTGTTGATGTTGGTTTCCGTACGGGCTCTTTTACCCACCTGGATCGCCTTGCTAAAAGCGGTCTCCAGGATTTTGCCCATTGTACCTGCATTCCGGGAAAAAGTGAACAAATCCTTTATCTGTCCCAGGATCTGATCTTCTCCTATTATCATGGATTCAAGGCCACAGGAGAGTTTTAAGAGGTGATATAAGGATTCTTCATGGTCATAAAATTCGACAATGCGGGAAGAAACGCCCATTTTTTTTGCAAAATGAAAAAGGACACTGCTTCCTTTAGGAGATACCACATACATTTCCAGTCGGTTGCATGTCTTAAGGACTGCGCATTCGTACACGAGCTCATGGGAACTTAGCTGGGAAAGTATATCCTCGATTTCACCCTGCTAGGCATCTTCCATTTCCTCCACTGTTGCCTTTGCATGGGAAATAACCATGCTAGATATTTCAGTCAATGTTATCCTCCGTTATTCGAGCAATGATCCAGCTGCTCCTTTGAATCTTTGTCTGCGCGATTCCCAATGTGCTCCAACATTATATCGTATGCTATATTATACGCTTTTTCATATGACTCTTCAAAAGCATCCCATACTTCTCTCCTGTCCAGTACTTCCCACAGGATCTGTCTCCGAAGTGACTGGTCGGCAATATGCTTTTTCACTTCGGTGCGCAATTCATCCTGTAGATAGGCCATTTCCCCGTATTCCGGGGTGATGGTATGCTCAAGCTTTATGCGGGTGTATTTTGAGAGAGCGGGACTGTGTCCCAATGTGGAAATACCTACCGTTACAGGTCCGCGCTTTATCACCGAAGGGGTTATCACATCCCCTTTAGAATCCACGGAATTCACAAATATATCCATGTCAGAGGCTATCAGGTGTATTTTTAGGTTCAATTCCTGGTCATTGGTAGCAGGTATGACCAGAAATGCTCCTTCAAGATAACTGCGAATCATATCAGAGGATATTTCCCTTACATTTATCTGCACAATATCGATTTTATTGGATTCATAAAGGGCAAGGATCTTTTCGGTAAAATCTTCGCTGATGACGGTCACATTAGCAAAATTGGAAAACAATGTGGCTTTGCGTTGTCCTACACTACCTCCTCCGAAAATCACTATCTTCCGGGAAGATAAATCAAGAAAAAGCGGCATATATCGGCGATCATACATTCTTGGACCCTCTCATATTACATTTACAGCCTTACACCTGTTTTCTTGAACTCATGCTCACTGAACAAAAGACGATAGTCATATATCCCGGTTGCATCTGCAATTTTTCCGGCAATTTCCTCACAGTCTTTTTTGCTGTAAGAATGGACCATTGTAAAAAGATTGTAGGGCCAATCTGGATATCTGGGTCGCTCGTAACAATGAGTCACTTCGCTAAAATTAGACATCACTTTGCCGACGTCTTCCACCCGCTCATCCGGTACATTCCAGATGCACATGGCATTGGCAGTTATGCCGATGGTACGATGGCCTATTGATGCCCCAAAACGACGTATAATTCCCTTATTTTGCATCTCCTTTAGCCGATCTACAATTTCCTGTTCACTTAGACCCGTTTCCTTTGCTATTTTCTTGAACGGAGAATGGGTATATTCGATGCCGTGTTGTGTTACTTCCAGGATTTTACGGGAAAGAGGATCAAGTTTATCGGACATCGAATTTCACTCCTATCTTGAAAAGACGTTTTTGTGGGCAGGTCAAGTATAGGGCATCCTGTTTCATCTACAATCTGATTGATTATAGTGTCGAGGCGTTCTCGGTCTGCTGCAGAGATGGTGAACCATATATTATACTCCGCCGGGCGCAAATAGTTGTGAGAGACTTCCGGATGTTTATTAATGATTTCTCCAATCTCATGGGTTTGTGAATCCGGGGCTTTCAGGGCTATGAGGGTACTGGTTCCCCCTATCTTGCGGGTATTTATTACAGGACCAATGCGTCGCAAGGCTCCCTCGTTATTAAGTCTCTCCAGTCTTTTTAATAATTCCTCTTCAGGAATTCCTATCCTTTCAGCCAGCACTGCATAGGGATTAACGGAAAGGGGAAATTCAAGCTGGATTTCATTCAATATCCTTTTGTCCATTTCATCAAGCCGGATCATGGGGTACTCACAGTTATTCTTGAGAATAGAATAGGTTACGAGATGTAATCATGGATTATAATGTTTTCTTTCAAACTACCTGAAATATTTGCAATAATAGTACTTTATATGGCACTCCAGTCCTAATTTATAGATTATAGGTGGAAATTATATTATATACTCAAAACAGTGGCATGAGGCAATAAAGTACCGAATCGACTATTAAAAATTAAATGGGATATTTCACCCACTTAAAATCTGTTTTTATTTTTGTCGGGGATGGTAGATACAATAAGGTTCTTCTTCCAGATAATCTCCGGTTGCTGCATATGCCCGGGCACGGCACCCGCCGCACACATTCTTGTATTCACATTTGCCGCATTTTCCCTTTAGTAGACTGAAATCCCTGAGTTCATTGAACAAAGTTGAATTGTTCCATATTTCCCCGAAAGTTTGGTTCCTTATATTTCCAGCTATTGCAGGAAGGTAACCGCAGGGCTGCACATCCCCGGTACTTGAAACAAAACAAAAGGCAGTACCTCCCAGACACCCCCTGCTCACAGCATCAAAACCATGGGTGTTGATTGAAACTTCCACTCCTTCTTTTTCCGCACACTGGCGCATAATCCGGAAATAATGGGGCGCACAGGTAGCTTTGAGTTCAAGGGAAGTATGCTTTTTCTGTTCATAGAACCAGCGCAGTATCCTTTCATACTCTGTCGGAGGTATCTCCTCATTTGCAAGGTTTTCTCCTCTGCCTGTAGGCACAAGCAGGAAAATATGGAGGGCCTCGGCTTTCAGGGAAGTAGCCATTTTAAGGATACGTGGAATCTCTCCAAGATTTCTTTTGGTTATTGTAGTATTAATCTGAAAATCCATGCCTTCTGCCTTTAGGGCATCAATTCCATCCATGGCTTTGTCAAAGGCACCTTCAACTCCACGAAATCCATCATGGGTTGCAGCATCTGCCCCATCAAGACTTATGCTGACCCTCTTTATTCCCGCTTCTTTGAGTTTTCTCACAGTTTCTCTTTCAAGGAGGGTGCCGTTTGTAGCAAGTACCACCCTGAGGCCTTTATTTGTGCCATAGTTGGCAAGCTCATATACATCAGGGCGAACAAGTGGTTCACCTCCACTGAGAATTAATATCGGGGACCCAAGGGAAGCGACCTGGTCAATGAATGTTTTTGCCTCGGATGTGTCCAGTTCACCAATAGCTTCTTCGTCGGTGGATGCACCTCTGCAATGCACGCATGAAAGGTTGCATCTGGATGTCAATTCCCAGGCAATTAATCTTGGAGGGTTGGGTTCTTCTGACATAGTCATATCACAGCCATTTCAATTTATTTAAATAATGGTATACTGATTGTACCATTGATCGAATATATAGAATATTTGCCAGGACCACATGACACATATAAGAGATAGGTAATCTAATTAATTGTAAATGAGTTGTGGTGCAAAACATGGACTCACTGAACATAGCATTTTTGATTGTGACTATAGCAATAGTTTCATATACAATATTCCTGATTCGAAAACGTTCACAGCTTCTTCGTGAATTTGAAAGGTTAAATCCTGAATGAAGGGAAACTGATGGATAAAAAACAAAAACAAATTCTTGCAGTTAGTACAATACTTGCCTTTGCTATCCTGGGCTTATGGGGCATAGATACCGGTCAGACTTATTACATGGTATCAGAAATTAAGGATAATCCAGATGGTTTTGAAGGGAACGACATCAACACAATGGGTGCCATCAAGCAAGGAACGCTGGATGTAAAACCCGGTAATATAACTTTCATGCTCCAGGACATAGAGCAACCTGAAAAGTACATTGAAGTTGAATATACCGGTGACCTGCCGCCCAATCTTGAAGAAGGTAAAGAACTGAGTATTGAAGGAAAAATAGATGGACAGGGCAATCTCAAAGCGGAAAAAATTGTCATGGGTTGCCCTTCCAAATACTCCGAATAACCTATGGCCATCTCAAAGAGGGTAATCGATGGATATTGATAAATGGGACGAATATCGGAGTATAAACAAAGCACTAATTGACTTTGTGGAAGAAATTGACAACGGTTCCAATATGAAGAAAGTAGTTGCCCACATATGTCAATCCGGCGGGAAAAAAACCCGTCCTGTGATCCTCCTCTTGCCATCTCGTATATGTGGCAGTGAAATTGGAAATGCCCTTGATGCTGCTCTTTCAATTGAACTTATCCACTCTGCATCCCTTATTCACGATGATTTGCTGGATAGGGGTATATTGAGAAGGGGAGCTAAGACTGCCCATGAAGTATATGGTACCCCTGCAGCAATGCTTGCGGGAGATTACTTGATATCCAAGTCCATTGAACTAATATCTGCATACGGCAAGGAAGTAGGCATGGAATTCGGCAGGGCAGGTATGGAAATGGCCGAAGGCGAGGCATGGATGTAGATTTGCTGGAAAAGAACAGCAACAATCTTGCTGAGTATTTCAATTGTATTGAAAAGAAGACTGCTTCACTTTTTGCTGCCTCGGCAGCGATGGGGGCCTATATTGCAGGAGCAGATGAGGATACAGTTTCTAAATTCAGGCTCTTTGGCAATAAACTCGGAACTGCCTATCAAATCGTTGATGATATGCTGGAATACACCAGTACGGTAAATAACAAGGAATCAATACACATGTCCCCTTCGCTGGTAGATATATACAGGCAGGATATGGCTGATTCAAAAGCAATAGAAAAAACCAGGGAAATTGTTGAACAATTAGTTTCTGAAGCACATGAAATAGTCGATCATTTCCCGCCTTCCCAATCTCAAAATAGATTACATGAGATTACCAATTATGCCACAAAAGGCCTTTTCCCTGAAGTTGGAACAGGGAAATGCTAAAAAGGTGAATTTATGAGAGTATATGAAAAACCCATGATTAAAGTTGATGCAAATGTGGAAGATGATAAAGTTGTACTCACCAGTGAGGGTCCCCTTTCCACCATTGCAAAACCTATTCTGAAACGTATTAACCGAATTTTTCAGGAAGAAAAACCCATTACATTTGATGATGAAGAGATCATATTTTCAACCTGGGTCCCCCCAATTCCCAGCAATGCATTCAACAGGATGATCAGTTCCCAGATTGCCGCCATCATGAAAAAACGTGTGCCTGACCAATTCTCAATAGCTATTACCGATAGGTGCCCGAATAATTGTATTCACTGCGGAGCTGCGGGTTTCCTTACTGAGGAAGAACTAACTACCGAACAAATCAACATTGCTATCGATCAATCCCTTGATCTTGGTGCTTACCTTATTTCTTTCGATGGCGGGGAAACAATGCTTCGAAAGGATCTTCCCGACATGGTGAGAGCAGTGGATAAAGATAGGTGCATTGCAACCTGTTTTACTTCTGGTTTTGGCCTTACGCCTGACAAAGCTGCGCAGTTGAAAAATGCGGGTATGTATGCCATGAGAATAAGCATCGACAGTCCTTTTGAAAAAGAGCATGACCGTATTCGTGGCAGGGATGGGGCATACAGGGATGCTATTGCAGGTATTAAGAACACCCTGAAAGCGGACATGCTGGCAGATATGTTTGTAGTAGTGTCACCCGATAATATCGATGACCTTGAAGATTTTTATGGTCTTGCTGCAGATATGGGCATGCAGGAGATGTCGATTTATGAGATCGTTGCTGTGGGTCGCTGGCTTGAACATGAGGATGAAGTCATCACTCCAAAGGATGTGAAATCCATGGAACGTTTCCAAAAACGGATGAACAGTGGGGCAGACGGGCCACGTGTTACTTCATTCCCGTACTTCATGGGTCCGGATATGTTTGGTTGTTTTGCCGGAAGGCGATGGATGCATGCCACACCTGCAGGTGAGGTCATACCATGTGCCTACACGCCCCTGTCATTTGGAAATATAAAAGAAGAAAGCCTCTCGTTAATATGGGACAATATGGGCAAACACCAGGCATATCGTTCCAATTCCGATTATTGCATGATGAGAAACCCTGAATTCAGACAAAAATACATCCATACGATACCCAAAGATGAAATATTACCATATAGAGTAAGAAATGAGTGAATTCTGTATTATATTTCTAAAAAGTAGTCATGTTTTTCATGAATAATTATTATAATCGGCAGGTTGCGGACCGGCAATAACCGAATGGCTTATATGTAAAGTTGCTTATGGGTACCTGCTGTTAACTTGAACCCCCTATACGAATGATTAAACATTATAATTGTTCAATAGCAATCACCTGAAACCGAATAACTTATATGCGAGGTTGCTATAAGGGGCATAAAATCACGCTGCTTAATAAATCACAGACGCGATGAGGATTCACATGGCCAAGGACAAAATCTTATCCGAGATAAAAGAAGCAGAACAAAGTGCTGCCAAAAAGGTGGAAGCAGGCCTGAAGGAGAAGGAGGACAAAATCGCCAGTGCCCGTGCAGAAGCCAGAGAAATAATTAAAGAGGCAGAATTAGATGCAGAAAAATCTGCAAATAATGCGCTTAAATCTGCACAGGAAGACCTCCAGAAAGAGTATGAAGAAAACGTCAGCAAAGGCAAAAAGGATGCAGAAGAGCTGATAAGCAACGCAGAATCCAATGTCGATAAAGCTGTTGCAATGCTTGTGGAGGAATTCGAGAGGGCGATCTATGCTTAAGCCAAAAAGTATGACACGTGCTGTTATCGTCGGACACAAAGAAGTCCTGGATGAAACAGTAGACACACTTCATGACATCAATATCTTCCATATTGAAGAATACAACGAAGAAGATTCTACTTTTAAGATAGGGAAACCCTTTGAGAATGCAGGGGAAGTTTCCAAAAAACTTGTTCAACTGAGGTCAATTTCTAGTTTCCTTGGTATTAAGCCAAAAGAAGTTCCAATACAGGATACAAAAGTTCTGTGGGCTGAACTCGATGAAAAACTGGCTCGCCTGGAAAATGAACTTGATGAAAAGACCGAAGAAAAGAACAGTTATGAAACAAGGTTAAAAGAACTGGATTCCCTCCAAAAAGAACTCGAACCCTTTGTTTCAATCCCCATAGACCTTAAAAATTACAGAGGTTACGAGAACCTATCTGTGTTTGCAGGTACTGTAAAGGGAGATATTAGTTCTGAATTATCTGGAATTACAAATGATTATGAACTCGAATTTGATCCAAATACACTCACCATTGCCCTGTTTGTCAGGAAGGACAAAGAGGAAATCGTGGCGGAGATGTTGGCTGATTACGAGTTCCGTGAGATTCGTGTTCCCGATGTGGAAGGGACACCTTCAGAGATAATCGCTGATGCAGAAAGTGAAAGAAATAGTATCAATGAGAAAATTTCCTCACTTGAAAAGAATATCTCCAACATAAAGGAACGTTATTCTGATTTCATACTTGCAAGTGATGAAATCCTGTCCATTGAATCCCAGAAATCCGAAGCACCCCTGAGGATTGCCACATCAGAGCATACTTTTGTAATTGACGGATGGGTTCCATCCGATGAGTATAACAAATTGACCCGGACACTTGAATCCTCTACTGGTGGAAGAGTATTTGTTTCCAAGCAGGAAGTTGCAGAAGAGGAAGAAGAGGAAGTGCCGGTAGAGTATAATAACGCAGGGGTCACAAAGCCTTTCGAAACAATAATGAACCTTTACGCAAGGCCCAAATACAAAGAAATTGATCCAACTGCATTGATATTTATCACTTTCCCACTGTTCTATGGAATGATACTTGGAGATATTGGTTATGCTTTAATTCTTCTGGGATTGGCATTTGGAGTTAAGAAATTGGTTAATTCCGATGCAATAAAACCCCTGATGAATATATTGATATACTGTCAGGTATCGACCTTGATATTTGGTGTCCTTTATGGAGAGTTTCTGGGATTCCCTCTTGCAAGTCTGCATGGGGCCCATGGAATTGAACCCGGTCTCATTGCCGGATTCGAAACTATAAACCTGTTCCAGTCTCCAATCGGTGGGGAAATGATTACATACCCAATACACAGAACACATCTGGTAATGACCCTTATCGTGCTTACTGCTCTCATTGGTGTTGCTCACATAAACCTGGGATATATCCTTGGTTTTATCAATGAGAAAAAGAAACACGGCTTCAATGCAGCGATGCTTGAAAAGGGTAGCTGGATCGTGGTAGAGATTGGCATTGTGCTTGCAATTCTCGGATATGTAGGTTACTTACCAATTGCTGTAGGTGCCGCAATATTCGTGATAGGTTTCATAATGCTGATTAAAGGTGAAGGTATTAAAGGGCCCATTGAGTTACCCAGTTTGTTGAGTAACTCCCTGTCATACACACGTTTGATAGCTGTGGGCCTTTCATCAATTTATATTGCATCCACTGTGAACCTCATCGCCTTTGAAATGATCTGGCCACAGGGAGGTATAGCAGCGGTATTTGCAATATTGGTATTCATATTCGGACATGCACTAAATACAGTCTTGAGCATAATCGCCCCCGGACTACATGCTTTGAGGCTTCAGTATGTCGAATTCTTTACTAAATTCTATGAAGGCGGGGGCAAAGAGTACAGCCCATTTGGATATATAAGAAAATATACGGAGGAATAATATAATGGTAGGAGAAGAAGCAATTACAATGATGGACCCAGCAGGACTTAAAGCAATTGGTGCAGGACTTGCAGTAGGACTTGCCGGACTTGGATCCGGACTTGCCGAAAAAGACATCGGTGCCGCTGCAGTAGGCGCAATGGCTGAAAACGAAGCCCTCTTCGGTAAAGGCCTTATTCTTACTGTAATTCCTGAGACCATCGTCATTTTCGGACTTGTTGTTGCACTGCTGATAAGCTAAGCGAAGTTTGAGAGCATTCAAAAATGCTCTTAAATTCTTTTTAAGGTGAGAGAGCATGGGACTCGAAACAGTAATCAAAGACATTATGGATGTTGCGCAGGCGAAGGTCTCTGATATCAATGCAGAGGCAGATGCCGAAGCGTCCCGTATTATAGAGGATGCAAAGCAATCCGCCAAAGAAATCAAAGGGAAACGTCTTGCCAAAGCGGAAGATGAAATTCAGCGTATGAAACGGCAAGAATTATCCAGTGCAAATCTCGAAGTCAAAAGGACAATGCTCAATGCACGTAAAGAAGTGCTTGAAAAAGCCTATAATCAGGCATTCAATGAGATTGCAGGGTTATCTGCAGATAAGCAGGAAACACTTCTCAAGAACATCATAGAAAATCATGAATCAAAAGGCAGCCGTATCTATTCCAATAAGGAATCAGAAGATTTGGTGAAAAAACTGTCCTCTTTAGAGTATGCTGGCAACATCGATTGTGTTGGAGGTGTTGTTATAGAGAATGAGGATGGTAGTATCAGGCTTGATTATACCTATGATGGAATTCTTGACAGCGTGTATGAGCAGAACCTGAAACAGACCTCAGATATCTTATTCGGGTGATATCAAGATGAGGCTTTTCCAGAAACTCCGGAGAAAAGGTTCCGCTGCAGCAAGCAGTGGGAGCTCAAATTATGCTTATGTAACTGCGCGTGTACGTGCAATGAAGAGCAATCTGCTTCCAAAAGAGACATATTCACGGCTTATGAACATGGATCTTGATGAAATTACCCGTTTTATCGGAGAAACCCAGTATAAGCAGGATGTAGATGAACTTGCGCGGAAATTTGAAGGAGTAGATCTCATCGAGCATGCATTGAACAGGAATCTTGCAGTCACCTTCTCTAAATTGATTGATATTTCCGAGGGTGAACTCAACTATCTCATCACGGAATATCTGAAAAATTATGACATCTGGGATATCAAAACTATTCTCAGAGGCAAGTACTACAATGCAACTCTTGAAGAGATAAAGGATAACCTTGTTTCTGCCGGCCAATTTAAGTATAATTTCCTGTCTGAAATTGCTGAAAAGGAATCTTATGAGCAAGTTATAGATGCACTCAGCAATACGGATTATTATCCAATTCTTATGAATTATGACGGGACAAATCTTCCAGATATAGAAAATCAGCTTGATAAGTTATATTATCAGAGGCTGTTTAATGCAATTGGGTCACCAAAGTCAAGTGATAGTAAACTATTCTCCAAACTTATTCGTACTGAGATTGACATAAAGAATATTAAAACAATGTTCAGGATGAAGAAAGAAGGTGTTGAAGATGGTGAACTTGAAGATTTGGTTCTGGATGGTGGGCTCCGGCTTAGTCTGAAGGAAATAAACAAAATGGTTCCTTTGCCTTTTGCAGATTTCATAAATTCACTTGAAAAATACCCGTACTGGGAAGCTATGTCCGATCTGGTAAATCCTGAAATGGAATCTCTTGTCGATCTGGAAACAAGCCTCACCAAGTACAGTATAAAGTCGGCTGCCAGTTTTTCACATGAATACCCTCTTTCCATCGTTCCGATCATGGATTATATGATCAGTAAAAAGAACGAAGTAAGCAATCTGAGGATAATTACCAGAGGAAAGGCAGTTAACCTCGATGACGAGATAATCAGAAATCAATTGGTGATTTGATGGATCTGGCAGTTGTAGGTGATGGTCAATTCGTAACCGGTTTCAGATTAGCCGGTGTGCAGAAAGTGTATGAAATCAATGATGATAACAGCCTGGAGGAAAAGGTACAGGATATTCTCAACGATTCCTCCGTAGGCATCCTTGTAATGCACAGTAATGATTTTGATAAACTACCGGAAACCTTGAGAGACACTTTAAGTGAATCCGTCGAACCAACATTGGTAACACTTGGCGGAACCGGCCAAAGCTCTAACTTACGGGATAAAATAAAACAAGCGGTAGGTGTAGATTTGTGGAAATGAATGGTGAAATTTATCGAGTGGCAGGACCTGTTGTTACAGTCGCCGGTATCAAGCCGAAGATGTATGATGTGGTAAAAGTAGGTCATGAAGGACTGATGGGCGAAGTAATCCGTATAGAGGGTGAAAAAGCTATAGTTCAGGTATACGAAGACACATCCGGCATAAAACCGGGAGAACCTGTAGCAAATACGGGAATGCCTCTTTCAGTAGAACTGGGTCCAGGCCTTCTGGAAAGTATTTATGATGGTATACAGAGACCTCTGGAAGTTCTCCAGCAAAAAATGGGAGACTTCATTGAAAGAGGAGTGACAGCAAACGGTCTTACCAGGGAAAAGAAGTGGGAATTCACTCCTACAGTATCCAAAGGAGACAGTGTCAAAGGTGGAGATATTATCGGTGTTGTCCAGGAAACACCCAACCTCGAACACAAGATAATGGTCCCACCAAGAAAGTCAGGAACTGTAGAAGATATCAAAAGTGGTAAATTCGTAGTTGATGAAACTGTTTGTGTACTCTCTGATGGCTCTGAACTATCCCTTATGCAGAAATGGCCTGTAAGGGATCCCAGGCCAGTAGGCAAGAAACTCTCGCCAACAAAACCTCTTGTAACAGGGCAGAGAATCCTTGATGGAATGTTCCCTGTGGCAAAAGGTGGTACAGCAGCGATCCCCGGTCCTTTCGGATCAGGAAAAACGGTTACCCAGCAGCAACTTGCAAAGTGGAGTGACACTGATATTGTGGTTTACATCGGATGTGGCGAACGTGGAAATGAAATGGCCGATGTACTGAATGAATTCCCGGAACTGGAAGACCCGAAGACCGGAAGGCCACTCATGGAACGTACAGTTCTTATCGCAAACACGTCCAATATGCCTGTGGCTGCTCGTGAAGCATCTGTTTATACAGGAATTACCATTGCGGAGTATTACCGTGACATGGGTTATGATGTATCTCTCATGGCGGATTCAACTTCCAGATGGGCAGAAGCAATGAGAGAAATTTCTTCCAGGCTTGAAGAAATGCCCGGTGAAGAAGGATATCCTGCATATCTGTCCGCTAGGCTTTCTGAATTCTATGAACGTGCAGGAGCAGTCCATTCCCTGGCAGGTCTTGATGGTTCCATTACTGTCATCGGTGCAGTTTCACCTCCCGGTGGTGACTTCTCCGAGCCTGTTACACAGAATACCCTGCGTATCGTAAAGGTATTCTGGGCACTGGATGCAAAACTGTCCCAGAAGAGGCACTTCCCTGCAATTGACTGGCTTAGCAGTTACAGTCTTTACAAGGACAGGCTTGCAGGCTGGTTTACAGAAAATGTCGGAAGTGATTGGAATGAACTAAGGGATAATGCAATGGATATTCTTCAGGAAGAAGCCGAACTTCAGGAAATTGTGCAACTCGTAGGTTCAGATGCACTCCCTGAGGACCAGCAGCTTACTCTTGAAATTGCCAGGATGCTTCGTGAATACTTCCTGCAGCAGAACGCTTTCCATCCCGTGGACACATTCTGTCCCTTTGACAGGCAGTACAAACTTCTGAAATCTGTATCCAGGTTTGGTGAAAAGGCAATCGATAAAATGGAACATGGCGTCCCCATCAACAAGATCATGGAAATGGAGTCCAAGGATGAACTTGCCAAGGTCAAATATGAAGAAGACTTTGATGCAGCCCTTGAAACAATCATGGCAAAGATGGATGAAGAGTTCACAAAGCTTGGAGGCAACTGAAAATGACCAAAGAATACAAAACCATTGTAGATATTGCAGGACCACTCATATTCCTTGAAAAAACAGAGCCTGTAGGATATGGGGAACTTGTTCAGATTAATCTCCCTGATGGGACCACCAAGAGAGGTCAGGTCCTTGATACCTCCGCAGATATGGTTGTTGTACAGGTTTTCGAAGGAACTCAGGGTCTGAATGATGAATCCGGTGTAGTATTCAGTGGAGAAACCATCAAACTTCCTGTTGCAAAAGACCTTCTTGGTCGTATCCTTTCCGGATCTGGAGAACCTCTTGACGGCGGTCCAAGAATAATTCCCGAAAAAAGGGTCGATGTGAATGGGGCTTCAATGAACCCTTATTCCAGGAGACCACCTGAAGAATTTATCCAGACAGGAATATCCACCATTGACGGTACAAACACTCTTGTAAGAGGGCAGAAACTTCCTATCTTCTCTGGATCAGGCTTGCCACACAATGAGATTGCTCTGCAGATTGCAAGACAGGCAAAAGTACCCGGTTCTGAAGAAGAATTTGCTGTGGTATTTGCTGCAATGGGTATCACCAATGAGGAAGCCCAGTCATTCATGGAAGACTTTGAGAAGACAGGTGCTCTTGAAAGAGCGACAGTTTTCCTCAATCTTGCAGATGACCCTGCAGTAGAGCGTATCATCACCCCGAGGATGGCACTGACAGCAGCAGAATATCTTGCATACGAACACGATATGCATGTACTTGTAATCCTGACCGATATTACAAACTACTGTGAAGCACTCCGTCAGATGGGTGCAGCCCGTGAAGAAGTGCCCGGTAGACGTGGATATCCCGGTTACATGTACACTGACCTTGCATCCCTCTATGAACGTGCAGGTGTAATCAAAGGTAACAAGGGATCTGTAACTCAGTTCTCCATCCTGACTATGCCTGGTGACGATATAACCCATCCGATTCCCGATCTTTCCGGTTATATCACTGAAGGCCAGATTGTAGTATCCCGTGAACTTCACAGGAAGGGTATCTACCCACCAATCAATGTGCTACCATCCCTATCCCGTCTTATGAATTCCGGTATCGGAGAAGGGAAGACAAGGGAAGACCACAAGGCGGTATCCGACCAGTTGTATGCCGGGTATGCAGAAGGACGTGACCTTCGTGGACTGGTTGCAATTGTCGGTAAGGAATCCCTTTCCGTAAGAGACCAGAGAATCTTGGAATTTGCCGATCTTTTCGAAGACCGTTTTGTAAGACAGGCAAAAGATGAAGACAGGAATATCGAAGATACTCTTGGCATAGCATGGGAAATTCTGTCCGAGCTTCCGGAAGCACAGCTCACCAGGATAGACAATAAGTTTATCGATAAATATCACCCTGCGCATCAAAATGCAGAGTGAACAAAGAGTGATCCATTATGGGCACAAAGGATGTTAAACCAACTCGTTCCGAACTCATTGAACTGAAGAAAAAGATAAAGTTGTCCCAGAGCGGCCACAAGTTGCTTAAAATGAAAAGGGATGGTCTTATCCTGGAATTCTTTGAGATTTTGAACAAGGCCAAGGGTGTACGGAACGAACTGGATGACGCCTATGACAAAGCCACTGAAAAAATAGGGATCGCTGAGGCAGTTGAGGGCAGAATGGTAATAAAATCCACTGCTCTTGCTCTCAAAGATGGACCAGAAATAAGTCTTGAAAGCCACAACATTATGGGTGTGGTGGTCCCTAAGATCGAAGCATCCAGTGTGCATAAACCTATCAACAAAAGGGGATACGGTATTCTTGGGACAAGCTCCTACATCGATGAAACTGTCGATTCATATGAGATCCTTGTTAACAAGATTATTCTTGCAGCAGAGATTGAGACCACTATGAAAAGGTTACTTGAAGACATCGAGAAAACAAAAAGGCGTGTAAATGCCCTTGAATTCAAGGTAATTCCCGAAATGCAGGAAGCAATGGATTTCATCCGTTTCCGGCTGGATGAGATGGAACGTGAAAACACCTTCCGCTTAAAGAGGATTAAGGCATAATGCCTACTGCAGAACCTGATCGGCCAGGACTGGCCGACAGGCTTTTTTTTAAAATCACACAACCCAACAACCTTGCGCGTATTCTGCGCTGGGCATGGTTAATATCCCTTATGATGCTGGTATTTGGGTATCTTATCATTTATTTCAGGGTTTCAGAGTACTTGAATATCTGATTATACAATTGACTGGAATCATTCAGTAAAGTATATATATCTTCTTCCACTATATATGAACCGATAAATAAACAACATGCGGTTCTACTAGTTGTGATATTTTGCTCAACAAAGGTGATATACCTATTTAATTTCATTCTGCCTGCATTATTTTTTAGCTGTGCGTATGTTCTTATGCAATTTTTGCAGGCAAATTCATTCAATAAGTAATATAAATTAAAAATGTGGTACATTTATGACACAGCACACACAAGCACAAAAAGAAATAGCTAAAAAAATCGATTCTGATACTGTTATTGCCAACTGGAAGGACTGGAGATGGCAACTCAAGCACTCCATAAGTGACATTGATACATTTGAGACCTTACTTGACATCAAATTCAATCCCGGGGAAAAGGAGGAACTCAAGCAAACCCTGGAAAAATTCCCATTATCCGTAACTCCATACTACCTATCTCTGATAGATGCCGATGATTTCAGGAATGATCCCATATTCCTGCAAGCCTTCCCTTCACCAAAGGAGCTGGACATCGATGAAGACGATCTTGAAGATCCTCTTTCCGAGGATGAGGACAGTCCTGTTGAAGGAATTACACACAGGTATCCGGACAGGGTACTGTTCCATATAAGCAACACCTGTTCGATGTACTGCAGGCATTGCACACGTAAGAGAAAAGTCGGAGATGTAGATTCCATACCCACCAAAGATGCGGTTTCTGAAGGACTTGAATACATCAGGAATACCCCCCAGGTGCGAGATGTCCTGCTGTCAGGCGGGGATCCATTGATGCTGCCTGACGCTTATCTGGATTGGATTCTGACAAAACTGCGGGAAATTCCCCATGTTGAGATAATTCGTATCGGTACAAGGATGCCTGTCGTGCTTCCTTACAGGGTAACGGATAATCTTGTAGAAATACTCAAAAAGCATCATCCTCTCTGGATTAACACCCATTTCAACCATCCACGTGAAGTAACAGCATCTTCCAGAGAAGCCCTGCGCAAACTTGCGAATGCAGGAATTCCCCTGGGAAACCAGACGGTGTTACTTTCAGGAGTGAATGACTGCCACAGGATTATGAAAAGGCTTGTACAGAAACTTGTGCAAAACCGTGTACGTCCTTATTACCTCTACCAGTGCGACCTTTCGGAAGGCCTGTCCCATTTCCGCACTCCGGTGGGCAAGGGTATAGAGATAATGGAACACCTTATCGGCCACACAAGTGGTTTCGCAGTTCCTACCTATGTTATCGATGCTCCCCACGGAGGAGGTAAAATACCTGTCATGCCTTCCTATCTCATATCCTGGTCCACCAACAGGGTTATTTTGCGTAACTATGAGGGTGTGATCACCTCATATAAAGAACCGGATTCCTATGAGCCGATATACTGTGACCGTAAATGTGAGAAATGCAAACTACAGCTCAAACTTGATGATGCAGCTGAATATAAATCTACAGGTATTGCAAAACTGCTTGCCGATTATGATGAAGTTGTAAGTCTTGTTCCGGAAGATACCGAAAGAATGGAGAGAAGGGACATTGAGTGATATAATCGAAAAAATCGGCAAATCCCTGATCCAGCACGGTACGTACAACAATCGTATTTACCTTATGAAACTGGATACTGGCGATTTGCCGGATATTATACCTGAAATGGATCAGTTGGCAGAACAACGCGGCTATAGCAAGATATTTGCAAAAGTCCCTGCAGATTCCAGAGCTGCCTTTGATGCAAAGGGATATGTAAAGGAGGCCGGTGTTCCCGAGTATTATTCCGGCAAGAAAGAAGCCCTGTTCATGTGTAAATATTTCTCAGAGCACAGACAGGAGGACACACAGGACGAGGATGACCGGATCATCTCCACTGCCAGAGGTAAGGCAGGAGACATCATGAAACCTGAATTACCCGAAGGTTTCCTGGTCCGGATGTGTACGGAAGCGGATTTGCCTGTAATGGCAGAGATCTATGCCAGGTTTTTTCCTACATACCCTTTCCCTATCCAGGACCCTGCCTACCTGAAAGAGACCATGGAAGATAATGTTGTATATTTCGCAGTTGAAAATGAAGGTGACATAGTTGCCCTTTCCTCTTCAGAGATCGATTTTGAAAACCGGAATGCGGAAATGACCGACTTTGCTACACTCCCCCAGTTCAGGGGAATGGGTCTGTCCACTTATCTCCTCTCAAAGATGGAAAAAGAAATGAATAAGAAAGGGATCCTTACACTGTATACCATCGCCCGGGCCGCGTCCTATGGTATGAATACTGTTTTTGCAAGGCTGGGGTATGAATTTACCGGAAAACTTGTTCAAAACACCAATATATCCGGTAATCTTGAAAATATGAATGTATGGTACAAGCGCATCTGAGTAACTCTTAAATAAACATTCCCCATATAATTATTGTTGATCAAAAGGGGGAAGATGATGTTTTATGGAAGGCAGAGACAATCCAGGGAATGACAAAAAAGCAAGTTCAGGAAACTTTTGCCTCACAGCTTGATTCTACCGACTCCAAAATAAAACGACCTTCAGGACAAGATCGACACTATTGAATTAAATGTTCAATCTCTGCAGGAAGAAAGAAATGAAATTCGTGATTCCCTGCAGGCTATAGAACAAAACATGCAAACAATTAATTCTTCACATACCAACCTTCAGCAATTAATGGAAGACAACAGGGAAGTTGCTCAATCAAGTATGGAATATTCCAACAAAATTGTCCAGTGTTTTACGGATGATTTCGATGAACTCAAGACTTGCGGCCAAAAAAATGAACGCAGGATGGATACAATTACAGATACCCTTTCCCTTCTTATGGCAGACATATCACTTGTGAACAGCCAGAACCAGGAAGAAGGAAGTAAGGTTGAAGAATATCGGAAGGAAAGTATACAGTTAATCGAAGAACTGAAAACTTTGTTGATGAAGTACTCAAAAAAACAGGCTCTTCTGGTTACTATACTGGCGGCAATAGTGTAATAATAAATAATATTGTAAAAAATTCCACCAATCTAAAACTCTGTATGGAATGGCTTGAATATCTCATGGAACTTGTTGGAAGGAACAATTTACAGGATATCCTGGCTTATTACGAAGAACTTGGATGGATAAGTGAGGATGTACGCCTGGATCTTTTGAGGTATGCCGAAGGAATTGATTTCTATATCGAAAAAACCGACTGGAAAATGTCGCCCGATGATCATGTACGCTCCATCTGGTTTATGGAAAAACTAGCAGGACGTGAAATAGACAGGAATAAACTTTCTGTTGTGGAAAAAGATATCAAGAAAGTTAGGAATGGCACAGAGATCTACGGGTTATAAAAAGGTCAACTTTATTTTACAATATCCACTTCCAGTCCATTTTGTGTTACATGTAAATAAGTGATTCCTCCGGCTTTTACATCATAATTTAATGTTACTGAAGAAGTGTCATAATCTACCGGATCACTTTTACCGGGACTATTAATATTAAACACCACTGCACCATCTTTGGTGATCAATTTCAAATAGTGCTGGGTAAGGTCATTCAGTGAAAATGATGTGTTCCCGTCCTCGATGACAACGTCAGGAAGTTCAGTTGTATCTCCCGGGGTGTCCCATGACAAATCCGGATCTGCACCGTTGTTGGTGGGGGGAGCGTATTTCATCACAAAAGAATCATTTAGGAAATCCACTGTGCATTCCTGTTCATTTTTTTTGCCATTGACCTGGAATACGTCCACTCCTTCCCAGTACTCTATATAATCAGTACCCAAGGATGTATCCTTGTAAGTAACCTCAATCTCCAACTGGTCATTACCACCACTTTTGGAAAGGCTGTATGTCAGAGTCTTTGTACCCGAGGTTGCTTCTATTTTGTAGTTGGATGGATTCAATCCTTGATTGTCAGCCGCTTCCAAGTTCAGAGAGAAATCATAAATGGGATGGGGCTTTGATGAATTAACAGCCCCTATTTTAATCTGGTTGGTAAGGATCGTTGTTCCCATTGGGGGAACTACATCCAGTTCAATAATTGCGGTCTTATTCAGATCATCCTTTTCTACATTGGTATAGACCATTGACTCCGCATAATTGGCCCATGCATCATAATATTCACTTTCAATATAGATATAGATCTTATCGGAGGTCACAGGATTTGTTCTTGATGTGGATATAGATGTGTTGGGATACAAGACAAAAGGCTTGTTGTCCGATGTTACGGCAATATTTACTTCTCCTTTCCCTGATGTTGAGGAGGAACCGTTGATCGTCATTATGGGAATAGTGAGTGTTTTCCCATTGTAATGAAATTCCGGGGGTGAAACCATCACAGAACCTCCATTATCCCTGTATTTTGACCATACGCCACCCCCTTCATAAGCAATCTTTCTTTCATCGAGGGTATATTCAAAGGTACCCAACGGACAATTAAACTCGTCTATAGGTGTAGAATTTTTAGTGCTCTGGATAACGATTTTCATACTACTGCTATCGGAATTAGATTCATCGTTAACACTAACTTCGCCTCCCATGAGGGAAAACGAGGTAGTCTGGAGAGGAGATTCCCCGAGGGCTACTTTACTCATACGGGAGTCAAGAATAGTAAAAGCCTGTTCTACTTTTTGTGATTTTGAATTATCCTTCAGTTCATCGATTGCAGGGACGCTGTAGACCATCATTGCACTGATAGATACTACAGTAAGAGCAAACATGAGAAGGATTCCGATAACAGAAGAGACTGCTTTGCAGGAAACGGATAGGTTCTTTATTCGCAGCATACATCCACCATTATTCCACTCTCACCTTTATAGGTGAATATGTTATATATACATCTATATTTTCGGAAAAATCCCCTTTCCTTAAATGTACAGTTGTATTTGTTTCGTCTCTGTTTATTACCTGCATACCCATTGTTTCATTCAGGTAAGTTTCCCAGCCAGCATAATAGTCACTTTTCACAGTAATGTCAACAGATGAAACATTTTCATAAAAAAATACCGATGAATCCTCCCTGTCTGCAATAACCCTGATCAATCCCTCTCCCGAAATTCCATTTGAACCCATTACTGCAGCAACAGGTATTATCATATTGTTGTCAGAAAGGACAAATCCGGGCTTTTTGACCATAATTGTGCCTCCATTTCCATATCTTGCCCAGACACCTGTATTTTCATAAGCTACTGCAGTTCCTTCATAAGAATGTTTAATTTCTCGCATTTGCCTCTTGAATGTTTGATTCTCCAAAACTGCGGGCGTTGATGAAGAATTCCAGGTCTGCATTGTTACATTGATGGTACTGGTGCCGCTGGCCAGGACATTACCTCCATACATTTTTAGTTCAATTGATTGTGAAGGAGCTATATCGAAAACTAATTTATTGATATTTTCGCACAGTACAATATGGCTCTGCTTTATATTTTCCGTATGGCCGTGCTCCTGAATATTTTGAAGGGCAGGATAACCTGCAACTCCTATGATAGATATGGCTATTAACATTATTCCAAGTATCAATATGGTATCAACTACTTCCGACACTGCCCTTTCGGACTTGAATATTTTTTTGGGAACAATATGCATGAGATCGCCATTTTTCAGTAGACTTCTATTATATCCGTAGTACGGTTGTAAAAGAAGTAATGCTCACCGGTTGCACTGTCTATAGTAGCGGATTCTATATCTGTTGTTGTCAATTCATAGGGTATCTGGACTCTGGTTTCAGCAATACCGTCTGATTCAAATATTATTTCCTGTGTTTTGTTTGAAATTTGCATATAATAATATTCATCCGCTATTTTCATAGGTAACACAATATCGGATTGTATTTCTTCAACATCCCCTCCGGATTTTCTGGTAAGGTTTATTGTTGTATCAATCTTAGTAAGCTGAAGAGCAATGCTACTGCCATGTATTTCGAATTGCTCCCGCATAACGGAATGTTCATTCCGATCCATCATTACATAGGAAGAATTCATCACAACCATAAATACCATGATCGTTATTACAAATGTCAATATAAAACCGATAGCTGTAGAAACTCCCCTCCTGTCATGGTATATTTTTGCACATTAATCACTCACGGGACCGTTACGGGGAATGTCACATTGATTTTGTTTTTACTTGTAGCGATATCTACCGTTGCATTGATCATCTTGTATCTCTCACACCTGAATGATTCACCGGTGGAGAGTTCTCCTGATAGTGAATAAAGTCCAATAATATTGCTTGAGTTTAAATATTTAAGGCTGTATGTTTTCCCTGCTGTACTGTTGTCAAATTTGTAGGTTACATTGCCTTTGATATCTATGAAAGACGGGTCGATGTTATACGTTTGATTTGAAACATTAGCCTTTATATTACTTCCGTCATCGTATATTTTCATAAACCAGATGGATGAACCGGATTGATTTAAGGCATGCACCTCGAAAGGTTCGGATATGTCCCCCAGATTACTGGTATCGGTTAATTCCATTGTGAAATTATCCGTAGCTTTCACATTATCGATTATCGTCCAGTTCTCCTGCCCTGAGGATAAACCGTTTTTTGTAAAATATGCATCATAGAGAGTACTGTTGGTAAATGAAAACGATACTCCACTATATGCATATAATAGCGTAGTTTCACGGGAATAATTTTCGAGATAGCGACTGAAGACTGTATGATTGAAAGAAGTACCTGTGGTGGCATTGTAATAGGCTGCCTTGGTTGCTTCATCGGTCATACGGGCAATATTGGATACTTCAAAATAACTGATATCATTATTGGATTCATAGGCCATGTTACTCGCATAAATAATATTATTTAGCATTACAGTTGAAACTACGACCATAAATCCTATGGTAAATGCAGCAAGCAGCAACATTTGTCCTGAATCATTAGACTTATCCATCATTTACTCCCGTTTTTACATACGCCACATTGTGAGTTTTACATCAACTATATTGTAGAAATCCGTTGTATTGTCCATATCTGGAATTGAAGTTTTGTTCTCAAAGGAAGAAGGATTTGTAAGGTCGCTATTTGAAAGTACAACTTTCCTTGAAACTATCACCGCATTATCTGAAGGGTCACCGTTGTATATGTAAGGTGATGTGAGAGTATTCTCTGAATCCAGCCTGAATGTAAATTCCATATTGTGGCCGATCCCTTTTGCTACCAGAGTTTGTTGCAGTAATTCTTTGACCGGGCCACTGATAGTATCACTGCCGTTTGTCCGGGATTTATAGTGAGTAGCATTCCAGACATATTCATCACCACTCCAGCCTATAATCTCTTGTTTGAGTTGAGAGTCCTGATCATATTGTGAATGGTCAAGTGCCATTACCATATCCTGGCCCAGGGTATATAGCTGTGATTCAATGTGCGCATTTGCTGTAGAAGATGTCAAAGGAGTAATTGTGGTTGCCTGAACGGCAAATATGAGTACACCAATCATTACCATCGCTGCCATTATGGCTTCAAGGGTGTGAAGTTGTGCCGAATCATTATTATGAAAAACAAATTTCAGTGCCAATTTACCACACCCTGACAGATATTGTGGCGGTTTGCACATTATTGTTTTCTGAATCTTCAAAAAGAACAGTTCTTTTGTTTGTCCTATATTTCCAACAGAAGGCAGGGTATTTCCAGCCATGTACATTGTTGCTGAACTATTTTCGATAGTTACATTAAGGTCATAACTGTTAAATTCCCCTTTTAATCCGAGAGAGGACAAAGTCGTGTCATAACTGTTATTAAGCAATAAAAAAAAAAGTTTCCGTATTCTCACTGTTAATGAGGTTGGTGGTGGTCATATCTCCTGAACCCATTTCTTTTTCAGTAATGGTTACTGCCACACGATCTGCAAGCAGGGTTACTTCATCTGATTCAGAATGGAATGGCGTAAACAACCCGGAAGTATAATTGAACACAAAAAAAATTACAAATATAAAAATTGTAATTGCGGCCAGGTAATCGATTGTAATCTGGCCCTTCGTATCTGTTTTAAGCGAATTATCTTCTATTAACCTGTACGTCATCATATTTCAGTCCATTCAAAAGATGCCAGAATATGTCTATATATTATCGATTTCCTCAAGTATGTTTATTTATTATTCTTAATTATAAAAATATGGCGATGAATGTTGATGGTATTGAAAGCAACTTCTGTGTGTACCAATATGTAAGATTTATGTACACAAAAAACAAAAGAAAAAATTAAAGGGGCCTCTGTACCCCTTCATTTGCATCAGATGAAGTGTCATCAACTTCTTCAAAATCTGCCACATAGGTATATGCGGTATCATTATTCTCGATCTTACGATATGTGACTACCACAGATGCGATCACAACAATCGGAGTGGTAATCAGGGAACCAAAAACTACATAGCTGCCAATGCCACTGATTATCCAGAGGATAATGGAAATGATTGCCGTATCCAGGAAATTGTTTTTTCCGATCTCAATACTTTCCTTGATGGCATCAATTCCACTGTAGCCCCTGATGACAAGTAGTGGAAAAGCATACAGCAGCAGTATGGAAAGGATGATTCCCGGTATTATGAGCAACATGTAGCCAGCTAACAATAGAACAGCCGCCACAATAGCGAAAACCCAGCTTCTCACGAAGTGATCAAAACCACTGAATACATCTTTGTAATCAATAGGCTCTCCCTTTACACTCCTGACAGCCATATCTACCAGCCCATAGAACAGCGGGGCAATTGTCACAATAAGAATCGAACCTATCATAGCAACCAATGTAGCAATGATATATGTCACAAAGTTTTCTTTGAAAACATCCCATGTGTCTGAAAATATCTTTTCATAATCCATAAATGATCTCCTGGAATTGTGTATAATTACGACTCTAAAATATATGAGAACTTTATTATATAAATAGATAACCTGTCGATTTATAGTCATCCATGTGAGGGGGCCAAATGGATTGCTCAGGTTGTATTCTCTTGAAAAGCAATTTAATGCAAAACATCATAGTAAAGTCAGGAGGATAAGAATGAAAAATTCCATCACCAAGAGTTTTGAAATGGGGGATTATGCAATAAAAGGAGCACAGATTGATGGATTCTCCATGAGACTGCATGACCGCGAACATTTGAGCACTGAGGTTAAATATGTGCCAGCCTGCTGTGACAGTTTCACAAAAGAACAGGTTGAGGAACTAATCCGCAGAATTATGGAAAAAGCAAGAGATTTCATGGAAAAACTTCATGAAAACATCAAATGCAAAGTCATTTTCATGGATTTTGAAGAAACGGGTTTCGCACCTGATAGTGACATACCATCAATAGAAGTGCGCTCCCTGGAAAAGTTACACGTAATATACAGGTTTTCAGTGGAATATTACATCTAAAAAATAAATTACAGGAGTTGGGTAGATTCTTCCTGTTTTTGCATTTTTACAACTAAAAAGCGTAGAATCCCGTCACCGGCGTTACCCACTAGATGGGGGATCTTTGCAGGACTCTCAATAATTGAATCCTTCTCCACAATCTCGGCTTCATCGCCAATTTCAACTCTGGCCTTGCCTTCAAGTATATAGAAAAACACATCCACCGGAGTAATATGTTTTTTCAGAGACTGCTTGGGTTCAAGGGTTATGTGCATTGCCTGACCATGGTCTGATGCATACATCTTTCGCACATCTGCACCATGCGGATTCTTTTTTTGCTCGGCATCTTTTACGTATCTGATTTGCATATTAAATTCTCCTAAAGAGGGGATGGGAGGCTTTAGAGCAGCCTCTCCAGATCATTTTCTACAGTTGTGTTCTTGCTGATGTTGAAATTTTCAACCAGCACGTTCAAAACATTCGGGGAAACAAATGCCGGCAATCTCGGCCCCAGTACAATGTTCTTGACGCCAAGGCTTAGCAGGGCAAGCAATACAAGGACTGCCTTTTGCTCATACCAGGCAATATTGTAGGAAACCGGCAGATCATTTATGTCATCCAGTTCGAAGGCTTCAGCCAGCTTTTGGGCAATGACAACCAGTGAATAGGAATCATTACACTGGCCTGCATCCAGTACCCTGGGTATGCCTCCGATGTCTCCCAGATCCAGCTTATTGTACCTGTACTTGGCACAACCTGCTGTAAGAATTACCGCATCCTGTGGCAGTTGTTTTGCAAATTCAGTATAATACTGCCTGTCTTTGTGACGGCCGTCACAACCCGCCATTACAATAAACCGGGAAATCTGGCCGGCTTTTACTGCATCCACTATCTTGTCGGCAACTGAAAGGACGGCATTGTGTGCAAATCCGGCAGGTATTGCGCCATTTTCCAGTTGTTCAGGTGGTCTGGATTGTTTTGCCATTTCAATGATTTCTGAGAAATCTTTTGTACCGTCTTCTTTCTCTTCGATGTGCTTGAGTCCTTCAAATCCGACCATTGCTGTTGTGAATACCCGGTCTGAATAGGAATCCTTTGGAGGTACAAGACAGTTTGTGGTCATAAGCACAGGACCATTGAATTTTTCAAATTCGGTCTTCTGTTGCCACCATGATCCACCATAGTTGCCCACCAGGTGTTCGTACTTCTTGAATTCTGGATAGGCATTGGCAGGCAGCATTTCTCCGTGGGTATATACATCAACACCTGTGCCTTCAGTCTGCTTCAGGAGCTGGTCCATATCCTTCAGATCATGCCCACTGATAAGGATTCCCGGATTGTTCCCGGTTCCAATATTAATTTCTGTGGGTTCCGGATGACCATAGGCTGCCGTGTTGGCTTCATCCAGCATTGCCATTGTCTTAACACCGAAACTTCCACATTCCAGCACCAGGCCTGTGAGATCATCTACTGATAGGGAGTCATCAAGAGTGGCTACCAGTGCCCTGTCAACAAAAGCTTCAATATCTTTATCTTTGTGACCAAGTACACGGGCATGGTATGCATAAGCAGCCATTCCTTTTAGACCATATACCAGTAATTCTCTCAGGGATCTGATATCTTCATCTTCAGTTGCCAGGATGCTGACTGAATCCGTGTTTCCAAGTTCCTCCGGGTTGACCGTTGCAGCCTGTGGAAGATCGCTCAGGTCCACTCCATGTGCCTGGAGTTCGGATTTAAGTTGTTCCCTTTTATCATATGCATCCTGAATCCATTTCTCGAAATCAGTAGCACTGAAGTTGACATTGGTTACTGTCGAGAAAAGGGCTTCTTCCATGAAATGGGAATCAATATAATCTTCTGGTTCTCCTTCCTCTTGCTCGTTTCCTTTCAGGGCATTTATTAATCGGGTTTTCAGTCCCGGATTTTCGGGAACTGTGTCTCTTGCTTTCTGGTTGACAGCGGCAAGCCCTTTGAGCATATAAATAAGCTGGTCCTGCAGATCTGCAACTTCATTTGATTTCCCGCATGCTCCACCCTTTGTACAGGCTTCTCCTTTTGCTGTTTCTTCACATTGGTAACAAAACATATTTTCCTCCACACTTTATAGATATTTTTCGACATTTATATCTAGCAAAGTATCTTCTTGATACTAAGTATTATTAGGATACTGGTTTATATAATAGAAGGTTTCTAATTAGATACTATGAAAGATTGCACCATTTACAAGATGATGGACATAATTGGCAAGCGCTGGACCCTGTGTATCCTACTGGAATTGCATAAAGGAGATAAATACCAGAAGCAATTCAATGAACTCAAAGCAATGCTGGGGGATATTACACCAAAAATGCTGTCTACCCGCCTGAAGGAACTTGAGGCACATGGACTTGTAGAAAAGAAAATTGATTCCTCGGCCATCCCTGTAAAATCCTTCTATTCGTTAAGTGAAAGTGGACAGGAATTTATCGAAATAATCAAGGAGATCAAGGGATGGGGTCTCAAATGGAAATTTGACAATCCGCTTTGCAGTGTTTCCGATTGTAAGTATTGTGGCGTTGCAAAAGCAACCGACAACTAAAACAGTAATTTTATCGGGCAGATATTTCCAATATTCCCCTTGCCGCCAGGATTCCGGTTGCAGCAGCGTTAACTATATCCCTTGAAAGACCTGCGCCGTCCCCTGCTGCAAACAGGTTCTTGATACTTGATTGCATATTCTTGTCAACCTTTATTTTCATGGAATAGAACTTGACCTCCGGAGCATAGAGAAGGGTGGAGTCACAAGCCACGCCGGGAATGATCCTGTCAAGGGTTTCCAGTCCCTCTATGATATCCATAACTATCCTGTGCGGCATGGCCATCGAAATATCCCCCGGCGTTACATCTTTTAGGGTATTTACCACAGGATTTCTTGTAAGACGCGCTTCAGTGGAACGCCGCCCTCTTCTCAGGTCTCCCATTCTCTGGAGGACAGGTTTGCCCCCTCCTATGGTGGTTGCCAGTTTTGCCACCGACCTGGCATACTTGATTGTATTTTCAATGGGTTTTGTCAGTTCGATGTGTACCAAAAATGCGAAATTGGTATTCTCAGAAACCGTGTCATGCATTGAATGCCCGTTAGTGGCAATGAATCCTTCGTACTCTTCCCTGACGACAAAACCGTGTTCATTGGTACAGAAAGTGCGTACAAAATCATCATATTTGCGGGTCTGGATGTGGAATTTCGGATCACGGTTAATTTTGGTCACAGGGTCCATTATTATGCCGGGAACTTCAACACGAATCCCGATGTCTACTCCTGCATAATGGGCATCTATTGAATGTTTATCAACGATTTCATTAACCCATTTTCCCCCGATCCGGCCTGGTGCCAGAAGCGTATAACTGGATTCTATTGTCCTGCCGTTATTCAGGAAAACACCCTTGCAGACATTGTTCTCAATCCAGAGATCTTTCACATCAGTGTTTAGAAGGAAATCCACTCCATTTTCATCAAGTTTCTTTTTAAAGTTTCCAATAACAGCAGGTGCGTTATCGGTTCCTATATGCCGTTGCCTTATATCGATGAATTTTGCTCCCACAGACGCAGCCCGGCGTTGAAGTTGCTCTACATCTTCTCCCTTTGGCGAGATCATTTTTTTTGTGGCACCACACTGCAGGAATATATTATCCACATAATCCACAAGTTCCCATGCCTTCTCCTGATCATGAGTGAATTCTAACAGGTCTCCTCCGATATCCGGTCTTAAATTCAGGGTCCCGTCAGAAAATGTCCCCGCTCCGCCAACTCCACACATGATGTTGCAGGGTGTACAGTGCATACAGTGTTGAACGGATTCCATAGGACAATGTCTTTTTTCGACATCTCTGCCCCTGTCAATTACCAGGATTTTCAAACCATGACCGGAAAGTTCATTGGCTGCAAACATCCCGGCAGGCCCGGCTCCGATAATAATTACATCGTATCGATTGTTTACTGCCATAATACCTCCATTTTCTACATAAAACTGGATTTTTTATGATTAAATAGTTGTCCATATTTTCATGCTGTATTTCGCTATAAATCCAAATATCTGCTAATGGTCCGGACTAATGATTCTTACCCGGGGTCCAAAATTAATATAAGTTATTTGGATAGAGTATTCCATAATAATTTTAGAAAGAATAAAGCCAATGTATACAATTTAAATGGGGGTCCAATTTTAACAAGTGAAATATGACAACTTGTGGATTATTTCCTTTCAGGAGACGAGTATTGTTGAAGATAGATCTTAAATCGGAATAATTGTAAAAATTTATGAAAAGGAGGAGTTTCATGGAGCAAAATAAACAGAAAAACCCGATAGTAGCACTTATTCTTTCCTTTATCTTTCCGGGACTGGGGCAAATCTATATCGGCCAGCAACAAAAAGGTGTTTTATTCGTAGTCATCGGAATATGCCTGTTCCTGATGATCTACATACTTATTGGAATTGTCCTTTATCCTTTGTTCTGGTTGTATTCAATGTATGACGCTTACACGTCGTCCACAAAAAGCAATGTTAAATAACCTGTAACAATATTGGAACTGAGTACCCCATTAGAATTTTCTATATTAATGGGTGAATAAAGTTGATAGTAAAAGCAGTTGGGGATATGGTGGTGGTACGATACAAAAGCTGCTTTGAACTTTATTCACCTCTGATTCAATGCATTGTTTGCAATACATATAAATTTGGCGAATGGATCAAAAATAATCCAATGTAATCATCCAGGGCAATTTTGTTCACCATAAGTAATTAGTAACAGGCCAACTTATTCTTTTATAAAAATAGATTTATAGCCATACTACATTGTCGCTTAAACTGAATTAGGAAATAAAATTTCCGGGATAAAATATGCAACTCAGTAACACAATACCTGAAAAATGTACATCAATGGGCCAATTTTTGTATACCAATTGTAACACTTTTTCAGAAAAGGTTATCGAAAGACAATATGCCCGCCAACCCGAATTGGCTGCAAAGTATGGTGAAAAAGGAAAAAACTGTCATTGCAGGATTGTAGATATCACATATTCTATCTGGGAGAAGCTATCTGTGTTCATAGTAAACCTCTATTCCTGGATTACATGCAAAATGAGGAAAAAAGATACATTTAAGCTAACTTTGATGCCATAAATACACTGATTTTAAGGCAAAAAAGGATGAAATCGTAGAAATTGACTTGAATTATTTAATACTGTCAAATGGGTTTTCCTGACAAAAAAGTGAAATTTTTAGGTTGGAAGAGGGAACGATTTCTTCAGAAAGGAGTGGATATTGTCAAACTTGCAGATTATAAACGTACAATAAAGAAGTAGAACAGATACGACTGCAAGTATTTTTAAAATATTTCAATATCGACGCAGTTGAAAAGTATCATAGAAATATCATTTTAAAGTACAAAGAAACATGAACGAATAATTTTAGATTCAATTATACAAAGTTGTCAACTAGTTTAATAATATTACTAATTGGTTGCAATATATTCATGGAATTAATCATTACTGATAATTTCCAATAGACTCGAATTGTATAAATAAATAGTCCGGCAATGTTACCGGACATTGCTATTAATTATTCGATTTAACTTTACTTTTCACTTATTTATTGTACTTTACAGTATGCATGAACCATCCCTTAGCATATCTCCATTGCCCTGTCCATTGCCCTGTCCATTGCCCTGTCCATATCCAAGGGAATTATCATTGATACCATCACCGTCTTCATCAATGAAATTGTCACAGACTCCATCACCGTCTTCATCAATGAAATTGTCATTGATACCATCACCATCTTCATCAATGAAATTGTCACAGACCCCATCACCATCTACGTCTATGAAAGAAGCACTTGTTCCGTTCCCTATTCCCTGACCTGCAGCCATGGCAGATACTGTTAAAAGACTAACTAACATGACTGCCACAGCAATCACACTAAATGTTCTTATTTTCATTATTTTACCTCTCTATATTATTTTCTATACCTATTGGTTCTGGTTTATTCTACCTGAACCTAATAACCATATTCTCTGTTGAAAATATAAACATACTTTACTTTACAAAAACTTAGATATACATTTCCAGTAAAAATAAACCTTTAAAATGCTTTATTTTTAGTTGAATTGCTTTATTACCTATTAGATAACTCTTTTCAAGGCAATTATAGGGAAAAGAATAAATATAATTTTTTTATATGAGCTAAAATTGAAAAGTAAGGTCTCTAACGCCATATTTATGGGAAAATTTACACAATTACTACCCAAGGTTAAGCAGATTCAAAAAATTTATTGTGAAAAGATATTCATTCCATGAAAAAACTAAGAAATGGATGATTTGCATTCGCTATTTTAAAATCAAATCTATTTCAAATATTAAATAAAATTATTTTATAGATTCAATTTGCTTTTTCCATAGTAGGTATTTTTACTATGACAGTAGTTCCCTTATTTTCTTCACTTTCTACTTCTATCTTGCCCCCATGAATTTGTACATAATGGTTTACCAGTGTTAGGCCAATACCCAAACCACCATGTTTTTTTGTAAGAAAATCATCGAGTTGTTTGAAAGGGTCTAACAAAAATTGTATATTTTCTTGTGCAATGCCAACTCCATTATCAGATACCTTTAGTTCTACACAATCTTCCTTGTGGCCTATACTGACTTTAACAATACCATTTTGATAAGAAAATTTTATCGCATTATCCAGAAGATGATACAATATTTGATTGAACATCTCTTTATCTACAAAAATATTTTCAGTTATATCTCCAGTTGTGCATTGTATTTGAATATTATTTTTTCTAATTTTTGGAGTTAACGTTTTTTTGACTTCACAAAACATGTCCTTAAAATCATAATATTGTGGGTTAAAATTGTCTGTTTCTGATTTTGTACTTGCATAATCAAGTAATTTATTTATTTCTGTCAAGAGATTTTTCCCACTATCATTTATACGTTCAGCATAACGCTTTTGCTTTTCATCAAGGTTATCTTTACTATTTAACAAAATATCTGAAAAACCAATTATTGAATTAAGCGGTGTTCTCAACTCATGACTCATGTTTCCAATAAACTCAGATTTTGCTTTATTTGAAGCTTCTTCTATCAATCTGGCTTTGATAATTGCAGTTTCTGTTTCTTTTCTTTCAAGAAAGCCGCTCACCTTGTTTGATATCAAGGAAAAAATATCTATATCCTCTTTTTTCCATGATAAGATTGCTTTTGAATTAGTTAATCCTATAAATCCTGTAAGTTTATTGCCTTTCCATAAAGGCAGGATTAATATGGATTTTGTGTTCAATTTATTAAGTAATTCTTTTTCAGATACCGCTTCTTCTGGCATTGCATCCAAATTTTTGACATATATTATTTCGTTATTTTGAAGTTTTTCCATAAACCAGGTGTATTTATCGATGCTCAAAATTTGCAGATTTTGATTTTGTATTTCTAAGCCTTCAGCATTCCATTCGTAAGTTTTATCCATTAACTTACCATCATTTCTAAAGAAAAATGCATAAGATTTGTCCGATTTTGTAAGTTGACCCAATTTGTTTAGAGTACTGTTCAAGCCTTCCTCTAAAGTTACTCTTTCTACAAAAATATCTAGGATTTCATTAACTACAGTTTGTATCTGGAGTTTTATATTCAATTGTTCTTTGTATTCTTCCCTAAGTAAGGTTCGGCCAATCATGTCAGCTGCTATATTAAGAGCATTGAGTTCCTTGTCTTCCCATTCTCCTGTATCAGTAGTATTATCGAGTCCTATGAATCCTGCAAGTTCTCCTTCTTTCCATACAGGTAGCACTAGTATAGACTTGATATCTTGCATCTGTAAGATTTCTTTTTCAGCTGATGCTTCTATTGGAAGTTCATCTACATCTTTGATATGTATTATTTCATTGTTCCCTAATTTTTCCATCCACCAAGGGAACATATCAGAAGGTAAATCTTGTAGATTTCTTTTTGTGGCTCTATTCCTTCTGCACACCATTCATGGGTATTGTCCATCACATCTCCATTTTCTTGTAGGAGAAATAGATATGACCTACAAGCACCTGTCAAGTAACCTAATATTAACAAGGATTTTTCGATAGCTTCATCAAAATCATCGAAGTCTACAAGGTTTGAACTCATAACTCTTGTAGCTTCTTTTATCCTAACATTTTGGAGAAGACGCTGTTCACTTTTCTTTCTTTTATCAATCTCAAGATGCAGTTTACGATTGGCTTTTGTAAGTTCTTCTGTCCGTTTATCTACTTTCCTTTCAAGGTCTTCCCGGTATTCGGCAAGTTTTTCTTCTATATGTTTCCTTTCTGTGATGTCCTCATGTGTTCCAGTCATACGTAAAGGAAGACCTTCCCCATTCCAACTAACAACTTTTCCTTTATCGTGGACCCAAACCCAATGTCCATCTTTATGTTTCATGCGTATTTCGCAATCGTAATATTCTGTCTCTCCTATGAAATGTTTTTCAAGTACTTCAAGGGATAAGGCGAGGTCTTGTGGACGAGTAAATTTCATCCATGTATCAACTGAAAGCGGTTTAAGTTCTTCCATATCATAGCCTATGATCTCAGCCCATCTATCATTAAAAACCACTTCACCACTTTGGACATTCCAGTCCCACATACCCAATTCAGTTGCCTCGATTACAAACTGTAACCTTTCCTTGTTTTTCTGAAGTTTGTCTTCTGCTTCTTTTCGATTTGTTATATCTCGAGAAACACCCATTAATACATTTTTTCCATTCCAGACGCCTCGGGTAACTTTTGTTTCTACAGGTATTTGTGTTCCATTTTTTGTAAGCAGAGGTATGGGACAGCATTCCTTTGTGCCTTTGAGCATTTTTCTACAATAGAAATAGCTTCATTCTGACGATTTTCAGGATGAAGGTCAATTACTGTCATATTCTTTAGCTCATTATCAGTATATCCAAGTTTGTCGTAGAAAGCTTGATTCACCTTAAGTATGCTACCATCTTCACCTAAAACAAAAAGAAAGTCTTCAATTGTAGAAAACATCTTCTCCAGATTTATTTGCTGTTGGAACAATGCTGTTTCAGTTCTTATTTTTTGAATAATTTCTCCCAAATGGGAAGCAATAGTTTCAACAGCCATTTTTGTGGCCATTGTCATGTTTTCATGGGAATGAGAGCCAAGATTTATTGCAGCAATTACTTCACCCCCAACTTTGATAGGTATCACCGCAATTGCTTTAAGTTCTTCAAAAGAGTTATTTTCTGCAACTGGAAGAAGATGAGAATATGTAGTGTATATAGGTTTACCCTTCATAACAAGCTGAGCTTGTGGGGATTCTGCTTCATAATAAGAAGTTTTTTTAATAAATTCATCAGAAAGCCCATTATGTACAACTAATTTCAATGCCCCACTTTCTTTTTCAAGAAGATAAATGCCTCCTGCATCTATCGACTCTATACGGAGTAAGTTGGTCAGTACATGGTCCAGATTTGCTTCTAGCCCATTTGAAGTATGTAATCCCATTGACATATCGTGTTGTATAGTGAGAAGTTGCCTCTCATTTTTTTGTTCTGTTATATCAATAGCATTACATGTCACATATTCAACTTCACCATCTTCTCCAATATGAGGAATTTTTGTAATTGACAAAAGATGGAAGTTATCTTCTCCATCAGGAACCCATTCTTCTGTTTGAATAGCAATTCCAGAGCTAAAAAATTTTTTTTATTGGTTTCTATATATGATTTACTTATATGTTCAGGCAAAACCGTATCAATATGGTTTCTTTCTATTTCTTGTTTATTTTTTCCCAGAAAATCTGCATGTGTTTGATTTATTGAACCATATGTATATGGGTCAAGAAGATACCAAGTATGGATATCGGTTGTGTAAAAAATATTAGGCGATACTGTAATTTTATTCATGTAGCTTCTCCAAAAAAATATATGCAGGAATAATTAATAACAACTTTAATCTTGTACACTAAATGGAACCTATACAATCTCCTATACTTAAACATTCTGCAAAAGATAATCCCTGTATATTAAAATTATCAAATTAGGTCATAAATCCTCCCATTCTAATTTGATGAAGTAAATTCACACATAATTTGCAAATGAATTCGTTTGTTTGACATTATTTTGCAAATACAGTACTTAGCTAATTTTGAGCATCTGAACCTAACAACACCCCCCAATAGCTTTATATGCGGCGAGAACGCCGCCATATGTCATTTCTATCATCCAATTCAAGGATCTGTGAGAAGGTAGAATTAAGACCAAAACAGTGTATTGATGCTGCTCTTAAACCACTTCTAGAGAATATCGACATCAAGATAAACGGTTCACTTAACTCTAAAGATCTATTTTACACTGCCATGTGTATGGCAGTGGATAAGAGTTCCGTTCATTCTGCATCAAAACACTATCAAAAGATTCCATGTGAGACATCTTTGAGATATCATCTCAGGAAACTAAGTCTTGAAGAACTTATCCAAACAAATCAAAGCATTCTTCTCCACAGTTCTGTCGGTACTCTGAAACCAGAGAAAAGTATGAGTTTGCTATCGATTTTACAAATGATCCATATTATGGAAAAGTTGATTCATTCAATCAAGACTACGTGATACGTAGTCTGGCCAAGAAATCAACAAACTCTTTTTATTCATATGTATCACTGTGTTGAAAGGAATAAAACAAAGGTTGATTACCTCACTTATTTCATAGACCTGATCGAAGAACTGGATTTCAATATCAAGGTACTTTGTCTGGATCGAGAGTTCTATTCAGTTGATGTGTTTGAGTTCTTACAGGACAAGGAGATATCTCACATTACACCAGTAGTAAAAAGGGGAAACGCAATTAAGCAGCTGCTTAACGGGAGAAAAGCAAGGTCTGCTGAATATGTAATGAAGAATGCCCAAAAACAAGAAGTTCAACTGGATATTGTAATTGATGTGAAGTATATGAAAGGTAAAAGAGGCAAATACGGATGTGAAAACCTCGGGTTTGTTGTTTATGGAGTTAAGTGGCCTCCAAGGAAGGTTAGTAACGTCTACAGAAGACGGTTTGCTATCGAATCATCTTACAGGATGAGAAATATTGTTAAACCAAGGACATCAACAAAAGATGTAACTTTCAGATATTTCTTTACAATAATATCATTCCTGCTCAGAAATGTGTGGCTATATCTCCAGAAAAAGCATTTTACAATTGTAAAACCAGGGCCAATAACCATTGATGAAGACAAGTTCAGGTTTGCCAGGTTTATTCTGTTTGTTGAAGAATGGCTTAGGAGAAAGTTAAGGATTCAGCTAGTAGTGCAGTGTTTAAGGTAATTCAATAATGGCAGGAACAAGATGGAGGGAAAATTAGAGAACTACTGAAATAGACAAATATTTTATTACTAAAAACCTTACTAAAGGCGGAATACTTCAGATAATCGGGAATTTAAAATGGAAAGGATAATTGCTGTAGATATATCAGGGCGGCATCGGCATAATTCCAGATACGTGATGGTATGTGCGGCTGTATCCCTTTCGGTGTCGGGAGGGCATGTGAAACAGATACATGGTGTAAATATCAAACCATTTGTGAGTGACACCCCTCCCGAGGTTGTGGATGTTGTGCAGATGATTGAAAGAACAGTTGAAGGAATGGAAGGGATTACCATAGTGGCAGAGGAAGGGGATCTTTTCAACCAGCCTGAGTGGCTTTCAAACAGTATGTTTACCGCATCTTTCAAGTACCCTGAATCCCTGAGTGAAAGGATGGGTATAGAAATCGCTCACCATATATCCTTAAGCAGTCGCAATTTACTTCTTGATCCCCGGTCATGGGAACTAATCAAAGATAATCTGTAAATTATATTTTCCTAATCCAGAGTTAAACCATATGAAAGATGTCATTCTTGTACAGAGGAGAATCCCCCGTTGCAGTGAGTCGGAAAACCAACGCAAACTCGCTGAATTAAGGGAACTTGCCAGGGCTGGAAATTATAATGTAGTTCAGGAAGTGGTCCAGACCCGTTATCCTGACAGACAATACCAGATAGGCAAAGGTAAGGCAGAAGAGGTTGCAGAGCTGGCCCTTTCACAAAAACCTGCAAAAATAATATTCTACAATCCACTCTCGGTGACCCAGGTATATAACCTGTCCGAGATGTGCAAATGTGAGGTAATAGATAAGTTTCAATTGATCCTGGAAATTTTTGCAACCCGGGCTACCACCAGGCGTTCCCGCATGCAGGTTGAACTTGCCAGGCTGGAATATGAACTTCCCAGGGCCAGAAAAATCGTATCCCTGCTTAAAATGGAAGAGCGTCCCGGGTTTATGGGTCTGGGAGGCTATGAAGACTCCTATGAGCAGGATGTCAAGAAACGTATAAGTCGCATTAAAAAAGAACTCAGCACAGGACAGAGAGACAGTGAAAACCTGCGTGGTTACCGGCATTCCAAAGGTTTTTCCCTGTTGTCCCTTGCAGGTTATACGAATGCGGGAAAAAGCACATTATTCCGCACCCTGGTCGATGAAAATGTGGAGGTGGAAAATATGCTTTTTACCACCCTTTCTCCTACAACAAGATATCTGGGCATTAACGGCCGATGGACCCTCCTCACGGATACTGTGGGATTTATAGAAGATCTTCCCCACTTTCTGGTGGACGCATTCCGCTCAACCCTGGAAGATGTATTCAGGGCGGATATAATCCTGCTTGTGGTGGATATCAGTGAGCCGGTAGATGTTATAAGGAAGAAACTCGCCGTATCCCATGAAATATTCTGGGAACAGCTTGAAAAAGCTACAATAATCACCGCTATCAACAAGGCCGACCGGCTTTCTCCGGAAGAACTCAGCTCCCGGCTCAAATCGATTGCCTACCTGGCTCCCAATCCAGTGGTGGTTTCTGCAAAGACCGGTGAAGGGCTGGATGAGCTCAAGGACATTATTTATTCCCATCTGCCTGAATGGAAACGGTTTGTACTGGAGTTACCTATGTCAGGTGGAAGCATGTCTGCTGTATCCTGGCTTTTTGAGGAAGGAATCGTACACAGTGTAAATTATGGTAATACTGTTGTTATGGATGTGGAGGCCAGAAATGAGGTCTATCACAAAGCCAAATCTCTCGAAAAAAGATTAAGTTTCCGGTAATACAGCCGAATCCACCTCCAAAGATTTATAAATTCAGATTGCATAGCCTTTATTGTATGTTGATCGATCTACATGTGCACTCCTGTTTTTCAAAAGATAGTGATTCTCAATTTGATTCCATCCTGGAATGGGCTAAAAAAAACGGGCTGGATGGGGTTGCAATATGTGATCATGACAGTGTTGAAGGTGGTTTTGCCTGTGCCAGGCGTGCAGCAGAAATTGCTTCGGACATATTGGTAATTCCGGGGCAGGAAGTAAGTTCTACTGAAGGTCATGTGCTAGTGCTGGGTGCATCGGAAAGTGTGCCTGCTTCAATGAGTGTCCTTTCCACCATCGAATATGCACACGATCTTGGCGGCCTTGTAATTATTCCTCATCCCTACAAAAAAACCTCTCATGGGATCGGGTACCTGAAAGGTCTGGATGTGGATGCAGTTGAAGTTTTCAATTCCCGTTGTTTAACTCCTTATGCCAATACAAGGGCAAAGATAGTTGCCGAAAGGCTGGGCTTGCCTCAAGTTGGAGGTAGTGATGCCCATGAACCATGTATGGTTGGCAGGTCCTATACTGGCATCGATGTTGAGGATGAATCGGTGGATTCCGTCCTCTCCGCGATAAAAGCAGGTCGTGTAAAACCGGGGGGTAAACTGACACCTCCGAAATATGTGGTAGGACAGATGTTCAGGGGCATCAGGAAAAAAGTTAACAGTGATTGAAAATCAGGTTTTGATGTAATCTTCATGGAACATTCTTAACATCAGCAGGAAGGAAGAAAGAACCAGTGGCCCAACTACGATACCGACCAGCCCGAATAGGTATATTCCTATGAAAATTCCCAGCAGGGAGACAAAGGGATGGATTGCGCCTACCTTTTCCTGAATATAAGGACGCAGGAAATTATCTATGTTGCTGATCAGTATTCCTGCTATGAAAATAGCTCCTGCAGCAAAAAAATCTCCTTCAATAACTTTGAATATGATTGCCGGGACCCATACAAGGGGAGCTCCTACAACAGGCATTATTGAAAGAATCAGTGTGATGAATCCCCATAGCAATGCTCCCTGGATTCCAAGCAGATAAAAGGTGACTGCAAGTAATCCGCCCTGCACGGCTGCTATGAAGAAAGTGGCTACTATCGTGGAATGGATGATATTCTTCATTTCCCTCATCAATTTGTCCTTGTTGCTGTCACTGAAAGGGATTATATTGGAAGTCATGTCTTTAAGTGTCTCATCATCCGTAGTAAATAGATAGTACAACAGGAAAACCATTATAATCAGGCCGATAAGCTGGTTTCCCAGGTTTTGAATGGTTCCCAGCACAAGCTGGCTTACGAATCCCCCAATTGTTGTGACGATATCCGATGCTTTCTGTTCCAGGTCCAGAGCCGGAGCCAGTTCATTTATTTTTTGTAAATCCCCGTAGACAATATCCATATTTGCTGTTACTATGTCCAGCACCAGGCCTACCTGCTGGGATAGAAGGATTATCAGGTAGTACAAGGGAATTATTATAATTACAATAGATAGCACTATCAATACAACAGAGGCAACCCGGTTATTGATTTTCAGCCTTTTTGTCAGTAAATCATGCGCGGGTTTCATTATTACATAAATAACAAGGGCAGCAAAAAAAGCTTCAATATAAGGGTACAGGGCATAGGTAATTGCAATTGCAAGTATTGCTATAAAAAGCAGGGCGATTGCTATTTTTGCATCCTTTTCATTTTTCATCTTATACCTCCGTTTGAGGTTTGTTCCCGGGATTTGAAATAGACTCGCCTTTTTAATTGCCTGTGTTTTCGGGCCTTTACATTTTCACACGTGTAATATCGATATGACGTATTTCATCGGCTTCTATTGCAAAGAGCATTTTTTTACGCACACTGTTGGCCAGCCTGATTGCCCTTGACATAACCGGCAGGGAAAATTCATGCTGTGTACCAATCGAATGGGTCAGGTATTCGGAATGGGGAATCTTTGATGAGGACTTCACTTCGCTGTATACCCTGAAATGAGTACCGAACTTGAATCCGGTTTTAGGTACGAGTTTGCGGTTCCTGAGGTCTTCGTATACCCTGTATTTCCTCTGGAAAAGAGGCTCTATATGCGCGGCCCTTTCACAGAATTCATCAAAATTGAGTTTTTTGTCAGCTTGTCGTGTGGTTACTTCAATTATGTTGTTCTTTAGCAGGAAAGCGCCTTCTACAAGGGACAATTGCAGACGTTTCTGGTCCAGGGGTTTTCCATAAAAACCATTTTCGTACAATTTACCTGAAGCTTCACCGTCCCAGACAATGACACGATCCTCAAGCATTGTTGCAGAAGTTTGGAGGGAAGGAAACAGCTGTTCCATATTACCTGATGGGTCTGATTCCTGCACTTCATAATAGGTGATGTCGCTTTCTTCGTCCACAACTGCAATTATGAGTTGTTTGCGCACGTTGCAGGCTGATTCCAGGTTTTTCAGAAGGATGGATAGGGGAAGGGCCACTCTTTCCGAATGGACATACACATAACTTCTGGATGAGGATTTTCCGGGTTTGCCACCCCGCGGATATACCCTGAAATCCGCAACTCCCGGCTGAACGTAAAATCCACGCTCTCGAAGGTCCTTATACACAATATATTTGAGTTCAAAATTGGGGTTTAACAGGGATGCACTCTTGAAATATTCTTCAAATCCAAGTGATACGCCTTCTCTTTCAATTTCGAGTTTCTCACGGTAAAGCAGGTGTGCTGCTTCAACCAGGGTGAGCATTAAATTGCCTTTTTTGGGTCTGCCGTAATAACTGGTTTCATATATCTCTTCAATTGCCTCTTTGCCGGCAACAACCCTGTCTTCTTTCAGTTTTCCTATCAAGCCGAGCACCCGGTAAACAGTAAATAGCGATGGCACAATGAGATTTGCTTTTATTTATAAGTTGGTTTCAATCCAGTATAGAATCCACAAAAGACCTGGCAAATTCACGATAGGAGACACCTTCCAGGTGTGCATAGGATCCCAGTGTATTTTCTACTGTCATCCCGTCCCACTCACCTTTGATTCCGATTCCCCGGGAAAGTTTAATAGCAAAATCCGTCTTCTCCGGGATATCCCTTATTTCGGAATGATGGAATTCATGGCCCCTGAATGTATTTCCCTTTTTGCCTATGATCGCATCCTTTACGATTTGGCCATTATTGTAACTAACCACACGGATGTGTCCCATAAGGGTGTGGCCGGGTAATGCTCCTACCATTTCGGTGGTGGCTTCGGGCATTTCTGCCATATGGTATGTGCCTTTACCTTTTACACCGGTAGTGAGTTTCTCTGTCAGGTACATAAGCCCACCACATTCTGCATAGATAGGCATTCCTGATCTGGATGTTTCCCGAATCTCCCGGCGCAGGGATTCATTGTCCTGAAGTTGGGAGGCAAAAAGTTCGGGATATCCTCCTCCGATATACAATCCATCAACATCTGGTAACTTACTATCATGGACCGGGCTGAAATATTCCAGGTCTGCACCTGCAAGCTGGAGCAATTCGATGTTATCATGATAATAAAAATTGAAAGCCTCATCCAGTGCCACACCAATTTTAGGCCTCTTTCCTTTTATGTCACGGGATGTGAACATGGTTTTTGGAGGTTTTTCGACAGGTTCTGCAGAGTTTGCAATTTTAAGTATCTCTGCAATATCCACTCCCTCCTCCACCCTGTCCCGGATAGTCCCGATTCGCTGGTCCAGGTCACTGATACGCCTGCGTCCTTCAAGAGCCGGGATCAGTCCCAGATGACGCATGGATATCTGCATTGCATTATCCCTGCGAATGGTTCCAAGTACGGGAATCCCGGTGTAGTGTTCAATGGCTTCACTGGCCTTTTTTGCATGGCGGGAATTTCCGATATTATTCAGGATCACTCCTGCAATGTTTATACTTTCATCAAAAGAGGTGTAACCTTTCACAAGGGCCGCGGCTGAACGTGTGATGCTGCGGGCATTGATTACAAGCACAACCGGACAGTTGAGTATTTTTGCTATCTGGGCAGTACTGCCTGTGTCGGTGAAACTATCAAAACCTTCATAGAGGCCCCTTACTCCTTCGATGATGGCAACATCTGCCTTTCCGCCAGTTTCACACCCATGGGTGAATACGTCACGGATTCCTTCCTCATCCATGAGGTAGCCGTCTATATTGCGGGCATTCCTGCCAGTGATTTCAGAATGATAACTCGGATCTATGTAGTCCAGGCCTACCTTGAAAGGTTGTACCCTGTATCCCTTTGCAGTAAGGGCTGCCAGCATTCCGGCAACGATTGTCGTTTTACCGGAAGAGGAACGATCTGCGGATATCAGCAGACGCGGCATCTCCATAAGATTTTGGTCGGGCATACAATTCCTTACCGGGTAAGTTCCCTGAGCCGCTCATCTGTCAAAGCCCGGGGGTCGACCGCACAATCGCTGGCCATTATATTTCTTGCAAGGCTGCGATACACTTCGGCTATATCAGTATCCCCTGCCTTTTCAAGCACGGAATAGCCATCCCTTTCACAGTCCTGGACGATCTGCTCCTTGGGAATAAAGGCCACCAGTTCACTTCCAATTTCATTTGCAAATTTGCTTACTATCTCCTCTTCCCGGCTGACGCTGCGTGAGTTACAGATTACACCACTGAGTTTCGTATTGATACGTGACAATCCCTTGCAAATGTTGTTGGCTGCATACAGTGGCATGTATTCCCCGGATGTAAGGACATAGGCTTCATTGACAAGTCCTTTCCTGATCGGGGCAACAAAACCGCCACAGACGATATCCCCGGGCACATCGTAAATGATAAGGTCCATTTTTTTCATGGATTCGGATATCTTCTTGAGTTTCTGGATTGCAACAATGATTCCCCTGCCGGCACAACCGATACCCGGTTCAGGTCCACCGACCTCTACACATTTCACTCCCTTGTATCCCTCAAAAACCACGTCGTCTTCCTTTTCTATTTCCATACCTTCCCTGAGCAGATCCAGGATGGTGGGGATACGTTTTCCTCCCAGAAGGGTTATGGATGAATCGCTCTTGGGGTCACATCCGATGATCATGACATTATAGCCCTCATCAGCACAGGCGGCGGCTACATTGGATGCAGTACTTGATTTCCCGATGCCGCCTTTACCGTAGATTGCGATTCTTTTTTGAGGATTCATTTTACTCCTCCCGGGCAAGCTGTCTCAAGGTAGCTCCGAATTCAGATTCCACGATATTTGTCACGCCCAGTGTTTTTGGATGGAGGTCTATCTCCACAAGCACATGCTCGTGGCCCATATCTTTCAGGGGATGAACCTGCCGGGGGCCATTTGTGATTGAAATAAGTTCCATGCCTTCAAGTGCTTCCATCGGTATTGCATGGGGTACACCGGCGATTACGGCAAAATCGAAATCTCTGTAATTTGATTCTATAAGTTGCCTGACCTGCTGGCCTGCAATGGGATATTCATCCAGTCCACCTATAATTTCATCTATTTTTACGTTATCATGCATATCTGCAAGAATATGTTCTGCATGCTGGCGTACCCGGGGTAACCCAAGTCCGGTATCAAGATTTGCGAAATTGACAATGTTGTCCTCAACACCGAGTTTTTTGGCTACTTCCTGCAGGGCCACCGTTATATCCGCAAACATGTAGGCGGTTTCTTTTTTGGCATTGAGGATGCAGATTCCTTTCTTGCCTGCTTTGAGCATTTCTATGACTCTTTTTGCCACAGTATATTTTACATCACCGCGGGAAGGTTCAAGGTACTCCTTGCTGGCGGCTCCGTATTTTTTTTCGACATTTGTGGCTTCACTGAGAAGATGTTGCTGTCTTTCAAATTCCTGCCTGTCTATTATTCCAACATCAAGGGCGGATTCCAGGGCAAACAATACTCCTTTTGTGTTATCATTGTAGCCGGCATGGACCTCTACTTCGATCACAGGGGCATCCAGATTTGCTTCCATAACCGCTTCATGGAGTTCCTCGCCGATTATCATGCTCACACATGTCCCGACAACACCGATGCGTTTCGGGCTGAACCTTTCTTCGACTTTCTGTAACATATCCACAAGTCGGTCATGTCCCCCGAACACGAAACCGTTTTCATCCAGGGCAGTGGTCACAACCCGGATCCCGTCCTCTTCCAGCAACCTTGCGTGCTTGAAAGAACAACCCGGTGGCCCGTGGAGGATTGCGACTTCTACATTAAGGTCTCTCAAAGTGTACAGCGCCGCGACTATGGAACTCGGGCGGGGATGCATGATGGAAAGGTTCTTCTGCTGCATTTTTTCTCCTCTTTTTTACCTGAAACATTTTACGCAGGATATAATGGTGTCGCCGCTGTCGGTTAACGAAAGGGCACATTCCAGGCCTTCCTGCAGATTTTTCATGTGAATGATATTCTGTGAACTTAAATTTTCCATGCGTTTGCCTATCAGAATCACATGGTCAAGGAACTGTTTGTATTCTGAAAGCAATATTTGGACGTTTTCCGGAGCAAAGCCTTCGCATACCTGTGCGGCATGTTCTCCGATAATCAGCACGTTCTTTGCAGATTTATCCAGTCCCATTTCAATGGCCGATCTTGCAGAATCAATATCCAATCCGGAACTGGAGTTATCAATGAGTCTCCTTTGTTGAAACTCCACCCGCCGCATTCTTCCTTCCAAACCACTAAATCCTTCAAAGGTTCTCTTTATGTCGTGCGGGTTTGCTCCTGCCCACAGGCCGGCACATGCGCTGGCGGCAAAAGCAATTGAATATTCTTCAGGATTGTAACCTGGTTGGAGTTTGCAGTCGATGGTTTTCCCATCAGATAAGATACTGATAGTTTCTCCGGATATCCGCTGATAAGATCGGCATTTTGATTGCCGCTAGCAAATGTTATGATCTCAGTTTTTGTGTTATCTTCTATGAGGCTGGTGTCCTGATGATTCATTATAACAACAGGATGGTTCATTATCTGCCATTTGGCTTCACTTGCCCATTTGCTGTCTGAAGCGATCCTGTAGTCAGGGGTGAGGGTTGTGAGTATGCCCATTTCTCCCGTGCCAGTTGTGCCCAGGGATTCTTCCAGCACATAAACTGATGGATCAATTTCCTGCTCTTTGACAATATTAATAACTTCAAGTATACTGGCGGGAGTTATACTGAGACCTTTATGGAGCATGATATGTTTGTTTCCTGATAGGTATTCTATGCCCCGGGTTGTATGTAATATGACTTTTCTTTAAAGGAAAGTATCCTGGCCAGAAGGGTTGCAGTACTGGTCTTGGCTTTAACCCCGGTGATCTCGATTACTTTTGTTTGACTGAAGATGCCTTTCTCATGCAGTATCTGGCCGGTGATGTAATGATGGGAATAGATGGTATTTCCCTGCGATCTGGCTTTTGCAAGAACAGGATAGTTGGGGTCCAGATGGACAGGTGTGATTATAATAGTGTTTTTATCCGGCAGAGGTGGCTTGCTAACCACCTCTACTTCAGCAGGCAGGTCAGAGAATGCTTCCTTGGGAAGCGTGCCGTAAACATCCACTGCGGTTACTCTGTATCCGTGGCCTGCAAGTTTATTGCTTATCAACAGGCCACCGTGATTCAGGTCAAGCACTATGAAATGTCTCTGCCCTGCTGTCATGTGGTCTCAGAAATGATTTTAGATAACTTCCTTTGCCCTTTCAAAGACAAGGTCTGCAAGCATTTCGTGGTTACCGAGGGGTTTTCCGTAGACAACGGGAACTTCATTGCCATCGACCTCAAATTTTCCTTCATTTGTTTTGGGATCGAGTTTGAGAATCTCAGGAATGTCTTCGGTGATATGTACGCCGGATGCCAGAAATACCGGTACTGCTGCAATCCTGGTGACGCCGGTTCCCTCGAATTCATTCATGGCTTCTTGCACGGAGGGGCCGCAGTTTTCCATGAAACCTGTACGGATTACATATTCAGGATGTTTTTCTGCGATGGTGTTGGCGATGTTTGTCACTACTTCTTTGTTGTAAGGTAATCTGCTTCCATGCCCGATTGCTAGAATTCCTATTTTTTCACTCATGTGGAATACCTCTTTTTGTCAGTGTAAGATACAAGTAAAAACACCAGTCTTACTTTAGTGGGGTGTTTGTGTTACTCCCTATGAATGAGTGATTACATAAAAATAATTCGGATCGATTTTGCAGGGTGAACTTTTATTAAAAATAAGGGTGGAGGGGATCAAAAAGGGTGGATTTCAGACAACTTCGTATTCGCCATCGTCTTCCTTGTAACTGTCAGTACCTACCATTGCGGCTTCTATGGAATCAATTCCGTCCATCCATTCGGCAACAATGCCATAGGGCATATCTTCCATTTCTTTACCCGGAAGTTCCTTGCCATCCAGTACAAGGGCACCTATCCTTGCAACATATCCCAGGGCGGCCTCGAAATCTTCATCCTGTTCGGCTTCGACTGCACCTTTTATGAGGTCGGATATTTCTGATTCCCGGTCATAATCCCCGTTCAGGTAACATTCGAAGGAGACAAACGTTGCCAGTAAAGAATTCTGCAGCGATTCGATCATCATATCGGTGTCTTCGGATATGGAATCTACCTTTTTCAGAACGATTTCTTCGATACTGGAGAGGATATCAAGGGTTTCTTCTACAGAATTTTCTCTACGCTGGAAGGTAGCTATGGCCTTCAGGCATGCCAGGATTACATCATCCTGCATGTTCACAAAAATAGCGCTATCCTTCTCGGGAGTATCCCCGGATTCTTCAAGTTTGAAATTGCTTTCTCCAACTTTTTGAAGCCAGTTGTTCCATCGCTTTTCCGTATAAAATTCATGAAATATCTGTTTATCACTAGTTTCTGGCATTCTAGCCCCTCGCATTATAAATTATATCGGGATTTCCTTTTCAAAACTTAAGTTTGACTTTCTTGTATCCGCTGCATTGGTCACTTTCAATATTTCCCATGACTTCTGCAACTGTACATTTATCACCATTTTTTATTCCTGCAGGGTGGAACAGGTCGTATAATTCCTGGTCATCTGTGTCACATTTTGGTTCCTTATAGCTGATAGTGGAACCCTGGACAGCGTTGCGTGAATCAATGGCAGCAACGATCGGAGCTTTTGCCACATCAACTACGTATGCTCCTTGTTCATGAACAAAACATTCGTGCAGGGTATTTGTCCTTATTTTCCGGACTACATACTTGCGTCCCTTTTCCAGATTCATGCATGTATTCCTGAGTTTGCATTTTTCGCATTCAGGAGCTTCCCCTTCAAATATGAACTCTTCCCCTTCCCGGGCAAGTTGAGTTCCGATGAGTGTAATCATGGTATCTTCTTCATCCATAAGCATCACCTGTAATGACCAATAATCATGAAATTACTCCGGTGGTCCTTGCCACCACCTCGGCTGCGTCAGGTGTTATCCCGGTCCCGAGTATTGTGTACCTTTCCGGCCTAATTTTATGAGACTCAACAAGCGCTTGTAATATATATTTATCTTCGATGCCCAATTCATGGGCGGTTGTGGGGGCACCAATTAGCCTGAGGGCATCCCTTATTGCCTTCCAGTCCCCGCCATGCAGGTACATCATCAGGATCGTCCCGATACCACATTGTTCTCCATGCAGTGCAGGATTTGGAGCTATGCGGTTTAATGCATGCTGAACATGTGCTCCGAGCCCGAAGCGGGCCGGGATGAACCGGCGATACTCATGGCAACCCCACTTGATACAAGGGCTTTGACAACGATGCGGACCGAACTTTCAAGGTCAGGCTTAATGGAGTCTGCAGATTCTATGAGAATGTTTGCGGTCATGCTGGCTAAAGCTGCAGAGTATTCACTGAATGTAACATTCTGCAATCTGTGTGCCAGTTGCCAGTCAAGTACTGCCGTACAATTTGAGATAATATCCCCGCAGCCTGCTGCAAGTAACCTGAATGGGGCTTTTGCGATGACTTCGGTGTCGGCGATTACTGCCATGGGTGCACTTGCCTGAATGGAGGTTGTTTCTCCGTTATGTGTTATGGAAGCCCTGGACGAGACGATGCCATCATGGGAAGCTGCTGTGGGTATGCTCAGGAAAGGTACATTGTGTCTGGTAGCAGCCAGTTTGGCTACATCTATGGATTTGCCGCTGCCAACTCCCAGCAGGAAATCTGTATCCATTTCTCTGGCAATTTCCATGACATTTTCCACTTCTTCCATGGAAGCACTGGCCGAGACATGGATATGGACACTCCTGCCGGTCTCTTCAAGTTCCTCTGCGACCTTCATGCCTGCGATATCCCGGGTTTTCTGGCCCGTTACGATCAGTGCATTGCGGCCGAGTTGAAGGTCGCTGCATACATCGGCCACCTTCCCTAACATGTCGCTGCCGACCAGAACGTCCCGGGGCAGTTGCATCCATTTGTTGCTCTTGAGTTCGTTCAATTGAATTACCCTGCTCTTATTTGTGAAAACACTTATATTATATCTATCTCTTCTATAATTGTGTTTTCCGCCGGACTCTTCTGTATTATAGCCTCAACGGGATTTTTCGGATTGTGATATATAGATGAATACGTTTACTGATAAGATTTTGCAATTTGTAAATAAGTATTATATTGAACCCATTATCTATGATAGTGGTTACAACCCGGTTAATACACTAACATGGGCCCTGATACTTGGTGCATGTGTTTTTGGTGTTATAAAGTTGCTTGACCGGATGAAAGTTGAAGTTGATGAACGTTTTATTTATTCCATAATTCCCTTTATCCTGGCAGGTTCGTCCCTCAGGGTGCTTGAGGATGCCAATGTATTCAGTGCTCCCCTGAAATATCTCTTTATTACCCCCAACATCTACTTTGTGGTTTTTGTTGTGACACTTGCCTGTCTGGTAGTATCCAAAAAACTCTATGACCTTGGTGTTGTAGGCGACTGGGAAAAGACATTTGCCGCTGCGGGAGGATTGTGGTTTTTATCCAACCTGTACGCCCTGCTCTATTTTGAGGATATTGTAAGACCGGATGCACTTATCCTGATTCTGGTGATAGGGACATTGGTTGCTTTTTCCATTTACGGCCTGGCACGCTGGCAGGGAATCGGCCTGATTACAGACAGGCTCAATTTCACAATTCTCTGGGTTCATTTGATGGATGCATCTTCCACGTTTATCGGTATTGATATGCTGGGATATTACGAAAAACATGTTGTGCCTTCCTACCTGATCGATCTGACAGGCACGGCACTTGTGATGTATCCTCTCAAACTTGCGATCTTCATCCCGGTGATCTATGTGCTGGATACCCAGTTTAACGATAGCGAGGAATCAATATCTTTAAGAACTTTCGTAAAGATGGTTATTATTGTACTGGGATTGTCTCCTGCTACGAGAAACACACTGAGGATGGCACTGGGTATCTGAAATGAAACGCAATAATATTTTCCCCGGCTCTCTGGTTGCTGAAGACCTGCAGAGATACTTTATTTCACTGAAAGGCCTTTTTGTCCTGTCCGTTGCTGTATTTTTCATCTCGGCGGTGGCGGGTTACATTTATACTTCCATGAATCCTGCCTCAGCTGAGGTGTCCCTGCAGGAGTTGCAAAGTCTGGTGGATATCATCAAGGAACTTTCTCCCCTGCAGATAATGCTCTTTATTTTCCTGAACAATGCCCTGAAAAGCCTGGCGGTTATCCTGCTGGGTGTGAGTCTAGGTGTCATTCCGCTTTTGTTCCTGGCCTATAACGGTTATGTGCTGGGTGCAGTGGCCCATGTGGCCGGTGCCGAGGAGGGCCTTTTATTTGTTTTACTGGCGATAATTCCCCATGGTTTGATCGAGCTGGCGATGATATTTATCTCGGTTGCTATCGGAGTACGTATAGGATTGACCACTCTTGCCAAGCTGCGGGGCCAGACAGTATCGGTAAAACAGGAAATAACAGCAGGTGTGGCTGTTTTCCTGCGTTTTGTAGCCCCTCTCTTGCTGGTGGCATCAGTGATCGAGACATTCGTTACACCCCTGTTCATTGCCCTTGTCTGAGGGCTTACAACAAATCTTTTATTCCAGATTCTTATTATGTTGCAGAAAGATTCACGAGGATTTTCCCATGATTGACAGGAAAGAGATCATCGATATAGTTAATGATTATAATACAGACAATATCCGGATAGGTACAGTAGCTTCCCACTCGGCTCTTGACGTTTTTGATGGGGCTGTGGAGGAGGGTTTCCACACTCATGCCATATGCAAGAAGGGACGTGAAAAGACCTATACGGATTATTTCCGTGCCCAGAGGGATCAGAATGACAATGTTGTACGTGGCGTGGTCGATGATTATGTGAACTATGATAGTTTCGATGAGGTCCTGCTTGAGAAAAACCAGAAAAGCCTTGTGGACAATGATGTGCTTTTCATCCCCAACCGCTCTTTTACTTCCTACTGTGGAATCGATGAGATAGAGAATGATTTTGCAGTTCCGCTTGTGGGTAGCAGGAATATGTTGCGCAGCGAGGAAAGGGGACTGGAAAAGGATTATTACTGGCTGCTGGAAAAAGCGGGAATGCCTTTCCCGGAGAAGATCGATGATCCACAGGATATCGATGCACTCTGTATTGTCAAACTGCCCCATGCTGTGAAAAAGCTGGAGCGCGGATTCTTTACGGCTTCAAGTTATGAGGAATATCTTGAAAAATCCGAATCCCTGATCAAGCAGGGAGTCATCACCCGGGAGGCGCTTGCGGAGGCACGGATCGAGCGCTATGTTATCGGGCCGGTGTTCAATTTTGACCTGTTCTATTCCCCTCTGGAAGAGGAAATGAACCCTATCGAGTTGCTGGGCATTGACTGGAGGTTCGAGACGAGTTTGGACGGCCATGTGAGGCTGCCCGCTCCCCAGCAGATGGCCCTGGCAGAGCACCAGTTGACACCCGAGTATACGGTTTGCGGGCACAATACTGCAACCCTGAGGGAATCCCTGCTGGAGAAGGTGTTCGAACTGGCGGAAATGTATGTGGATGCTTCCAGGGAATACTATGATCCCGGTGTTATCGGTCCGTTCTGCCTGCAGACCTGTGTGGACAAGGACCTGAACTTCTACATCTATGATGTGGCACCCCGGGTTGGCGGAGGTACCAATGTGCACATGTCCGTGGGCCATCCCTATGCCAATACCCTGTGGAGAAAACCCATGAGCACTGGACGCAGGGTAGCTTACGAGGTCAGAAGAGCCATCGAAACAGAACAGCTGGATAAGATAGTAACCTGATCTGAAACTTAGTTGACAGGCGAGAAGTCCCCTTCCGTAAGGTAGGGGATGAAAGCCGTGTTATAATAATATAATTGCATAAGTTATTTATAGTTATATTAACATTTATATAACCCTATCCAATTATGCCACCTGGACAGGCTATGAGCATTTTGCTCATTATCTACGACAAACAGGGTTATTGACATTTGATGTATCCCAAATACATCCAATGAATGACATAACAACTCGTAGGAATCTCCATGCGTAAGCGTGGAGTAGTTCAATTGACAGGATAATGCGGCTAATTTGCCGCAATATCATTTTATTTATACTTTTGTGCGCCTCTCGCTTTTTTTTTCGCTAGCAAGACTCTTATGCCATAGTCTCATTATTATTATCATGAGAAGGCACCTGAACCTGTACTCACAATTTATATATTGGGAGTGTAATAAATGAAAATTGTACATGCTCAAACTGTACTGACTGACGAACAACTTGAGGCTTTGAAGAAGAAAAGCAATGAATCTTCCACAAAGGACGCCCTCAGTATCGCAGTGCAACATTACCTCGAGTGTGAGTATACCGACATGGATGATGAAATGTGGACTCGCAAGTTAGAGAAGGTCGTACAGAAAAAGAATAAGAAAGACTGAGAAGGAGAGTTCAAATGAAGATATTCGATTTAAAAAGAAAAGATGATGCAGTATCCCCGGTCATCGGTGTCATTCTGATGGTCGCCATTACTGTCATCCTCGCAGCGGTTATAGCATCGTTCGTATTCGGACTTGGCAGTCCAGAATCCGCACCACAGGCAAGTATCAAAGCAACAGATGTTAATGCGACTGGTTTCACTCTTGTACATCAGGGTGGAGATTCTATCGATCTTCAAAATGACACTAAATTGACAGTAGGTGGCAGTGAATCTACCGCTCTTTGGAATAAAACAACCATTGAAGTCGGTGAAGAAAAGGAAATTTATGATAGTGGGAACATAACTCTCACAGATGGGGACAGTATCAAACTTATTGATTCTGAAGCCAACCAGATGATTGCACAATTCACTGCAGACATCTAAACCTAACACCTACCGCCGCAGCACCTGCGGCACCACTTTTTCTCTTTTTCCAAACAACCCTGTTTTGCGTATGCTATGGATTAGGGGAAGCCATGTTCTGCAAAACGGCCTCTTGATTGAAAATAAATGTATCTGGAAACCCAATCGCCGGGTTCCAGGAACTGAGAATAAGACCGCTATGGAAGGCGGCAACCTGCCTTTCACTCAAGACTGCAATACGAAATCTCGTTAGCCCTTTTTTCCTGCATCAATTTTCGCACTTCTGACAGGTCGGATGTCTGGCCCAGTACACACATAAGTTTTACAAGGGCAACTTCCGGTAACATGTCCTCGGCCTCGATTGCTCCGGCTTTGAGCATGTCCGTGCCGGTATCATAGACACGGTCACAGACACGTCCGTGCAGGCACTGGGAGGCGATCACTATCGGTATGTTTGCTTGTGTTGCACGCTTGATCTCAGGGACCCAGTCGGTGGACACATGACCCAGGCCGGTTCCTTCGATCACAATGCCCTTATATCCTGCATCGATATAATTGCCCAGGATTTCGGGTCTTGCGCCGGGTGTGAACTTGACAATAGCACATTCGGGCTCGATCTTATCCCTCAGAGCCAGTTCTGTCTCTGCGCGTGTGGTGTATTCTGATTCTGTGGTTATTTCGCCTGTGGCATAATCCACAAAACCAATCGGGCGGGAATTGATGGACTGGAAAGCATCCCTGCGTGAGGTGTGCATTTTCCTGACTCTGGTAGCGTAATGGATGCCGCAGCGATCATCGGAACTGCTCTCATGCATGACCGTACAAACTTGCGCAATATCACTGACAGCAACCTTTGTTGCACAGATCGCATTCATCACATTGTCACTGCTTGGCCTGTCTGCACTGCGCTGGGAACCTACAAAAACAACAGGCACCGGTGTGTCAAGCATGAACGCCAGGGCTGCTGCGGAATACATCATCGTATCGGTACCATGGGCAATCACTATGCCGTCTGCTCCGTTGTCAATTTCTTCATATACGGCCCGGGCAAGTTCTGTCCAGATCTGTGGCGTCATATTCTCGGACAGGATATTCGCAACAACCCGTCCTCTTATATTGGCAATATCATCAAGTTCAGGGATAGTGCGGACAATATCATCTGCAGAGCACTGTGAGCTCACAGCACCGCTACGGTAGTCGATCTTACTGGCAATGGTGCCTCCTGTGGAAATAAAAACCACATTTTTAAGCCCTTTATTTTTGGTAACCTTGCCCTGTTTTTCTGGCTTTTGTATATCCTTTTTAGGCTCCAGGAATGTGATCTGTGCACCATCCGGCTCTATTCCTACATTGTATCCACTGACCATCTTCAGTACAATATGGCCGGTGACACTGGGCATTACAACCCCCTCATAGGCAGTTCCGCCCTTCTCGACCCTTATCCTGTCTCCTTCCTTGTAATCCATAATTATCCCTGCAACGAATTTATCATCTTATTTTTGCTGTATGTAATCTTCGACAATCTGCATCAGCTTTTCGTGGGAATCTGTGGTATGATTCCTGATCCTTTCAACCTCTTCAGTCCACATTCCCGTTTTAATACCAAAGTTGTCGATTGAGGCTTTCATGGCTTCTGGTGCAGGTCCTCCAGTGACCTTTCTCTTCTGTATGTTGAGCATAGGGTCCAGAGCCTGTTTTACCATATCCTCATTCAATCCCTTTTCTGTCAGGCTTTCCCCGAGGACCGTTTGCCCCACCGCTTCTATATCTTCCAGGGTTGGTTCGACATCTTCTTTTGCCAGGACCCCCACAATCTGGTGTGCGGTCCTGAAAGGTACCCCGCATTCCCTGACCAGGGTGTCGGCAAGTTCGGTGGCTGTAGTAAATCCGGTTGAAGCCTGCACTTTCATGTTATTCTTATTAACTTTCATACTATCCAGCATGCCTGCCATGATCCTCACCGAGGCACGTGTGTTTTCCACGGATTTCCAGATATGGGGACTGGCATCCTGCATATCCCTGTTATAACTCATCGGCAGGGATTTGCAGACAGTTAGTAATGACATCAGGCTTCCCACAGCAATCCCGCTTTTGCCTCTCACAAGCTCTGCAGTATCAGGATTCTTTTTCTGTGGCATTATTGATGAGGTGGATGCGTACTGGTCGGATAATTCAATAAAACCGAATTCTGTAGAAGACCACAGGACCAGTTCCTCTGATATCCTGCTCATCTCGATCATAATGTTTGCAAGTACAGAAGCCGTTTCCAGCAGGAAATCCCGGCCACTGACTGCATCCATGGAATTTTGCATTACTTCTTCAAACCCGAGCAACTCTGCAGTCCTGCTCCTGTCAATCGGAAAACCCGTGGAAGCAAAAGCCGCAGCTCCGAGGGGACAGCGGTTGATCCTGTCAAGACATCCAAGTATCCTTTCCACATCTCTTCCCAGGCTTTCAGCGTGGCCCATGATGTGGTGGGCCAGTGTGGTAGGTTGGGCATGCTGCAGGTGTGTATATCCCGGCATGATGGTATCATGGTTCTCAGATGCAATTTTTGCCATAGTGTTAACAAGCTGCAACATCTCTTCTGCCAGTTCCAGTACTTCTTTGCGCAGTCTCAGGCGGATACAGGTGGCCACTTCATCATTGCGGGAGCGACCGGAATGCATCCTTCCACCTACGTCTTCTCCTGCCATATCAATAAGCCTGGCTTCCAGGGATATATGTATATCTTCGTAACTATGATCAAGGGAATCAATTCCCTCTTCACGGATGCGTTTCAATCCGTCCAGGATTTTGGCACAATCATCTGCGGGGATGATTCCCTGCTCTTTCAGCATGGCCGTGTGGGCAAAATCCACCAGGACATCAGAATCAAATATCCATTTATCGTCTTCCATTGATGAAGTATAACGCATTATTTCTTCGTCAGGGAGAGAATCAAGGCGTCCTCTTCGTAAAATATCACTCATGATTATTCCTCAAATGAACAAATTTAAAGGGCCTGCACTCACGAAAAGTGATTTAGCGGGACTTTCTGACTGCCCTTTTATTCAAGGTCTTATCAAATAAAAGTAGCTGTTTTGATTAATGTAATTCTTTATTTTTCGGCTACAGGAAGTTTAATATGCACTTCTGTTCCCTTTCCTTTACCTTCACTTTCCATCCAGATTTCTCCATCGTGTGCCTCTACTATGGTTTTGGAGATATAGAGGCCAAGTCCGGTACCACCGTATTTACGTTTCTGGGAAGAATCTATCTGATAAAATCTCTGGAATAAATTGTCTATCATATCTTTCGGTATGCCAATTCCCGTATCTTTGATATTGATATGTATGTATTCATCTTCTTTGTTTGCAAAGATAGTAATTGAACCGCCCTTTGGAGTGAATTTGATAGAATTATCTATTATATTGGTAAACATATCGGTAAGTTTGTCCCGGTCTCCTTTTATTTGAGGAAGGTCCGGTTCGATTTTCTTAATCATTTCCAGATTTTTCTCTTCTGTCTGGATCTGCAGGTCCTCTATAATCTGATCTGTCAGTTCGGATATATTCAAGGTTTCAAAATCATACTGAACAGTGCCTGCCTGTGTGCGACTGAGATATAGCAGTGAATCCACGAGTCTCTGCAGCCTTTTTGTATTACGCATCACGGTTTCTTCTGCATGTTTCTGTTCTTCTCCAAGTTCTCCGAGGCTGCCGTCATTTAGAAGTTCTGTATAACCTATGATCGATGTGAGGGGTGTTTTCAATTCATGACTCACATTGGAAAGAAACTCATCTTTCATTTTATCCAGCGACTTCAATTCCTCATTTGCCTTTGACAGGTCTTGTGCATATTTCCTGAGTTCTTCTTCGGCCCTTTTACGTTCGGTAATATCACGGGCCACAACCAGTATTGTAGGTTTATCATTGTATTCTATCATACGGGCACTGATTTCTACAGGAATTGTAGTGTCATCCTTGCGTCTGTATGTTGCCTCAAAGATGGCATGCCCTTTTTCTTTGACCTCTTTGATCCTTTGGGGTATCTCTTCCATAGAAAGGCCAGTGTTTATGTTCTTTGTCTTCATGCGGAGCAATTCATCCCTGCTGTAACCCGTGGTTTCACAGGCCGCCTTATTAACTTCCATGATGTTGCCTTTAAGGTCATGCACAAAGATTGCATCATTGGTACTGGCAAAAATTGTGCGGAACTTATCTTCTGATTTTTCAAGTTCCTTTTCAGTTTTGCGGCGCTGTACAATTCTCCACATTCCCTGCATGAGGAGGGTAAGCTGTCTTACATCAGAACTGTCATAATTTTCAATCTTATTCCCCACCCCGGCAAGGGCTACAATCTTCCCTCGCTCAAAAATTGGTACATCCATATGGCGAATCAGTTCCACATGTTCCTTTGGGTATCCGCCCTTCCTGGGATGTGGTTTTTTGTAATCATTATTTATAAATGGTCGTCTTTGTCGTATACTTTCTCCCCAGAGTCCCACATCTTCGATCTTGTATTCTACCTTCTTGTCCTTAATTTTACAACGATTCATTGGGGTATCGGACCAGGATTTCAATTGAATGGTATCTGTATCTTCATCCACAAATGCGAGATAGCCAATCTTGCTTTCTGTAAGTCGCACTCCTTCAGCTCTTGCAAAATCGATGAGTTCTTCCAGGGAAGCCTCTGTCATCTGGTTAAGTTTTACAAGGGTTTCCAGGCGCGATTCATCCAGGTGAAGAGCTTCTTCTGCCTTCATGCGGTCACTGATATCTTCAACAATCCCGACCCCTCCCAACAACTCGCCATCTTCTGATATGTAGGGGCTGTAGTCTGCTTTTATGGGTGTTGCCTTTTTGCCTGTGGTGGAATGATACTTTCCTTCATAATGGCCGGAGCGTCTCTGGAATACTGCTTTTACGGCGTCATACATCTTTTTGTCTTTTAAATCTTTAAGCATGTTGAAACCGATTATTTGGTCTCTGGTCACCTCGAGAATATGCATTATATTCTCATTGCAGTGGGTTATCACACCATTTTCATCGAAATGGAATATTCCCAGGGGAGAATTCTCAAAGATCAATCTGTATTTCTTTTCAGATTCTCGCATAGCCTCTTCGGCCAATTTACGGTCTGTAATATCAATTATGATGCCCTGGTAGTACGAAGGTTCTCCAACTTCATCTCTTCCTATAAAAGACCGCTCGATCACCCAGCGTATTTCTCCGGATTTGGTGAGTATGCGGTATTCCTTGGAAAAAAAGATCTTGCCTTCAATTTCATGCTCGCTGACCTCGCTGCGTACCATGTCAAGGTCCTCGGGGTAGATTATGTCTCCATAGATAAGTTTGCCGGAAGTGAAATCTTCGGGCGTATACCCAAACTGGGAAATGTTTCCGGATACGAATTCCACGGGCCAGTCTTTTTCTGCGGTCCACAGGAAAGCCACGACAGGACTGTTTTTATAGATTTCTTCGAGTTTCCTGTCCGAACGGAGTCTTTTACGTAAGGTTTTCTGGCTTATCTTCTGCTCGCTAACGCTTTCTACAGTACAGATCATCCCGTCATAATTTCCTTTCTGGTCGAGTAAAGGAATCAATCTGCCTGTCTGGAAACTTAAGTTGCCGCCCTTTGTAACGATTGGCATGGTTTTGTAGGGTATGGGTTTGAGGGAATCTCTGACCCTCAGGAACATTTCCCTGAAATGGGCTTCATCACCAACGCTGTGGCGGGAGGCAGACGTATATTGTTCTAGTTTTTTGCCTACCACTTCTTTGCTTTTGATACCGGTGATTTCTTCCATTCCCTTGTCAAAATAGATGAAAACTTCGTCCTTGTCAACGGCCCATGTGCCTTTGCAAATAGTGTCAAGTATTCTTTCTAGAAGATTTTCCATTGTAATACCCATTGTCATATCCCCATAAGAAGATTACAATATTTGATATCTGACTGATTCAATTAATATTTTATCATTAATCTTATGCGGTTTTTTTATTTTTTCCCTTGAATGGGAATGCAGCATATAACCGGCTGCCATTGTTAGTATTATAGTGGCTCCGGAAGGTATGTTTAAGTAGTAGGATAAAAACAGGCCTATAAAGGTAAATACCGTGCCGAATATAACAGCAAGCATCATCATCCTGTCAAGTTTATCTGTAAATTCACGGCTCAATGACGCCGGTATTGTTAACAGGGCGATAACAAGGATCAATCCTACAACTCTGATCATGACTATTATGGTAAGGGCTATCAGGCAAAGCATGTACAGACTCAGCTTTTCAACCGGCAGTCCTGAAACCTGTGCAAATTCTTCATCAAAACTTATGGCCATGAATTCTTTGTAAAGCAGATAGACACTTGCAATGATCAGGATATCAATTACTAGCATCAAATAGATATCATTTATAGGGACTGTCAGTATATTACCAAAAAGGTAGGTCATAAGATCCGGTGCATATCCTGGTGTAAGGCCTATGAATAAGACTCCCAGTGCCATTCCTACAGACCATAGTATTCCGATTACGGTATCTTCGGCTATATTGGTACGTCTGTTGGCAAGGCCTATTACCAGTGCAGAAAGCAGGCTGAAAGGCAGGACACTGAAAAGTGGATTCATTCCCAGGTAATAACCCAGGCCAATACCGCCAAAAGAGGCATGTGCAATCCCACCGCTTATAAAAACGATTTTCCTGACAACCACATATACCCCGATAATCCCACATGCTATGCTGGCCATCAAGCCCGCAACGATAGCATTTTGCATGAATGTGTATTGTAAGATATCCAGCATGTTCAATCTCCTTAATGGGCTTTCAATACCCTGTGGGGTACACCATGTGCTATCATTTCTACGGGACACCCATAGGCTTCTTCAAGGTCTTCGGGTTTCAATTCTTTACTACCGTGATAGTAAAGTTTCTGGTTCAGGCAAGCCACTTTATCAACATATATCGAGACCGCACTTATATCGTGGGTGGCCATAATGATTGTTATATGGGATTTGAGTTCTTCAAGCATTTCGTAGAACTCCTTTTGCATAGTTGTATCTATTCCTGCCACAGGTTCATCGAGAAGTAACAATTTTGGCTCCGATGCGAGCGCCCGGGCTATGAAAACCCTTTGTCTCTGCCCGCCAGAAAGTTCGGCAATATGACGATCCCTGTATTCATACATTTTGACCTTTTCTAGGGATTCCTTCACCACTTTCCTGTCATTGGGATTGTACTTCCTGAAAAGGGATGTCTTTCCAATGCGTCCCATCATAACAACATCCCATACATTGATCGGAAAATCCAGTCTTGATGCACTGTGCTGGGGAACATAACCTACAATCTTCCTTGCCTCCTTCGGTTTTTTACCGAATATACGCACATCGCCTCTGTCTGGTTCTATCAGGCCCAGAATTACTTTTAATAAAGTACTTTTTCCCCCGCCGTTAGGTCCAATGATTCCCAGAAAAGTTCTTTCCTGCAAGTCAAGGTTAACCTCTTTGAGGGCAGGCACATCGTGGTAATACGACCACACATCTTTAATTTCCACTGCATATTGGTGGTTATTTAAGTCCTTCACGGAATGCCTCGGATACTTTATACATATTGTCTGTATAATTGCGTGCAAGTGGGTCCACTTTTACAACTTTGCCGTCAATTTCTTCTGCAACGGCTTCTGCACTCTGTGTACTGAATTGGGCCTGCACAAAGATAACAGTTATGTTTTCCTGCTTTGCAAAAGTTATGATCTCGCTGAGCTGTCTGGCACTTGCTTCCTTTCCTTCGGTTTCGATGGGTACCATATTAAGGTCGTACCTTTCTGCAAAGTATCCCCATGCAGGATGATAGACCATGAAACTATTCCCTGCCTTGTTTTCAAGTGTTTCCTGGATTTCCCTGTCAAGTGATTTAAGTTCCTCGGTGTAGGAATCCCGGTTTTGTGTATATGTTTCTTCGTTTGACGGATCAACCTCTGTCAGGGCTTTGTATATATTATCGACCATTATAATTGCATTATTGGGATCATTCCATACATGAGGGTCCATTCCTTCTCCCATTGGCCTCAGATCAATTCCCTTGGAAGAATTCACAAGTAACATATCTTCATTTATGTCCTTTATTTTTTCCAGCCACACTTTTTCAAAAGGTAATCCGGAACCAACTTTTACGTATATTTCCGCTTTGCTGAGTTCTTTCAGCTGACTTGAAGTTGGTTCATAGGTTGCAGGACTTCCACCTGGGGGAATCATCACAATTGTTTCAACATGTTCTCCACCGACCTTTTCCACAAATTCAGCCTGGGGGAGTATGCTTACAATAACTGTTATTTTCTCCGGCTTGTCTGAACTGTTTTCCTCCATACAACCTGAAGTAGCAACTATGGCCATTATTAATATAAGCAAAAATACATTTTGGTATATAACCAAAAACAGGATTTTCTAAAGATATTTTTCATATCATTTCACCCCTATAACATGGTTTATTTATAAATAATTCTAATTTCTTATTACATAATGTGTTTTAGTGTTTAAATTCTTCGGCATTTTGGTACTAATCAAAAAATCTATTTCTAAATTGTTATGGATGCACCGCAACGTTTATACTTCCACTGTTGGGAAAATGACTACAATACAATTCCAACACAAAAAGAATATTTATACATCTATCGTTATACACTTCACCATGGTTAATAATGTCTGGCGTATTGCCCTGTTGAGCATTCTGCTATTTCTTGCTTTATCAGGCTGCACCGCAACAACGGATGAAACCTATGTTTCCAATAATGATGTTCTTTTCCAGACATCTACAATTGACTCTTTAATTGCCGGTTCCTATGATGGAACTATGCAGGTTTGCGATCTCAAAGAACAGGGTGATGTTGGATTAGGTACATTTGACCGACTGAATGGTGAAATGATTGTTATGGACGGTGAAGTTTACCAGGCAAAATCAGATGGACATATTTATCAGGTAAATGATACGACTACCACTCCCTTTGCTGCAGTGACTTTTTTTGAAGCAGATGATATCATTATAATTGGGTCTGGTGCAGATTATGCGTCTCTCCAATCCATCATTAAAGAAACTGTTCCCGGCCCCAATCTCATGTATGCATTGAAAATAGAGGGAACATTTGAAAACATAAGTATACGAAGTGTACCTGCCCAGAGTAAGCCCTATCGGCCTCTACTTGATGTGGTAGCAGAAGAGGAAGCTGTGTATCATCATGAAAGCATAAATGGTACTATGGTGGGGTTCTTGCTTCCTTATTATATTGAGAATATCAATGTGCCGGGTTATCATTTCCACTTCATAGATGCAAACCGAACAATCGGAGGCCATGTGCTTGCATGTAATCTGACCTCTGGCACTGTTGAACTGGATTATACATACGATTTCACCCTGTCAATTCCTGAATCATCGTCGTTCTCTGATGCATCACCCGGGAATAAAGATGTCCTTGAAGCCATTGAGCAATAAGTGACCTTTTTTCTTTTTTACCACCCATGATTCTTAAATAGCTTCATTACAATATGACTACTGATACTGATATATCGAAATTTTTGATTGTAATTCAGGTGAAGCAATGTACTCAGACAGAATAAATGCACTACCACCGTATTTGTTTGCAACGATAGATGAAGCCAAAGCCAAGGTCAAAGAAAAAGGCGTGGATGTAATAGACCTTGGTGTGGGTGATCCTGATCAACCTACTCATCAGCATATCGTCGATTCCATGTGCGAGGCAGTCCGCGATCCATCAACCCACAGGTACCCATCCTATTCTGGCATGCCGGCTTTCAGGGAGGCAGCAGCCCGCTGGTGTAAGGAGACAAAGGGAATTGATATCGATCCGGCCACAGAAGCCCTCACAATGATTGGCTCCAAGGAAGGTGTAGCACACATCCCCCTTGCTTTCCTCAATCCCGGAGATGTAGCCCTTGTGCCTGATCCCGCATACCCGGTGTACAAGATAGGCACTCAATTTGCAGGTGGTGTACCTCATATTATGCCTCTGCTTGAGGAAAATGATTTCCTTCCGGATCTGGATTCGATTCCAAAGGATGTACTTGAGAAAACCAAACTCATGTTCATGAATTACCCCAACAATCCGACTTCAGCCACTGCAAGCCTCAAGTTCTTTGAAGAGGTTGTGGATTTTGCCCGGGAAAATGATGTTGTGATAGTCCATGATAATGCTTATTCCGATATGGTTTATGATGGCTATGAGGCTCCCAGTTTCCTGAGTGTTGATGGTGCGATGGACGTTGGTGTTGAATTCTATTCCCTTTCCAAGACTTACAATATGACAGGCTGGAGGATTGCCTTTGCCGTGGGTAACAAGGATATTATCACCGGCTTTGGCAAGGTCAAGTCCAATATAGACTCCGGTGCATTCGAGGCGGTCCAGAAGGCAGGAATTACTGCACTGGACAGTTCTCAGCAGTGTGTCACAGATATGAATAATGTATACAAGCAAAGACGTGACGCCCTTTTGAAAGGTCTTGACGCGATGGGGCTTGATGTGAATCCGCCAAAGGCCACCTTCTACGTATGGGCCTGCGTTCCCGAAAAATACAGTTCAATTGACTTTTCTTCCCTCTTGCTTGAAGAAGCGGGAATTGTCGCGACTCCGGGTGTAGGTTTTGGCGACTATGGTGAAGGTTATATCAGGTTTGCTCTTACCCAGACTGTTGAACGTATAGAAGAAGCCGTAGGAAGAATGGAAAAACTGGATTTATAATCCTTTCCTTTCTTTTTCTTTTCATTTTTCAGGCAGTATCCTATCCGGATTTATACGGCCGCTCTGTATCATATGGTCGGCCAGTACAATTGCCATCATGGCTTCGGCGACTGGTACCATTCTCGGCGGGATAGTCGGATCATGGCGACCCTTTATTTCTATAATTTCTTCTTTTTTGGTCACCACATCTGCCGTATGCTGGGGCGATGAGATCGATGGTGTGGGTTTTACAGCACAGCGGCAAATCAGTGGCATGCCTGTGGTAAGTCCTCCGAGCACACCGCCTGCGTTGTTGGTAAGAGGTTTTATTGTTTCGTTGTCAACTTCAAAGGCATCGTTCATCTCACTGCCTTTCATTCGGGCTGCATTGAATCCTGCACCAAATTCAATTCCCTTGACTGCACCGATACCCATTATTGCAGCCGCAATATCTGCATCGATCTTATTGAATACCGGCTCACCCAGTCCAGCAGGTACACCTGTGGTGAGGATTTCCACAATTCCTCCGGCGCTTTCCCCGCAGTTGCGCATATTCTCTATCATCTCAAGCATTTTTGTTGCAGCTGCCGGGTCTGCACAGCGTACAGGATTCTTTTCGATTGCAGTTTTGATATCCGGATCAATATTTTCTGCCCGGATTCCTCCGAGTTCGATTACATGTGCAACTACTTCGATACCGTATGCTCCAAGTAATTTTTTTGCAATTGCGCCGGCTGCTACCCTGCCAATGGTCTCACGGCCCGATGATCGTCCTCCTCCCCTGTGGTCCCTGTGGCCGTATTTTTCCATATAGGTAAAATCCGCATGACCGGGTCTGGGTTTATTACGCAATTTGTCATAGGAACTGGAATTTGCATCCTTATTGTAAACAATCAGTGATATTGGGGTGCCTGTTGTGATACCTTCAAACACTCCCGACAGAATGTCTACACGGTCCTTTTCTTTGCGGGGTGTTGCAGCAGCACTCTGGCCCGGTCGGCGGCGGTCCAGTTCCTTCTGTATATCTACTTCATCAAGGGTCAATCCCGCAGGAGTTCCGTCTACAACTGCTCCCAGGGCTTTTCCGTGGGATTCTCCCCAGGTGGTTATCCTGAATGAATGGCCAAACGTGTTTCCTGCCATGCTATTATGTTACACACTCCGTTATTTATCAATTTGCTTCAATCCTGCTTTTCATGTGGTTCCATATGTACAACCACATCTTTCACACCCTTGATATACTGCTTGATTTTATCACTCACCTGATGGGATATGCCTGTGCCTGATCAACCGGCATTTTTGGATCCACCTCTATGTGCAGGTCGATATAATATTCTCCTTTTGTCCCTCTTGTGCGTATCCGGTGGCATTCCATGACGCCGTCTACTTCAAAGCTATGTCACATATTTTATCTTCATCAAGTCTTGATTCGTCGCATAGGCTTTTGCTGCTGCTTTTTATAATATCGATCGCCGCACGTATTATAAACAGGGAGATAATGACAGCTATTATCGGATCGATAAGGGGGTATCCACCTTTTACAGCAAGCAGGCCTGCGATGACTGATATGGATACGTAGATGTCACTTCTCGTATGCATGGAATCTGCAATCAGGATGTCACTTTTCAGTTTATCCCCTTCTCTTTTTTCGTATATTGTTACAAAGAGGTTGACCGCAATGGTAAGTATCATTACAACAAAACTTAAAAAAGTGATTTCCGGTGTAGATGGTGAGATAAAACGATCAACTGACTTGGAGATTATTTGCACCGCTACTATGAACAGCAATACTGCAATAAAAACCGAAGCCAGAGATTCATATTTTTGGTGTCCGTAGGGATGACTGCGATCAGGCGGTTTTGATGCGATCTGGATTCCGAAAATGCCTATTATGTTGGAGATGCCATCAAAAAGGGAATGATAACCGTCGGATTCCATACTTAAGGTGTTAGTAAAACCACCATACCCAATTTTGGCAAAGGATACTATCAGGTTAAGTACAAGTATCTTAACAAGTATCGATCTTATTAACCGGTATTTATCTGTAGGGGAATCCATCATAATAATTTAAATCCTGTTTGTTATATTTAGATACTACTTTAATGAAGAAGTATATTGACTTTCCGTTATTTCGTTAACAGGGTGACTATAAGATGTTCAAAGTTGCGATTACAGGCAAAGGCGGTGTGGGAAAAACCACAATTTCAGGTACGATTGCACGTTTGCTTGCCAGGGATGGATATGATGTACTGGCAATAGATGCGGATCCGGATATGAACCTGGCTTCCTCACTGGGTATAACCACTCCTCCTAAACCATTGACCGAATACAGGGAAATGATCGAGGAGCGTGCGGGGCAGACAGGAGGCATGTTCAAATACAATCCTAAAGTGGATGATGTAGTTGAAAGATTCGGGGCAGTGGGCCCGGATAATGTGAAAATGCTCGTCATGGGTACGGTGGAACGTGGCGGAAGTGGCTGTATGTGTCCTGCGTCAGCATTTTTGCGCGCCCTGCTGCGACATGTGGTGCTCAAGGACAGCAGTGCTGTCATAATGGATATGGAAGCCGGCATAGAACATCTGGGCAGGGGAACCACAAAAGGCATTGATTTAATGCTGATTGTTGTGGAGCCGGGCAGACGTTCCATTGAAACCGCATCACGTATAAATAAACTTTCTGACGAGATAGGCATCAGGCATATTGCTGCGGTTATTAACAAGAGCAATGAAGCTGACATGTCCGCTGTGCTGGAGGATATCGGAATCCCGGTACTTGGCGAGATTCCTTTTTCCCCGGACTTTATAGAAGCCGACCTGCAGGGCATGTCGCCCATTGATCTGGGTGGGGATGCATTGGATTCTATCAAAAATGTCAGGGATAATATGGTGGATATGATTACATCCTTTCATGATGATTAAATGAAGTAAAGGATCACAGGCAGCAAAATCACTCCCATCAGATGGCTCCTCCTGACTTTCATGAAAGGGGGGAGCATGCCTATTGTAGTGGCTGTCAAAAAGAGCAGTATTCCGAAAATCCCCGTGAAAAGGGCTACCATTATAGTAAGTCCGGCTATGACAGCAAAACATAGTTTCCTGTATTCTATTTTCTTCAGGACATGATGGACATTGTTTCCAATGGCTATGGTAGATAGGTAGGATAGCAGGGCTGCTGCAACTATTGCTGTCAGGAAAAGAATTATTGAGCGACTATCAATGGTTGCAGTATCAAGCAAACGGTTGACTGCTACCATAGCACCGCTTCTTGTTTTGCCGATCATTGCCAGGGCAAAAAGGCCAAAAATAGAATTTGCCGTATTAACCCCGGATATGGATACGATAAATTCTTTTGAATCTTCCAGTTCATCTTCAATATCGTCCCTGTCAATTTCTTTTGGAATAGTAAATCTTGCAACCACTGTGGCAATTGAAGCCGAGATCCCGGGCAGCCACGCAACAATTGAGCCAGCAAAACTGCCGGATATTATGCCACGTAATATTCTCTTTACTGAAAGTTGCATGCGGGATATATTTTCAGAAGGGATGTGCGAGTCTGACATCAGGCTGATTGCTAGTTGGGAGGCACCGAATAATCCGCTCAAAAGAGGTAACAGGACGGAAGTTTCACCAAACTTAAAGATTGGTGTTGCCAGGTATTCCATCTCAAATGCAAAATATCCCAGCAATCCGCTTAGTATAAAGAGACAAAGAGCATAACCTTTGTATCTAAATGAGGCAAGTGATCCCTGTCCTGTTACATGTTCTCCTTTCTCGGTCAGTATAAGTATGGCTGATATGGCTATGAGTATCCAGGCCATATTTTCCTGTATAGTATCATAGGAATTTGTGAAGAAAAATACCAGGGGATATGCCATTATCAGGGCAAAGGCAACAGAACCTGCACTTCCCAGGGCAGAAAGTCTGACAGCTTCAGCCCCATATCCATCCAGGAGCAACCTGTGGCCGGGCAGGACTGCAAGGGCCATGTCATCGTTAGGTGCGCCCAGAAAAATGGCAGGTATTATGTCGTGGAAAGTGTGAGATATGGAGTTGGATAATACAATTATTGCTACATAAAGAGGTTCGATTCCCAGATTCAAAAGAATGGGGCTCAATCCTACCAGTATCAGGGCGAAATTGTTTGTATGTATGCCCGGGATAAGGCCGGAAACAATACCCAGCAGAAATCCTGCAAGGATTGACAACAGTATCAGGGATATTTCAACTGTCATGATTGCCCGTTATTCATTCATAACAATATTTATATTTTTGTTTATGATAATATATTATTCGTTTGCGATTTTTATTTGTATTCAATGTCTGACGTAAGTATTTATACGAGATCAAATTGAATGTGGTCACATGACCGAAGAAAAAACCAGGTGTATGAAATGCAATCATGAAGCTATCATTTACCAGCCATATTCCGGTATGCACCTGTGCAAAAAACATTTTACAGAAGATGTAGAACGCAAGGTCAAGCTTACGATTCGCAAGAATTACAATATAGGTAAAAACGAAAAGATTGCAGTTGCCTTGAGTGGTGGTAAGGATAGCTGTGTGGCCCTGTATATTTTGAACAAGATTTTTGGCAAACGCAGGGATCTGGAACTGGTTGCAATTACGGTTGATGAAGGTATTTCTGTTTACAGGGAACGCTCAATAGGCTATGCCAAAAAACTGACGTCTGAGATTGGTGTAAAGCATCTTATCCATAGTTTTGCTGATGAATACGATATCTCACTTGATGAACTGGCAGCAAAGGAAAGGGTACATGGTGCGTGCAGTTATTGCGGTGTGCTGCGCAAATCTCTGGTTAACAGGATAGCTCTTGATATCGGGGCAAAACGACTTGTGACAGGCCATAATCTTGATGATGAAGCCCAGACTATAATGATGAATCATCTGGGAGGTGATGTGGAGCGGATGGTACGTCTTTCTCCACCAAGAGAACTCGAAGGGCTGGTCCTGCGTGCCAAACCCTTACGCAAGATACCTGAAAATGAAGTGGAATTGTATGCAAAGGTCAATGATATTCCTGTAGATATAAGCCTGTGTCCTTACAAACACGAGGCCTTGCGTAACGAAGTAAGACTGATGCTTGATGATTTTGAGCAAAAGCATCCTGGTACGAAATATTCACTACAGAAGGGTTTTGATAAAATGGTGGGAATACTTGCAAAAGAATTCCCTCAGGCGGAAATTAAAAAGTGCACAATTTGCGGACAGGCCTGTACTGCTGATGTTTGTCAGGCCTGCCGGCTTCTTGGCAAGACCTGATCAACGCTGAAATTTCAGATAGTCATCAATATCATAAAATTGTGTGCTTTTACCGCTTAAATACATCCTTGTCCACCACAGTACTGTCAGGGGCTGAATTACTGCAAAGGACAGGACAAAATCGGCAAATGACCAGAATGTACTGAGTATTTCGATGGAACTGAGGACTTCCCCGGCTACTCCGGTGAGTATTGACAGGCCAATCAGAACCAGCCAGAGGATAACTGTATCAAGTTTATTGTTCATGAAAAATGAGAAACCTTCTTCCAGGGCTTCCAGGGGTTCCAGTCCACCAACAACCAGTGCATATTCTGCAAAAGTAAAGATCAATTTGACTACGATTGCATAGAATATCCAGACAAATATCCCAAAAACAAGGATTAATGTTCCCGAGAGTGCTTCTTCAGGGTTTTGCATCAATATGCTCAGGTCTCCAATTGCCAGTATTCCAGGTACCACGAAGATTATTCCTGCGAGGATAATCAGCATTACTATGAACCTGGTGAGGAAGAGGTTGATAAGGTTCTTTTTTCCTGATTTGAACATCTCATTGATGCTGGTGGACCCGTCTTGAAGAGCTTTTTTTGCCATTCCTATGGCTCCGCCGTAAAAATAGGAACTTATCAGGGTGGATACAACGAATGCTACGATAAACAGGAGTATGAACAATCCCATATTTTCATAAAAGGCGGCTGTGAGAACCTCAAATGCCGTTTCAGGATTGATATTTGCAGGGTCTGTTGTAATGTCCTGCATTGCAGGCATAACAAATATTATGACTGCAATCATAAACATAACAAACATTGCAAACATTCCTGCAAATATGTTTAAGAAGAATGGGATGCAAATATTGAGATTGTGTGTCCAGGTCTGAAAACCCTTTCTCAAAACCGTATTTATATTTTCCATTAAATCTTATCTCCCGATTACCATATCGTGATAGTTATATGGAAGTTTCCCTATGGATATAACTGCATTTCCATAAGTCTTCTTATTGTATAAAGATTCTCATGCAGGTGATTCAATGGATGCCGAAAATGATAAAATCATGGTAGTTTCCCACTGTCTTCTCAACCCTGAGTCGCGCCTTAGGGGAATTAAAAAACCCGGAAAGTTTTCTCCCGGGAAAAATAATGTAATCCAGCTTCCCTGCCCGGAACTGATATATTTTGGTTCAAGTCGCCGGGAAATTACCAGGGACCAGTTAATTCATTCAGCATACAGGAAATTCTGCAGACAATTATTCGCCCCTTTTGCAGATATGATAGAGGAATTTTATCGCAGGGGTTTTTCCATTGAATTTGTGGGTGTAGGAAAAAGTCCCTCCTGTGCTGCAGATCTCACAACAGTGGGTGGTCCCGCGGGCAGGGTCTCAAACTTCACACATGAACATGTTGCTGGCAGGGGTGTTTTTTTTGAAGAAATCGAAATGGAACTGGTCAGGCGTGGGGTATGCTATAGTATGCAGGAGTGTCACAAACCGTAATTTATATATAATATGCACCCATCACGAGGGTTGCTGACGGGTTGTCTTTCTTTTCCTAAAACCCCCACTCCCCAAATATTAAACCCCCTTAAAACCCGTCAGCTTTTCCCCATTAGTAATTCTCAATAGGGCAATCTCTATTATCTTTATAACAAATAAGTGTAGAATAGCTTATACTGTTTTATTTTATCAAAAAAAAGAGAAAATGAAGGTCAAGAGACCTTCAGAATATTCCTGCCCCGATAAACAGGGAGGAGAACAGGATCGCAATCATGTTGACTACCTTAATAAGGGAGTTCAGTGCGGGTCCTGCGGTGTCTTTGAAAGGATCTCCGACAGTATCTCCGACAACTGCTGCTTTGTGAGCTTCGGAACCTTTTCCGCCGTGATATCCATCCTCGATATGTTTCTTGGCATTATCCCATGCTCCTCCGCCATTGTTCATTGTAAGGGCAAGGAGAAGTCCTGATACGATAATTCCTACAAGTAGTCCTCCCAGGGCAAGTGGTCCGAGAATATAGCCTACAAGTAAAGGAGTTGCGATTGCAAGAATGCCTGGAATTACCATTTCGCGGATTGCAGCGGCTGTTACGATATCCACACATTTTCCATACTCGGGTTTGGTTGTACCTTCCATGATACCGGGAATCTCCCTGAACTGGCGCCTGACTTCATTGATGATGCCAAAAGCAGCTTTTCCGACTGCCTGCATTGTGACAGCACTGAAGATGAATGGCAGGAGGGCACCGATAAACAATCCGACAAGTACGATAGGATTGTCAAGACTGAGTCCGCCTGTTTCAATGTTTACTTTGTGCCTGTAATCGGCAAAAAGGGCCAGTGCACCCAGTGCAGCGGATGCGATAGCGTATCCTTTTGTTACGGCTTTGGTGGTGTTACCTACAGCATCCAGGGCATCTGTTATCTCACGCACTTCGGCGGGTAGACCCGCCATCTCGGCTATTCCACCGGCATTATCTGTTATTGGTCCGTAAGAATCCAGGGTAATGATCATTCCTGTGGTAGAGAGCATTGCTGCTGCGGCAATTGCAATACCATATAACCCCATTGCAGGATTTACAGCTCCACCTGCAACGAAGAATGCGGCCAGAATTCCGATTACGATAATTACAACAGGAAGGGCAGTACTCTCAAAGCCCATTGCAAGTCCTGAAATTACATTTGTACCGGCACCGGTCTCAGAAGCCTCTGCTACTTTCTTAACAGGTCTGTAACTCGTTGAAGTATAATATTCGGTGAAAACAACCATCAACACCATAATAGCAACACCTACCAGGGATGCATAATAAATGTTGATATTTCCAATGAGTATGTCTGTCACGAAATAGAAGGCAACAAGACACAATAATGCAGATACAGCAACTCCCTTGTAAAGGGCTTTCATAATCTTGTTGTCGCTTCCGACACGCACAAAGAAGATGGAGATAATGGAGGCAAAGATTGCCACGGCACGAGAATCAGTGGATAGATGATTGCATTGGGATAGGACTCCAGTACCTGTGCACCAAGCAGCATTGCTGCAAGGACCGTTACTACATAGGTCTCGAAAAGATCTGCGCCCATGCCCGCACAGTCACCAACATTATCACCGACGTTGTCAGCAATTACACCGGCATTTCGGGGATCATCTTCGGGGATTCCCGCTTCAATTTTTCCTACGAGATCTGCTCCCACATCAGCGGCTTTGGTGTATATACCGCCACCAACTCTGGCGAACAGACTGATGAGACTTGCACCAAATGCAAATCCTACTACTTGATCGACATTGCCGAATAATATGTAGAATATACTGGTACCCAGAAGGGCCAGTCCTACGACGGCAAGCCCTGTTACTGCTCCTCCGCGGACAGCGACCTGCATGGCTTCATGTAGTCCCCTGGATGCGGCGTTTGTTGTCCTGACATTTGCTCTTACAGATACATTCATTCCAATATATCCTGCAGCAGCGGAACTTATAGCTCCTACTATGAATCCGATAGCAATTTTTCCACTGTTTTCTTCCAGCAATACATATATCAGAAAAGCCAATATTACAGCAACTATAGCCACTGTTTTATATTGACGGTTCAGATATGCCATGGCCCCTTCCTGTATCGCGGTGGCAATTTCCTGCATTCTTTCGTTACCTGTTCCCTCCTTGAGGATACGGGTTGCGAAAAATGCAGCAAATATCAGGCTCACGATACCTGCCAGAGGGGCGAGGTATATTATATCCTGCATTATTGTTCTCCTAAATTTGTTTGATTTTTATGATAATGCTATGATGGGTTATCAGACAGATGGAAGTTCCAGCTGCCCTTTCCCTATAATTATTAATTTTTAGTGGTGCCACAAAGGCAGGTTGAAATAGAACACACCTAATAAGAAATTAACGTCTCAAAATTTTTAGATTGATGTGTGCCATGTTCGATTTGCCCTAACATATTTTTGTTAGTATTAATGTTTTACCTTTTATATGCACCACAGATATGAATAGACATATTAATCATAGCGTATTATCCTATGCCAATGAGGATTTCAGGGCTTATACTCGTAATTTTGCTGCTTTCGTGCTCTGTATCAGGGGCACTTGCGGCTGAGGATGGCGGGGATTATATACATATTTCAACTATGCAGGTTCGATTTTCAGGTACTGATGCCACAGTTGATCTATTCTACGATCTGGATTTTTTTGGGGATATGTATGTTTTTGCATTAGGTAGTCGTCATCTTAAACCTGAATTTGAAGGCTTTTTCTATGATTTCGAAGAATTTAAGGTTTTAGAACTTGGAAGGAGTCATTCCAGATTTTTACTTAAGAATGTATCCCGGGAAAGTGAAAATTTCTATCTTCATGATGAGAAGAAACTTGGCAGACAAGTTGGTTCTCTTGTAGTTATTTATCCCGCAGGCCCTTCAAAAGCTATGGGAAGTGTAGATTCGATCCCAAATCTGTTTTATGAAAAACAATGACTTCGCAGTAATTAATTATGTTTAATTTTGATTTCGTGTTTTAATTGCGTTTCGCATCCACCCGGTCCATGCAGTTAGATTTATATAGTTATGCATTATAATGCACTATTATGGTGCGTCCCAGAAAAAAGAGAATGGTAGGCTTCCGTCACAGGTGTCGGCGTTTCAGTCCCGATGATACGAATGAAAGTATACCTGTTGTTGATGTCGGTGTAGATGAACTGGAATCCATGAGATTGAATATTTTGGAAAATATGTCTCAGGGAGAGGCTGCACAGAAAATGGGAGTCCATCAGTCTACATTTCAAAGAACCCTGCGCAGGGGTCTTGAAAAGTTGCGGATGCACTGGTCAATGGAAAAGTATCTTTTTAGAAGGAGGTGAACTCAATATGCCTGGAGGAGATGGCACAGGTCCAGATGGAAATGGTCCGATAGGGGCCAGAGGACAGGGTCGTAGAGGTGGTGGAAATCGCCCGGGCCGAGGAGCTGCAGCTCCGCAGAATTGCAGGTGTCCTTCATGTGGACATCTTGAACCACACCAGCCGGGTGTACCCTGCAGTCAGGCCAAATGTCCTGAATGCGGTTCCCAGATGGTGCGTGGTTGAATTTATAGACTGAAAACAATGTAGGAACAGACAAAGGAGGTTGTATTAATATGCCAGGTGGAGATAGAACCGGTCCCAGGGGAATGGGGCCTATGACAGGAAGAGGTGCAGGTTACTGCAGTGGAAATGAAGTGGCCGGATGGCAGAATAGTTTATTTGTTCATAACTCTGCCAGAGGAAGATTCCAGAGGTTTGGTGGTTTTTCGCGAGGCAGAGGTATGGGAAATTATTCTCGAAGACCTCTCACACAACCCGTGTATGAATCAAGAACAAGTCCATCTTTAAAATTTGCATCTGTAAAAAAAGAACTTGAAAGTCTTGAGAAAGACAAGGAATGGATTTGTCAGCGCATAGAACAATTGAAAGAACAACTTACAGAAACAGGAGCATTATCTGAGGATTAATGGTCCCTTTTTAATTTTTGATGGGATTTTAGATGACTAAACGCAAATCAAGGTTAATTTATGGGCCAATCCTTTCACGAAGGTTGGGCAGATCATTGGGGATAGATGTCATAAGCAATTCTTCCAGTCGGAAAAACTGTAATTTTGATTGTATTTACTGTCAGCTGGGTTCTGTTGCAAACAAGATTCAATCTGTAGAGGATGTTGTTGGATGTGTCTCATCTGCTGAAATTGTTGAAGGGATAAAACATTATCATCGTAATATCGAAGATATTGACTACATTACCTTCTCGGGGACATGCGAACCGACACTTAATCCTGCACTGGGAAAAATGATCGATGGTATCCGGCAGATATCTTCTGTACCCATATGTGTGATAACCAATTCTTCTCTTACGGGCAGGGATGATGTACGCCAAAATCTTGCAAAGGCCGACCTTGTTGTTGCTACCCTGGTTTCAGGTTACGATAAGACCTTTGAAAATATAAACAGGCCTGCTTGCGGTATCCTGCTGGATGATATTATAGAAGGCCTTGCATCTCTTTCCCATATGGGCACTTGCAGGCTTTCCATTGAGGTCATGCTTGTTGACAGTGATAAATTTGGATACAACACATCGGATTCTGAAATCTCTCGTCTTGCTGACATTCTGGAATATATCAATCCGGATGAAGTTGAAGTGCTTACAATTACCCGTCCGCCTGCTGAATCTTCCTTAAAGGCTGTCGATGAAATAAGATTGAAGGAAATTGCCAGTTATTTTGACAGCAGGCTTGGCAGGAGGAAGGTGCGTTTGGTACTGCGTGGTATCAGGAAGGGGCGCTCCACTATCAAACATGAGAATATTGAAGAAGAAGTTTATGACCTAATCCTGCGTCGCCCCTGTACTGCCGAGCAGGTGATTGCTTCACTTGGTCTTAATAGGGAAACCCTTATTCCTGTTCTTGAGAATATGGAATATGGGGGAAAGATTGAGTTGGTCCGGGAAGACAAAAGCTGGTATTATAGAGTTTTATGATTATTCTTTCCTGCGACCACTAAATATATACATGAATAATCATTATAGATTCGTGTAATTTTAGGGGATGGCATAACCTATGAAAGAAACAATAGAATCATCACTTGCAGAAGAACGTGTTTTTGAACCATCTGAAGATTTCAAGGCCCGGGCCAATATGAATGACCCGGACATCTACCGGAAAGCAGATGAGGACCTTGAAGGATTCTGGGGCAGTCTTGCGGAATATATTGACTGGTTTGAAAAATGGGATCAGGTACTTGAATGGAATCCTCCTCACAGCAATTGGTTTCTGAATGGTAAGGTCAATGCATCATATAATTGCCTGGACAGGCATCTTTCTGCCAAAGGGGATAAACCAGCCATTATATGGGAAGGGGAGATGGAAAATACCCGCACCTACACTTACAATGAACTATTTTATTCCACCTGCCGCTTTGCCAACGCATTGAAAGAATTGGGAGTCCAGAAGGGGGATATTGTTACAATATACCTGCCGATGATCCCCGAAGCTGTGATTGCGATGCTTGCCTGTGCAAGGATTGGTGCCCCTCACAGTGTGGTATTTGCCGGCTTTTCCCATGAGGCACTTGCTCAGCGCATTGAAAATGCAGGCAGCAAATTTGTCATTACATGTGATGGTTACTACCATAAAGGCAAATTAATAGGCCAGAAAGAAAAAACCGATCTGGGACTGGAAAAAACAGAGGGTGTGGAACATGTCCTTGTAGTAAATCACACTGCAACCCCGGTAAATTTCATTGAGGGGCGGGATGTGTGGTGGCATGATCTTGAAAAACAGGTTGATTACCAGTGTCCTGCGGAACATATGGATTCTGAAGATACGCTTTTCCTCATGTATACCAGTGGAACCACAGGGAAACCCAAGGGTGTGGTTCACAGTACAGGCGGTTATCTTGTGGGTACCTGCATTACTGCCAGCTGGGTATTTGATCTGAAGGATGATGATATTTACTGGTGTACGGCAGATGTGGGATGGATTACCGGTCATTCCTATATTGCATATGGTCCCCTTCTCAACGGCGCAACAGTGTTACTGTACGAAGGAGCTCCCGATTATCCCGAAAAAGGGCGGTTCTGGGACATTATTGAAAAACATGGTGTTACAATATTCTATACGGCACCTACCGCTATCAGGACATTTATGAAATGGGGCGAACATCTGCCTCTAAAACATGACCTATCTTCCCTTCGTTTGTTGGGTAGTGTCGGGGAACCTATCAACCCCCGGGCCTGGTTGTGGTATTATGAGAATATCGGAGGCAAGCGCTGTCCTATAGTTGATACGTGGTGGCAGACAGAAACAGGTATGATAATGATCACACCCCTGCCAGGCATTACTCCGATGAAACCCGGCAGTGCTGTCCGCTCGTTCCCGGGAATCAAGGTGTCCATTCTCGATGAAGAAGGCAATGTGGTTCCGGAAGGGCATGGTGGCTATCTTGCAATTGAAAAACCCTGGCCCAGCATGATCCGGACCATTCACGGGGATGAGGAACGCTTCATTGAAACTTACTGGAGTAAATGGGGCAATGATATCTATATGTCAGGGGATGGTGCCCGTATTGATAGGGATGGTTATGTCTGGGTACTTGGAAGACTTGATGATGTGATCAAGGTCTCCGGTCACAGACTGGGTACCATGGAAATTGAAAGTTCTCTTGTATCCCATCCGGACGTAGCAGAAGCTGCTGTTGAGGGGAAAGAGGATGAAATTAAGGGGGAAGTAATAGTTGGCTATGTTGTGCTTGAAGCCGATGTTACTGTTAGTGATGAGCTGAAAGAGCAACTTAAGGGTCATGTTGTAGATGAGATTGGGCCGATAGCCCGTCCTGCTGCGATAGTTTTTGCAGAGGATCTGCCAAAGACCCGTAGTGGAAAGATTATGCGCCGGGTCCTGCGCGCAATAACAAATAATACTGATCCCGGAGATGTGACCACTCTGCATAATCCTGAAGTGGTTGAAGAACTCAAAAGAAAAGTTCATCTATCAGATTAACATTCAAACTGCTAGAGGTTTAATGTTCATGGAAAGGAATACCGGCCTTATAGTTGCAATGGATGTTACGCGTATGGATTGCGCCGTCGAGATTGCCGGCGAAGTTGCTGAATGTGTGGATGCCATAAAGGTGGGCTATCCTCTGGTGCTCTCTGAAGGTTTAAGTGTACTATCCCGACTTGCCGATTATGCTCCCGTCATTGCTGACTTTAAGGTTGCCGACATTCCATATACGGATGAACTTATCTGCGAGCAGGTATTCAAGGCAGGCGCCAGCGGTGTAATCGTGCATGGTTTTACAGGTGAGGATAGCCTGAAAGCCTGTATAGGTGTGGCCCGATGTTATGATGGGGATATTTATGTAGTCTCTGAAATGAGCCATCCCGGTGGTGCGAAGTATTTCCAGCCGATAGCCGATGAGATTGCTTCAATGGCCTATGAATTCGGTGCTACAGGTATTGTCGCACCGGCTACCCGGCCAGAAAGGGTGAAGCACCTGCGTTCTATAATAGGTGATGGTCTTTCTATTATATCCCCTGGTGTAGGTGCACAGGGAGGTAAAGCCTCTGATGTGATTGCAGCAGGTGCGAACTGGATTATTGTGGGTCGAAGTATTTATAATTCAGAAAACCCCAAAGAAACAGCCATGGAACTTGTTACCGGGATTGGTATCTAAGGAAAAAGCCAGTGATGATATACTCTTCTGAGATAGTGATGAGCCCTATGAGTTCTGAGGCTTTTACTTTTTACATTCGGGTTCGGTGTTGATTTATATTCAGGAGAAGGTGCATGACCAAAAATGAGTTGACCGTAAATTGTAGGGATGGGGATTGTGAACCTCTTCTTGAAACATCTGCCGGTGAAAAAGTTTTCAGGTCAGGCACAGATTCCGTTATAGTTACACTGCCAAAAGGCAGGAGAATAATTTCCAATTCCTGGCTCAATGGTGGTATCCGTGATGATATCAATGTCCTTATCAATCAGCGAATAGGAAGGCATGTCGGAAGTGAAGATGAGCTGGAGGAAGGAAGTGTTGAAGGTTATCTCACCCATGTAGTGGAGCAACTCGGCTATTCTGCATCAAATGCAGCTGCATTGCTAACTGCTGCAAGTATGGAGAATGTTGCTTTTGTCACGCACTCTTTCCGTGGCCTTGAAGTAACAGCAATTGCAACCGCGGGCCTAGAAGTAAATGCATGCAGTCCTGGAGACCCTGCTTCCTATTATCAGGAAAATGATAAATGGCAATCTCTTGGCGGGACAATAAATATGATTCTTCTAATAGATGCAAATTTACCGTCATATGCTCTTACCAGGGCCTGGATGACTGCCACTGAAGCCAAATCAGCAGTTCTGCATCAATTAATGATTCCAAGTCGTTTTTCTGAAGAATTGGCTACCGGAACCGGGACTGATATGATGGCAATCGTATCCAATGATTCTGCCTCTCTGCAATTGACTGATGCAGGTCCTCATTCCAAACTTGGTGAGCTGATATGCAAATGTATAAACCAGGTCCTTTTAAAAGCCCTGGATCAGCAATCAGGTATATCCGCTGTTTCCCAGCGGGATATGCTCGTAAGGCTTGACAGGTTTGGGGTTGATGAAAAGTATTTCTGGAAAGTTTCTACATCCCTTGAGGGAGATAACAAAAAAAGGTCCATTTTATGACAATCTCAGGAATATTTCACGTAAACCTGCTATGGTTGCATTGATTTCTTCTATTCTCCATCTTGTCGATGAAGTGAGATGGGGCCTGATCCCTGAAAACAGTGCAAAGAAAGTAGCTTTTTCCCAGATGCGTCAACTGGACAACGTTTTGAATTTGAGTATGGATGTCCCTTACGATTATTTGCTGGATCCGAAAGAATCAATAATTGAGAACTGGGTAAGAGTTACTTCCTGGATTGTAAAAAGAAATGTTTAATTCCTTTACTATAATATTAATATAAAAACGGTGTTTACCATGAATCTGAGAAATTATATAGCCACTTATTGTACTGATTCTAAGAAAAAGCCAACAGGTGTCATAGTTCATAGTGCAGAAATAGGAGACGAACTTCCTGAATTGCCGGATCGCTTTTTCTACATGGCTGAGTGGTCTGATGTGCCTTCCAGGCGTATATGGAAAAGTGAGCCTTATCAGTCAGTATTGATTCATGAAAATGGAAAACTCATCATCCACGAACACCTCAGAAAAGCTAACTTCCGGATTCATTTGCTGGAGCTGGAAGAGAAATACGAAACCTCCTCTCGAGCGGGACATTTCGTTCTATCAGTTCCTGAAGCTTTCGAGTTTGCCTATAATGCACACGGGGATACAGCAAGACGATGTTCCAGGACGCCCTATATATCTCATCCAATGGACGTTGCATCCATCCTCTTAAAGAACAGTGCTCCTGATATAGTTGTAATTGCAGGTCTGCTGCATTCGATCAAAAAAGAGTCTAAAATAGATATGGTTGAAGTGGAGAATAAGTTTGGTGAGACGGTTGTAAATTTTGTAAGGGCAGTAGATGAACTGGACCAAACAGATGATCCATCCCTGTTATCTGTTGATGAAAATATGTGGAAGGAGCGCAATGAAGCCTGCCTGAAGGCACTTGAAGATGTTGGAAGGGATGTCAAACTCCTGTTCTGTGCAGACAAACTTGCCAGCATAAGGGATATGATGGATGAAGAAAATATTCACGGAAACATAATATGGAATCATTTTACAGTAGGTAAAGAATCTCATAAATGGTATTATGGCCGATTGCTAAGGTCTTTTGAATCCCAACCCCATAGTATTATCGATAGCCCAATGTATAAACAATTGAAAATATGTGTCGAGCAGTTTTTTATTGATGGCTGATTTTTTTTATTTTGTGGTACGAATATGGGTGTATCTATAGTCGAGCTTGTATGTCGCTCGGAAAAACGGAAAAACTTGCTTGTCTACCTAAAAGATGGCCCCCGGAATATGGCTGCTATCAAAAAGGCTCTTGATGTCACATCAACCGGTGTGCTCCCTCAGATAAAGCTTCTTAAAGACAATAATATCATTTTACAGAAAGATGATGAATATGAATTGTCTATTTTTGGTAGCATTGTGGTGCAGAAAATAATGCCGGTTTTCAAACTGACCAGGACACTTGAAAAGAATCCTGAATACTGGTTTTCCAGGGATATTTCCGCTCTTCCAATGCAATTTATGGAAAGGCTGGGTGATCTGGGCGATTCAAAGGTCATTGAACCGGATGTCAATTCTCTCTTTGATCCGCCTCAGGAATTAATAGACCATTTGCTTGTAAGTCGCCATGTTATAGCCATCACTTCTTATTTCCATCCTTATTATGTCAGGCATTTTTTGGAATTGGCTAGAAAAGGCGTGGAGATAAACCTGATCTTCACCAATGATGTCTATGAACGTATTGTTGAAGATTATGGAGAAAAAGCAGAGGTTTTTTTTGGAATGGATAACACCAATATATATATCCACGAGGGCGATTTGCCGGTAGTTAGTATAGTCTGTGCGGACGGGTTTTTCCTGTTGTCCCTCCTTAACGAGAAGGGAATATATGATCACAATAAACTTATCAGTACCAGTGAAGAAGCGATAAAGTGGGGGCATGACCTGTTCGAATACTGTTGTCTTGAGTCACAAAAGAAGAAATGATTACTATTGTCCTGCGTTCATTATTAATACATGAAACGAAATAGTATTTATATGATAACGGTGGACTTTAAGCTTGAAGAGTGGTGATTCGATGCCAAAAACCCTCGATATTGCAGAATTCAGGAATATGGTAGAAAAAACAAAAAAGTTGCACGAAGACCTTTCTTCTCTGTCCCATAAGATGGATGATGAGGTGAAATGCAATAGGGATTATGGTTTGTCCCGACACTCTTCTGAATTATACTATGAATCTGATTTACTTTCTGCCGATAAACGCAAGGGTAAATAATCCTTGCTCATGTGCGGCTTTATGGCCAAATATCTCTAAGTGACAAGTATTTATTATTTATGGAACGGGTCAATATGGCAGATAAAAAGAAAGGAAACAATCCGTCTGGTAGTGATGATTCTTTCAGTGATATTACTGATATGATCGAACAGATGATGCAGAGATTCGGAGTAGGTATAGAAGAATTCTCTGATGAGCCTTTCATTTATGGTTTTTCTATTACACAGCGTGCTAATGAGGATCCTGAAATCAGGGAATTTGGCAATATCCCATCTGATTATAATGATTTTGAAGAAGAAATTGATCCTTTAGATGGTCCCATATCCATAGATGAGAAAAAGCCTCTGATAGACGTTCTTGAAATAGACGGGGAAGTGTATGTTACCGCAGAAATTTCAGGTATGTCCAGAGATGATATTTCTGTCTGTGCAACAGACCAGTACCTGGAGATCAATGCTTCCAATAAATATTATACATATTCCGAAACTCTCGAAATGCCTCTAAAAGTAGATCCTAATAGTGCAAAAGCAACTTTCCATAATGGTGTTCTTGAGGTAATATTTTCTGTAAGGGAAGAAGCCGGGAAAGTGGATATTAAAATTAATTAACCCTTCTAATTAATTTGTTTTGGTGGTGCACCAGGTGAATTGTTTTGGGAAGAAAGTACTTGTAGTGGATGACGAAGCGCATTTACGTAACCTTCTTCAAAATTTGTTGGAATTGAATGCTATTTCTACATCGTGTGCTTCCAGCGGGGAAGAATGTCTTTTGATGCTTGAATCATCCCTGCCGGATCTTGTCCTTCTTGATGTCATGATGCCGGGCATGGATGGGTGGGAAGTTTTCCACCGCATTAAAGAAAAGTATGAACATTTGCCAGTTGTTCTTCTGACTGCCAGGAATCATGATTTTGACAAAATGATGGGATTGGATATCCTCAAAGCTGATGATTATATTACCAAACCCTTTGACAACGATGAACTCGTAGAATGTGTTTGTAACCTTCTGGATTAATCTTTTTCAACAAGTGGCTGGCAGATAATCGCAGAATTGTCAGTAATATAGAGATGAATTGCTTTATCGCCATTTAATCCGTCTTCTATGCGATTACGGAAATTCCAGTAATCGTCAGGGTCAATTTTTCCTCTTATCAATGCATTTTTGGCATTTAATTCTTTAAGTTTACTATTGATATCTTCAACAGATACCTTTGTCTCTGCCAGCACAACATACTGATTTTTAAGCAAGGGGGACTTAAATTTTTCATCAGATGTCATTAATGCCCTTTTCGAATCAATTCGGAACAAATATGTCTTATTATCTCCCTTGCTCATTTTTCTGCAAGTTCGGGCAGAAGATCTGCCTTCACAACAGATGGTTCAGGTTCATATGCAAATTTTTTCATTATTTCTGATTCGGGGATTTCTCCTGTCCCGATGCCACAAAGTGAATCTTCGGAAGGCAGTGTGATTGCAGACCTATTACATTTTTTGAGATGGTTTAAGTATAATATAAGGCGATTGATTTTACCATTTAGGGACAGGTATTCCATTTCACAATCAAAGGGAATCCTTTCTGGAGTTAACTGGGGAGGCACTTCAAAGGCGAATCCTTTAGTCCGGGATGAATAAGCATTAATCATATCTTCTATGGATGGTGTAATGCTGGAAATTAAACGCCTCTCCTCTTTTGGGGGCCTTGCAGGATCAGAAAACACGACATCGAGTTCAGGAAGTTTATGTATTATTTCGGGGTCAAGGGCGTCACCACAGATAAATTCGACATTGTCTACTCCATATAACTGGCAGTTCTTTTTGGCATGTTCTATCTTTACAGGGTCGATTTCTATGGCATAGACTTTTTGCACTCCTTTGCAAAGAAAATGGTCTGTCCGCCGATACCACAACTTATATCCGCCAGAACGTCACATTTAAGTCTCCTGGCCCTGTACTTTGCTACAATTTCGGGAGTAGCAAAGCGCAACCCATCATGGTCAGAGCTTATCGGTTTGGTGAATTTGTCTTTGTTTTTCATTGCATTCCAATGGTTTATTGGTGCTTTTAAAGGTGTTGTTTCCTGTATCACTGTTTTTGGTCCAAAGCATTTATATACCTAATATGACATCATACAGCCCAAGCTGAGAATATAGTATGTAGATGATACATACTTCGCAGGTAGGCAAAAAGTGTGGAAATGTAGGATTTAACATAGACCATCAGTGGGCCAATTCAATGAAAGCCCCCATGCATGCGCGTTGTGTATGTGTGGATGGTAGATGTGTAAATCTTTTTGTGATGATGTTGCAGTATTGCTGCTCCTATCCGCATAACGTAGAATATCCATGTTGAGCTCAAACCTTGATAGGTAGCCCAACACACTTTTTTGTTAATTCAACCTGCGTAAGCGATTGAACATAAAAAAAATTCAAGGAGAATACAAGTGCCAACAATACACAGACCAAGGCGAGGTTCTCTAGCGTTCAGTCCACGCAAAAGAGCAAAGAGCCACATCCCGAGGTTCAGGTCATGGCCTGAGGCTGAAGGTGAGCCAAAATTGCAGGGATTTGCAGGTTACAAGGTCGGAATGACCCATGTAATTATGATTGATGATGCCAAAAACAGTTTGACTGAAGGCGCTGAGATTGCCGTACCTGTTACTGTTATCGAAACACCGCAGATCGGTGTTGCAGCAATACGCGCCTATAAGGACACTCCTTATGGAGAAAAAACAATTTCAGAGGCATGGTCAGCAAATCTGGATGGCGCCATTGGACGCAGGGTAAAGACTCCCAAAGATTACGATACGGAAAAATCACTTGAAAATATGGCTTCCATTGTGGAAGAAGGGAAAGTTTCCGAGATTCGTGTGATCACATATACAATCCCGTCTTCAGTAAATGGGATTCCAAAGAAGAAAGCGGATATTATGGAAACTGCAATTAGCGGTTTTGATGTAAAAGCCAAGTTTGAGTATGCAAAGTACATACTTGGAAGCAAGGTTGGAATCTCTGATATCTTCTCGGAAGGCAATATCATCGATGTGGCCGCTATCACAAGAGGCTACGGTACTGAAGGGCCTGTGAAAAGATGGGGTATCCAGCTGGCAAAGAACAAACACTCTCGCCAGAGCAGTTTGCGTCAGGTAGGTACTCTTGGGCCATGGAATCCACCACATGTAAGCTGGAGAGTTCCACAAATGGGCCAGGCCGGTTACCATCAGCGTACCGAGTATAATAAGCGTATCCTGAAAGTGTCTTCTGATGTTGATGAAGTAAATCCTGCAGGAGGCTTTGTGAACTACGGTCTTGTCGGCGGAGATTATATCCTTGTAAAGGGTACTGTCCCCGGTCCTTCCAAGAGGCTTATCAGGCTCAGGGAACCAACAAGGCCAAAGACATCCGCTGTGGGAGAGCCCCATCTTATGCATATAAACACACAGTCCAGGCAGGGGTGAGATGAATGGTCACAGCAAATATTCTTGATATTTCAGGTAATTCCAAAGGTGAAATAACCTTGCCCGATGTTTTCGAAGAGATTTACAGGCCGGATCTTATCAAAAGGGCCGTGCTCTCTTCCCAGTCTAAAAGGTACCAGCCCTATGGTCCCAAGATGTATGCCGGAATGGAAACATCTGCAGTCTCCTGGGGGTCCGGGAGAGGTGTTGCTCAGATCCCAAGGCTTGTCAACGGAAGCAGGGTTGCAAGAGTTCCCCAGGCAGTAGGCGGAAGGCGTACCCATCCACCAAAACCTGAAGCTGACAGGACAGAGAAGGTTAACAAAAAAGAGAAACGTCTTGCAGTTCGCTCTGCAATAGCAGCTACAATTAATGCAGAACTCGTGAAAGGACGAGGTCATGTATGTGACGCTACCCTGCCTCTTGTAGCAGAAGATGCCCTGCAGGATGTTGAGAAAACAGTAGAAGTTATTAAATTCCTCGAAGCAGCAGGTGCTTATGATGATGTCCTGCGTGCCAAAAACAGCCGTTCCGTCAGGGCCGGTAAGGGTAAGATGAGAGGAAGGAAATACAAAAACAAAAAGAGTGTTCTGATCGTTGCCGGTTCAGAGAGTCCAATATTCCGCTCGGCACGTAATCTGCCAGGTGTGGATGTTACAACAGTAGATTCACTTTATACTGAATTACTTGCACCCGGTGCAAAGGCAGGACGTCTGACGGTATGGACAGAATCCGCAATATCCAGTCTGGAGGACATGTTCATATGAGCGCTATTAAATTCCCGTTCATCACCGAAAAAGCTATGACGCATATGGAGGATAACAAACTTCAGTTTGTTGTCGATACCCGTGCCAACAAGAGCCAGATCAAGGAAGATGTGATAAAGATCTACGGTTTCCCCGTAAAGTCCGTTTGCACAACGACAACGATGAAGGGAGAAAAAAAGGCTCTTGTCACATTTGATGAAGTAGATGCAGCACACGAGATTGCTACACGTATTGGTTTGATGTGAGGTGTTGATTTATGGCAAGACGAATTATATCACAGAATAGGGGTCGTGGAACACCTACATACAGGGCACCTTCACATCGTTATAAAGCTGCTCTTAAGCATCCTTCAGTTGAAGAAGGCAGCACAATTTTTGCCGATGTGGTGGAAATTGTCCATGATCCAGCAAGATCCGCCCCTATAGCAAGGGTTTCCTTTGAAAGTGGCGAAGAACGTTTAATTCTCGTTCCGGAAAGTATCGGTATAGGGGATCGCATTGAATGCGGTATCTCTGCAGAGATCAAACAGGGTAACATCCTCCCGCTGGCTGAGATCCCGGAAGGTGTACCACTCTGCAACATAGAATCCAAACCAAACGATGGTGGAGCTTTTGCTCGTTCATCCGGTGCCTATGCTACCCTTGTGGGTCATGAAAGGAATAGGACAGTTGTCCAGCTTCCTTCAGGTGAAATGAAATGGCTGAATCCAAAATGCAGGGCCTCTATTGGGGTTGTTGCTGGTGGCGGACGTGCCGAGAAACCATTCCTGAAGGCCGGTAAGAAGTATCACAAGTTAAGATCCAGGGCAGCCAAGTATCCGAGAGTTTCCGGTATTGCAATGAATGTTATTGACCACCCATTCGGTGGAGGTAACAGGCAACATCCAGGCAAACCAACTACCGTAGGCAGGAACGCCCCACCTGGCAGGAAGGTAGGACAGATTGCAGCCCGGAGGACCGGAAAGCGTTAAATGAGGTGTATATATGGCTAAAAAATCTTCATCAAGGTTACCAAAGAGGAAAGGAGAATATACCTATCGGGGCAAATCTGTGGATGAGCTCAAGGAATTGAGTATTGAGCAATTCGCCGAACTTCTTCCCGCAAGGGAAAGGAGGACCATTCGCCGTGGGCTTCCCGATGGGCATAAAAAAGTTCTGGAGAAATTCAGGGCTGGAAAGGATAGTGTGCGAACCCACCACAGGTCAATGATAATTTTCCCTGAAATGGTAGGTAAGCAAATTGCAGTTTACAACGGTAAAGAATTCGTAAGTGTAGATGTACAGCCTGAGATGGTAGGTCACAGGTTTGGAGAATTCGCACAGACAAGAGGCAGAGTTTCCCACGGAAGCGCTGGTGTTGGTGCAACCCGTTCCAGTAAATTCGTACCACTTAAGTAAGGTGATTGTTAATGGCAAGAATTGATTATTCAACGGAACTTGAGCCAGCAACAAGTGCCAGAGCTATGGGTTCAGAGTTACATATCTCTCCCAAGAAATCACGTGAACTCTGTCGCGAGCTTAAAGGAATGCGTACTACATCTGCAAAGAATTATCTTGGAGAGGTAATTGATTTCAAAAGGGCTGTACCATTCAGGAGGCACAATGACAGTCTTGGGCACAAGAAAGGTCCAATGGCAGCAGGTCGTTATCCTGTAAAAGTGGCTGCAGAAGTTCTCAAACTTTTAGAGAATGCTGAAAGCAATGCGGAATACAAGGGTCTTGATCCTTCTCACATGTACATAAACCATGTTTCTACAAAGAAAGGCAGGGTTATCCATGGAATGCGTCCCAGGGCTCGTGGAAGGGCTACCCCCAAGAATACGGAAACTGTAAATATCGAAATTATTCTGAGCGAGGTGCGCTAAAATGGCAGTAGAGAAGAAATTTGTTGAGGACGGCTATGTGAAAGCCTCACTTGACGAATATTTCGCAAACCAGCTGAGTCGGGCCGGTTATGGCGGCATGGAGATCAATCGAACCCCTATGGGGACACAGATTGTTGTTTATTCCGAAAAACCCGGTATGGTTATAGGTAAGGCCGGAAAGGTCATCCGCCGGCTCACAAGAGATGTCGGGCGCCTTTATAATCTTGATAACCCTCAGATTGATGCACAGGAAGTAAAGAGGCCAGAACTGAATGCCCAGATGATGGCAACACGGCTTGCTTCTTCCATTGAACGTGGCTGGTATTTCAGGAAAGCAGGTCACAATGCAATGCGTGCCATTATGAATTCCGGTGCTCTTGGGTGTGAAATAATCCTCTCCGGGAAGGTTACAGGTGCAAGGTCAAGGGTCGAGAAAATGGTAAATGGCTATATCAAACATGCAGGAAAACCTGTTGATGATATTGTGGACGAAGGGTTCGCAGTAGCCGTTAAAAAACTCGGTACAATTGGCTGTAAAGTGAGAATTATCCATCCGGGTGTTGTGTTGCCAGATTCCTACCACCTGAAAGAGGTTGTGGAAGAGGCAGTTGCAGAAGTTGCTCCTGAAGAAGCTGAAAGTGCGGGCGTGAAGAACTTGTGGAAGCAGAAGCAACCGGTGAAGTTGCAGAAGCTGAGGATGTTGAATCCACAGAAGAAGCAACAGAAGCAAAAGCTGCTGAAGAAGTACCTGAGGCAGAACCGGAAGTTAAAGCAGAATCTGAAGAAGTTGAATCAACCGAAGGCTCCGAAGAAAATGTTCCACAACCAGAAGATGAACAACTCCCAGGTGAGCAGCGCAGGCTTGTTGAAGGTGTATGGCAGCACAAGCATGAAGAACATGATTACTGGCATCCCATGGCACGTGTCCATAGGGGGGATAACTGATGGCAATCCTTCGTGTAAAGGAAATCAGGGATATGTCTCCCAATGAAAAAGTGGATGAACTTGAAAAACTCATGAATGAGCTTATCAAGGAACGTGCCCTTTCCTCTGCAGGTGGCGCGCCTGAAAATCCCGGTCGTATTAAGGAACTCAGAAGGACGATTGCGAGAATAAAAACCATCCAGAGGGAAATGAAGGAGATATAAATTGGATATATCACCCCAAAACCTGATCTATCACGAATTGATAGGACTGATGGTTGAGGTGGTTGAGTCTACCAATAAATATCTTGCAGGCATTAATGGGAAAGTAGTTGATGAGACACGGAACATGTTGGTAATCGAGGTAGAAGATATGTACGAAAAACAAGTACCAAAAAAAGGTTCCACATTTGTGTTTCATCTTCCAGTTGGTTCTGGATGTTCCCCGGCCACATCAGTAGAGGTCGGGGGCACCCTCTTGCTCTCACAACCCGAAAACAGGACCAAGAATATCAGGAAATTACGCATGAGGTAATAATCATGGCACGAAACATTGGATTGGATGTTCCTGAGCCTTCCGAAGAATGTGACGACGTAAATTGTCCTTTCCATGGCACTCTTCCCGTAAGGGGACAGGTGTTGTCTGGAAAGGTAGTCAGTGACAGTATGGACAGGACAGTTGTAATCCAGCGAAAATATGATAAATTCATCAATAAGTACCAGAGGTACGAGAAACGTCAGTCAAAGATACATGCTCATAATCCTCCTTGCATTGATGCAAAGGAAGGGGACATTGTAACAATAGCAGAATGCCGTCCCCTGAGCAAGACCAAAGCTTATGTAGTTGTTAAGGCGGAGGCACAGGTATGAAAGGAATGCGTTCCAGTGTTCCCAAATGCCTTAATGCCGGTGCACGTATCGACTGTGTCGACAATACCGGTGCAAGGACTGTGGAAATTATTTCTGTCAAGAAATACCGTGGTGTGAAAAACCGTCAGCCAAAAGCAGGTCTAGGCGATATGTGTGTTGTCTCTGTCAAGAAAGGAACTCCTGAAATGAGAAGACAGATCCTCCACGCAGTAGTTGTCAGGCAGAAAAAAGAATTCCGCAGGCCGGATGGAACCCGGGTTAGCTTTGAGGATAACGCAGTGGTAATTACAGATCCCACCGGTTTCCCCAAAGGAACAGACATTAAGGGTCCTATTGCCAGGGAAGTCGCAGAACGTTTCCCCAAGATAGGGACTACAGCATCAATGATTGTGTGAGGTAATCAATATGGTGTCAAAACAGCCAAGAAAACAGAGAAAGGCACGTGGCACTGCCCCTCTCCACGTCAAACAAAAATACATGAAGGCTCCTCTTTCCAAGGACCTGCGTTCCAAGTATGGACGCAACGCAACTGTAGCGGTAGGCGATACCGTGCAGGTAATGCGTGGTGACCATGCAGGAACAAAAGGATTGGTAGAAGGTGCTTCTCTAAAAAGTGGAATGATTGTGATGGAGGGTGTCTACGTCACCAAGGCAGATGGGACTGAAGTGCCCAGGCCACTTTATCCTTCAAATGTAATGATTACATCACTGGATTTGAAAGATAAGCAGAGAGAATCAAGATTACTAAAGAGCAGGTGATAGTGTGGGCAAACATCAAAAGAGAATATCTGTCCCGAAGAGCTGGCAGATATCCAAGAAATCTAGAAAATGGATAACCTCTACCAGGCCAGGCCCTCACAGCAAAGACCAGAGCGTACCTCTTGCCGTAGTGCTGCGTGATATGCTGGGCATAGTGGATAACAGGGCAGAGGCAAAAAGAGTCCTTTCCGAAGGGAAAGTTCTGGTTGACGGTGTAGTAAGGAAAGATGTTCGTTTCCCCGTAGGGATAATGGATATTATTACCATACCTTCCGATAACACTTCATACAGGGTTTTGCTTGATAGAATGGGAAGGCTTTCCCTCCAGAAAATGGAAGGTGTTGAGGAAAAGAAACTTTGCAGGATTGACGGAAAGACCTGCATAAAAGGTGGCAAGTTACAGCTTAATCTGGACGACGGGTCCAATGTGCTTGGATCAAACGATTACAACAGGAAGGATTCTGTAGTGATGTCCATTCCTGGTAAAGAGATCCTCAAGCACATCGAATACAAAGAAGGCAATCTTGCCCTTATTGTAGGCGGTAGCCACACCGGAGAGGTCGGGAAGATCGCTGAGATAAACACCGTTCTCAGTTCCAAGAGGAATACGGTCTCCATTTCAGGAGAAACCGATTTTGAAACAATTGAGGATTATGTTTTTGTAATTGGCGAAAACGAACCTGAAATTACAATGGGTGGTGAGCTGATTGACTAATCCCATGAAAAATCCCAGAGTTGACAAAGTAGTTGTCCATATGGGTGTAGGAGAGAGTGGTCAGCATCTTGTGGATGCAGAAGGAATATTGTCAACTATTACCGGACAGGGAGTTGTCAGATGTTATTCCAGAAGAACCATGCCTTCCTTTGGTATCAAAAAGCATGAACCAATAGGATGTAAAGTAACCCTCAGGGGAAAGAATGCAGAAGATTTTCTTTCAACGTCGATTGACATTATTGAGAAAAAACTTTCTGCTTCCCAGTTTGATAATGATGGAAACGTGGCTTTCGGAATCGAGGAGCACACTGATTTCCCTGGAATGAGATACGATCCGAATATCGGTATCTTTGGAATGGACATAAATGTCATAGTTAACCGTCCAGGTTACAGGGTCAAGAAAAGGCGTGCTTCAAAACATAAAATCTCCAGTTCACATAAAATAACAAAGGATGATTCAATTTCATTCTTCAAGGAGAAATATGCGGTGGAGGTCGTATAATGGTACAAACCAAGAAAAGTTTTGGACGTGGTGCCAGCGAGTGCAGAAGATGTGGTCGTAAGCAGGGATTGATCCGTAAATACGGCATCTACCTTTGCAGGCAGTGTTTCAGGGAAGTAGCCCATGAAATGGGTTTTGAAAAATATACATGAGGTGATTGATTATGGTATTATTAGATCCTCTTGCAGATGCTCTGTCGGTAATTAAGAATGCAGAATCCGTAGGTAAACAGGAATGTACCGTCAAACCTGCATCAAAACTGATTGGCAACGTCCTGAAAGTAATGAAAGAGTCCGGATATATCGGTGAATTTGAATTTGAAGATGACGGCAAAGCTGGTCTCTATAAGGTTGAACTTGCCGGAAGGATAAACAAATGTGGTGCTATCAAACCCAGACATTCAGTAGGTGCTGATAACCTCGAAAAATGGGAAAAGCAATTCCTTCCTGCAAGAAACTTCGGTACATTAATCCTCACGACTCCTGCTGGTGTAATCTCCCAGTACCAGGCACGTGAGCAAAATGTCGGAGGTCAGCTCCTTTCGTTTGTCTACTGAAGATAAGGGGAAGTTGATATGGTTAAAGAAACGAAAAAGGCAATCCCAATCCCTGAAGGTGTGACAGTTTCTTATGAAAATAAGGTGTTCACCGCCTCAGGAGAAAAAGGAACCAATACAAAGCGTCTCTGGTATCCCGGGATCACTATTACCGTTGATGAATCTGAAGTAACTGTGGATTGTCAGTCCGTAAGGAAAAGGCAAAAAGCAATGGTCGGAACCTATGCTTCTCACATAAGCAATCTTATGGATGGTGTTGTCAATGGTTTTGAGTATAAGATGAAAGTCGTTTACTCTCACTTTCCAATGCAGCTTAAAGTGGAAGGAGATAAATTGCTTATCAATAATTTCCTTGGTGAGAAAAGAGCAAGGGTTTCCAAGATAATTGGTGAAACCAAAGTCAAAACCAGCTCTGATGAAGTGACGATTACTGGCATCAACAGGGAAGATGTAGGACAAACTGCTTCCAATATGGAACAGATTACCCGCATCAAAGCTTTTGATCCCCGTGTATTCCAGGACGGATTATATCTTATTGAGAAGAGTTGAGATAGGTGGTCTTAATGGAAGAGAATACTGATTTAAAATGTGGGCTTTTCGAAGATGCCGAATGTAAAAGGCTTTTCAAGGCACGCAAAATGCAGAAAAGTAAAAAACCCACTTTCAAAAGAGCGGGTTCCCACAAATTCAAGCGTCTTGATTCTAACTGGAGACGTCCCAGAGGTTTACAGGGCAAACTGCGTAGACATTATGTTGCCAAGGGTTCTATCGCACAGGTAGGTTATGGAAGTCCCAAAACAGTAAAGGGATTACATCCATCCGGCTTTGAAGAGGTACTTGTGCACAATCCAGCTGATGTGGATGATATCGATGCCTCCATACAGGCAATCCGTATATCTGGTAAAGTCGGCGGCAGGAAAAGAGCTCTTATTGAATCCAAAGCGGATGAAATGGGTATAAAGATATTCAATCGCAAAGGAGGTCAGTGAGATGACAAACCTCACCAACCAGCGCAGGATTGCATCTAAAGTATTAGGATGCGGACTGAACCGTGTCTGGCTTGACCCCGAAGCATTGGAAGATATCGCTGCTGCGATTACAAGGGAAGATATTCGTGAACTTGTTGAAAGTGGTAATATTAAGTCTGCACCGGTAAAAGGTGTAAGTCGTGGCAGGGCTCGTGCCAGAGATGCCAAGAGGAAATATGGTCACAGAAAGGGCCATGGATCCAGGAAAGGTAAGAAAGGTGCAAGAAACCCTCGTAAAGAGCAATGGATGAAAAAGATCCGTGCACTTCGTCGCAGGCTCAAAGAACTTCGTGATGATGGTACACTCGACAGATCCACCTATTGTAAGGTTTACAGGAAAGCCAAAGGTGGGGAATACAGAAGTGTTGCTCATCTTGAAGCTCACCTTGATATCGGAAAAGATGAATGAGTATTGATTAAAATGAATTTACAAATTATATGTTGGAGGATAAATCATGGCAACAGGCCCCCGTTATAAAGTTCCTTTCAGAAGGCGAAGGGAAGGGCGTACTGATTATCACCAACGTCTGAGACTGCTCCTTTCAAAAGAAAATCGTCTTGTTGTTAGGAAAAGTATTAGGAATGTCAGGATACAGCTGATAATTCCAAATAATGAAGGAGACGAAACTCTTGTCTCCGCAATTTCAGGCGAATTGGGCAAATACGGTTATGAGGGATCTACCAGCAACACCACCGCGGCTTATCTTACAGGCTTGCTTTTTGGAAATAAAGCGCTTGCTGAAGGCTATGAAACAGGTGTTCTGGATATTGGATTACAATCTCCCTCTGCCGGTTGTAAAGTCTATGCAGCTCTTAAAGGTGTAGTGGATTCCGGTATGGATATCCCGCACAATCCTGCTGTATTCCCATCAGATGAGCGCATAAGTGGAGAACATGTGGCAGAATATCTTGAAGGATCAAATCTGCCAGAGGTTTTCGAGGCGACAAAAGAAAAGATCCTTTCGGATTTCAATTAAGGTGGTTATATGGCATATCAATATGAAGAAGATTGGGTTCCCCTCACAAGACTTGGCAGTCTGGTAGCTGAAGGACAGATAACTTCCATGGATGAAGCTATTGAGTCAGGTTTGCCGATCAGGGAGTCCAATATTGTGGATATACTGTTACCCGGTCTTGAAGATGAAGTACTTGATATTAACATGGTTCAGAGGATGACTGACTCTGGAAGACGTGTCAAGTTCAGGGCAACAGTTATTGTAGGAAATGGTGACGGGTATGTGGGTCTTGGTCAGGCCAAAGACGGACAGGTTGGACCTGCTATCCGCAAGGCAATTCGCAATGCCAAGATGAACATTACCCGTGTAAAACGTGGCTGTGGTTCCTGGGAATGTGGTTGTGGACTTCCACACACTGTTCCTTCAGAGGTGCATGGCAAAGCAGGCAGTGTTAATGTAGAACTCAAACCAGCTCCCAGGGGTCTTGGTCTTGCTGCAGGGGACACTGCAAGGAAAGTGCTTGAAAAGGCTGGCATCAAGGATGTCTGGACAAGGACTGAAGGTCAGACCAGAACTACCCTCAATTTTGCCAAAGCAACTTACAATGCTCTCAAGCATACCGGTACAATTAGGGAACCTCTCAAAATGGAATGTAAGGAGGCCTGAAAATGTATGCGGTTATAAGAATGCGTGGAAATGTTAATGTCAGGAAAACAATTGCTGATACATTAACCATGCTTCGCCTGAATCGTATAAATCACTGTGTGATACTCGATGAGACACCCAATAACAGTGGTATGATCCAGAAAGTGAAGGACTACGTGGCTTATGGTAAGATTGACGCACAAACCCTTGCCCAGATTCTTGCCAATCGTGGTAATATCGAAGGTGGTATCTCTCTTACCGATGAATACATTGCTGAAAATACAGATTTTGATTCGATTGCTTCTTTTGCAGAAGCCGTTTCCGAAGGTAAAGCCAGTTTTTCCGCAGTTCCAGGTCTGAAACCCGTATTCAGGTTGCATCCTCCAAGGAAAGGTCATTCAGGTATCAAGAGACCTACTCAAAATGGTGGGGTGCTTGGTAACCATGATGAAAACATCAATGTTCTTCTTAACAAGATGAGGTAAAATCATGGGTAAAAATCAAACAAAGAAGTATAGGGGTTCCAGGACCTGTGGTGGAGGTACTACCAAAAACAGACGTGGAGCTGGAAACCGTGGTGGACGTGGCAGATGTGGTGAAGTTAATCACCACTTTGTCCTTGCACTCCAGGGTGGTTACACCCACGGTAAGTATGGATTCAAACGTCCTTTAAAAGCAATAAGTGATATATCCATTGTAAATGTGGGTGAACTTGATGAACTTGCAGACCAGCTTGTAGTAGATGGTCTTGCAAATGTTGAGGATGGTGTCTATAAAATCAATCTTGCAGACCTGGAAATTGAAAAAGTTCTGGGCTCAGGAAAGGTTAACAAAAAAATGGAAATTACAGCATCCAGTTTTTCCGGATCTGCTCGATCAAAGATCGAGGAAGCCGGCGGATCGTGTGTTGCTATAGAAGAGTAATGTCTAAACGACATTACTCTTATTAATCTGTCCGATATATTTACATTTATATATTACAATATTGGAATCCGGCAAAAGGTGTAATTGATGAGTTTTAAGGAAAGTTTAGAACCGTTTTTTAGCAGGTTACCTGCTGTGTCAAGTCCGGAAGGGCATGTTCACTTCAAGAATAAACTGCTGTGGACTCTGGGGATCCTCATGCTGTACTTTGCTCTTGCAAATGTACCTCTGTTTGGGCTTTCCTCGGAATCCATTGACCTATTTGAACAATACAGAGCTTTCTTTGCTGGAGCTTCTGGTTCTTTGATGCTTCTTGGTATTGGGCCTATTGTTACTGCATCCATTGTTCTTCAGCTTCTCACCGGTGCAGATATTATAAAACTGGATATGTCAGATCCCCGGGATCAAGCTTTTTTCCAGGGTGCCCAAAAGTTTCTGGTATTCGTTATGATTGTACTTACTGCGCTGCCTCAGATTGTTGGGGGTTACATTCAGCCTGATGCAGGTATTGCCGCATCTCTGGGAGTGGGTCTGGGAGTAATTACATTCCTGATATTCCTCCAGATATGTGTGGGTGGAGTATTGCTCCTCTTTATGGACGAAATCGTTTCCAAATGGGGTATTGGATCCGGTGTAGGTCTTTTCATTGTTGCGGGTGTTTCGCAGCAGATTGTGACCGGTTTAATTAACTGGGTGCCCGATTCATCCGGATTACCTTCCGGTATTATTCCCAAATGGCTTTATATCATTCAGAATGTAGGAGCAGATTATCTTTTCTCCGGTGATGGTTTCATGTTTATCCTGATTCAGGGTGGAATATTGGCACTTATCACTACAGTTGCAATCTTCTTTTTGGTTGTATATGCAGAAAGTACCCGTATTGAAATTCCTCTTGCGCATAGTTCTGTGAAAGGGGCAAGAGGTCGTTTCCCTGTGAAACTGATCTATGCTTCAGTTTTGCCGATGATTCTTGTCAGAGCATTACAGGCAAACATACAGTTAATCGGTCTTATGCTTGCAGGGAGGGGTATTACAATTTTTGGAGAATACTCCGGTACCACCCCTATAAACGGGGTAATGTATTATCTGGCACCTATTAGCAGCCCTCATGACTGGATTCCTTCTTTAGTACAGGAAAGCTTTACAGGTTATGGTGTGGCTGCCCCTGAACTCTGGCAAATTGGTCTCCATGTACTTGTAGACGCATTCATGTTGATTGCTGGTGGTATCATCTTTGCATTGTTCTGGATAGAGACTACAGGAATGGGTGCCAAACCCACGGCCAGGAAAGTGTTTAATTCCGGTATGCAGATTCCAGGTTTCAGGAGAAATATTGGCAGTATTGAAAAGGTAATGGACCGCTATATCCCTCGGGTTACTATAATAGGTGGTGCATTTATCGGTGCTCTCACACTGGTTGCCAGTTTGCTTGGTACCATTGGCGGAGCAGGTGGTACAGGTCTTCTGTTGACTGTAAGTATTGTATATAGATTGTATGAGGATATAGCTTCTGAACAAATGATGGAAATGCATCCTATGATGCGGTCTTTCTTCGGACAGGAGTAATAACAGGAAGTAAAAATATGAATGTGGTGTTATTTGGGCCACCGGGTGCCGGAAAAGGTACCCAGGCCAAAGAACTTTCCAGATATTATGGTATCCCCCATATCTCTACGGGGGATATCCTCAGGGCCAATGTAAAGCAAGGAACCGAACTGGGCAAAAAGGCGGAGCATTACATGAACCGCGGGGAACTTGTGCCTGATGAAGTTCTGATTGGTATTATTAAGAATCGTCTGGCTGAACCTGATTGCAAGAAAGGTTATTTGCTAGATGGTTATCCCCGCACAATACCACAGGCTGATGCCCTGGGTGGTATTCTTGATGAAATCGGAATGCCACTGGATGTTGTGCTGAATATTGATGTTCCGGATGAAGAACTTGTAGGACGTCTTTCCGGTCGTTACATGTGTAAATGTGGCGAAAGTTATCATGTCGGGTTTAATCCTCCACAAAATGAAGGTGTATGTGATTCCTGTGGAGGACAATTGTACCAGCGTGATGATGATAAGGAAGAAGTCATTCGCCAGCGTTTGGAATCCTATAAGAATAAGACACAGCCATTGATAGATTATTATGCTAACAAGAAGTTAGTGGTGCATATCAATGGTGAAAAGGACATAAAAAGCGTCTTTGATGATATTCGCGTTGTCCTTGATAAATATGTGAATTGAATTAAATGAAAAATGTCGGTGATGGTTGCCTTGGAAAATGCAAAATTAAAACAGCTGCTTGAAAGATTTGTCATAGCTGTAGGTATATCTCTTATGCTTGGAATCGTTCTGATTGGCGAGGAAGGCAGGGAAATAATCGGATCGGTTGTGGGAATTATAATGAATCCAATCATTATGCTGGTTGGTGAAAGTAATTTCCATGTTATGCTTTTTATCATGGCTGCCATTACTGCTCTTTATGCCTCTCTTATCCAGAAATATACTATTGACTGGGAACTTATGCGCAGTACGCAGGAACGTATGAAATCTTTCCAGAAGGAGTATCGTGAAGCTCAATTGTCCCAGAACAATTACATGATCAATAAGCTGGATGAGCAGCGTAAGGAAATGATGTCTGACCAGATGGAAATGTCCAAGCAGCAGTTCAAGCCAATGGCCTATATTAGTATTATATCCCTGCCCCTTTTCATGTGGGCCTATCACTACATAAGTGAACATGGTAGTGCTGTACTTACCTTCCCGTTCATGGGTGAGACTCTTTTAACAACTCCTATAATCGGACCTATACAGTACTGGATATTCTGGTATTTTATCACTTCTCTGGCTATCAGTCAGGTTGTACGAAAGGCTCTGGATATCGGTGGCGTGTGAATGCTTCTTACGATAAGCGGTCTCCCGGGCAGTGGAACCACCACCGTATCCCGGATACTCGCCTCACATTATGACATCGAAATGATTTCAGCAGGTGACGTTTTCCGCAATCTTGCCAAAGAACATTCCATGAGTCTGGGTGAATTCGGAAACTTGCCGAATCCGATCCTGCAATAGACAGGATGATTGACGAGAGGCAGCAAGATATTGCTTTAAGCCGGGATAACATTATTCTGGAGGGCAGGCTTGCCGGTCATATGGCAGGCGATGAAGCATTGTGTATATGGCTCAAAGCATCCCGAAGGGTCCGTGTTGAACGTATTGTTGGGCGTGAAGGTTCTTCTTTTGAAGCAAAACTTAACGAAACAATAGAAAGGGAATCTTCCGAAGCTTTGAGATATCGCGAAATTTATGATATAGATATAAATGACCTTTCAATCTATGATCTGGTGATCGAGTCAAACCGCTGGAACCAATACCAGATATGTGATATACTAAAGGTTGCAATTGATAATCTGGGTGGGTTTTTTAACGAATAATATTAATGTTGATTGCGATTTAACCCGACAAAAGGAATATATTCTCAAGGGAAATGCTCATACAGATCCGGCTTATGGTTTTCCTCCTCTTAAGCGTCCTCTCTCTTTTTACATCAGGATGGGAGTGGTAAACCTTGACAAACCCGCCGGGCCCACAAGTCATGAGGTCACTGCTTGGGTCAGGGATATGCTTGAACTTCCCAGAGCAGGCCATTCAGGCTCACTGGATCCTCGGGTGACAGGGGTCTTGCCGATTATGCTGGGTAAGGCAACAAAAGCTGTCTCCGCACTTCGTCTCTCAGCCAAGGAATATATCTGCCTCATGCGCCTCCATGAAAATATTCCTGAAGAACGTGTACGGAAGGTCTGCGACGAATTTACCGGCCCTATATACCAGACCCCTCCTGTAGTATCGGCTGTCAAGCGTGCTGTCAGGATACGCAATATCTATTCCCTGGATGTGCTGGAAGTTGAAGACAATCTTGTACTTTTCAGGGTTAGATGTGAGGCAGGCACCTATATACGCAAACTCTGTCATGACATCGGGCTTGTGATTGGCTGTGGGGCCCATATGCAACAACTCAGGAGGGTTGGCACAGGACCATTTGATGAATCATCACTTGTCACTCTGCATGACCTGAAAGACGCTTTTGTGTTCTGGCAGGAAAATGGTAATGAAGAGCACTTGCGTCGTATTATCAGGCCAATGGAGGAAGCCCTTGTACACCTGCCGCACATCACAATCCGTGATTCCGCCGTAAGTGCGATTTGTCATGGAGCCGCACTTACAGTACCGGGTATCGTCGGTCTCGATTCGGATGTCCAAAAAGAGGGGCATGTGGCCGTTTTTAGTTTGAAGGGTGAAGTTGTTGCTCTTGCAAAAGCATCAATGGATTCATCTGAAATCCTGGATTTATCCAGCGGAATTGCTGCTATCACCGAAAGAGTAATAATGGATGCCGATGTTTATCCGAGTCGCTGGAATACAAAACGTGTGCAGCGTACATGAAATCATATTTGCTGAGGTAGTCTAGCGGTACGGCGCAAGCCTGGAAAGCTTGTGGGGCTTGACCCCTCGGGAGTTCGAATCTCCCCCTCAGCGTCTCTCTATTTTTAACTAAGTGTAAGAGTTAATAGGAATTACCTGCAGAAAGTTACCTTTGGTTTATGTATCTGTTTTTAGCTTCTTTTATTACATTGATTGCTTTTTCCAGACTTTTCCATCCGATTATCTCCACATCTTTATTTTCTAAATTTTTATACGTCTCAAAAAAATGGGTAATTTCTTTTAACAGATGGGGTGGCACTTGATCAATCGTTTCTATGTGTATCCACAGGGGGTCACTTTCCGGAACACATAGTATCTTTTCATCTCTGCCTTTATCGTCCATCATATCAAACAATGCGACAGGGTGCACGTCTATCAAACAACCGGGGAAGGTAGGTTCCCATGTTAATACCAATGCATCTAAAGGATCCCCGTCAAGGGCGAGAGTGTCGGGAAAGAAACCATAATCACAGGGATAAACCATTGAAGAAAAAAGCATCCTGTCAAACTTTATCATTTCTTTTTCCTTATCATATTCATATTTATTTCGACTTCCCTTTGGAATTTCAATAAGCACACTTTCAACTTGTCTTTCAGCCATCTTGACACCCTGTTTGATTATATTTGCCCTATTCTATTTCACCGTGGTGCATAATTTCAGTTATTTATATACATATTGGTACAGGTCTCAATGTTACACCTGTTATTCAGATGGAGATTCCTGATGGCTGTAATCCAATCACAAAATCTTTAACTCCATAATTCCATTCTTTTTTTATGAGTGGGGAGGTCAAGTGGTACCGTGCTAATGCAGAGGAGACCTTTTCTCTTCTTGAAAGCAATAAGGAAGGTTTAAGCGAAGATGAAGCGTCTTTTCGATTATCTACTTATGGGTACAATGAAGTAGAGGTGAAAAAGAAACATGGTCCACTGTATCTTTTTGCCAGGCAATTTGCAAGCCCATTGATCTATGTGTTAATCGCTGCTGCAATAGTCACGTTCTTCTTAAAGGAATATGTGGATACTGCTGTAATTGGTGGAGTGGTCCTGGCCAATGCAATAATTGGTTTTGTGCAGGAAAAAAAGGCTGAAAACGCTCTGGAATCCCTTGCCAGGATGATGCGTCCAGAAGCTACTGTACTGCGCAACGGACAGCGTAAAGTCATCCCCAGTCGAGAACTGGTAGCAGGGGATGTGGTGCTCTTTGATGCCGGTGCAAGGGTGCCTGCCGATGTAAGGCTTTTCCAGACCAAGAACCTGCGTATCGATGAATCAGCTCTTACCGGTGAATCCATGGCTGTTGAAAAGAAAACCACAGCCATTTTCGGTGAGGACGTACCACTTGCAGACCAGAAAAATATGGCATTCGCTGCCACTCTTGTAACGCAGGGTGTTGGATCTGGTGTGGTGGTGGCAACCGGTCCTCGGACTGAGATTGGCAAGATCTCAGAACTTATCAAGGAATCGGAAAGTCTTTCCACTCCCCTGATACGCACCATAAATCATTTGGGTAAATTACTTTTTGTTGTCATCCTTTTTGTTTCAGTCCTGACATTTATTATTGGACGCCTGCAGGGCTTTGAGAACCTGGAAATCTTCCTGGCTTCAGTGAGTCTTGCAGTTGCGGCCATTCCTGAAGGTTTGCCAGCTCTTATCACCATATCACTGGCCATTGGGGTAAAATCCATGGCCTCAAAAAATGCTATCATAAGAAACCTGCCTTCTGTGGAAACACTGGGATCAGCCACTGTCATATGCTCCGATAAGACAGGCACCCTGACAATGAATCAAATGACCGTAACAACCATATATACTTCTGAAGGCTGGTTTGAGGTTACAGGTGAAGGTTATTCTCCCAAAGGGGATTTTGCCAGTGAAGGCGTGCAAATTTCCCCTTATGATTATGGTTCCCTGATGGAGACTCTTAAAGCAGGTTCCCTGTGTAACGATGCGTATCTGCGTGAAAAAGGAGGTGTGGTTGGTGATCCCACAGAAGGGGCACTGTTGGTATCCGCTTTGAAAGCATCGTCTTTCCATATGCCCCGTATTGATTCACTGCCCTTTGAATCCGAAAAACGATTTATGGCCACCCTCCATGAAAAGGATGGAAATACCAATATAATTTTTGTAAAAGGTTCGCCTGAAACAATAATCAGGATGTGCTCCGCAAAGTATGGGGATAATGAGGTTTTTGATCCGACCGAAATACTTGAAGCTGCTTCAAACATGGCATCAGAAGGCCTGCGGGTTATTGCCATGGCATACCGGGAAGTGAAATCTGACAGGAAAGAAGTGGAGGAAGAGGACATTGATGACCTTGTTTTCCTGGGACTGCAGGGAATGCGTGATCCTCCCCGGGAAGAGGTCAGGGAAGCTATTAAAAAATGCAAGACAGCCGGTATCCGTGTGATCATGATTACGGGGGATCATGGACTCACAGGTCACAGTATAGCAAACCAACTAGGGATATCCACAGAAGGTGTACTTACAGGTTCAGAACTTGACAGCATGTCGGATGAGCACCTGCATGAAAAATTAAAACATGTATCTGTTTTTGCCCGTACCTCCCCGGAAGACAAATCCCGTATTGTCAGATTGCTGCAGGAGCAGGGAGAGGTTGTGGCCGTCACAGGTGACGGAATAAATGATGCACCAGCCCTCAAAAGGGCAGATATAGGGGTTGCAATGGGCAAATCCGGTACTGAGGTTGCCAAGGAAGCCTCTGACATGGTGCTTGCAGATGATAATTTTGCTTCCATTGTAAATGCTGTGGAGGAAGGCAGGGACGTTTATGACAAAATCCAAAAAGTTATTTTATGGACACTGCCCACCAATGCCGCCGAGGGACTTGCTGTAATGGGTGCGGTGCTACTGGGAATTACCAATCCTCCTCTATTGCCTCTACATATATTGTGGATTAATACTGTAACAGCAATCGGTTTGGGTGTACCGATTGTCTTTGAACCGAAAGAATCCCTGTTGTTGAGAAGACATCCACGTCCGCCAGATGAGCCTCTTTTACTGCCGGTTATCAAGCAAAGAATCGTTCTAGTTGCCTTGCTGATGGTAACAGCAACATTCTTGTTGTTCTTCTTTGAAATCAATGACCAGAAAACCACAGTAGCTACAGCACAGACTATTGCGTTGAATACCATCGTATTCTTTGAGATCTTCTACCTTTTCAGTTCAAAATCCATTTATGAAAATGTATTTGGCCGGCTATTTTCCAATATGGCAATGTTGGTCGGGGTGGTTGTGATCATTCTGCTACAGTTGTTGATAACCTATAACCCGTTGATTAATAGTGTCCTTGACACAACACCTTTAAGGTTGGTTGACTGGGTAATTATAGTAATAATCGCCAGTTCTGTGTTCTTTGTGATCGAAACCGAAAAGATGCTGCGTAAACGTCAGAAAAGCAAAATTACCCGTTAAGGAAAGCATCAAGTCTTTCCATTCCTTTTTCTATATTTCCTAAACTGTTGGCATACGAGAATCTCACATGGCCTTCTCCACCGGATCCAAAGTCGATTCCAGGTGTGATGGCCACTCCGGTTTCTTCCAGAATCTGCCTGCTGAATTCAAGTGCATTCCCGGTAAACTTACTTGCATCAGCCAGAATATAGAAGGCACTATTGGGGGTGTATTTAACGCCAAACCCGATACTTTTGAGTTTTTCCAGCATGTAAACACGACGTTTGTCATAGGTCTCAACCATTGATTTCACATGATCCTGTGGGCCGGTAAGGGCTGCCACACCGGCGTGCTGGACAAAATTATTGGCACATATGAAAAAATTCTGCTGCATCTTCTGGATCAACCGGACCATGTTAGGGGGCATGATCATGTACCCCAGTCTCCAGCCGGTCATACAGTACTTCTTGGAAAAACCATTGAGTACGATTGCATTATCCGTGTATTCCAGTATGCTGTGATCCTTGGCATCTCCATAAACAAGACCCTGATAAATCTCATCGGATATTATAGGAATGTCACCTGCCATATCAGCAATTGCCTGCATCTCTTTTGCAGGCATCAGGCAACCTGCGGGGTTGGAGGGGCTATTCATAAGAATAGCAGCTGTATTAGCATCAATATTTGTAGAAAGGTTATCAGAATTCAGGCAATAGCCTTCTTCCTCTTTTGTAGGAACCAGGACTGCTTTGCCTCCAATGGCTTTGACGAAATTGGGATAACATGCATAATGAGGATTTGACATCGCTACCTTCATCCCTTCATCAACAAGCGCCATGAAACTCAACATAAGGGCCGGGCTGGTGCCTGAAGTGACTACTACCTGTGAAGGGTCGATATCAAGGTTAAAACGTGTGTTGTAATCTTCAGTGATTGCCTCTCTTAGTTCGGGAATCCCCTGACTATGTGTGTAAGTTGTATTGCAGCCATCCAGGGCATTGTGGGCAGCTTCACATATATGGGGAGCAGTGGGGAAATCCGGTTCTCCAATCTCCAGATGAATAATACTTTTACCCTCTGCTTCGAGCTGCTGGGCCCTCTCCAGTACCTCCATAACGTAAAAAGGTGGTATGTCTGCTACTTTCTGGGATATCATGGTAATGATATGCGCTGTATTTGTTATTTAAATCTGACTTTTAGGTAAAAATAAAAAACAAGGGTAAATATTATTTGTGCACAATGAAAACAACCAGCATAAATGATACATTGGAATTTTTATATTAGAAAGAACATACATTTGCCTATTAAATGTTTTCTGATAATACCAATTACATTGAAACCAATGTCAGCACTGATTTATTCGATTTATGGGAAGACAACATTGCTATCCTTTCACTGGACGGCATGATTGTTTACACGAATCCAAGCTGGAAAAACTTCGCTCAGGAAAATAATTTGGATCCTGCAGAATGCAGTGAAGGAACCAATTATCTGCAGATATGCGATGAAGCGACTGGCGATAATTCGGATGAAGCACCTGTTGTATCTAAAGGAATAAGGGATGTAATACAGGGAAATAAATCCATCTATAAAATTGAGTATCCATGCCACAGTCCTGATGAAAAACGCTGGTTTTTGCTGAAAGTCACGCTGCTTTCAAAGACCTATCCTACGAATGTTTTTTTACAGCATATAAATATCACCGAGAGGAAAGAAGCAGAATTATCTTCAAAGGAAACACAAAACCAGTTAAAACAGGCACAATCCATCGGTAATATGGGGAGCTGGCAATTCAACTTCAGTACTGGTAAAATACCCCTTTCTGAAGAGGCTTACAAAATATATGGACTTGATATCGCTAAAGTATATACCATCAAAGAAGTTCAAAAAATACCTCTTTCTGAATACAGACCGATGCTGGACGGGGCTCTGAATAAACTTGTGAGTGGAGAAAGTAATTACGACGTGAGTTCAAGATTCAACGGCCAAACGATGGTTGCATTAGAGACATACATTCTGTTGCAGAGTATGACTCACAAAAAAATACTGTCACAGGTATTATTCAGGATATTACTGCACAGAAAAAACATGAACAAAAAATAAAGTTGTTCAAAACCATTTTTGATAAAGCAAATTATGGAAATGTAATTACTGATTTTGATGGAAATTTCAAGTATATAAACGATTGTTTTGCAAAAATTCATGGGTTTGAACCTGAAGAACTAATCGGGCAAAATTTGTCTATTTTTCATAATGAAGAACAGATGACAGATGTAAGCAGTATTAATAAATCATTATTGGAAGATGGCTACTATACCAATGTTGAAGTCTGGCATACTCACAGAAATGGCACAACTTTTCCAATGTTGATGACTGGTATAGTTATAGAAGATGAACAAAATAATCCTCTATTTTTATCTGCCACAGCTATTGATATTACTGAAATGAAAGATAAAGAATACAAATTGCGTGAAAGTGAAGCCAAATTCAGAAGTTACATTGACAATGCTCCGACTGGGGTTTTTGTTGCTGATGAGAATGGAAATTATGCTGAAGTCAATCAAGCAGCCTGTGATATTACGGGTTATTCCCGGGAAGAACTTTTATCAAAAAACCTTATCGATCTCATATCTCCTGATGATCGGGAAAAAGCAATCAAGTCCTTTGAATCAGTAAACAGAACAGGATATACCAATGAGGATGTCCATTTTGTAAAAAAAGATGGTAACAGGCGTATCTGGAATGTAAATGCAGTGAAACTTTCAGATACTCGGTTCCTAGGATTTGTAAGAGATATTACTGATCGCAAAAAATTAGAAAATGCCCTTTTGGAGAGTAAACTTGTGGCTGAAGAAGCAAGCAAGACCAAATCCGAATTCCTCGCAAACATGAGCCACGAACTCCGCACCCCTCTTAATTCAATTATCGGTTTTTCACAGGTACTTTCAGATGAAAATTTGGTGACCTTAATGAAAGGCAATCCAAATACATATTTAATGTTCTCAAAGGAGGACAACATCTTCTGGAACTGGTTAATAATATCCTTGATATTTCAAAAGTGGAATCTGGCAATATGGATTATAATCCTGAAGTCCTCAATGTTCCAGATACGATCGAGGATACTATTGTACTGGTACAGTCGATGGCAAAAAAGAAGTCCATTGAAATGAAACACTCTCTTGAGCCTGAGAATCTTGAAATGCAGATAGACAGGATGAAGTTCAAAGAGATCATGTATAATCTGCTGAGCAATGCAATAAAATTCACACCGCAAAAGGGTGAAGTAGAAGTCACTTCCAAAGTTGTTGATAATAAAGTACAAATAGATGTTTCTGATACGGGTATCGGTATTCCGGAAGAAAAATATGAGGAAATTTTTGACCCGTTCACGCAAGCAGATTTTTCTTCAACTCGTAAGTTTGGAGGAACTGGCCTGGGACTTGCCCTTGTGAAAAAATATGTAGAAATGCATGGCGGGGATATCACTTTAAAGAGTGAAGTCGGGGTTGGCAGTACTTTTACTATTACAATCCCCATTACGTAAAATGATCATTCTTAACCCTTTTTTTCGGCAATGCCATTGAATTCCCTGGCATCCTCGCGTGCTGCATAACATATCTGTTCCCTGAGATCAGGGATTGCGGAAAGGACCCTTGTCCAGTCAGGCAACAGTACATCATCGGCTGTATCAAGATACTCGTCCCCTGCCTTCATGATAACCTTTGAGAACATGTCCACATAGGTTTCTTCTTCATGCCGACTAAAGTTGAGGTCATTGATAAGAGCATCAGTATAATATTTTCTTATAAGGTCCTGTCCTCTTCGCTTATATTTTACCTGTATGCTATGCAACAGTGAATGGGATATAGGAGTACTTGATGATTCGGTTACTATACGCAGAAATGTCGTGAAAATATCACCCGTCATCTTGCAGAGCCCTTCCGTGCGATCTTTTACCTAATTTTTTGTGTTTATGATCATAAAATCCAAGGTCTGTCTGGCATACTCTCTTGAAAGTGGCATTGCGATAGACTTCTGCAAGCAATCCGACTTCAAGTCCCCAATCTGACGGAATTCTTATGTTAAGTGCAAGATCGCTTGTCATTGCAAATTCGCCGGAGAGGGTGTAGCGGAAAGCCCTGAAATAGTCCAGAATCTCTGAGTCACATCGCAGTTCTTTGTGCAGGGTATCCATCAGGGGCTGGACAAAAAGACGGTAAACACGTCCATGCATAGTTTTTTTGTCCAGGTTTACCCTTGCATAATAACCTTTGTTGAAAAAGAAATTCAGATCGCGACTGACTATGGGGTAAAGAAGCTTTAACGGAATGGCAGATGTGTAATTGACAATATCCGCATCATGCAGAGCAATTGCATAGGAATTCAGGCTGGCAACACCCAGTCCCAACCAGACATCCATGCCTTTACCCCTGAACCCTGTAAGGTCAAGATCAATCTCTTTCATCTCATCAATGATTTTTTGGATTCTTTTGCCATTACACCATATGAGCATATGGTCGGTTTTTAACTGGCTGAAAAATTGTGCAGCTTTTACATATTGTTCTTTATTATCAGCTGCCATCGGAATAATTATCTGTTTAACACAGTCGCATTTGTTTAATGCTTCCACAATTTGCTGGAGGGGACGGTTTTCGACTTCTTCATATAATATAGGGATGATCAGGCAAGCAGGTCGTTTTTGTTCAAGTTGCTTGATTTTATCTTCAAGTTTATTGACATCAATGCAAAAATCATGTATTGTAGTAATATCCTCCTGATGAAAATCCATTTAATACCCCCGTTTATGGATGATGTTTTGTACTATGAATATATTTTTATGATCCTGATTCTCTCCCCCTATAAAGTCGAATCAGTGATTGAAAGTCTATTCATAATTTCATTTTTGCTCTATATAATGGAGCAAAAATTTATAGTTTTCTATTTACCTGCAATCTACTGCAAGAAAGGCGCAGAATATAAATTTGCCAGTCATATCACGTCAATATCTCAGAAAGGTATGATAATAGACTGCATTGGGTATGGTTCTACAAGGATTGTGGTTGTATATTTTATAAAGTTGAACTTTCGTAATGTCCTTTTTGGATGATTATATGTAATAGATAATAAGTATTTTATACTTCGAATAACCTTATATTTGTACTTATACTTTATATATGGCGTGGTCAGGAGCATACTATAAATGGAAGGAATGGCGGCAGAAAAATGGTTTCAGCTTGGTTTTCATGCCGAATATCCTGAAGACAAGATTCGTTGCTACTCACGCGTTCTCGAAGTGGAAAAAGATTCTCTGATCTGGGATAACGAAGCGATTGCTCTTGTATGGACGAATAAAGGTATAGCTCACAGTGACCTGACAGAATATCAGGAAGCCATCCGTTGTTTTGATAATGCTCTTGAACTTAATGGGAATAATCCTGATATCTGGTACAATAGAGGCATAGTCTATTCCTAGTTGAAATAGCCAGAAAAAGCGATTGAATGCTTTGACATGTCCACCAAGATTGATCCAGATTATGATAATGCATGGCTGAATAAAGGCATGATGTTGTGTACTATGGAGAAATATGATGAAGCCCTTATTTGTTATGAACATATAAACGTCAGGGAAAATGATTCTGCTGAAAAGAAAACTATTTTGTGGAACTGTAGGGGTGTATCACATTTCTTAAAAGGGGCATATGATGAAGCAACACGATGTTTTTCTCATGTATTAAATCTTGATCCTGAATGTGAAGAAGCAAAAAATTACCTGAAAAAAGCAATATCCCTGCTTAATCAGCAAAAAAACAAACATCCAATTACTAAGGACCCATTATTTGTGTTTAATTTTATATATGTGAAGTCCCAATATCTCTACGATCATACTACCAATTTATGAAGAGGGATGGAAATACTTGGTAATTTAAAAAACTCCATACGTCATTCTGTATTGCCATTTGCATCCAGAATCCCCCTTTCCCCCGATACCATCACATATCTTGGGCTTTTTGTAAGTTTTCTGGCAGCTTTTGAATTCGCAAAAGGCGATCTTTTATATGGTGCCCTTTTTTTAATTCTAGGAGGGGTACTTGATGTTTTGGACGGGGCCGTTGCACGTGTCAGTGGTACAACATCGGCTTTTGGAGGGGTACTTGATTCGGTATGTGATCGTTATGCAGATGCTATTGTTTTTGCAGGCTTGATTTATGGTTTTGTAAACAACACAATCCAGGGGAGCGGATTTTTTATAGAAGGGTGGATTTGGTGTATGTTTGCAATGATCGGTTCATATCTTGTCAGTTACACACGCGCCCGTGCTGAAGCGGCAGGTGCATCCAAACTTGATATAGGGGTGGCAGAAAGGTCAGAAAGAATTATAATTCTGATCATCGGCGCACTTACAGGTTTCCTTCTGCAGGCACTTGCACTTATTGCAATCCTGACCCATATTACTTTTATACAGCGGGTAATGGGGGCAAAACAGCGCCTATAGAAGAGATTATATAACAAATCATTTATGTCTAGGTTGGATTACATTACAATCATAGCTGAGGATTATTATGCTATATGAGGCAGAAGTCACTATCAATCTAAAAGCCGGTATGCTGGACCCTGAAGGAACTACCATCAAGCGTGCTCTGGGACACCTGGGCTATAATACAGAGAGTGTTAAAAGCACCAAAAGGTATGTCATTGAACTTAAAGCAGAATCTGAAGAAAATGCCCGTGACCTTGTTGACCAAATGTGCCAGAAATTGATTGCAAATCCTATAATTCATGATTACTCGATTGACCTGAGGGAAATAGAATGACTGTTGCCATCATACAGTTCGGTGGAAGCAATTGTGATAATGATGTCCTGCATGTCTTGCAGGATGTACTTGGAATTGATGCCGAACTTGTCTGGTATAAAGAGGAAAAACTCGATGAATATGAGGCCGCTGTAATCCCGGGTGGCTTTTCATATGGTGACTATCTGAGATCAGGTGCTATTGCTTCAAGGACGCCTATTATGGATGCTGTGAGAAAACTGGCTGACGATGGCAAACCAGTGATGGGAATATGTAATGGTTTCCAGATACTTACTGAATCAGGTCTGCTGGATGGAGCCCTTACAACAAACAGTTATCCCAAGTTCAAATGTGAATGGTCGTACCTGAGGGTGGAAAATACGAATACGCCCTTTACTTCAATGTATGACGAGGGTCAGATAATCCGCATCCCGATTGCCCATAAGGATGGCAAATTCTACCATGATGATGCATCCCTGCAGCAGCTGGAGGAGAACAATCAGGTTGTATTCAGATATGTAGATGAAAACGGCAAGCCTACCGAAGCTGTCAACCCAAACGGTTCACGTAATAACATTGCAGGCATCACAAATAAAACCGGCAATGTACTGGGTATGATGCCCCATCCCGAACGAGCATCGGAGACAATTATAGGTTCTGATGATGGTCTTTTGATGTTTAAGTCGATGATTGAATCTGGCCGGAAATAATCATCTGCTTCCTTTTAGTTTTGCAGCGGTTTTCCAGGAATGCCTGACAAAATCGGGTAAATTCCCATTTTTATCCATCCACTCCTGAAGGAATTTTTTGGTTTTGGGGTCTGATGGATAACCGCTTCCAAAATCTTCATTGATAGATGTTTTGATATTTCCTATAAGCTCGTCTCTTCTGACTTTTGCAATAATGGATGCTGCAGATACTATCGGGTATATATCATCGGCACGATGCTCGGATACGATTTCCGGCTTTTTTTCTCCTTCATGTTTCTTTTCATATGCAGCAAGAAGTCTCTTGCCGAACCTTTCTGCGTTTACATCCGCAGCATCTACATATGCCAGATCGGGTTTCAGGTTTTCGATGACACTAGAAAACCCTCTTATCATGATATCATTCATGCTCATTATGTTGCGTAGCTCATCTATCTGGCAGGCTTCTATTTCCTGAATAAATATCCCATCTGCATATTTACGTATCTGGCGGGCGAGATTTTCCCTTTTTTTGGGAGACAGTTTTTTTGAGTCAGCCACACCCAGATTCTTCAGGGCATTTATGTTTGATTCATCCATAATAACGCCGGCAACACACATTGGTCCGATTACCGGTCCTTTGCCAGCTTCATCGATTCCTGCAATTTTCATAGTTGTCCTCATCTTCAGATAAATAAGGTAAAGATAACATAAGCAATTGTCATCATTACGATTGAATGTTTCAATCCGGCAAGGACTTTTCCTTCACCCATTGCTCCTGCCATCAGGCCGGAACTCAGTCCCTGTATCAGACAGGCATGTTTGAACAATCTTGTATACTCATCCAGGTTAAAACTTGAAAGGAAACTTCCCTGTGTTCCCGAAGCAGCCATTTTCGCACCTGCAGATGCCATTTCTGTCAGGAATGTGGTGGATATTACATAGATCACACCCACAAAAACAAGAAAAGCAATGTAGATAATTACTATATAAATCATCATACTCATTGAACGTTCCCGTTTCATATCCTGTTCAGATGATGCATCACGGGATGCTACAAGTAATACCTGGCCTATATCTCCACTGGACTCATTGGCCTTGGTAATAAGGGTAAATGACCTTGCCACAACCTGAGTCCTCAGTCGTTTGCAAACCTGATAAGACTGTCATTTATGTTTACTCCCCAGGAAATATCCATCCATACCTTTTTTATTTCCTTACTGAGAGTATCAGTCTCCTTTCTTGACATGAGCTTTATTGAATCATGTAAGGTCATCCCCGTCTCGTTAGTACTGGCCAGTTTTTTCAAAAGGTCAGGAATATTTTGTTCCAGTTTCTTCTTGCGCCGGTTTTTCTTTTCATAGAATATTGTCAGGGGTACAACTGTTGCAAAAAATCCAAATACAAGATAATCGTCAATAAAATCAATTATCCCGGAGGGTAATCCACCATCATTCATATTGAGCAGGAGAGGAATTATTATTATGCATGCACCAATGGGGCCAGTTATAAACAGTGTATATTCGGGCTTTTCAAGCATTGGCTTTAAAGGATTCCTTATATATTCCTTATATTGGAGCCCTTTCTTTGATTTGATGAAACTTTCAAAATATCCGCGTTTTTGTACTTTGTCTTCATTTTCTTCTATAACTTCCCCGTTTTCGTCATAAACCGGCTGGAGGTGTAGAGGTACTTCGGGGATTCCATGATCATATGTATCATTGGTCTTGAGTAACTTTGGTTCCCCTAGTTCGCCAGGTGTTATTATGCTGATCATAACAACAAACATGAGGGAACCGATGGGTAGGACAGCATATATGATTGCATATACCATTGATTTTGAGCCGGAGCCCATTATTATCATCATAACTCCCATAATTATTATGAACAGTGGGCCGGCCACAAATGCGGTTACATATGATTCAGAAAGCAATGCCAGTGTTTCCAGGAAACCTTTCTGGTCCACCATACTTTTCTGCAAATACTGGTCTGATTTATCCTGGAAATATTTTGCAATATCTCCTCCACTATCTATTATTGTAACAAGATTGTATATCAAATCCTGAAACCTGTCTGAAGGGGTAGTGCTGGATATATTTGTCAGTGCGGTTCTGATGTCGTGGCCGAAATATTCCATATCCTTCACAATGGTATCGACTTCGACAGCCACTTCCCCATAGGTATCTTCCGCTTTTGCAAGGGATTTGAATACATCCAGGATATTCATCCCCCCTCTTGTTAATGCGTACATAAAAGTTACTGCATAGGGGAGTTGTTGATCTATATTATTTTTCCTCTCGCCAGCCTGGAATGCAGGATACAACATGAAAAGAACATAAGTTATACCTCCCAGTACAAGTGTCAGGAAAACTACAATAAAAAAGCCTATTATAATATCCCTGTAGGCCAGCAACCATGCAAACGATGAATTGACCTGGATGCCGGTGAGCTGATCGGGTAATCCTATGATCGTGAAAATAAGATAAGCAAATAAAAGTCCCAGCAAAGATCCCAAAAACCCGGCAACAACAGAATAAAATATCCCTGCTGATACATACATCTCATAAGACACAGGAATTCGTGCCTGTTTGAGCTGGAGTTGGAGGTTTGAATACCTGTCCCCCTTTTCCTTAACTTTCTCTCCCAGAAGGGCAAAAGGAATTTTTTTAGCAAGATCAAAAAGTATTAGGCCATAACCATTCTCTGAATTGCTTGTTCCATTTAACTTGAAACGTGTTTTCAGATGTTTGGAAGAGTTTATTATTTTTTGTTTGAACGATATTTTATTGGTTTGAGGCGGGAGGGATGCTTTATTGACAGGATCGGTAGATTCCTCGGTTGCATTAGGCTCAACTGTGGCGTCATTTTCTCCAGTTTGTGCTCCATCCAAGTTTATCCCACCATTTTTCATTTATCCATTCCAAACCTGGCAAGGGTCTTTTCAGGTGTTGCCTGGTACTCTTTAATGATGGCAGCAATCTCTTTGAAATCCCGGATACCATTGTCCAACATATATTCAAGTATATTTTGCCGGGTTTGCAGTTCTCGCTTTATATCTTCTTCTTTCCAGCCCCTTTGTAGCTTTATATCGTTCAATACCTTGGATTTACCCGTATGTCTGAAGGAATCAGTAGATGAATCCCACGTAAATATGTCGTTGGTTCGAATATTGCGGGTATTTGGATCTATATCGGTGATCTCCACAAGTTTCAGGTTCCTCCTGACACGTTTGCCTGCTGAAAATGTCTGTGCCTGAATACTCATTATGTCAAGGGCCTGAATCATATTCCTGGGTACACTTATAGGAGGATTCTCCAGCCTGTGAATTGCCGATGACACAGAATCAGCATGCATCGTGGAAAATGTGGTGTGGCCTGTAGACATTGCCTGGAACAACGTCAGTGCTTCTTTGCCCCTCACCTCACCTACCAGCAGGTACTCGGGTCTCTGTCTCAAAGCCGCCTTCAACAGGTCGTACATATCAACAGCTCCCCTTTCGTCTGCTGTAAATGAATCCCTGGTAACTCCCGGTATCCAATTAATATGCGGCAATTTAAGTTCCCTTGTATCCTCAAGGGAAATGATTTTTGCCTTCTCAGGAATGAATAGGGAGACTGCATTCAATGATGAAGTCTTACCTGAAGCCGTGCCTCCTGCATATATAAGGCTCTTATTATTTTCAATACACAGCCACAGGTACGCCATTCCTGCCGAAGAAAAGGTGCCCCACTCAAGAAGGTCAATTGGTGTAATAGGAGTTTCACTGAATTTACGGATGGTGAAGGTACTGCCGTGAGTGGTTACAGTTGTACCCAGAGTCATCTGGATACGGGATCCATCAGGTATTGTGGCATCTATCATTGGCTCGGCTACAGATATATGTTTACCACTTTTTTGAGCAAGCTGGATTATAAAAGAATTGAGTTCATCTTCATCAAAATAGATATTAGTGGAAATATTGGTATACTTTTTGTGGTAGAGAAAAACAGGCTTATCATGCCCGTTACCTGATATGTCTTCTATTCCATCGTCATACATCAGTGGATCTATTTTTCCCAGTCTGACAAAATCCCTTTTTATATAATAAATGATTTTTCCCAACATAAGGGGGGTAAATTTAATAGCATAATCCTTAAGGATGATCAGTATTTTTTCTTCCAGTATCTTTTCTTTATCCGCCAGCCTGTCAATATTTTCCACGAGTAAAACATCACGCAAACGATCTTTAATCTCTGTAAGGAAGATTTCTTCAAATTCATCTAATTTTGGTTCAACTATCTGGTACAGATAATCATTGAGGGGTTCATTATAAAGAATGACGACAAAACAAAATGGCTCATCAAGCCAATACCTCTCAATTTCTTCATAATTTGCTATCCCTTCAAAATATGTAATGGGACCATGGATAGCAGGGTCATACTGTTCGATTGGTTCTATTTCTCTTTCAAGGAGATTACGTATTTTCTGGACGAAATTAATATTTTTGAAACTTTTTTTTATTTTAGTTTGTGAATCAGCCTCTTCGCCTGATTCTTTATTTTCCTCCTCCGGTTCATCCTCCAGTAAATTTTCCGTTTCATCATTTTCAGTAGGATCTTGAGATAAGGAAGTCTTCACCATTGCGCTGTTATTTAGAACTTCAGAGTCATCGGTTTCAGTTGTTTTTTCCTGCAATTCTCTTATATTTTTTTCAGTATTATCGCTTTCTGGAGGGGGAGAAAATATATTTGGTAAATCCTCTTTAGAATTGGAAGTATTTGATTCTCCGCCGAATAGTTTTCTTTGTTCTTCATTGTTTTCATTTGCAGATGGATTTTCTCTACGTATGGTTTTTTCACCTTTGGAAGGTGTGAAAATAATTTCATCCTTTTTTTTCTTTAACAAACAAGGTATCTTTTTGAGAAGATTTTTCTTTTTTATGGAAGGAGCCGGGTTTGAAAAGTTTTGGTTCAATTACTCCTGATTCTTCTTGCTTGCCAGTGGATGAGTTTTTATTGTTCTTTGAAAGTTCTCCCTTGCTTGAATAATCCAATCCCCTTTTTACGGAATCTTCATCACTCATTTTGTCACCGGAAATTAATTATTATTTATGGGTATTATGGGCCTAAATGCAGCGTACATATATATCAGTAATAATATTATAATCATTATTATAGTTATGGATAATATTCTCCTTGTGCCTATCCATGAAAAACATTAAATCTTAGATACCCATTACTTTCCAAGCATACAGACCAACTTTACGGAAGATCCCCATGCCCATTATAACACTGGATTATGAAGACCTTGAGAAACTTACAGGTACTGACCGGGATAGAATAATAGATAGGGTTCCCATGATCGGAGCAGATATCGAACGTATTGAAGACAAATCCATTGATATCGAATTCTTCCCCGACCGTCCCGATCTATATAGTGTCGAAGGTGTTTCCAGAGCAATGCGGGGTTTTATGGATATTGAAAGAGGGCCTGTAAAATATGATATTAACGATTCAGATGTTGAAATATCTCTGGATGACAATATAAAGAATATCCGTCCTGTGCTTGCTTGTGCGATTGTCCGCGGAGTCAAATTCACCGAATCCTCAATAAAATCCCTGATGGATCTGCAGGAATCCCTGCATTGGGGATTGGGTAGAGACCGTAAGAAAGTGTCAATCGGGGTTCATGACCTCTCCGGACTCAAACCACCTTTCAAGTATATTGGTGCTGACCCATCAGTGGAATTTATTCCTCTTGATTTCACCGAACCCATGAACCTGGCAGACATCCTCGAAAAACATCCAAAGGGCACACGTTTTGCCCATCTTCTTAAAGGCTATTCAAAATATCCCCTTATACTTGATGCTGATGATCAGGTGCTTTCCTTCCCGCCTATAATTAACGGAACACTAACTATGGTGGACAAAAATACCACCGATCTTTTCATAGATGTAACAGGTCTGAGTGGCGAAGTTTATACAGCCCTCAACATTGTTGTGTCTGCACTAGCCGATCGTGGAGGCAGGATTGAATCTGTTAAGATTAATTATCCCGATGAGGAATCAAAAATCACTCCTGATCTCTCGCCGGAAAAACGTATTATTTCAATGGATGAAGTGAAATCCCTTGTTGGTATGGACTTCACATCAGAGGAAGTAGCAGGCCATTTGAGAAGAATGCGTTATGCAGCATCACCTGCAGGCACCAATGAAGTGGAGATAGAAATTCCTCCCTACAGGGCAGATATCCTGCATAATTATGACATAATTGAAGACATTGCAATTTCGGTAGGTTTTGACAATATTGAGGCAATATTCCCATCTACTTCCACAAGCGGAGAGGCACATCCCCTTTCCCTGATGCAGGATAATATCAGGGAGATAATGGTGGGGCTGGGATATTCTGAAGTAATGCCATTCACTCTTACCAGTGAGAAGGTGCATTTTGATAATATGAGGAGGTCTCATACAGAAGATGTGACACCTGTAATGCATCCTATCAGTGAAGACCAGACAATGATACGCACGACCCTCCTGCCCAACCAGCTGGAAATTCTCTCCATGAACCAGCATCATGAACTGCCTCAGCGCATATTTGAGGTCGGTGAGGCAATAGTAAATTGTGCAAATAAACTGCATCTGGCAGCTACGTCTATCCATGCACTGGCAAATTTCGAGGAAATAAGAGAAATTGTTGATTCAATGATGATGGAGCGCAATGTTCCCTATTCAGTCAAGGCATCAGAAGATCCTGCATTTATTGAAGGCAGGAGAGCAGATATTCTTGTAAATGGTATAAAAGTAGGTGTGATGGGAGAAATTCATCCGCAAGTCATACTCAATTTCGGGCTTGGACAACCGGTTGTAGGTTTTGAAATAAACCTAGATGAATAACTAACTGATATTCAATTACTATTTAAAAAAGAACGGGCCCGCCGCGATTCGAACACGAGTCAATGGGTATCTTCGCACCTTTCTAGGTAACATCGAAGCCCATCAGGATATCCTGGCTACCCCACGGGCCCGCAGGAAGCAGCCTTATCATAGTGATAACGTCTATTAAACTTTTCTATAGCGGCATTTAGAACTGATACGATATTGCAACAATACAGCAACCACTATAAGCATCAATCCAAAAATTTTTTTGAAATATTTTCTGGAAAGGGTTTCAAGATTCCATTTTGAAGTATACATAATCCGGGAGCCAAACTGGCTTCCAACCAGTGAGGCAGTCGCAAATAGAATCATTGTAGTACCAGAAATTTCTATATTGTTGAGATGGGAGATCAGGCCGGACAGTGAAGAGATCATTACAATTAGCGATGACGTGGCAGGTNATTCCATTTTGAAGTATACATAATCCGGGAGCCAAACTGGCTTCCAACCAGTGAGGCAGTCGCAAATAGAATCATTGTAGTACCAGAAATTTCTATATTGTTGAGATGGGAGATCAGGCCGGACAGTGAAGAGATCATTACAATTAGCGATGACGTGGCAGGTGCCTCCCTTATCCCGTATCCAAGACTAAGAAGCAGAGGCACCACGAAGTTCCGCCCCCGATACCCAGCATTCCCGCAGATATCCCTACCCCAATACCCACAAGTGACCCCAAAAACAGTCTCCTGTGGGTTGCTGGTTCTGATATGTATGCTTGTTTTTTGCCATTAATGAGCATGCTTAATCCGACAAGAACGATTACAACACTGAAAATAAAGAGAATTGTTTCCTCAGAAACTCTCATGCCAATATGTGTTCCAATCGGTGCTCCGATTACGGAAAAGATAAGGAAAGGAATTGCAGTATGAAAATCTATCATTTTCTTTTTCAGGTATGTAAATGAAGCTGAACCGGCTGTGGTCACATTGAGTAGAAGGGCAAGCGGATTGCTATTCTCAGGTCGATACCAATCCAGTAAAAAAGGGGTACATATATTACTGCTCCTCCAATTCCCAATAATGCAAAAATGGAGGAAAGTCCCAGGATAAGGAGTGCAAGAAGAAAGGGATCTACAGCCATTATATCTTACTTATCCTTTACCTTATATGCATGGTAGTTTTTTTAAATAATGTTTCGAAGTATCTCTTCATCGTCTTCAATGCTTATGAAATTGACTTTCTGGTCCTCAAGTTCATCTATGGGCATTTTCAAACCACGGTGTGATGACAAAAGTAATCAAAATACCAAATACCATGACTATGCCACCCAATTGTATGGTAGTGGTAGTTGAAATTACCCAATATAGAGCATCTACAGGATTATAAAACTGCGTTTGTCCTTCGTAATTTACCAGCAAAAGGAAGATGATCGTATATATGATTACCACTCCCAGGGAAATACCCAGGTAATGGTACAGTGATCGTCTCCACATGGCCGGTAATTTCATTTTCGTCCATCCTGTGTTTAGAAACCATGAACTATGTAAGGTCCGAATATCATCAGGACAAAGGACAATATGATTAGGATTGTAAATGTGCCTGCTATGGTTCCTGCAAGAGTGGTTGACTTGATTTCATCCCCTGTAAACCGTTTGAGGAACGACTGGAGGTAATCCCTGAATACATGCCCTCCGTCCAGTGGGACAGCCGGAAGGCAGTTGAATAGACCTACATAGAAGTTCAGCCATCCAATCCAAAGAAGGCTGTTGGCAATCCAGAACACTCCTACACCGAGAGGTTCGCCCCATCCAACAGGTTCATAGAACTGGGCAAGAGTACCACTAAACCCGGGGAATCCTTCTCCTGCAAATCCTATTATTGGCAAACCTAACAGAATGACCCAGCCAGCTACGCCTGTAAGCATAGAAGGCAGGCCTTTGAGCATATCCAGATAGTCATGGGCGGGATACTCGCCGATCGAAAGTCCTACAGGTATATTTTTTACTCCATCTGTGCCATAATAAACTCCCAAAAACCCTTTTTCGGAAGTGCCATCAGGATGTTGCCCCAGTGTCAGAGTGTATATTTTACTTTCTCCCTCAGTTGTCTTTATCTCTATTTCCACTTCCTGGCCGGCAGTTGTGGTATTCATGAAATTGACAAATTCTTCAGGGGTTTGGGTGGTAACATTATTGATGGATAGTAAAAACATCCCTTTTTCAAGGTTACTTCTTTCTGCAGGTGAACCATCTACAATATCATTGATATATATCCCAAAATCTCCGGTATCCTGCTTGCCGGTTACTTTCAGTTCATACTCTCTTATCTCTCGGTCCTTGGCTGCTTTCAAGGTGACCGTGGAACCTGTTTCTGTTTTGTTCAAATAGGCTACAACGTCATTGGCATAACGTATTTCCCTGTCATCGATGCCGGTAATTACCATTCCCTTTTCAATACCTGCAATATCAGCTACAGAGTCTTCTGTAACATCCACGACCATTGTGTCGCTCATAGGAGCTACAGCCCCCAAAACAGGTCCGAAAAAGAGGACAAAAGCAATCAGGGCCACTGCAAAATTGGACATCACTCCGGCGGCCAGGATGCGTGCACGCTGGTTTCTGGTGGCCTTTTTTTCATTTATTACAGGACTTCCAAATTCGTCTTTCCCTTCACCGAAAAGTTGCTCCTCATCGGGTTCAGCAAATCCTCCAATAGGCACCAGGGCAAAAAGTATTCCCATGGATTTTACCCTGATATCTTCTACCCTGGCAAGAATGGCATGGGCAAATTCATGAACCACAAGTGTTACTACCAGGGCAATGATGCCCCAGGTAAGCGGGATAAATTCGTTGACACCGGGAATCAGGAACACATTGCGTGCCTCGTTGAATTTACTGGGTTGAGGCATTGCATTTTCTGTAAGGGAAGCAATAAGCGCGATATCTGAAAGAATGACAATAAAAAGCATGGCAAACATACCTATGAACATTAGCACAATGCCGGTATTTGCAAATACTCTCCAGTAACGGCGGGGTTTTGCAAGTTTATCCAGAAGAGCCAGCCCCCTGACAGTTCTGATCATGAGTACGGGGCCGTATGCGGATATGTTGTACTTTTCCAGTACACCCTTTTTATTAAGATAGGCAACTGCAGCCCAGTATACTAAAAATATCGCCAATATGAGGTTAGTAGTGTCCACTTGAATTCTCCGAAGGATTATGCCAGTGATGATTAGATGGTTCAATTAATATCTTTTTATATTAAAATCAAATGGGCAGAGGATAATGTTGATTGCTATGCAATAAATCATATATTGTCGGGATATACGCCAAATTGTTGAGTGAAGTTGAGCTGGTCTACTTCTTCCCAGTCCTCGGCAATCTTTTCACCCTTTACCCTGCTTATGGTTATGCCCGAAAAACTAACTTTGCGGTTTGTGGGAAATACACCCTGAAATGCTCTTTTATGGGTTCCTTCTGCTTTCCAGCGTGTAACAACCTTATCATTTTCAGATATTATATCTTCTATTTCAAAATGAAGGTCTGGAAGGGCATGATGTATGGCACCCATGAATTCCTTGAGATTTTCCCGATCCAGTTTTTCTCCGCCATAATGCATCAGATAATCGTCAGTACAGTGCTTATCTACCATAACAGGACTCCAGCCTTCTCTGGCGACTTTCAGTACGATTTCTTTGTTTTTATCAGGAGAGCCACAGATTTGCTCATCGTTAGTCTCATTTTTTCCCATCGTTAGTAATAGACAGGGTTTATATTTAAAAAGTTTATTTCACGAAAATTGCAGCTTATCCGGTAGTATCAGTATATGTCAGGTACAATTGGTTCTGACCTGTGGTTCTGTGATATATTTATTCTATATACTCGGTATATTATATTGTAGAAGTATAAATGCAACAGAGGATTGATTGTAAATTCTGGAAGAGTAAGGCGGGGGTACTTGGGCTTAGAAACACAAAGTCCCGAATTGTATGGTTTGCACCTGTTTTACAACACCTCTGCCTTCTTCCAATTACTGAAATTCATTCATTCATTCATGATTATTGAAACCTTGGGCCATCCACATCTGCATCATTATTGTAGCCACGTCTTTCCCAGAATCCTTCATAATTATCATCGTCCGTCACCTCGATCCCGGTAATCCATTTGGCCCATTTGTAACCATATTTTCCTCTGCTACAAGTTGCAGGGGAAAACCTCTTTCCTGGGGGAGAGTGACGTTGTTAAGTTTGTAGGCAACGATAATATTGTTATCAATCAGGTAATCCAGGGAAAGGGATGTAGAATAACCGTTTTTTGAATAGAAAATAACAGTATTCGCCCCTGCACTGAATCCTGCTTCTTTCAGGAGGGTTTCCACCGGTACACCGGTCCACAGAGTGCTGTAAAGCGCCAGCCTTCTACACAGTCAAGCGGTACAACCCTGGAAACGGCCGGGTAGGAGGCGAGCTGCTCATAACTTATATTTTCAGTTTCATTTACCATCCCACTGATTTTGAGTGTGTAGGTATCTCTATCAATATACTGGGTTCCCTTGATGCCATTGTTGCGCTGCTCTTCAATAGGTGTAAGTTGACCACCTTCATATTCCAGTATTTCTGTCTCATTGTCCTGCACACCACTTTCTGTTTCCTGCGGTGTGTTGGAAATGCAGCCTGTTGTAAGCACTATAATGATAAAAAAAAAAGGAATATTGGATGTTTCATGAAACCACCTCTATATATGGAATTTGGAACTTATTGCAATAAAAATGTACTCTTTAGTGCACCTATTGGAATGGCTAGCAAGTTGTCGGTGTTGTCTCAATTACAAATTTCCTGCGATAGATTTATAAAAAATCGTGTTATTTAGACGTTGCATATTCTGGTTGCAGAGAAATGTCAAACCAGATCTGCAATAAAAAGTGTGCGAGAGTAGCCAAGCGGCCAACGGCGATGGACTCAAGATCCATTCTCGTAGGAGTTCGTGGGTTCGAATCCCCCCTCTCGCACCAATCAATCTATTTTCAGGTAACTTATCAATTGCTACATATATTACCATGCTTATTTACAGATATCAATTGATTATTTCATATTCACAGGTGATCTTTCTTGGAATCAGGAATTAAACATGAAGATATTGTGGAAGCAACTATCTCAGCCATACAAAGGGCAGAAACTGAATTGCCGGATGATGTGGTTGCTTGTCTGGAAAATGCTGAACAGAGGGAGAGCAATGAGATCGCACGCTCTCATTTAAAGGCAATACTGAAAAATACAGGGATTGCTCGCAGGCATTCTGTGCCCATATGCCAGGATACCGGAATTATCATCCTTTTTGTGGAAATCGGCCGCAAAATCTCACCCCTTCCAGATATTGAACAAGCTCTTATTGAGGGGGTCAGGAAAGCCACATCTGCCGTACCTCTTAGGCCCAATGCCGTACATCCTCTGACACGCATTAATAGTGCAGACAATACCGGAGATGGGTTGCCGGATATAAAATATTATTTTAATGACTCAGAAGAACTGAGGATCACAGCCGTTCCCAAAGGAGCAGGCTCGGAAAATATGAGCATACTGAAAATGCTTAATCCCACAGAAGGTCATTCAATCGACCGGCTTGTCCTTGAAACTATCAGGGATGCCGGGGGAAAGCCCTGCCCGCCTGTGATCCTTGGCATTGGTGTTGGTGGGTCATTTGACAAAGCCGCCCTGCTTGCCAAGAGCGCTTTGCTGGAGCAGGTAAATGACATGGATGAAAAAGAACATGCTCTGCTGAAAAAAGTCAATTCCCTGGGAGTTGGTCCCATGGGAACAGGTGGCGATACGACGGCTCTGGCGGTACATATCAGGACCGCTCACTGCCACACCGCTTCCCTGCCCTTGGCTATCAATATCCAGTGCTGGGCCAACAGGCATGCTACAGCTGTTGTTGGAGGTGATGGCAAATGGAATATCATCTGAAAACCCCTCTTTCCATCGAGGACATAGAATCCCTGCGCATTGGTGATGTAGTTTACATATCAGGCAATGTTTTCACAGGCCGGGATGAGGCTCATACACGTATCCTGGAAACTCCTCTGGATAATATGCCCGTTGATCTGGAAGGAGCCGCTATCTATCATTGCGGTCCCCTTATGCAGGAAAAGCAATCTGGAATATGGGTACCTGTGGCTGCCGGTCCGACCACCAGTGCACGGATGTCCGCAATGACCCCCCAACTTCTGGAAAAGCACAATGTGAGAATGTTGATAGGAAAGGGCGGGATGGACAATGTCGCCGATTCAATGAAAGGAAAATGTGTCTATCTTGCCTATACGGGAGGATGTGCTGCACTGGCTGTCAATTCCATAACAAAGGTTTGTGATGTCCACTGGCTTGATCTGGGTATGCCAGAAGCAGTATGGGTACTTGAAATGGATGAATTCGGCCCTCTGATTGTGGGAATAGATACTGAGGGAGAAGACCTTTTCTGGAATATCAGGGAAAAGGTAAACGAAAATCTTGAAAAGGCTCTCAGATAAGGAAGGTGAAAGTGGCCCATGCTATGATGGTCAAGCAATAAGGAGTATTTTAAACCTGCTGACACCTGTCCCTCACGGTGCAAATGTATAATTTGAGGCCACGTTATTACCCAATAAATATTATATTTATTATATATTAAAATTTGTTTTCCTGCAGAAGTTTATATAGCTTTTTCGATATACGACTCCATTAAGATTTTCCTTTGAATTAAGATACATGAATATTATAATTTGATTAAACAAAATCCTCTTGAAAACTTAAATAAGTTATCAATGCAATATAGTACAAAACTCATATAAGGTGTAAAAATGGAACTTAAAGTCCAGCCAATCGATATCAAAGTCGGAAAATACAAAATTATACTTAACTCCATAGATGCTAAAGAACTGGGTGTTTATGAAGGAGACCGGGTTCGTGTAACAGGGCATGTTACAGTTACAGCAATTGTGGATTTTACTGAAGATATGATATCTCCCGGAATGATCGGACTGTATCACGAAGTTAAAGAAAAGCTCCAGAGGGAATGGACTGAAATTGTAGAGGTCGAACCTGCAGAGAAACCCAAATCTGCACGATTGATCCGCAAAAATATGGATGGGGAAAAACTTGTTCAGGAAGAGATATATGGCCTTGTCAAAGATATTGTGGAAGAGAACTTGAGTGAGATCGAACTAGCTGCTTTCCTGACATCCACTTATATAAATGATATGACGGATAACGAAACCGAATGGCTTACCCGGGCGATGATAGATACAGGAGAAAAACTTGAATTTGCGAAGGGCCCGATAATGGATAAGCATTCTATCGGAGGAGTGCCGGGCAATAAGATTTCTCTTCTGGTAGTACCAATTGTAGCAGCTAACGGATTATTAATACCAAAAACAAGTTCCCGTGCAATTACAGGTGCAGGGGGAACATCCGATCTTATGGAAGTTCTGGCACCGGTTGAATTTTCCGCTTCTCAGGTAAAGGAAATGACAGAAAAGGTTGGAGGTGTTCTGGTATGGGGTGGTTCAACCAACATAGCTCCTGCAGATGACAAACTTATCAAAGTAGAATACCCTCTCTCCATTGATCCACACTGTCAGCTCTTAGCATCAATAATGGCTAAAAAGGGAGCTGTTGGTGCTGAGAATGTGGTTATTGACATACCCACCGGTCCCGGAACCAAGATTGTAAACGTGCAGGAAGGTAGAAAACTTGCTCGTGATCTTATCAATCTGGGTGAGCGCCTCGGAATGAATGTGGATTGTGCCCTTACCTATGGTGCTTCTCCGATTGGTCGAACTGTGGGACCGGCACTTGAAGTACGAGAGGCTCTCAAGGTGCTGGAAACAGGCGAAGGACCTAACAGTCTGATCGAAAAAAGTATGGTTCTTGCAGGAATGCTGCTTGAGATGGGGGGAGTGGCTGCCCGTGGCCAGGGTAATGAACTTGCCATGGAAACCCTTAAAAATGGCAAAGCTCTTGCCAAATTCCGGGAAATAATAGAAGTACAGGGCGGCAATCCCGATGTGACTTACAAAGATATTACTGCTGGTGAGCATACAGCTGAGATAACCGCACCTGCAAATGGATATGTACTTGAATTCAAGAATAAGAGAGTGGTGCAGATTGCACGGCTTGCCGGTGCACCCAATGATAAGGGAGCGGGTGTGCTGATTCATAAGAAACAGGGAGAACCGGTCAAAAAAGGTGAACCCGTTCTTACCATTCATGCAGAAAAGAAAAATAAACTGGAAACAGCTCTGCAGAATGCCCAAAGAGATTCCCCTATAGTGGTTGAAGGTATGCTACTTGAACGAGTACAATCCTTTAAGGAAGTGTAAAGCGGCCATTACGCTTTAATACCCTTTTTCCTATTTTTGCCCATGAAAAGAATTGTAATACTGCGTCTGGGACACAGGCCTCAAAGAGATAAACGTATCACAACCCACGTGGCTCTTACAGCAAGGGCTTTCGGTGCTGAAGGGATACTCCTTGCAAGTAACGATCCCTCTATTACCCGGAGCGTGACCCAGATGTGCCAACGCTGGGGAGGAGAATTTTATATCCGTAATGATGTAAAATGGAAGACCGAGATTAAAAAATGGAAATCAGAAGGCGGAAAGGTTTGCCATCTTTCAATGTATGGTATCAATCTTCCAGATGCCGTTGCGTCTATGCAGGGATGTGAAAAACTCATGATCGTTGTCGGGGCGGAAAAAGTCCCTTTTGAGGTCTATGAACTGGCTGACTGGAATGTTGCTGTGGGTAACCAGCCTCATTCAGAAGTGGCTGCTGTAGCCGTTACTCTGGACAGGATTGCAGAAGATGAGCCCTTGAAGAATGAATTTAAAGATGCACAACTTCATGTTGTACCAATGGATCGCGGGAAGAAAGTAATCGAAAATTCCTGATTCAGTCTTCCTTTTTCTCTTTGACCTCGGCACCCCTGTATATCTTATTGCGCTCGTATCCACCAAACCCCCTGTGTTTGCGATCCCTTTTTCTGGATGATTCTGCAAGCATGTCTTCCAGTTCTTCATCCGATATTTCATCTGAATCTATATTCTCACCTCAGCAAGTGCGTATCAGGGGATTGTGGTCAATAAATTCGGTGTCGATACCCAGGTCATTTTCCAAACGGGTTGCAAGGGCTTGCATTGCAGGATTTTCGGTGGCATAATGGGTGGCATCCACCAGCAGCATATCCGCAAAATTGCGTATTACATCATGTTTAAGTTCAGAGGATACATAGGCATCTACCTCCATTGAATTCGCAATATCAAGGAAAGGTCCTTTAAAGCCACTTCCACCAAAAACCATCACTTTTCCAATCATTTCTTTTTCGCCAACATACTGTAGAGGGGTGTCCAGAGATCTGGACACATGGTTGATGAAAACATCCCTTGAGACAGGATCCATTTCTCCTATACATCCCATGTCCAGTTTCTCAATATTTTTAAGACCCAGCTTTTCAGCAAGGATGTCATTCACTCCTCCTTCTGCACGGTCATAGTTGGTATGCATTGCATAGAGGGAAATATTGTTATCCAGCGCGATCTTCAGGTGTTTTGCCAGGTTGCAGGATATTGAATTAATCGAATGGAATAATAAAGTATGGTGTGTAATGAGCAGGTCTGCTCCGATATCTGCTGCCCGGTTAAGTGTGTATTCGGTAGGATCCAGAGCCACAGCTATTCGATTAACTTCATTTTTCAGGTCCATCGTCAATCCAATCCTGCCTTCATCAAATTCTTCTGCCAGTTCAGGAGGTGCAATTACCTCCAATTTTCTTACAATTTCTGAAAGGTTCATATTTCTGAAATTAATTTGTCCCAATATCAAACTGTCGGGTTTTAAATCGATAACTTTTTATTGATATGTAAGCATGTACATAACGCATAGGAAATAGCCGATTGTCTCTGTCGGAAAAAACACTGGCCGAATAGATGTTACTTCTCTTAAAAATCGTTACATGCATCATTTATCGGTAGTCTCCAAACCTTTCTGTCTATTCGGAAAGTGTTATTCTATGCGCCTGGCAAAATAAGGAATGTCCAGGAATTTTTATACACTTAGGATTTGAAATACTGGCGTAAATTAAAGGTTGGTTTAGTATGATAGAGTATTTTGAACATTACTTGCAGGAGGACTGTCCTTACGGGGATGAAACCACAGAATTGCTTCAGATAAATGGTGAAGGTACCCTGAACATTCTGTCACGGGATGAGGGAATTGGAGCATGTGCCGATGATCTGGAACAATTCTACAAAAAGAAAGGACTGGATGTGACCTACAGAGTTGAGAATGGTGAATATTTTGAAGGAGGAGCTGTAATATTCTCTGCACAAGGAAACCTCGGAACGTTGTTCAAACTCTGGCGTATCTCCCAGACTTTCCTTTCAATAGTATGTGCGATTGCAGCGCGGACCCACAATTTCGTAGAAGCTGCAAGAAAAGAAAATCCAGATATAATGATTGCCACAAGTCGCAAAACCCATCCTGGATTCAGAAAATATGAATTAAAGGCAGTAAAGGTAGCTGGAGGAACACACCACCGCAATTCTTTGAGTGATTCCATTCTTGTGACACAGAATCATCTGGATGTAGCAGATTCTTTTGAGAATCTCAAGGCAGTGAAAAAAATAGAAATAGAACCACGTGATAATGACGAAGCACTCAAATACGCTGAAATTGCCGATGTCCTGTTACTTGATCATTATTCTCCCGAAGAGATGGCTATGATTGTTAACAAACTTAAAACAATAAATCCAGGAATTGAGATTGCTGTGGGTGGTATTAAATCGGATGAGATTCCACAATATGCTCCTTATGTGGATATTATTGTCTCCACTGCACCTTATTATGCTCAACCTCTTGATCTGACCACCAGAATTGAAAGAATGTAAGGTGTTCCGATGGATGATATACTAACCAGATTGATTGACAGGCTTGCTAAAGAAAATGCTGATACTTTTCCTGAAAGCATTGTAGATGAAATATCTCTGGGAGTGGTTTACAGTGGTGCCAGAATTGGTATCCACGGCGGTGTTGCTGCAACTCAGATTCCTCAATCAACCCACTGTGAGACCCTTCCATCCGCAGGTAAAATTCATAATAACCCTTTGCCGCGGGTTCTTGAGATGGGTAAATCATCCAATTCCCTAAAAAGAACAGTGGCGACCAGTGCACTCAATGCTTTCATCAAAAAGACCGGGGATGAGATTTCTTCTTACGAATCGTCAGATACCAGTGTATTGGATATTATAAAAAATAATGATAGTGTAGCAATGGTGGGCCATTTTGCCCCCATGATTCCAGGTATATTAAAAAAAGCCTCAACCCTTTATGTGGCGGAAAAAAGGCCAATTAAAGATGAAAGGATAACCATTGTACCTGAGGAAGAGCTGAAAGAAACAATAGCATCATCAGATGTTGCTATAATCACAGGTACCACTCTTTTGAACAACTCCCTTGATCCTCTGATGGAATCAGTAAGCCAGGCATCTAACTCTATTCTGCTTGGTCCTACTACGCCCCTTTACCCGGACCTTTTCTTTGAGCAGGGATTTACTGCTGTAATGGGTACAAGAATCGATGATACGCCAACAATGCTAAGAATAGTTAGCCAGGCTGGCGGGACAAAACAGATTCACAAAAACTGTGGCACAAAGATATCCTTTGTACAGTAAATATTAGATCAATCGCTCAGGATTGGAATAGATGTAAAGATTGGGCCTGCGTGCAAATCCCACAAGTGTCATATTATTTTGCCTTGCAAGCCTGATTCCCTGGTCCATTGGTGCAGCTTTACTCACCATCAGTGGAATGCTTGCATTAACGCCTTTTCCTACCATTGTAACTGATAACCTGCCAGAAGTTGCCATTATGCAGTTATCAAGTTTCACACCCTCCAGTGCAGCTTTACCAATTGCTTTATCAACTGCTGATGCCCGGCTTACATCTTCACAAAAGGTGAGGATTTCTCCTTCAGAGGTGGCTATCACAGTAGAATGTGCCCCGCCAGTACGCCTCCAGATTTTACCCTTTTCAAAAATATGGTCGATAAGATCGAACAGGGTATTGCTTTTAACCCTCATTTCAGGGTTAGGAGTGGTCTTATCTAAGGATGATGGTTTTGTTTTGCAGAACAACTTATTTTTATCTATTACAATAGAAGTTATCTGGTTAACGTTTGCAATGTGGCCTTCACATAGGAGGTGGCCGGCAGCCATTTCCTTAAGTTGTCGGGGGCTTGCCAAAAAAGAAGATATGAAGTTGCCATTGAGGAAAACCTCATACATTTTCTCAATAACAACATCTACATTGATTTTTTTTGGAGAAGCATCTCCTTTCACTTCGATACACTGGATGGGAATGTAAGGAGCGGTAGTATCCCGCTCCTCCTCTTTCCACGTAATCTCTGTATCCGGTTTATTATCGAAGTGCCAGTCTGCTTTACTCATGTTTAGCTCTTCATTTCCTTTACCTTCGCAAAGAGCTGCTTGAGGGTATCCTCATTGCTTTCTGTGAAGTCAAAAGGAGAGGTTGTGAAGGGCTTGAAGTAAACGGACACATTGTCCAGCCTGTAGAATGTACCATCACATTCCATGGCATCAATTACGCCGGGCAGTATTACATCCGCTGCAGTTGGTGTTGGGCCTGGAGCAATGTCTATGCATACCATTGGAATTTCTGCAAGATAGGATGCACAGTCTGCCGGAGTATGTGCCATAAGGTCGGCACCTACAACCATTGCCGCATCCGTGTCCTTTTCCCTGAGAATATCCACACAGGTGGTCTCACCTGGGTTGTACCTGGGGTAGCCGCGTGTGAAATCAAGACCGAAGGGATAACCGTAGAGATAGGATGCAACCATGTTAAATCCTGCAACATTGCAGTGACCACGAAGAGCACCTATACAGGCTTTCGTCCCGTGATTGTTGTTCAGCTCTTTTATCACGTTAAGTGCCATTTCGATGTTGCGGTGTTTACCGTATGATGAACTGACACCCAAACCAACAGAGAAACTGGCAAAGTTGGCATCGAGGATCATGTCCACCATTTCCTCCATGATGGAGATTGGTACACCAGTAATTTTTTCAACGGAGTGGTGAGGCTCTTTCCCGTTAAGGATTGTCAAAAGAGCATTGAACAATTCATAATCACTGTTGGGGTTGAGCTGGACATGAAGGTCTGAAGCATCGGCTGTAGGGGTTCTTCTTGGATCCACAGTAATAACTTTCCTGTCGAAACGTCCTCTCTTTGTCCAGTAACCTCTGGGGAAAATACCATACTTGGACATATGCCTGGGCATGGATTCCAGCGGGTTGGTACCCCAGTAGATGTTTACATCACTGCGGTTCTTTTTGGTACCTGCTGTAGCAGCGGCACATCCTGCTTCCTGGATACCCATTACAGTTGGGCCGTGACAGATTGTCGCATTGGAGTCTACTGTTCCACCAAGATATTCACCGATATGCAGGCCTACTTCCTGTGCTTCACAGGAGGTTTCACTTCCCATAAAGAGCATGGGTTTTCTTGAAGCAGTGAGAATTTCTGCGGCCTTTGTCAGGGCTTCCTCCCAGCTAACTTCCACGAATTCCCCGTCCTTTTTTACCATGGGTTTCCTGATACGGTGGTCGCTTACGACCTCCTGGAACTTTGCATTCCCCATCTTACATGCGTTCTTGACAGTGATGCTGTTATCTTTCAGTTCAACCTGTACATCATCACATGAAGCACCACAGACGGGACAGAATATGTTCTTGAACATTTCACTTACCTCCTGCATATACTTTCAATACGATATCCTCGGCTGTGAGAACCTCCTCGTCAGTGGGCTCTATATCTACAGGACTGCCTTTATAGAGGGGTGATCCTGTGGAGAAGGTGTGCGGGTCGATTACCACGTTGGACCAGATAGCACGGGGCATGAATATGTTACCGCACATCACCCTGTCAGTGCATCTTGTGTATACAGCTACGGTATGCTTACCATCCATGCTGGTTACTTTCACCTTTTCAGGACATCCCAGTTCTTCAAAATCCAAGGGGGAGATCCAGCACAGGGCACATTCCTTCATATAACCTTCGGAATATTTTTCGCCACCTTTGGCGAATTGTCCTTCGTAAATTGTACTTCCGGTATTTAGTAATGCTTTCATAATATCACCTCAGAGCTCCAGGTTTGCTTCTTTGCCAGCATACAGGACCCCTTTTGGTTTTTTGGATATGGCAAAGTCACCTGTGAATTTTTTGAATACTCCGCCACATTCGATGTCTTCGAAACAGAGATCATATTGCTCGTCTTCATACTGCATACCGGGAGTGAAATTGGTAATATGACCTTCGACCACAATGGTCCCACCGCTCATTTCGGCACCAATTGCACGTATAGCATTTCCTCTGATGACAATAAGACCACCGGACTGGCGTATACCACAGAAATTTTCGGCATTACCATTAACAATGATCTCACCGCCTGTTAATCCTCCGCCGATCTGGCTCTGGGCATTTCCGTCAACAACGATGCGTCCACCACTCATTCCGTTCCAGCTGCCGCGGTAGGCACATCCCAGGTGATCGATTGTGTTACCCTTAATATGGAGCAAACCACCTTTCATTTCGGTTCCTGCCCAGGAATCTGCATCCCCTTCCACGACAATTTCGCCGCCTTTCATTTCCGCTCCGACTTTCAGGCTGGTGGAACCCTGTATAGTGATTTTGCCGGCGGTCATTTCCGCTCCGATCATTTTCACACGGGCTACATCACCTTTGATCATAATGAAAGTTTCTTCAGCAGAGCTTCCACCCTGACCTTTCACATCAAAGAAGTTCTTTAAAGGTAGTTGGTCCGGTCCCTGCCAGACAATCAACTGCTCAATTTCTTCCTTGCTCTTGCCTGCAAACTCATCTGGCTTGATTACATCGGCTTCGATCTTAATATCAATTTCAGTGTTTGGTGTAAGTACTACCTCTGTCATGACATCACTTCTCCATGTTTACATTGATGGGGGTTGGATTGACGAGGTATTTCTCAGGTGTCGGATAGTTCTCGAAACCAAGGGTGTAGTACCTGAACCAATCCTTCACGTCCTCAAGCATCTTCTTTTCCTCGTTTGCATCAACCTTTATGTCACTGTAGTAGGTCCTTCTTTCAGGAATCGACATTATCTCGCCGTTATGGACTGCGATTTCCCCACCCTTGATGGTATAATCGGCATACCTGAATTTGGTGATCAGGTCATTGTAGTTGGCTGTAACGTCCAGTTTTGTTGGATCGATATCATAGATGGTCACATCACCATCTGCCCCTACAGCAAGACTGCCTTTCCTATGTGCCATACCATTGGTCTTTGCAGGAGTGGCACGGGTGATGGTTGCAATGTCATAGAGAGACAGTTCACGGCTGACACCGCCGAGTGTACTTCTGTCATTTGCCCACTTGTGTACTTCGCTGAATGTCTCATTCCTGTAAGCCTCTGACATCAACCATGTCATGACATTCGGATATTTGGTGAATGGTCCACCGTTAGGATTATCGGTTGTCATGATGGTCTTCCATGGATCATCGATCAGAAGCAGAGATTCAAGTCCCATTGCCCACTGGACACTGTGTACGGGGTTGCTCTTCAGATATGTGAAAGGGCATACACCGGAACCACATTCAAGTTCCACATCACAGTTAGACCATTTACCGCCTGTAAGAACTGCGACATCATGGATAGACGGACCGTCTCCGGTCATACATGTGGCCTCACCGAAAGGTACACTACCACTGTCAATTACCACATGGTCCTGACTGTTGACATAATCTGTAATATCCTTCACACCGGATTCAAAGTCTCTCCAGGATGTTCCGCCAAAGGCATTGAATTGCAAGTGAGTCAGGTAGATGGATTTATCCTTTGTAGGATCAATCTTGGTTTCTGCCCATTCAACTCCCATATCCTGATTGGGTTTGACTTTTGATGGAATGGTAAGGGATTCCTTTGTTGTTTCATAACATCCCGGGTGACCCAGGTTGTTGGCGTGCAGGTGTACCGGCATAGGAATACCGAGCATTTCATTAACTTCGGTAAGTCCTTCGATGATTTCCCTTGGTGTAATTTCAAAATGGATGTTGGTCTCATCCAGGGATTCGACATTCTTACCCCATCCCCAGTTCTCCACACCGGCAGGGTTGACACATTTTATACCATAGGTCTTGTGTGTCCTCATCATCCAGGCCACATATGCAGCAGCTTTGTCAATGTCGCCTTCCTTGAGATAGCGCATCATGAACCAGTTGTTACCAAGAACAAGGTATCCTCCCATGTCAAGCATTGGGATGGAATGCATCTCTTCATGGGTGTGACGTGCTTCCAGGGGCGGGACTGCAGCTTCAAAAGCTGTGGTATATCCCATCTGTGCATATTCATACCCTTCAAGATATACGGAAGGTACTGTTTCCCCGGTACCACCATGGGTTATTGAGGTCTTTGGACGATTCCACTTGTAACTGTCCTCTGGCCGCATCAGACGACCGGAGTTTACTTTAGCACCGGCAATATGGGTGTGGGAATCCACTCCACCAGGCATTACGGTTTTACCGGTGGCATCAACGACCTTTGCGTCTTTCATTTCCGCATCAGATAATTCAGGGACGACTTTTCCGTCCTTGATATAGATGTCCATGACATCCCCGTCGATTTCGTTGAGGGGATCAAAAACATGTCCATTTTTTATTGCAATAGTAGCTGCCATATTATTCCACCTCTCTCTTTTCCAGCCAGATAGCGTTTGTCGGGCAGATCATGGCACATGCGCCACAGGAGCCACAAACGTCCTGATCAACTACATTAACTGCTCCATTCTCGACTTCCAGCAATGCTTTTTCATCCATGTTATTGAGGTGCCCTGCAGCAAGTTCCTTATTTGCATAAGCATTCACAGGACAGACAATTACACAGTTTCCGCATCCAAGACAGTCATATTCGTCGGTGACAAGTTTGGAAGTAAGTGTTGGCTTGACGGAAGGTTTGTCGAGGAGTTTTTTCTCGAATACTTTCTTCTTTTCCATTTCAGCTGCAATTGCAGTTTTCTTGACATCAATTGCCTGTACTGGACAGGAAACTGCACATGCTCCACAGTAGATACATGCATCCGGCCTCTGGGTCACTTTGTCAACACGTTCCCCGGCTTCCCAGTCCGGGTTGAATAATGCATTGCAGGGGCATACATCAACACAGGTACGGCATGCCTGACAGACATCCTCATCCCTGAACCAGGTTCCTTCAAATGGCTTCTCCACTTCAATGGCATCAACCGGGCAAACTGATTCACACCATCCACAGTGTACACAGCATTCCTGGTTGATTGTTGTTGTACCATCGATTTTTGCTTCATTATCGTTGGAGAGCCACTGATCCACTTCAATGCAACCCTGTGGACATACCTGTTCACAAAGTCCGCAGTGTACACAATCATCATTGACAGTGGTTGGTTTAATAGCATTTATGAGGAAGGTTTTTTCCTCTACTGGCTTTCCGTCTTCTCTCATTTCAAGAGCGCCTGTAGGACAAACTTTGGAACACATTCCACATGTTATACATGTGTTCGGTCTGATCTCCAGGAACTCTTTGTCGATGAGTCCTCTGGCAACCGGTCCGACTGAACCGATGACCAGTGTCTCTTTTGGACACACCATGACACAGTTCCACAGCCGATACACTTCTCAGGAATGTATACCACCTGTTTGTTGTCCTTTGTCGATATCACTGTTTCATTCATATTGTAGTCTCCGTTTGGCTATCGTTACATGCATCACAAAGAACTTCATTGTTTCTTTGAATAAAACTTTCATTACATTTCTGGCATAATTTTATTGTCTTTTTCTTTTTTACCGGTACATCTATATCTACCATTTCATAGGAGTAGACATTCTCACCGGCTTCAAGAAGCACAGGAACAACTTCTTCGTGGCGAAGTTTCTTTGTGTTCATATACCAGGCATGTAATTTAGGGTAATCTTTAGTCTTCTCCGGGTCGAGATATATCCTTACTCCTTTAACAGAAGCAATTCCCGATGGAGCTTGTTTGTTCACAGTCACAGCCATTTTTCCTGTATCGTGAACTCTCAAACGTTTATTGCCTGTAGTGGAACCTTCAAGTATCTGAAAAGGGTCTGGTATACAATTATACGTTTCACTTAGGGCGTATATCCTTTCCCCTTCCTTAATATCAAGTACCCTTTTTGCAATATTTAGCATGTGGATTCCTATTAAAGCACCACTGCTCAAAAAACCGTGGAATGGAACGACCTTTTCAACCTGTGAAAATAGTTCTGGATTTTCCACTTTTATCTTTTCTTGGATCTCATCCATAGTTTCCATATAAAAACCTCTAATAAAGAAGGCCGGTGAGATGCTTATAAGCTTCCGGATGCCTAAAGAACATAGCGATGAAAATTATATATAATTATCGATGTGCATCAACCCCACAGACGTACCAAAAAAGAGGTTATGCAGCCTTGATAAAGGCTGCAATAACTATCTGCAAAGAAGATCTAATCTCCCTCCTTTTATTCTGATGTGGTGGAATTGTCTTCAGCCAGACTCTGTGAAAGCTGGTTTAGCACATCTTCCATCTGATCTATTTCTTCCCCGTAACCGGTCCAATTGCCTTCTTTCAGGTATTCCTGGGCCTGATTGTAATGGTCCAATGCCTGTTGTGCAAGCTCTCGGGAAGTCTGGGATACTTCCGGCTGATCGGTTCCTTCTTCCCTGTCAACACGACCTTCAACCAGCATTTGCAGGGATTCCTTCAGATTCTCTCCCATGACAACCTTTTGTCCTGAAGAAACAATAACTCTTCTGAGTTCCGGAATTTCAGATTGTTCAGCACTTATGAATAAGGGTTCTGAATACAATATCGAGTTACCGATCGGAATAACAAGCAGATTTCCCCTGATTACACGGGAACCACTTTGACCCCAGAGGGTCAGTTGCTCAGAAATATCAGGATCCTGATCGATTCTGGACTCTATTTGGGTAGGTCCATAGACAAGTTCCCCTTTTGGCAATTCGTAATGCTTGAGTTGTCCATAGTTTGGCTTATCGCATCTGGCTGCAATCCAGGCAATCATATTCTCCCTGTTACGGGGTGTAAATGGTTGCAGCAACACATATTCCAATCCGCCATTATCGGGTAATTTGGTAATCATGTAATAGGGTTCCATTTCAATGCTGCTTCCCCTGTAAACTTCCCTTGGTATCTCCCAGGAATCCTCTTTATTGTAGAATTCTTCTGCAGATTTCATGTGGTAATTTTCATATAAATCCATCTGGACCTTAAAGAAATTCTTGGGATAGCGAATATGTTTTTGCAGGCCTTCCGGCATTTCATCAAATGACTTAAACAAATCCGGGAATATCTTAGAGTAGGTATTCACTACCGGTTCGTCCTCTATCATATAGAAATCAACCGTTCCATCATAGGCATCTACAACAACTTTCACTGAATTACTGATGTAATTAATACCGTTAAACTGCACTCCGTAATAGGTTTCAGAATAAGGATACTTGTTAGCCGTCGTGTAAGCATCCATTATCCAGTAGAGCTTGCCTTCATGGATTACCGGATACGGGTCATTGTCATATTCAAGGAACGGTGCTATTTCCTCTGCCCTGTCATCGATCTGTTGACGGTACAACAAGCGGGATTCATCATCGATATACTGGCTCAGGACAAAATTCGGTTCACTAAAGGTATATGCGAATATCAGCTGCTTTACAAATGAATCCAGTAGTATTCCACTTTTACCTTCATATTGTGTAAATACATTCTGCCCTTGTTTTGGATAATCAAATTCATCCTTTCCGGTATTTACTATATTGTAGTCCCTGTTGATTTCCCCGTAATATATCCCTGGATTATCAACTTCAAATTCTCCTCTTGGAGGAATGTCCTGTAAGACCAATTCAGGTCTGCCATCTTCGGTCTTTGTACTGACCGGATTCATAACCATCCCGTAACCATGGGTATATACCAATTTTTCATTGACCCATGTCTTGGCTTCAGGGGATAGGCGAGAGGTATCCAGTTCCCTGGCCGATATCATATACTGCTTGTAGCCGTCGTCCATATGATAGCGGTCTGTATCAACATCGTTGAAAGTATAATAGGTTCGGATCTGCTGAAGCTGTTTATAGGTCTGCTCCAGAGCACGCCGGTCCCATATCCTTATATTATCAATTATCTCTGAATTGTTTTCCAGCTCTGATGAGGTCAAATCCAAATTGGCTTCGAATGGCTTTTCTTCAACATCAGAAAGACCGTACGCGGCTCTTGTATATTCAATATTGTATTCCAGATAGGGTTCTTCAAGCTGGATTTCAGTAGGTTCTACCTTGAATTGCTGATAAACCCCCGGGACAAAGGAACTGGCCACTATAAATAGTGCTATAAGGGCTATAGCCACAAAAGGTATTTTTATGTTTTTCAACTTTACGTTGGCCAATAAAGCAATTGAGGTCAGCACTGACAATACAGTCAGGATGGTGAAAATCGGCAAACTTACATTGACATCGGTATACCCGGCTCCAGCGACAAGCCCTTGCTGGGAGAATAGTATTTCATATCTTTCAAGGAAAAATCCAAAAGCAATTAGTGCAAACAGGAATGCAAGTATTGCAGAAATATGGACAAGAACTTTTGTAGGCAATTTATCCATTATTTCTTTTAAATCAATCGACTGATTCAAAAAATAAGGTTCTTCAGAGTCTTCTATTTCAATTCTATCGGAGCTGAATAAAGGTTCCAGCCTGTAAAAATAAAGAGCCAGTACCAGTATCAGAGAAAGGATTGTCAGGCCGAGGAACACACCCCTTATCATATGAAGGAATGGTAGCTGGAATACGTAAAATCCTATGTCATTCATTAGAATGGGGTCTTCTAATCCAAACGATGTACTATTAAAATAAAGTAATATAGTCTTCCAGTTACCACTGAATATGAGGCCAAAGATAAATGATACAGCCACAATTGACACCAGAATTATCTGGGAATCCACTTTTTCGGATGTAATGTTCTTTTCTGTAAGGATTTTATCAATTGAGTCTCTTGCAAATTTTGCATTTATATAAAGGAATACAAATGCAATTATAAAACCAGGAATTATTGCAATTAATTTCCATTGTAATATTGTTGTAAATACGGATGTATATCCTACCATATCAAACCATAGGTAATCCGTGTAAATTCCTACCAGGGGACCTATCCCCACAAATAATGCCAGAATTAACAGGAATATAATTTTCATATCTTTCATAATAAACCCCATGAGTAACCTGACTCATATAAAAGTCTCATTTAGAGAAGAAGTTGCATGTTAATAAACCTTTTTTCCCACACAAATGGGGTAACTATATGGATGTTGGTACATTTACCAATACACAAAGTAAATATAATCTGTCTTATATACATCCCCACCAATAAAGAGGTATATCCATGTATTCAAGACTTTTCTTATCCCTCCTGTTAATATGTGCTATGGCCACCACAGCATCTGCTTACACACTTGATGACGTCGAGTGGGACACAAGTATCGATTCCGCAACCCTTCATTGGGGAGATTCCGTGGAGGATAATGGTTATACTATTACTGCCGAGGATTTTCAAAAGGATGAACACGTCTATATAAGCATATCAAAAAATGGCCAAACCTTGAAACATGGAGCATTGCTTGTTGGCGATAATCTTGAATACAGGGATACTGAAGAAGGAAAAGATATCCGGGTTAATGTGAATGAAGTTAAGGTTAATATTGATGAGTGGACTGGCAATATGGAGGATCCTACCGCTGAAATTCAGATTGATAATCGAGGGGAACCTGAGTTTGACATTAGTATCGAAACAGACAGGGATGAATACGATCCTCGTATAACTTCCGAAACCGAAATGGAAGTCACATTGAAAATCAAAAATGATGGTTCAGCCAAAGCTGAAGATGTTCAGCTTACTGTTGATCCGGCAGGAATGGATGTTGTTGGAGGTGATCTTAAAGAAACCATATCTTCGCTTGAGATCGATGTGACAACAGAGGAATATAAATTAACTTTAAAGGTACCTCACCTATGGGAAGAGACTGATTTAGACATTGTTGGTACAGCAGGTGGATATGATATCAACGGGGAATTGCATGAAAATGAGGAAAGTGAGACCGTAACCATCGCTCCTAAGGTTGAGTTAATGATAACCAAATCCATACCTGAAGAAATATATATGGATGAAACAGCCCGGGTTTCAGTTTCAATACGTAATAATGGTCTTTATCATGTGGGTGATATTACTGTAGAAGATGAAATCTTCGATCATATGGAACTGCTTGATGATATAGCTCTTAATAAGAAAATTTCTCTTGAAGCCGGAGAAACCATTAAACTTTTTGAATATTCACTGAAACCCACCAGATCAGGAGAATTCACAGCACCTGCTACAGTTGCTTCTTTCAAAGCACCTAACGGGAAAACCTATGAATATGACTCGAATGAACCAGAAATTGAAATAAACGGCCCGGTAATATCAGTTACGCAGAGCACGGAAAGTTTAACAGTTCGGCCATCAGATGAAGTAAAGGTTTCTGTAAAAGTGAGCAACAAAGGAAACAGGGATGCGAGTGTGAACGCAATATCTGAAATACCAGAGGATGTTACCTTTGTAAGTGGAGAAACCGGTCTGGATCAGGTTATTCCAAATGATGAATCAAAAAGTTATAATTACATTATTCGTGCAGGAAATGATGGTAATTTCACAGTACCCGCTGTTAGAGTTTCTTTTATTGACATGGAAAATTACAAAGGGGAAAGGGTCTCCAACATCCTGCAAGTTAATGTCACCAACACTTCAACTCAGGAAACAGCAACTGGCACATCAAACAAGGATGATTCACAAACATCTGATGATGATGGAGACGATAATAGTATTTTCAGTGATGATGAATCAAATGGTGGATCCGGTTCAGGTGAAAATAATGAAAACAACAAAGTTGAACCCGGATTTGGTGCATTGATGGCAATTTTTATATTGGCAGGAATATATGTATTTGGGAAAAAACGGTAAGTGAAGGAATAGTATGAAGTACAACCTCACATTATTGCCTTTCAGGATTTTTCTTTTTTTTTCTGGTAATCTTTTTTGCAGCAAATATAACTGTAATGGCAGTTTCTGCAGCAGATATAGATTGGAAAGACCCGGAAGAATATACTCTCGATTGGGGTGAAGAGGTTAATGTTAGTGGTTATACAATAAAAGCAGTTGATTTTTCGAAATCTTCCCCAACTGATGTCGAGGACGATTTTGTTATGTTATCTGTGAAATCAAATAAGTCCGATAGCTGGACTGCTGTTTTGGGTACGAACCAATCATTTTATTCTCCGACAAAGGTTTTCGATGACCTTGTAAAAATAAATGCTTCTAAAATTGTAACCGCCAGTGATATCCCGATTCCTTTATACTGTAATAAATGTATCAATTTCAAACGAAACTAAAACCTCTCCTTCCTGGATAAATGACTCTGTTTCATTTTCCAGAATTACTGTTAATAAAATATATATTGACCAAAAAGCACATGTTACCGTTAAGGTCTCAAATCTCAAAGGCATTCATTTTGAAAAATTATCCATAAATACTTCTCTTCCTGATGGTCTCATAGTTGATCCTGATCAGGATCTTGATTTTAATGGATCACTACCCCCTCGCAAAGATAAGACATTTCATTATTCTGTACGGGCAATCAAGCCAGGAAATTATACCCTGAATCCTGTAAATTTGAACCTTACTTATCTGGGTATTGATTATCATCTCAAGACAAATGATAGTAATCTGGTAGTCCATGGTCCTTTCATCAATGTCAGTAAAGAATATTCGTTAAAAGCAGAGGATGGCAATTACTTTATAAATATCAGCACAATAGCTACAAATGAAGGGGATCGTGCTGCATATGTCAAATTTGATGACCGAATGCCAGCTGAAGCCAAAATAATCGGGAAAGATAAAGATAAATCGGGTGTTTTATACCCTGATCAGTCGTTTACTATAAATAGCTCTTTAAAGGTGGAGGAAAAAGGAAACTTTGTACTCCCTGCCAGTTTTGCATCGTTTTCAGATTCTTCTGGTTACAGTGGCTCTGTATCATCGGGAAATATTCTCATTTCCCTTGCCACCTTTAATGAAGCTGGCGAAAAAGCAAAATCAAAAAAGCCTCTTGATATAAATGCATCGATAAAAACAGATAACGGATCCATCAATGGAACAAATAATACTTTTCTCTTTGGTTCGGTGAGATCAGTAAAAGATTTTGTGAATGTAACAATGGGAATCATATATGATTCCCTCAATTTTTAATAATTGTAGCTATATTGATATGAACAGACATGAAAAAAACTGATACAATTATATTCACACATGGTGATTCGGATGGAGTATGCTCGGGAGCCATAGCCAAAAGTGCATACCCGGATGCCAGGGTCTATTTTACCAGTCCGGTGAGTCTGCATAATAGACTTGATATAGCTGAAGATTATGATAATATCATTATCTGTGATATAGCCGTGGATGAACGCTCATGTGTAAATCTCTACAATAAGATTAATGATATTGCCAGTCGTGCGGATGTTACCTACATTGATCACCATCCTCTTCCAAGGATGTGCTGGGATGAACCCTGGTTTTACCATGACCTGAACACATGTGCCGCAGAACTTACATACAAGGTCTTTAAATCCCGTCTGGAAAGGGATATCCGCAGGATTGCTGTGTATGGTGCCATAGGTGACTATAAGGATAATACACCTGCAATTAAAAAATGGACAAGAGATTGGGACAAAAGAAGTCTCTATTTCCAGGCAGGAACATTGATCCAGGCATTGCAATATGTTGGTAGAAACTATGATTTTAAAAGAGAAATTATTGCCCCTCTTTCCAATGATCTGATTCCTTCTGAAATACCCAATCTCATTCCCTATGCAAAAAAAGCATCAAGAATTGAAGAAGAGTTGAGAATACGTGTAAAGGAGTTGGTCCATCCGCTTCATTCGATAGCTTATGTCCTTGATCCTGAAGGTTACCTTTCCAAATCCGCAATCTATGCAGCCTCTTATGGAAGAAAAGGAATAGGGATTGCAGCCGAACACAGGAACAATAAAGCTGCTTATGACCTGAGCTTGCGCTCCCGTAACAGCAGTGTGGATATTAACCTCCTTTTGCGAGATCTTGCACCCCAGTACGGAGGTAGTGGCGGCGGGCATCCAGTGGCTGCAGGGGCCCGTATTCCGGAAGGAAAACTTGATGCATTCCTTCAGGAATTTGACCGAAGGGTGAATCTGGCTGAAACAAAACAGGAGGATTTATGAAGCCTGCTGCAGTCCCCAAAAACAATGATTTTGAAATTGTATTTGCCGGTCGCTCCAATGTAGGCAATCCTCTATTGTAAGAGCTCTTTCCGGACGCAAAGTGAAGGTCGGCAAAAGACCTGGTGTCACCCTGAAACTCACTCATGTGAAGAAAGGGGAATTAGTGATTACCGACCTTCCCGGCTTTGGATTTATGAATGGTATAAAAGAGCGCAAACAGGATATCGTGAAGGATAAGATCGTACGTTATATAGAAGAGGGAAATCAGCGGATTAACATCGCTGCTATAGTAGTTGATGCAGGTTCTTTTATTGAGGTTGTGGATCGCTGGGATCAACGGGGCGAGCTTCCCATTGATATAGAAATATTCGATTTTTTTACAGAAATGGATCTTGAACCCCTGATAGTTGTAAATAAAATGGATAAGGTCAAGGAAGAGGATAAAGATAGGGTCCTTGATGCTATTATTGAAAGATTGGGGCTTTTTCCACCCTGGAGGCAGTGGATTGACAGGGTAGCACCGATAAGTGCTAAAAAAGGAGATCTGCAGGCCTTAAATTCTATTATAAGGAAGCGCATCCATTCGGCTAAAAAAGATTCTTTGCTAAAATATATCTGAAAATAGGGTATTGTTAGCCCCTTATACGGAAATCCACGCCCATGTCCCTGGCTATCTGGTTGCATTTTTCAGTATCAATTTCAGGAACATTTACCACACTGAAACGTACATAAAGGCCTGCTTCTTTTGATTTTTCCGCAAATTCCAGCAGGGCACCATAAGCGTTTTGATAGAATGGTTTACAAATCCTGTCATAAACTTCTGTGGATTCTGCATTAAGGCTTACTGAAACTGCATCCAACCCGGCATCCACAAGACAATCAACCACATTAGTCTCGGGATTTATAAGTTGGCCGTGTCCATTGGTATCCAGTCTTACATATGCCCCCTTCGCTTTCAACCAGCGTGTGACAGCAAGCAGCATGTCAAAACGGGTTGTCGGTTCCCCGAATCCGGTGAAAACTATCTCTTTATACTTTTTCAGATCGTGCTTTTCCAGTTCTGCAATCATCTCATTTTTGGAAGGGTCTTTTTTAAGCCACAGATTATGTCCGTATAATCCTTCTCCCTGATTGCGGATACAAAAATAACAGTCTGCACTGCATTGGTTGGTTATGTTCAGGTACAGGTTACCATGGGCCTCATAGCATATTGAGGGTTTGTCAGTTTTCATTATTCCAATCTCCATCGGGAATAAGAGGAAAGTTAGAAGTGTTACATGCAGAAGTATCAAGAAAATACATCCAGGCTTCTCTGTTGCTTTCCAGTTTTACTTTTTTTTCTTTTAAAGAACTTGCCTTCAAGTATATCAAGGCTATTCAGCATATTCCTGTCAATACAATATACTTCTCCATTGATATTACAACAATTACCAGTGTCCACAACAGCTGGAAAACTACCCAGGTCGAACATACAATATTGATCCGCGGTAGTATCTTTTTCAATAAATACAGAATCCCTGATTATATGATGATTGGAGAATCCATTTTTAAGAGTTCCATAAACAAAAACATCCATGATTAACCCAATCCGAAATTCAGCTTTGTGAGTGTTTTTTTCACAGGATCGGGAAGCTTGCCACACTGGATTGCTTTCATGTATTGTGGTGAGATCGTCCGTATGGCTTTTGACATCAATCTGTCAGATCTCATCAGATTGTCCATCATTTTACGGATATAAACAGCAGTTTTTATCTCCAGTCCCATTTGCTCTCTCCATCTCTTTTCATAAATGGAGAGTTCACATTTACCTGCAATATATTCTCCAGCCGTTTCTCCTGCCAGTTTTCCCCCTATCATAGCCGTGGGAATTCCCCCTCCGTTGGTAGCGATCAACTGACCTGCAGCATCACCGGCAAGCATTACATTGTTTGAGACCGTTTTCTCGGGAGTGCCCCCTACCGGCACCACTCCGGAAACCACGGAAAGTATCCTTGCATCCTGCAGTTTCTCGCTGGCAATGGGGTGTTTGTACATGAACTTTTCCAGATAATCCCGGGCACACATATTCTTCTCGAAAAGCACTTCCCGGATCCCCACACCGATGTTTGCGGTGTTTCCTCCCTGTGAAATAATCCAGGCATATCCGCCGGGAACATAGTCTTTTCCGAAATACATCTCTACGGCATCCCTGTCCGCTGCGGTGTTTGCAAGTTCATATTCAAAAGCGGTTCCGATTCCCATTGGATCATGTTCCCGTTTCATACCGTGGGCTTTTGCAACAATAGAATTTGGACCGTCTGCACCTATCAGGACTTTGCCCCTGATTGTTGATGGTCCAGACCCCATCCACTTCAATTGTATTTCCGTTAACATCTGTTACATTGGTCCCCACCATCAACTCGGCGCCTTCCTCAGCTGCCCGGGATGCCAGGTGTCTGTCAAACCTTCTCCTGTCAAGAGAATCAGCCGCTACTTCAAAACCCTTTGAGTAGCCATCGGGTGCAATAAAACGCTGATAGGTGCTGGTAGCATGCACACAGCTCTTCGGATAATCAAGCAGGGTGTGGGGAAGGTGTGCATTGGGAACAAGTTCCTGCAGGGTATCTGCATGGGGCATAAACCCGCCACATTGAAGGGGCACACCGATGTCTCTTTTCCTGTCTACAAGTAACACGGATGCACCGCTCTGTGCGGCATACATTGCGGCTGTGGTACCCGCCGGACCGGCTCCGACAACTACCACATCATATATTTCATCGGGATGCATGGGAATAATTGCTACTTTGGTATTACTTATAAACCTATTTCGTCAATCACATGCCGCCCCCAATCTGAGACAGCTCGAATTCCATGTCATCGGGAACTCTTGCAGTGAATACAAAAACAGTATACCTGAGTTTCCTGGCTTCGGAGATAGCTGTCTTTTGTCTGTCGCTTAATTCTTCAGTAGAACTTATGCACAGCATCTTGCGGTTTGCTCCAACCAAAAAATCAAACTGCTCTGAATAAGCATTCAAAAAATCAACCATATCCCTGAGCTCATCCCAGCGACTGCACATGTGCAGGCTTTTCGTAGAAGAATTTTCTACATACCAATCCTTGCTCATGTAGGGGTAGGAATCATACTGTTCCTTAATTTCTTCATAGGCTTTCTGGATTCTGGGCATATCTTTTGCAAGGTTTACCCATTTCCATTCATTCTGCGAAAAGTATTTCCCGGCCAATATATCAGCAATTTCCTTTTTATCTTTTGCATCGAGTTTCATGAGATCACCTGTTAAAAATCATCATCCTGTACATAACTCCTGTCAAATTCAATCGCAATTTCAGCTTTTTCCAGTTCCCTTCCAAGATAACCGGCATGTTCAAGACTTGTGACAAGTCCTTTATCTATTATCATGTCCAGGATTTCTGCAGCATTTTCACCGATGATAGTTTCCTGTGCATGTTCTGCGACTATGTACCTTTTTCCATCATTTACATGAGCAACTCCTATATGGAATGCTCCGGCTGGATCCAGTTGCCAGTTGGGGCTACTCTTTGCATTGGTTGCATTATCGGGGATATCAATATCCGGCCGCTTTCGTTTTTCCTTGATCATGAACATGTCAATTCCCAGGTCCTTTGGGGAACTGTGCCTTTCCTCTGCCAGTTTCATCATTGAAGAGGCAGTTTTTAGTTCGGCAATGGAACCCCGGGTCTTATCACTGTATTCGGGTGTGAAAAGAATGGCTGCTCCTACCTCATGTGCTATTCCGCACAGGGTTGCATTTATACCTATAGAATCAGCATCCATGAGTTCAGTAACATTACCAGCCCCAAAGAATAGAGGTATATCCGGGTAAGCATCACGGAATTTTCTGTATCTTTCTACAGAAGATGTAAATCCATGACCAATTGGATCAAGCACAGGGTCTGCAATTATATTTTCAATTCCTAAATCCTTTGCTTGTTTGATATTCTGTATCAATGTATCATATTTATTGCCACTGCCCGGGATAATCACAACAGCACACCCCTTTGCAGCAATCTTGTCTCCCAGCTCATCAATATTTGTATCATTGAGGCTGAGGACCATATCAATACCCGCATCAATTGCACTACGAATATGGGCAGGGTCCAGTGTATCCACACTTAGGGGTAGTCCGGTCACTTCTTTTGTATTGAGAATGGCCTCATGGACGTTTTCAGCGGGTGTATCTATGGCCATGCCCAGATCGATGATGTCAGCACCTTTACGGGTGAATTCTGCCACTTTACTCTGAAGATGGCCACGATCCATATTTCCTGCATCAACGATTTCGCCCATGACTTTCATTTGGGAATTGCCCCCAATTTTCGTGTCATTGAGTATTAAAGGAGCAAAAGCACTCTTTTCCATCTGGCCCAATTTCTTGTATGCTTCCTGTTGACGTATATCTTTGAGTAATTCACATGCAGGGATTTTATTTGAAAATTGCACATCTCCTGCAAACCGTATTGCGTAATCCAGATCATAGGCATGTTTAGGGCCTAAGTAGACAGGGCAACCTATTTTGTTTGCAACTTCTGTGAAATCACCCGGGACAAGACCGGGAACAAGAATCATATCAAATTGCCCGGGTTTAAAATTATCGTCTTCATAGGAATGAATTAACCTTTGTGGGGTGATGAAAGCAGCTACGTCAGTATCAACAGTAAGTACACTTGTATCAGAACCAACCGCATGACGAACTGTGCTTTCCGCCAGGTGACCTGTAGCTACAAGAATTTTCATGGGAGAATAATCGGTTGGATATTAAAAATAAGTATCTGTGAAAGATGCTTTTGAGGCATCTTTCCAGATTTTAATTAATTATGTCTATGATAGAACCGCCATTGTCAGAAGATCGATTCATTGGTTCGACTACCTGACGGCTTCCGTTTGGGACCTTTGTATAACGTGATTCAGTATTCTTTTCTACAATATCGGCCTGATATTGAGGTCCGAGTACCTGTGCTGACTGCACTCCGGTCATAATGGCCATTACACGAATCTTTCCTTCATAGTCATCGCGAATTCTGGCTCCCCAGATTATATTTGCATTTGATGACAATTCATATGTCAGGGACGCTGCAACTTCTTCAGCTTCCTTTAGGCTCAGGTCCGGTCCGCCGGTAATATGCACAAGGCTACCTGTGGCACCGCGGTAATCGACATCGAGAAGTGGGTGATTCAAAGCTGCCCTTACTACATCTTCGCTCTTGTCCTGATTCTTACTTTCCCCGACAAGCATTACGGCCACGCCACCACATCCCATAATGGCACGGATGTCTGCATAGTCCAGATTGATAAGAGACGGCTGTGTAATAGTTTCAGTAATACCCTTTACGGTTTCAGCGATTAGCTGGTCCATTACTGAAAATGCCTGCTCTATAGGGAGGTTTGGTACATAGTTGAGAAGCCTGTTGTTGTCAAGTACAATAACAGTATCTGCTGCACGGCGCAAATCCTCTATTCCCTCTTCAGCTTTCACAGCACGGGCCCTTTCTACCCTGAAAGGACTGGAGACCATACCTACTACAATTGCTCCTTGTTCTTTTGCTATGTCAGCCACAACGGGGCCTACACCGGTACCGGTACCTCCTCCCATACCTGCAGTTACAAAAACAAGGTCACTTTCCTTGAATACTTCTTCAAGGGTTCCACGGGCAAGGTCTGCTGCTTTGGCACCGACTTCCGGGAAACCACCCGCACCAAGTCCACGAGTTAAGGTTTTACCCACCAAGATCTTCTTGTCAGCACGGATGTGATCAAGATGTTGTTTGTCCGTATTTATTGCAATAGTTTCGGCACCTTCGATACCGATATTATACAGACGGTTAACGGTGTTGTTTCCGGCGCCTCCGCAACCAACTATGGTTATCCTGGGAAGCCCGAATTCAAAATCTTCTTCCTCTTCAAAATTCTTTCGATACTCTCTTTCTTGTTCTGATAGTTTTAATGCATCTTGCACTATGGACTGCACATTCATCCCCTCTTGATGATTCGTGACGTTACGGCCTTCTAGGTAATGACAAGGTATCCAGCATTCCCGATATACGAAGAAACTCTTACCCTATCTCCAATTAATTCTCTCATAGCCGCCCGCATACTTCACTTACGGACGGGAATCCCGCCGGAACTACATGTAAATCAATCAGGACCAATTGTTGTTTGGAAACCTGAAATTTATCTTTTAATTATTGTAGCCCTCAGGCATTCGACATTCGTTCGAATTAAGTCTGACTTTCAGCGGCCAAGCACCCGCCTTTGATCTGACTGTATTCTTACATTCGTCTGACTTATTATTTATAAATAGTTGTATATAAGGGTATCCATTTATATCATCCTTTTGTGATACAATCGTAATCTACACGGGTTTTGTTAAGCCTGGGTAGATTTCCCCACATGCCAATATATTCACCCTGAACAACAAGGGCACCATTTATACCCCCAATCCCTTCTAAAACTTTAAATGCTTTTTCCACAGCTTCCTTGCCAGGATCGGTTGCATTTGAAAGAGCGGTTGCAGCAGCATCAGCAAGGGATACATTTTCGGAAAAAACAACTGCAGCATCTGCCATTCCAAAACTGATCGATGGGCCGACAGTACCTGATGAAGTACATATCCCGGCCACATTGTCAATAGGTTCAAGCACAAAACCAACATCCTTTACGGCGGATTCTCCTGCATATATACCTACCACAATCTGTCGATTTGTTACATAGGCTATGTCTCCTCCATTGTCAACCAGTGCAAAACTTGCTCCTGCATCTACCATTGCTTCAACAGCAAGTGACGCAATCGTACCGGCCACGGCACTCATCGGACCAAGTCCCATTGTAGCTGAAGCATCTGTCATTCTTCTGACTACTTCAGGAGCATCTTTGGGGCATGAATGAGGTTCCAGTGTAATCTGAAAATAAGGGTCCCTTCGAATATAATTCTCAAGCAGTGACCTGTGGAAGCCAATAGCTTCTTTGGCTGCTTCCACATGGCTGGCATCATCTGCATGGATGCTAACTATAGTTTCCTTGAGACGGTAATGTTCTTTCATGCTTTGCAAGATAATTATTTCTCAAGGCTCAGGGCATGATGCGGACACATTTTGATACAGGTGCCACACTGTATACATTTTTCTATGTCCTGGGCAATACCCCAGTCATCATCAAAGGAGAACACATGTCCGGGACAAACCGAGATACAGGCTCCACATTCTACACATTCTTCCTCATCCCTGACGATCGGGTGGTCTAGAACTGTTACTTTAGCACCCTTTGATTCCAGTGCTTCCCTTATAGCCTTGAAATCACCACTTTCGACCTCGGCAATAATCTCTCCGTAGGTGGAATCGAAATGTGCCTGCGAGATATTCAGGGCGGTTCTGGTTTCAATCATTGATTCTGCAAGTATGGGCTCTCCTATGACATTGGACGAAATATTGATTTTTATCATCATTTTCACCGCCTCCTTGCAAACAGTTTGCTGATATCATTACTCGAGATTATACCGATTACATATCTGTCATCATCTATCACAGGCATTGCTGATACTTCCTTCATGTCAAGATTACGTGCTGCAATATCTATGGGATCAGTGGCATTGGAGGTGAGAACCTTTTTTGTCATGATATCCTTCACATAATTACATCCCGTTTCAGCAACAGCTTTGGATATATCCCATGCAGTCACAATACCTGCCAGTTTTCCATCCTCTGAAACTACAGGCAAATGGCTAAAGGTATTTTCCATGATCATTTTAGCTGCTTCATGGAAGGTTGCGTTTTCATCGATGACCACTACATCCCTGGCCATAATATCCTGTACCAGTGGGTTTCTGGTTGTCTGTCTCATCGGTTTGCATGTGGCTTTTGCAGGAAGTCTCTGGGAGGGGCTGTTTACAAAAAATTCTCCTGCTGTGACCCACGTTTTCAGTTCCTCTGCAATCTCACGTGATTTTTTGAAACTTGACATAGAGGAGGTGGGTGTATCTTTGCCGTTTATTTCGATGCTACCGGAGCGTAGTTCTTCATAATTGACTTTTCTGAGAACAGGTCTGTCCCTACTTGGGACCCCATAATCCAGTACGTTTGTCACCACATCTTTATCTGTAACTGCGGTTGATTGTGCAAGTTGTTCATTCAGGATGGGGATAGGTATGCCCATCCCAACGTAGAGAGATGTGCCGTATTCATGGAAATTCGCTGCACGAATGTAATCGGCACTCATATCTTTCAGGTCACCTCTAAGCATCAATGTACCAAAATTAGTTTCCGGGCTGTGTTGTGTTCCTTCTCCAATAATATGTCCTTTTGTCCCGCCAAGGAAAATAGGGGTTCCAACTCCTATTGTCTGGTAATCAGGATCATTGGATAATGGTGACAGTACGCCAGCGCCGGAATAGGTTACATTTCCATAGTTGGGAAGTAACGAACCCATATATGTGTAAATCGTTCTGTTCATCCCGTTAGTAGCAACATTGTATTTCTGATATCCGTTACGGGGGTTGATCATGATTGCCTGGTTCAGGTCATATATGTTGAGTGTAGTGTCAAGTGTTTTTCTGGGATAACAATCAGTACCGTAAGATGTGGCATGAAGATCAATGGATTTACCGCGTATCAGGTCCTCAATTACATGGGCCCCGCCATAATCGAAACCTTCAGTTTCGGAAAGTTGTCCTGCTCCGATAAAGGCATCTACTGCAGCTACGCCTGAGTAGGCTTCCACACCATTTAAAAAAACCTTATTCATTTTCATTGGTGGCTCTGGATGTCCGAAATTGAGCCAGACTCCTGAGGAACACATTGCCCCAAATGTACCTGTGGTAACTACATCAACTTCCTTCGCAGCCTCTTTTGCACCCAGTTCTCCCACTATACCTACCATTTCTTCAGCCGTCACAACATTGACATCACCTTCTTTTATTCTCCTGTTTATCTCCTCTATGGATTTTTCTACCATGAAATCTACCTCTGTTAATATCAATTGGTAATATTAGTGTATCTATATATTACTTCTGGTTATTGGATGTAATTCTTTTTTGTTTTTGTGAATCAAAGAGTTATTATATTTGGTGAAATATATGGCAAATGGGAGTTGGTATGGTGTTAATGGGTACTAGCGTACATAATTCATTATTTGACAATATGTTCTATGAAATCCTGACAGAGGATATATCATTTGACCAAAAGATGGAAGAAATTGCAAAAATCCTTCCTCAAATACTTCGCTATCCGGATAAGGCATCTGCAAGAATATTGTTTGGTCCTTATAAGTCTCCTGGCTTTAAGCAGGGTAAATATCAAATCTCCTCTTCACATATATCCACAAATGAAGAGAAAGGCCATGTGTTATGTCTTGAGTTATTTTATAATAACCTTTCATTGAAAAATAATTACACACCTTTCAATTCTGATGAAAAACAAAAACTTGATTTTATTGCAAAGATTTTGTCTATATTTATTGATAAGGAGGTCGAAGTGAAAAAAGCCCGGCATGATTACGACTTCCTTCTGGGCAGTACAAATGAAATTCCATATTCCCTCAACAGTGACGGAAAAATTGTCTATATTTCACCCAAGATTCAAGAATACGGTTTGCGTCCTGAACAAATGATTTCCCGACCATTTACAGATTATGTATGTCTGGATGATAGGGACGAGTGGTTGAATATATTTAAAAAAATAAAATTAGTGGATATCTTACCTATTAAAGCACAGATGCGTATTCAGAATTACAATAAAGAGTTGCATTGGTTCCAGAATCATATAGATCCAACATATGATGAAATGGGGAATTTTTTGGGAAGTAATGGTGTACTCAGTGAAATAAACATGAGAAAAGAGGCAGAAATCCATTCTCAGGAACAGTCCGATGCGTTTCGTTTTCTTGCAAAAGCATGCAATCAGTTCGTCGACCCCTTTTTTGAAGATATTGATTTGCTCATAGAACCAATACTGGAAAAGATTATGGGAATTCTTGATGCAGATTCAATTTTTATATATGAACTAAACCATAGCGAAAATAATATGCATCTAACACATTACACTTGCGTACCATATTTAAAAGGAAGATGCGAAATGGCAATGGATAAATTAAACTCACTGTCAACTGCACAATTCTCGACTATAATTGAGAAATTCCAGAAAAATGAGCCCTATTACGTAAATTCTATAGAGGAACTCCCAGATTCTGAAAAAAATCTGAAGGGACTCTTGACAATATTGGATCTTGAATCAGCTCAGATTATGCCTGTACATGTCGAAAATCAGTTGGTAGGATTTATCGGTGTAGTTTCGGCCACAAAAAACAAACATTGGCCATCCTATAGTGATGATCTCCTCAGGATATTGTTTGATTCTATATTCAATGCAAAGGAACGAGGTAAAACCTATATGATGCTTGATAATACAATGCATCTTTACCGTTCTCTTTTTGACAGGTCAAACGATGCTATCTTTATCCACTCTTCAGGGGGTACCATAATAGATGCTAATAGAAGTGCCTGCAAAATAATTGGCTGTTCCCATTCTGATATGTTATCTATGAAAATTGCTGATCTTTATCCTCACGAATCTAAATATATGGCACAGTCAAAATCAGCAATCCAGAAAACATTGAATGAAGGATCTACACGTTTCGAATCGAAAATGAAACATATGAATGATTCAGTTATTGATGTTGAGATCAGTTCTTCTGTACTTGATAAAGAAAATAGTATCATGCTCAGTATAGTAAGAGATATTACTGAACGTAAAAGATCAGAACTGGAACTGGAAAGTTATCGCAAACATCTGGAAGAAATTGTGGATCAACGTACCTCTGAACTCCAAACTGCCAATTCTTGGGTCTCTGCCCTCTATGACAATGCTCCTATAGGTATCGGTGTGCTTAATAAAGATCTGAAATTGATTGATCTTAATAAAGGAATGGCCGAAATTACTGGCATTTCTAGAGAAAATATTGTAGGTAAATCTCTATTTTCTATGTGCACCGAAGGGTCTTCGAAGTATCTTGATAATGACCTAGGGCCAGACATTCTTGAAAAACAATTTTCCACAGAATTTCACTGGGTATGCAATAAAAAACACATCTGTATACAGTTCAATTCTCAGCCACTGGGTTTGAAAGATTCTCCTCAAAAGGTAATCTTTACTGCACAGGACATTACACGAAGAAAACAGGCTGAAATCGCCCTTAAAAATTATGCAGGTCAATTGGAGAAATCTAACGAAATGAAGGACCTTTTTACCGATATAATGCGCCATGATCTTCTAAATCCTGCAAATATCGTAAAAGGTTTCATAGACATACTCATAAAGAAAGAAAAGGAAGAAAAAAAGATTCATTTCCTATCAAGGATCAGGGATAACACAGAACGCTTGATCGATATGATCGAAAACACAGCTTACCTGTCCAAACTTGAATCTACTGAAACCCTTGAGCTGCAAAAGATGGATCTGGGTCAAATATTAACTTCCTGTATTTCAGAGATGTCTCCTCTGGCCGAAAATGAAAATATGGATATAATACACGATCTGCAACAGCCATATCCTCTAAAGGCCAATCCTATAATCAAGGAGGTTTTTATCAATCTGCTTTCAAATGCAATCAAATATAGCCCTTCGGAAAGTTCAATTCATGTAGGGGTGCAGGAAAACGACTCTTCATTTAAAATAATGATAAAGGATAGGGGTTCTGGGATTGCTGATGATGATAAACCATACATATTTAACAGGTTTAACAGGGCACAAAAAGGAAGCATAAAGGGCACAGGTCTTGGCCTTGCAATAGTAAAAAGAATTGTAGATTTGCATGGTGGCAGTGTTGGAGTGGAAGATAACCCGGAAGGGCAGGGTAGTGTTTTCTGGGTATATATAGAAAAAGACCCTGAAAACAATACAAATTCAGGTTTTGGGTAACTTCACATGAACTGTAGTACCCAATCCTTCCATACTCCTTGCCCATATACTTCCGTTATGAATATCTATTACCTTTTTGCATATATGGAGTCCCAGGCCAACACCATTATAGATGCGGGTTGTGGATCCATCTATTTGGTAAAACATGTCAAAAATACGCGGAAGTTTTTCTTTTGGTATTCCTATACCATTATCTTTTATCTTTATGTGTATATATTCTTCTTCCTCTTTCAGGGTAATTTTTATTTTCCCGGATCCCTGTGTGAATTTTGATGCATTGTCCAGTATATTAAGGAAAACGTTTGTTAACCTGTCTCTGTCACCATAGATAAGGGAAGATTTATTTTGGATATCAATACTTATATCGACATCTTTTCCTTCTGTGTGGACTTTCATTTTTCCATGGAATCAGTTATGATTTCACCAACATCCACCTCTTCGAAGTGATACTGGTATTTGCCCTCTTTTTCCATACTCATATAAAGCAGGGAGTCAATTAGCCTTTTGAGCCGGTCTGCATTACGTACAACTGCCAAATTTGCTTTTTTTCTGGTCTTCGTTTAATTCACCCAGTCGTCCTTTATCAAGCAGGTCACTGAATCCCTTGATAGATATCAGGGGTGTTTTCAGTTCATGGGTCAGGTTTGCGAGGAATTCACTCTTTAGCTTATCCAGATGTTTAAGATCTTCATAGGCTCGCTGGGTCATTTCGAAAAGTTGGGCATTTTCAATTGCAATCCCGATGTGTTTGCCTACATGTTCCAATACTTGCAGGCTTTTTTCACTGACTTCATGATTGAGGGGGATAGAAAGCTGGATAAAACCCATTATTTTTTCCCTGGAATAGAGGCGGAATAAAAGATACTTTTTGTGCTGCATTTGGCCCTGGTAATGGAAAGTATCTTCTGCAACAAGGGGGCCTGATGGAGTACCTGCAGAATTATCAAACATGTTTTCTACTGTAGAATAGTGAATGTTTTCAGGATATTCTCCCCTCGGGCCTATATAGGCACGCAATACTGCCTCTTTTTCTTCTGGGTTTATTATGTATACTCCACCTGCAGTAATGTCAAGAAGGTCTTCCATTTCCATTAGCATTTCATCAAGGAGGTCATCCACATCAAGAGATTCTGATGCAAGAGCAGATGCTGAATATAGGATGGATATATCACGTTCCTTTTCCAGAATGGTCCGTTCGGACATTTTACGGTCTGTTACATCAAGCAAAATTCCATGGTATTCCAGATTATCATCACATCTGCAGGGGAATGTAATCTCTGAAATCCATTTTATACTGCCTGAAGAATCTACGACACGATATTCGCAGGTAAACTGGTTTGACGAATTTTTCCGGAACCTGTCAAACTCATTCTGGACAAAGCTGCGATCTTCGGGATGGATGAATTCATTATATGTCATCCTCCCTTCCAGGAAATCTTCAGGTTTGTATCCAAAAATTGTTACTCTTTCAGATACATAATTTGTCCTGGCACGCTGATCCCCCTTCCAAAAAAAACAATCATGGGGCTTTTATCGATTATTTCTTCGAAGTTTGTTGCAACTGTGAATATATCAGTACCTTTATATTTTTCCCTGGGCTTAAGGTACTTCAAATTGTTCCCCGGTACGGGCTTTTCTGTAACCATTAATATTCATCCCTTCTCCATCCTTAATTAGCAAAATTATATTGCAATTGATTGCTCTTTTTTAAAGATATATAAACTTATATATGTTTGGGAGAATATATAATATTGTTTTTAATGTATAGAATCAAGTCCATACATATTATAATTGATATGTTATTTTTATTTTAAATGTATTTCATTTTCGTCATCATTATGAGAAAAATATATATAGCATGTTTTGTTGCACTATTCTTGGTATAAATGACTCATATAGCCGGTTTACCCGATCATCCTGTAGTCTAGTTTCCAAAAAGTTATATAAAGGCAGAAGGCTATACGAGACAGACCTTTAACATATCATATTAAAAGCTAAATTCAGAGTTGATTATATTGGCAATCGAGAACGGAGATTTCATAAAAGTATCATATACTGGTAAATTCGAAGGCGGTCTGATTTTTGACACTACCGATGAGGAACTGGCCAAGGAAAACCAGATATTCAATCCACGTGGAGTTTATGGCGGTGATGTGGTAGTTGTAGGTGCCGGTCATACCATTAAAGGACTTGACGAGGATTTTGTTGGCAAGGATGTTGGATATAAGGGAGAACTTGTCATTCCTCCTGAAAAAGGTTTTGGAGAACATGACCCCAAGCAGGTTGAGACCATTTCCCTGAATAAGTTTGAGGACAATAAAGCAACTCCTGGAATGGGTGTAGAAATAGAAGGAAAACGTGGTGTGGTCACCAAGGTCATCGGAAGACGTGCACGCGTTGACTTCAATCATCCTCTTGCAGGTAAGGAAGTAACCTATGAATATACCATCGACGAGAAACTCGAAGGAGATGTTGACAAAATCAACGGTCTGCTTTCCCTTTACACAGGAGTACCAGAAATCGAAGTTGAGGTTGAGGATAAGACCGCCATTATCAATATCCCTGTTGCACTGAGTTTCAACCAGCGCTGGCTCATGTCAAAGAACAGGATTGCTTCTGAGATAATCGAAAATATCGGAATGGAAAAAGTCAAATTTGTCGAGACTTATCCGGTAGAATCCCCTGCACCTGCAGAAGAGGCAGAAGCAGAAAGCGAAGCTAATGAATCAGGTGAAGAGTAATCTTCGCCAATTTTTTATATCATAAGCGCTGTTCACCAGTTACTTGTGATTGTTTTCATCATGCTGAGGTAGCCAAGCGGACTACGGCGCGGTCTTGAAAACCGGTGGTGCTCTGCGCCCCGGGAGTTCGAATCTCCCCCTCAGCGTCTTTCTATTTTTTTTAACATCAAAAAAAGAAAGTAGGTTATTCTTTCAGGAATTCCTGGACAGTTTTGCCGAATGAGCGAGCAGCCTTCGGGTCTCTGGCAGTGATTATATGGCCATCTCTGATAACATCTTTGTCTTTATATTCAGCTCCTCCCTTTTTGATTTGTTTTACACTTTCCGGATCGCTGAATACGGTGCTCTTTTTACCTTTTAGTATTCCTGCTTTTGCCAGCACTACCGGTGATATACAGATAGCAGCGATCAATTTGTCCTGTTTGTAGGCATCCTGGACAATTTTGTGTAGTTCTTTGTTATCCCAGAGATACTGCTTTGCACCTCCGCCTCCTGAAATAACAATGGCATCATAACTATCGGCCTTTTCAGAGGAAATGGCTGTGTCGGGTTTGACTTTACCTCCAAGCATCCCTCTGGCAATTTTCTTTTGGTTTGTTGCAACGGTTATGTCAAATCCTGCATTTTCAAAGATTTCTCTGGGTTGAAGGAATTCTTCGTCACGGAAATTTTCCTGGGCGATTACCATTAGTATTTTCTTTTTGTTATCCATACCGATCACCTTATTATGGTATCTTGTGTATCCTATTTGGTATTACCGATTACAATACCAATGCAAAAAATATTCTGGATTTCTCAGTTTTATGTTTTCTGGAAATCTGGCAAATTAATTTTCTGTAGGTTTGAGATTATTAGTTAATTGTACGAGCCCCTGGCGCCGGCACCTTCCTTTATGTATAATGTAGGCAACATTATCATCAAGTATTTTTCTGTTTTCCTCGGTAAGTTCCTGTACCATACAGACAATAATGGATAGCTTCGAAGTCGTATCCTGGTTTTGGATATATTCAATAACAGCACGACTACTGAAATCTGGCATTATCAGCTTATCCGTATTCTCTGAATATGCCAGAACATTGCAAAAACGGTCAATATATTCCAACATATGTAGGCCACAAAATTTTTCAGGTTTAGTGTCAGTATTTTTCTGGAGGTCATGGCTATCGTTTCCTTTTGTATATTCAAATAGCCTATTTGGTTTTTATCTATGATTGTCACTTATAATAAACGGGCATCTACTATTTTTGATCACAACTTATTTTTATATGAAAGGTATTGGCATATATGATGTCTAGCATCGACCTGGTCTTTATCCTGATATTATTTCAGACATTAACATTATATAAGAGAAAGTCATAGTGGGCCGAGTAAGTCTGTATCATAGGTTTTTACACGGCCTGTAAAAGGGCAGTGCTGGACCTTAGTTCCAGGGCTACGGGATGCAAGAATGTGTCCTTAAGGAGGTTTATAATGGCAGACGAAGAAATAAGACATCTTGTACGTATAATGAACACTGACTTGCAGGGTAAGCAGAAGGTCCTTTATGCACTAACCGGTATCAAGGGGATTGGTAGAAGGACTGCGAGACTCATTGCAGAAAGTGCAGAAGTAGATCCATCAGAAACCATTGGTTATCTTTCTGATGAGGGTATTGCCAGGCTTAATGAAGCTATAGGAACATTTGAAAGCCACCTTCCTTTGTGGATGCTTAATAGGCAAAAGGACTTGTTGACAGGTGAAAATAAACATCTTCTCGGACCGGATATTGATTTGACCATAAGGGAAGATTTGAACGATCTCAAAAAGGTTCGTGCCTATCGTGGTATACGCCATGAAAGAGGTTTGAAGGTACGTGGGCAGAGAACCAAATCCGCAGGACGCGGTGGATCCACAATAGGTGTCAGCAAAACAAGATGAAGGTGATTTAATATGGCTTATCCCGGAAAGAAAAGAAAAAGTTATGACACCCCGAAGCACCCCTGGCAAGCTTCCCGTATGGCAAATGAGGTTGATCTGATTAAAAAATATGGCCTCAGGAATAAAAAAGAACTCTGGAAAGCACACAGTATCCTCAGACGTTACAGGGCAGATGCCCGTAGATTACTTGCTGATTCTGCAGAAGCTGAACTTACCGGTCACTCAAAGACTGAAGCAGACCAGATTCTATCCAAATTAATTCGTTATTCCATGATCAAAGGCGATGCCGATATCGATGACATTCTGGTATTAAATACAGAAACAATCCTTGAAAGAAGGCTTCAGACCCTTGTCCACAGACTTGGTTTGGCCAGAACTCCCAGGCAGGCAAGACAGTTTATTACCCATGGTCATATTGCAATTGGTGGTAAGAAGTTGACAGTTCCTGGTATGCTGGTGTCAAAACAGGATGAGATGATGATAGATTACTATGGAACATCACCTATGACTACCGAGTCACACCCGGAGAGACCCGCTCAGGTTGCATCTTCCCTTGTGGAGGAATGAAGGAGGTTTGAATTATGGCAAATGGAATATGGGCTGTTGCTCACATCAAATGTTCATTTAACAATACTATAATCACAGTTACCGATATAACCGGTGCTGAAACAATAGCGAAATCATCCGGTGGGATGGTAGTCAAAGCTGCAAGGGACGAGAGTTCTCCTTATACTGCTATGCAGATGGCAGGCCAGCTTGCAGATACTCTCAGGGATAAAGGTGTCGAAGGTGTACACATTCGTGTCCGTGCTCCCGGTGGTAACAAGCAGAGAAGTCCTGGTCCAGGTTCACAGGCAGCCATTAGGGCTTTCGCACGTGCAGGTATCAGGATTGGACGTATCGAGGATGTAACTCCTGTGCCACATGACGGTACCCGTCCAATAGGCGGCAGGCGCGTCTAATTGCAGTGTAACACATATGACAGGTTTGTAATTTCACGAGGTTCCCGAAAATGGAAATCGATATACTTGAGCTGTCTGATAGATCTGCCAGATTTATTTTGTCAGATGTGGATGCAGCTTTTGCGAACGGATTGAGGCGGGCTATGCTTGCCGATGTCCCCACTCTCGCAATCGATGAAGTCAATATTTACAACAATACTTCAGTCCTTTATGATGAACAGGTAGCTTTGAGACTGGCCCTGGTGCCTCTTGTGACAAGTTTCGATGAGTTTACTCCTCATGAAGAGTGTTCCTGTGAAGAGGGGTGTCCGGCATGTACGGTTTCCCTCACGTTGAGTGTGGAAGCACCAATGGATGAGGAAAAAACTGTTTATTCAGGGGATCTTGTATCCGCAGATCCCAAAGTAAAAGCTGCTGATTCTAATATCCCTGTTGTTAAGCTTAAAGGCGGGCAGCAACTTGTCCTTGAAGCGATTGCAAAAATGGGTTACGGTCACGACCACGCTAAATGGCAGGCAGGAGTTGCCTGTGGTTACAAAAATGTGCCAGTGATCACAATTGAAGGCTGTGACCTCTGCGAAAAGTGCGTTGAGGCATGTCCTCGCGATATATTGGCCCTTGGTGAGGAATCTGCAGAAGTTGTGAATGATAGACTATTGAATTGCTCTCTCTGCAAGCAGTGTGTAGAAGTCTGTGGGATTGATGCAATCTCGGTTCGTGAGAATGACACATCTTTTATTTTCACTCTTGAATCCGATGGTTCATATAGTGCAGAAGAGTTAATTATAAATGCAGTTAATACTATCAGGACGAAAGCTTCAACCCTTGATGCTATCCTGAGTGAATTGTAATAGGAGATACCCTTTCCTATTATCCTTTTATAGGATCTAATAGCAGAAGCAAAAATCCATAATTGGAATTTTTGTGGCCATCCATATGGGCAAAGTATATATACCATTAGCTCATTTATGGCGAAAAACAACAGCGTGCGAGGGTTGCCCAGCCAGGCCAAAGGCGCTAGGTTGAGGGCCTAGTCTCGTAGGAGTTCGAGGGTTCGAATCCCTTCCCTCGCACCAAATACTTTTTTAAATAACTAAAAACATCTGTATAATTGTGTTTCTTGGTTTTCTCTTCTCATAATATTACATAGGTATTCCTTAACTGTGTTATTTTAACGATAAGTTTAGGATTTACTGCAGGTCAATTTAAACTCTCCTTTATCTTTTTGGTGTGAATTTGATAGGTTTGCGTTTTGCACAATAGTTAAATATAATTGAGTTATTACAAACTTAGTTGATTAAATGTCGCTCCATAGTCAAAGGGGGATTTATTCATTTCAATAAAGAATATCTGGAGTAAAATAGAGAATAAACTAAAGTCAATAAAAGGCATCGAAGAAACTCTTTTACTGAATCAGGCTGACAGGCATTATATTTTTGGGCTTGAGGTTTCTGATGAAAAGAAATCCTCCGGAAGCCTTGGAATAAAAAATAATACCGGGGTAAAAAAAACACTTGGCTCACAGATTCTCGTCTCTTTCCTGACAAACCAGGAATATGACTGGCCAGAAAATAATCTGAAACTTATATACGGAGATGAAATTGTGGGTGAAGATATCAGTGATCTGCAGGAGCTTGCACGACTTGAAAAATGCAAGGATTGCTGTGTGATGGGTAACATAGTGTTTTATAATGACCGTTTCAAACGCCTGAAATCACCGGATTTAGGACTTGAAATGTTAATTCAGGCAAAACCTTTCCCTGAAGTTGAGAATATCTCCTGTGTTTCAGAAGCTATGGTTGCATTACCCTCAAGGTTAAGTGATTCCTATATCAAATCCAGGATGGGTATTGAATCGAACAACTCTATGGGAACTTTCCTGTTAGGTCTGGATTTAAAACCGGATTTTTGTACAAATATGGGATATTGCGAACCAGCTGAAGTTTGTAATTTTTAACTCTGATCCATCTTTTTTATACACAACTCCCAATAATCGACAATAAATTGGTAAAGTATTAATGCTTGAACTCACTTTATATATTCAATAATCGAGAATTGATTTATTTATGGGCATAAGTTTTAGATTTATATGATGTAAAAGGAGATTTATATGTCTGTTTTGAGGGATAGGGGGTGCAATGTTCCTTCTACTATTGTTAGAAATTTTTATCCCTTCTATAATCCGCAGAACATTGAGGGTATGATTATTGGCAACGATTTAGACTCTCTCCTGAGTGCCTCTTTCCTTAAAACAAAATTTGGATGGGACATAGTTGGTGTTTATGACTACAAAACATTAAGTTTTTCAGCTACTGTGGGAGATTTCCACAATAAGTTGCTTGAAGGAAAATATATTGCTGTGGATCTGGACATATATCATCCATGCATCTTCTCTATTGGGCATCATATAATAGGATCCAGCTGTCAGGACTGCCTTGAAGGTCATTCAAATTCGCTGAATCCGAACCTTCTAAGGGGTATCTATCTCCAAAGTTACAAGAGGAAATATCCCTTAAGTACCATTCATTTTCTTCTCTGGTTGTTTGAATCTGAAGCTGGCCTGGATATAAGGACCAGAAGCCTTGTATGGCTTGCAGATTCTTCTTATGTAAATGGACAGCGTCACAGATTCAGATCGAATGTTCATGAATGGGTGATGAATTTTTCAGATCACAGGCATTTCTGGATTCTTTCGAATTAATTGATACATATAAGTTTGAATATTTATTATCCGACTGGCTATTCCCTCTCCTTAAGGGAACCGGTTTGAATATCTCAAGGGGTCAGGTTAGGTCTTATCATCTGGGTCTTTCCGGTTATCAATGCCAGTGGACATCTACTGAAAATGAAAGAGATTGTATCATTGCGATGCTTGAGCTGATAGAACATGTTACAGGTTGGCATGCTCCTACCTTCCCAAGTAAATTCATCGAAATAAAAGGTGTACGCAGGAGTATTGTTCTAAGCGATATTTTTAAAGATATTAGTAACCTGGACTCTTTTCTGCTAAAAAATAATGTATTTTCTTTTGTATTTCCTACGTCAAAATCAATTAATTATACAACAGGAATTAAATTGTGATCCGGGTTGAGTCCGGATTGGTTTTATTGTGGATGCCTGTTTTCATCCTTTATTCCCATTTTCTTAATTGCTTTCTCGATACTCCATCTACCTCTGCCCAATTCTTCGCCAATTATCTCGATAATATCTTTTTTGTTTTGTCCACTTTGGCGCAATTCCCTGTATCTTGTAAATAGGTAGTCTTCCTCCTGTGAAGTCCAGGGGTTTCCCTGGTTTTCCAGGTTCTTGATGACAGGTTTGCGTAATTCCGGTATCATAAATCCCGGTTTGATAACATTGCTCTGGCTAATTTCACGGGTTTTTGTTTTAAACATCGTTTCTGATACTTCAAAACCAATGCAGCGTCTATTAAGGCCGATTGCAACGGTTGCAGTTGAAAATCCGCCCAGGAACATGTCACAAACAAGGTCGCCTTCATTGCTACTGTATTGTATAATTTTCTTCAGGAGTTTGTGGGGCAATTCATTTTTATTTTTAATTTTGCCGGGTTTATACTCCCTGTTAATTACCCAGACATCTTCCCTGTCCCTGTAGTTCAGCGATCTGCCATCTTCTGTTTTTTCACAGGTTCCGTATCTTGATTCAAGATTGAATGTGCGCTTTTTGCCGGGTTTTTCGTAGTATAAAATATGATAATGGGAGGATACATATTTTGCTTTTGTGTAAACACCAAAATTGTATTTCCATATTATATGATTGATCTCTTCCAGATTTGTCTGGTGCAGGGCATGGAGGATATGGTAAAGATTTGTGTATCCCGAAACAATGTAGATGGAGCCACCAGGTTTGAGAATTCTTTCTGCTTCTTTAATCCAGGCCTGGCTGAAATCTGCATATTTATCTTCCGGGATTTCTACATATCCATCAACTACAAATTTTTCATTCCTGTTGTAATGCTGGTGTAACTTGTCCCCTTTTATCCCATATGGAGGGTCGGTAATAATCAGATCTACCGATCCATTGGGGATATGAGTTGCAGCTCCTGTAATACAATCCTCATTGTAAAATACATTACCATAAATGTCAACGGGCTTCATTTTCAACTCCTGACGCCAGGTATTTTCATAACCTATCTGGAAGAATAAATAAATATTGTCTGATAAGTGGCTGGTTCTGAATCGGTTAGATTACTTTCACCTTGCTTGGAGGTCCTTGAAATAGTTTATATTCTTATTTCTTATTGAGGTGATCAGTATGGATGAATTCTTCAAAGGACTTATAGAGAGAACCAAACGCTATGAAAAACTGGACCACTTTAGGAACAATTAACAATAAAAAGGCTGGCCGGTCTTCATCACCCTCCCGTCATGGTTTCTGATGATACCGGCCTTTTATGAATTTTAACTATTTTTTTCAGGTAATTTTTTTGGTTGAGAATCAATATCTCTTACATCCAGTTTTCTCTCTATATTATGGATAAAATGCAGTGTCCTGTTTGAAAGGGTCCTGCTTCTTTCCTCCTGTCTTTGCTGGTATGTACGGATGGAACGAAGGAAATCGATTTTCCTGAAATCCGGCCAGTAGGGGGCGCAGAAATAGGCTGCACATTCATTTCCACATGCTTGCCAGGGAAGGAAATTCGAAACCCTTTCATTTCCTCCTGTACGGATTATGAGATCAACGTTTGATACGGCCGAATTTTCTTCTGGATATAGGTGTCTGGATATGGTTTTTTCAGTTATTTCATCCATTTCGATATTCCCTGTTTTTACTTTCCTGGCAACTTCACGTATTGCCTGTATGATATCCTGTCTCCCGCCATAAGCAATTGCAATGTTAAGTTTTAGCCTGTCATAGTCCTTTGTTGCCATCTCTACTTTATCGATACTCTGCAGGAGGTCCCCGGGTAAAAGGGTTCTGTCTCCAATTACACGTATTTTTAGGCGTCTTTTGTGTGTCCTTTCATCAACACACATCTCTTCGAGTCTGGTTCCTATAAGTTTTAGTATGCCTTTCTTCTCATCTTTTTTCCTGTTGAAATTTTCAGTAGAAAAAGCATATATTGTCAATTCCTTGATGCCGCTTTCATAGGACCATTCAATGACTTTTTCAGTCATATCGGCTCCCCGCGTATGGCCGTATGAGGTAAACTTACCAAGTTTTTTGGCGTATCTGCGGTTTCCATCCATTATAATGGCGATATGCTGCGGTAATTTAGAATTACGGATATTTTTTCCAGGAAAATTCATATCCTTTATACAACATTTCAGGTAATATCCGCCACATCATTATCAGAGCTACAGGTGATGTTAATAATTGTCAAGTACTGAACGTACGATATCCCTGTAATCATTTTTTAATAAATAGATATTGTGATCGCCGGTTACATCAATACTCAGGATTCCCAAGCGAGTGTTCATAAGCCCAACCATAGCTGAAACTCCCCTGTAACTTATATCAAAATCCTTTTCGTGAAGGAATTTATAGATATCATTGGTGGTATATTTCCCGCCGTCAAGGAACAGTTTAAGGACCACTTTGCGTATCCCTGTGTCATCCCGGCCAAGATATTTTATCAGTCTTGATCTTACCCGGTTTTCAATGGTTTCCAGCACGAACACCTCTATCTAAACTATGTTATTTTTGCATATATATTTATGCTAACTTGTAATATGTATCCTTTAAAAGAAACAATCGAAAGACCTTCTATTTTCTGATGCAGGATACCTATTTGCCTGACTTTTAAGGCTTGAACTGCCCCTTATACTTCATTTTAACATAAAAACATATTGTTTATTTTATGTTCAAGGGTATTTTTGGACTTTAAACAGGCATGCTTTCCACAATCAGGCCGTCTGAGGTAGGATACCTTTCAATAATTTCAATTTTATCACTAATGTCCCGGATCTCATCTGCAATATCTTCAAGTATCCAGGATGCGATCTCAACAATATTTTCCTTTATTTCATACATTTCTTCAGGAACTTCAAATTCCTGCAATTGTTCAAGTATTTTAGCAGTATTTTTAGTATGTATTATTCCAAATATGATAGTACCATCATCGGTTATTTCGTCAAATGGGCGAGAGGTATTTTCTGCAATCCTGATAAGACGTTTCCTTAGCTGTATAGCGTCTTTATATGCAGATGAGCAGAAATGCCCCCTTCTAAAAAGTTTTATGACTTTTAATGCACTATCTCGTGAACCCGCTACAGCATTTGAAATATCATCCTTTAATCGGTACCCTCTGCGATGCAATTCCTCGTAATTTGTATCTGTAAATTCCAGTTCATTGAAATTGATGTAACAATCAACGTTATCACACAAATCAACAAACTTTCCAATACCTTCTATGGCAGGCACTTCGATTCCTGTTTCCAGCCCTGCTTGTTTACAATTGAGAATTGCCTTTTTAAATTTACTTTTTTCAATATTTTCCCATTCCTGCAGAGGAGGGTGAAAACGTATCTCATCCAGTCCTGCTTCAACAAGTTCATCAATTGTTTTTTCATCTACAGTTAAGGCAGTATAGAGATGAATATGATACTTTTGTCCGAAAGTGCTTTTCAGTAGATGGATGTAATGCAGGACCTTTTCGATTTCAAGGAGGGGTTCACCACCTGTAATTCCTGCTCCCAGGGCCTGCATACGCATGCTTTCCTCTATTACTTCATCGTCGCATTGCACTTTCCTTTCATTGGCATATACGGCATCGCCTTTTCTCTCTTCTGATAGCGGACAATAGAAACAATTCTTACCGCAACGACCGGTTATGTATAATACCATTTTTGCACCATGGCGGCACATTTTGCAGCCGGTTGAAAGATAACTGTAAAAAGAGCCTGCTTCTGCTTGCTGAATATTTGCCATTGCTTTTGCATGAATATATCAGTATATAACTTTTTCTTTACCCATCAGGGTTAACTAATATGAAATCAGAAAACATTTCATGTTTTATGCGTCACATGTGGCCGTATTTGGCTGCAAAGGCTGTAGAAAATGTATATCGATTTGTGGTGAGAGTGCAATTTTCTATAGTGGCGGCCGCGTTCAAATAGACATACAAAAGTGTAATGTTTGTGGGCAATGTGTTTCTCATTGTCCAAATAATGCTCTTTTGTTGATGGATTAAGCAGCCGTTAATCCTATAGGCAAGTTACTATAAGTTTTTCCCATCATGTTTTTATTTGATAGTAGGAATGATTGATACATGAAAAACACATGCTATCCGGAATCTGTTGGTTATGTGAAAAGTACCTTTAAGGAACCTGTATTTGATGAAAAAATGTATTCATCAATTTCCTTTATTGAAATCTATCCTGATTTTGCAGAAGCCCTGGAAGGAGTTGATGAATTTAAGAAAATCCAGATATTGTTTCAGTTTGACAAAAGTCAGGGCTATAAATTAAAGCAAAAGCGTCGAACAGATGGTAAATTGGTGGGACTATTTGCTACCCGAAGCCCCCATCGTCCAAATGGTATAGGGATAACAACCGTAAACCTGCTTTCAGTCGATGGATTAACCCTGGAAGTAGAAGGTCTTGATGCTATAGATGGTACCCCTGTACTTGATATTAAACCATATACCAGCAAATTTGACTGAAATAATTTTCCGGGATTCGATTTTACCAATAAGTATAAATGATTGTTTTTACATTCAGGATGTGTCGGAAGCGGGCGTGTGGCCTAGCCAGGATATGGCGGCAGCCTCCTAAGCTGTAAGTCAGGGGTTCAACTCCCTTCACGCCCGTTCTTTTCTTATTATGTAACTCATTATTGTGTATTTCTTTTTATACTCAAGTTTGTAAATTCTTCTATTCTCTATTGTAATTAAATACTATGAAGTACGAATTATATATTGTTATACAAAGAATACTATATGTATTTGTGCAATATCGATTAATTCATAGAGGTGAGTTGATGAGAATAAGGATGTTGAATTCCAAATATGAGATTGAAACGCTTAAAGAAGATGAAGAAGTTGTACATCTTTCTTTCAGGCCGAGCAATACGGATATTATGCAGATTATCACCAGGTGTAAGGGCTTAAAGGCTCTGCAATTGCCTTCATCCTACAGGAAAACATTGTCAGATGTGGCAATTAAATTCCTTGAAATGGAAGATGTTGAGTTACTTGAAGGCGACCTGAAAAGTACTGGTATCTCAATGTATAAAGAAATAGATTCTGAAGAATGACTTTAGTTATTTTGAATATTTTTGTAATTTTTATATTTGTTATCCCTGTCACTTGCATCTTCCAGACAGGGTTATTACAATTTTGACTCGATATTTTTATTTATCTTTTTGTTCATTCGTACCAACCATGCTATTATTTCGGAGGAATCTAATATCCATAAGCAGTTACCGGGTCAAATTCGTAAGGCTGTAATTGAGGATGTAACTCCCATGAAAGACCTCATAAACAGCTATGCGAAAAAAGAGATGATGTTACCCCGCTCTGTGGGGGAACTGTATGAAAACATAAGGAACTTTTATGTTTATGAGGAAAATGGTGAAGTGGTTGGTTGCTGTGCTCTTCAGGTTGTATGGGAAGATCTGGCCGAAATCCTGTCTTTTGCTGTTAAACCCGACCGCACTGGAATGGGCATTGGCTCGATGCTACTGGATGCCAGTATCGAAGAAGGCAAAAACATTGGGGTGAAAAGAGCATTTACTCTTACTTACGTGCCAGAATTTTTTGAAAGACAGGATTTTTCAAAAGTTGAAAAGGCATCACTGCCACATAAGGTATGGGTAGGTTGCATAAAATGTCCAAAATTCCCGGATTGTAATGAAGTTGCCTTGCTCAGATACTTATAATTTATTTATCGTGATTCTCGCTTGCATTTAATAAAGGAAGGCTATGGATGATCAGGACCAGGTTAAGGGATTTTGTACGCACAGATGATGAATGTTTTTTTTCTGTAGTCGATTATTTTCACCCGACTGGTGTCAGGGGAATATTAAGGTATGCTCCGGATGAGACGGGGAATCGTTTTGCAAACGGAATGAAGTACAGGAAATACGATTTCGCCGATTCTTTTGATTACATGCGCCAGCATCACCCGGACTGGATATCTGATGTGCATATAATCCCACAGGAAAGAGTTTCAGAAATTCTCAGCCCTGTAGACCGACTACCTGAAGTAGTTGACTCGGATGAACGAATCAAAACAATTGCCAGGGTTCTTTCTAAGGCCGGCATACCTATGAGCAAACAGGGAGTTACCGGTTCAGTCCTTCCTGGTTTGCAAAATGAGATGTCTGATATTGATTTTGTGGTTTACGGGCCGGTCTGGTTTAAGGCACGTGATGCCATAAACAGAGCAAAACTATCCGGTTCCCGCATTGAGGCAATCGATGAAAATATGTGGCAACGTATTTATAGAAAACGCTCTCCTGAAATTTCATATGATGAGTTTCTTTTGCATGAATTGAGAAAAGGAAATCGTGGAATGGTAAATGGTACCTATTTTGATCTCCTTTTCACAAGAGATTGGGATCAGATACATCAGCCCCTGGAAAGGGGTTCAGATACCGAGCATATACAAATAAAAGCTACTGTTACAGATGCAACATTTGCTTTTGACAATCCTGCATTGTATGAAATTGATCATGAGGAGATCGATCATATCCTTTCATATACGCACACCTATTCGGGTCAGGCATTAGCAGGAGAAAGAATAGAAGCAAGGGGGGTGGTTGAGGATATGGGGCATAAAAAAAGGCTTGTAGTAGGTACTTCAAGGGAGCCACGGGGTGAATGGATGCGCTCCCTTTCGTTGCTTGAGAAAGAAGGTTTATTGTAATCAGCCCCCTCCAGTGGACTGATATACATTCTCCAGATTTCCTGAAGAGGTTTCCTCCTCCTGGCTGAGCAGGTAATCCTTGACATCGCTGGAGCTGTATTCTTTTTCTCCCCTTATTCGTACTTTTTCGTCTGATACTTTCAACGTATCGACCCTGTAGTAAAGGTCTGTGGTATTCATCAGGGCCCATGTGCCTTCATCATCTTCCTTTATATCGACAATCTCTCCCAGGGTTCCTGTATTGAGATATCTCACCACCATGCCTTTTTCAAGGGGGTGTCCGTCGATGTCAGATGTTTCTACATGTTCCATTTGTATTGCCTTCTTTAACTATTTGCAATCTCATCTTTGAGATCACTGAAATCCGCAACCCTTTCTGCAAATGCATTATGCCTGTGTATGCTTTCCTCATTTATCTGTTTAATAGTTACTACAGCATCATCGGGCAGGTGGGGGAACTTTTCTACCACTTTCTGTGCCATTGTTCTCACACAGTCTTCCACGAATTTTGGATTCCTGTGGGCGGTTTCTACCACAAAGGCCTCATCCTGGCGTTTCAATAATTCGAAGACATTTGAACTCATGGAGTTTTCGATAATCTTTATTATTTCTTCCAGGGAAACTTTGACATCACCCTTTGTCTGGATAGAAATTATACCCCTGCCTCGCTGGTTGTGGGTGGGCATTGGCATCCTTTTGAGGAAAAGGGATATGGTCTTCTCATTCACTCCAAGTTCTGTAAGCTCCTTCATGGCCTTGTCCTGCATAATTTCCTGCGCACAGGGGCATGCGGTCATTCCTACAACTTCTGAACCAATAAGTTTCTTGACTTCGATGTTGTTTTCTTCATCACGGGTTGCAATGGATTCTGCGAATATATCGACAACTTCCTGACATTGCATTTTATTCACAGGTGCTTCACGTTTGATCACGTACTCACTTTTCATGATCACTTCTGCCTGGGTGGCATATTCATGTCTTGTGAGAAGGTTCTGTGCAACATCTCCGCAAAGTTCTTCTATCTCATAAACGGGCATATTGACTGCCTTTTCGAGAACCTCGTCTATAGCTTCAAAATTACGTGAAAGGTTTGCTCCTTTCCTGTCTGAGGGCAGATCAACAAAAATATCAAAAGTAGATATAAGGACGATTGGTCTTTTATCTTTTCTCTTGATCTCGACCAGTTTTTTCACGTCGGTTACACCGACTCTGGTGAGGTTTATCGGTATTTTTGGTTTATTTGCCTGAACATCTGGTAATTCTAATACTGGGAGTTCCATATAAATGACCTCAAAACGGGTTAAGTAAAATAAATTGGTGGGGGAATCTAAAACTATAATTGAAACTTATTCATCGCATGTAAATGTTTTGTTGACGAATTTATTGTATGTGTTTACTACTGTGCATTAACCCTTTTGGTCGCTTTTCGTTCAAATCATTGTCAAAAGGCAACATTAAAAGTTAATTATATATATAACAACATTACAACTAATCAATAACCGGTAACGGTGGACAAGGTGATTAAATGTCTAAGTCAGAACCGAGAAATTTTGTATTAAGGGATGAGAAAGGAAACGAACATGGGGTATTTACAGGAAAGCAACCAAGGCAGGCAGCTCTTAAAGTTGCAAACCGTGGTAAAGGCACCAAGAAAAACCCTGAAAAAATCATGCTCCGTGAAAGGGGAACTAAGAAAGTCCATATTTTCTATGGTTGGAAACAGGAAGTCGATGCTCCCAAGAACAAACCAGACTGGATGCCTGACAAAATCAACAAGCCTTTTGTAAGAAAAGAAAAACCAGGCATAATCAAACTTGAGCAAGTCTGATTATTTCTATTACTTTTTTAATGCTCATATAGGGGGATATCCCCTTGTTTACCTATTTTTCTTTACAAAAAGTTTAAAGCATTGTTTTCCTATGTAGCCTTTATGTCAGAAGGCCAGTATAAGAAGGAAAATATATTGATTGAAGCCCTTCCCTACATTCGTGAATTTTATGATTCTTTTATGGTGATAAAGGTTGGAGGGCACGCAATGGTAGATCCCGAAATAATGAGTGCAATTGTTGAGGACATTGTGCTTCTCAGATTTGTGGGTATACATCCGGTCATCGTACATGGCGGTGGACCTGAAATTACTGAAAAAATGGAGCAGATGGGCAAGAAACCCGAATTCGTAGGCGGCTTGCGTATTACTGATGACGAGACCGTGGAAATCGCCCGTATGGTTCTTGTAGGCAGCATCAATACGAAAATTGTGTCCCTGATTGGCCAGCACGGTGCAAAAGGTGTGGGTCTTTCAGGTAAAGATGGGAAAATGATAATGGCACGTAAAAAACCTGCCCAGAAGGTTATGATAGAGGATATCGAGCATAGCGTGGACCTGGGATGGGTTGGAGAAACCGAGATAATCAATCCGGAATTGATCCATATAGTGACAGAACAGGGCTACATACCTGTGATCTCTCCGATAGCTGTGGATAATGAGGGCAATGCCCTAAATCTCAATGCGGATACGGTTGCCGGAGATATTGCCAAATCCCTGCAGGCCAAGAAACTCGTTCTAATGACTGATGTGGCAGGACTTATGAGGGACCCTTCAGACACGACTACAAGGATTTCACGGGTACTTGCACCGCAGGTGGAGGATTTGATTGCTGAGGGAATTATTGGTGGCGGTATGATTCCCAAAATGCGCAGTGCATCCACAAGTGTGGAAAACGGTGTAGAAAGGGTCCATATAATAAATGGAAGTGTGCCCCATTCCATCCTTCTGGAACTGTTTACAGATGGCGGGATAGGCACTATGGTATTCTAAGTTTCAGGATTTGATGGGGCAACCAAAGGTTAACCCATCAAGTTCCAGTACTTTTTCCCATTCTTCCTTGCAATCACAATTGAGGTTTTTCAGTATCGCGGTATTTTGTGTTAGGGAATAATCCCTGATCGCATCGGCAACCATGTGGCTGCATTCCCTGCAGTTATGAGGTCCACGCTTTGAACCGGCTCCGACGGGATCGGATGTGATCACAAGATCGGGGTGCTTCTTTTTGGACTCAGTGAGTATCCTGACAATACTCCATAGCCAGGGTGGTCTGTATTGGTTTCTTTCCCATAGCCGTTCCACAAAAGTTCCTCTCTGGACATTGCACAGGTTTATGGAGACTGTGTCAACCAGATCGGCAATATCATCTACCGTATCTATAATGTCATCCATTCCTTCGGTTTCTGACAAAAAGGGTGGTTTGAGAAGCAAGTATGCCTTAACAGTAACATCTTTCTCATGAGCAAGGTGTGCCGCACGGGAAAAACCTGCATAGGTAAAACCCTTGTTTATGGAACGTTTGCGTATCACATCACTGCTTGTCTCAAGACCAATAGCGACTTCAAAACCGGTGTTTTTTAGCACTTCTGTGCAGGAAGTAAGGGTATCTTCTGTTACAAATTCAGGCCGGGTTTCTACAATTACTTTCTTGATCCTTTCGTCCGCTTCCAGTTTATTCAGTAGGTTTTCTCTGACTTGTGCATCAATTTCCTTTTCATCCAGGAAACTGCCGGATGTGAATATTTTGACTATGAATTCCTGCAACCCGGAAGAACGCTCAAGTGCTTTTTCGTACTGCTGCAAGAGGTCTTCAGCTGACGGAGGCGTGGAGGCTCTGTCATAAACAAAACCACACATAGTACACCCTCCCTTTATCCCCCACCAGCATCCACTGGTCTTAAAAATAAGGGTGAGGGTATCTGTTACTTCTCCTTGAAGAAGGTCTCTGCCTGTCCAGACAGCAGCAGGCTCATTGTTTGGAGCCTTTTTAATGCGTTGGTGCTGTCTAATTTCCAGTATTCTATCATTAAGATTCATTCGAACTCGATTGTAGCAGGTGGTTTTGGTGTTATGTCATAGACAACTCTTGCTGCAGTGGGGATTTCCCCGGTTATGCGTGAGCTGATTTTCCTGAGGGTCTCCCAGGGCAATTCCAGGGCCTCTGCGGTCATACCATCCCTCGAACCGACTGCTCGCACGGCAACTATCCAGCCGTGTACTCTGAGGTCGCCTTTTACGCCGGTCCCTTTGCCCAGGACCGCCGCGAATGTCTGCCAGGGGCAGAACTGTTCAAGCAGTTCTTCTTCCACAATCGCATTTGCTTCCCTTACAACATCGACCTTTTCTCTTGTAACTTCCCCGATTATCCTTACTGAAAGACCCGGTCCAGGGAAAGGCATTCTTTCGCATATCTCTTCTGGCAGACCGAGTGCATGGGCTACTTCCCTTACCTCGTCTTTGTAGAGGTCATCAATAGGTTCTATAATGTGTTTGAAATTGATGTGTTCGGGCAGGCCGCCTACATTGTGGTGGGACTTGATGCCACCATCTGATTCAATCTTATCCGGGTATATGGTTCCCTGGATCAGACACTCTGCCTCAACATCGAGTGCTTCTTCTTCAAAGACACGAATGAAAGTCTCACCGACAGCTTTTCTTTTTTCTTCAGGGTCCTTGATTCCCACCAGATTATCAAGGAAACGATCTTTTGCATCGATGATTTGGAGATTCATGTCACCGAATATTTCCTTTATTCGTTCTGTTTCCCCTTTTCTCATAAGACCCGTATCTATATAGATCGGTATCAGATTATCACCAATTGCACGGTGTGCAAGTACTGCACATACGGAACTGTCAACACCTCCCGAGAGGGCGATGATGGTTTTGCCCTGCGCTTTGGCTTTTATTTTCTCGATTGCTTTTGGAATGAATTTTTCGGTTTTTACCATGAAAGGAAACTCCATATGGTTTATGATGATTTGTGCTTACTAGGGATTTGTATGACTTAATCGTACCGATGCAATTTTTAATTTATATAGATATGTTTTCCGGTCGGTAACTTTTAAGATAATACTTTCAATCCACTATTTACAGCTTTATATGCATTCAGCACCATCTATGTAGCATGCGGCAAACCCTCTATGACTATTTCGGTTATGAAAAATTTCGACCCCTTCAGGAAAATATTATTCAGGATGTGCTGGATAAAAAAGATGTATTTGTATTGATGCCAACCGGGGGTGGGAAATCTTTGTGCTACCAGTTGCCTTCCCTGCTTATGGAGGGTGTTACTGTCGTTGTGTCCCCCTTGATATCCCTTATGAAAGATCAGGTTGACAGGTTGCTTTCACGTGGCATTGCCGCTGCCTATATGAACAGTACACTTGATAATTCCGAAATGAACCATGTTAAGGATTCTCTGATAAGGGGGCAACTCGATCTTCTCTATGTGGCCCCCGAAAGGCTGGCTATGCCGTCTACTCTTAAATTGCTTGCAAAAGCAAATGTCAACCTTTTTGCCGTTGATGAAGCACATTGTATATCCCAGTGGGGACATGATTTCAGACCCGAATACAGGAAATTGGGTGCCCTGCGCTCCGGTTTTTCAGGTGTTCCTCTAATAGCACTTACAGCTACTGCTACCCCTGCAGTTGCCCGTGATATAACAAAACAACTCAATATGGTCAGTTCTGAGAAGTATGTAGCAAGTTTCAATCGGACCAACCTTTATTATGAGGTTAAATCCGGGGAGAATGTAGATCAACAAATCACATCATACCTGCGCTCTCATCCCGATTCATGTGGAATTATTTATTGTCAGACACGAAAATCCGTAGAAGGACTTGCTGGCAGACTGAAAAAAATAGGAATCAATGCGTCATTCTATCATGCCGGGATGTCAGATGAACTGAGACACCGTGCTCAGGAAAAGTTCCTGAATGGTACTATAAAGGTAGTTGTGGCAACAGTCGCATTTGGGATGGGTATCGATAAGTCCAATGTACGTTTTGTCATGCATTATGACCTGCCTGCGGATCTGGAAAGTTACTATCAGCAAACCGGCAGGGGTGGCAGAGACGGGAAACCATGTGATTGTATCCTCTTTTTCAAAAGAGGAGATTGGTATAAACAGCAGTATTTCATTGAACAGATGTCTTCTAAAAAAGAACGTGAAATTGCTTTTTCCAAGTTACGCCACATGATGGATTACTGTGAAACAGTCACCTGTAGAAGGAAAATTTTACTCGAATACTTCGGAGAATCCACCGAAAAAGACTGTGGCCATTGTGACGTTTGCCTTAACCCGCCACAGCAGATGGATATTACAGAAGATGCGTTAATTATTTTTAAGTGCATAAAGGAGTTGAACCAGAAATTCGGGGCAACACATGTTGCATCGGTAATTGCAGGTTCAAAGGCTAAAAAAATTGTGTCGTGTGGTCACCATCGACTCCATTGCCATGGAATTGGTTCCCACAATCCGCAAGATTACTGGAAAGACCTTTCTCATCGGCTTTCTTCCCTGGGATATCTGGAAGTGAAAGGTGGAAGATATCCGGTATTAAAGTTAAATAAGAAAAGTCGTGCGGCTCTCAATGATGGTGCTAATATAATTATACCTCAATTATCTGCTGCAACAAATTCGAAGAAAAAACCATCCGGAGAAAACAAAGTTTCTTCGAAGTCATCTCCTGTTGATTGTGAATATTCGAAGTTATTTGAAAAATTGCGCAGACTCCGGTTGCAATTTGCAAAAAGGGATAATGTGCCACCCTACTTTGTCTTTGCGGATACCAGTTTGAAGCAGATGGCCTCCAGCAAACCCCAAACTGCAAACCAGATGCTCACCATAACAGGAGTCGGGAAATGTAAAATGGAAAAATATGGTGACGCATTTTTATCAGAGATCAAAAGTTTTTGTTGAATATTTGTTTTTCAGGCCATGAAGTATAAAGTGAGTTTAAAGATCAGGTCACCGTAAAATACAGCTGTTAAAAATCCGGCGGTGATCGGGACTATAAAAGGCAAACCAGGGGTAACCCATACCTTATTGTCGATAATTCCTTTCTTTGAATATGCTTTTAATTCCTCAAGGGTTTCCCTGTCTATTTCTTTGCCACTTCTCCTGAAATAGGTCCGAATGTTGCCATTTTCATCTTTTTCGTACTGCTGCATAAGTTTTACATGCCTGTTTTCAAGTTTTCCTATTGGTGCCCTGTAGCCTATAAACATAAAATAGGGTTTTCTGAGGGTAGTTTTAACATCAGGCTGGCTCAGGTTATAGATAAAAAGCCCCAGGGGCACGATTATTGTCAGGAGTATTGAATTACCAAATACTGTAAAAGTAAAAAAGTTCATAATCGGAACGCCTTCTACCGGGAAATAGGTTCCTCCCATAGTAAACGCCGGATAGAAAGGAAACACAATGGACATTACCATCAACAATTTGGCGTCTGCACCTCCGAATGCTCCCAGATAGAACAGGACGTAGGAAAAAACAAAAATTAGTCCAAAGGAGATGGCCATTTGTATAAGATATGTAACCGGGCTGGATGAAGTTGCAAGCTCATAAATTATAAATGGGGAAAAGGCTGCCAGCATAATTACCCATACCCTGTTGCCTACCCTGCGCTCCTTTATGTCCCTATAGGAGGCATAGGAGAGAAATGCCAGGCATAGAAGTATCTTGGCAATAACTATCATTTTGCTTCTCCCACTTTTTGAGTTTAAGAATTTCAGAAAGTGTCCCTCCCCTACGGATTTCATCAAATAATCTTTCTTCAGTTTTTTGTACTTCCTTTGCTCGCCTTGCAATCTCGTATGCTCTCTCTGCAGGTACTACAACAACTCCGTTATCATCACCTATGATGTAATCGCCGGGTTTGACCTTTTGCCCTCCACAGTTAATCAGCGCATTAACTTCCCCAAACCCTTTGGGATCACCTGCATTTGGTACATTTGAAGTGGCAAATACCGGAAGTCCGATTTTGCGTATCTCTTCTATATCTCTTACCGCTCCATCAACCACAATGCCTGCGATACCACGGTTCAGACTGCTTTGTGTTGCCAGTCCGCCCCAGGGTGCGATATGAGAACTTCCGTTATAAATTACTATTACATTACCTTCTTTTGCTTCATCTATCGCTTCCACTGTTTTGGCCCAATCGCCCTCGAATGTCTGCACCGTTACAGCCGGTCCTACCATTTTGGTATCATTTAGCATGGGTTTGATGTTTTTCATGGCACCCTGTCGGTGCATGGCATCTGAAATATTAGGAGTGGAAATTTCCATGAACAACTTGCGTATTTCTTCGTCCATATCGAGTTTTTTTGCCTGATTTAATTGTGGATTATCTACACTACGGCGAATCTTTTTGGAAGCTTCTGTTACATTATCCGAGCGAATTATATTACCACCCACAATGACAATATCAGCACCTGCTTCTACAGACCGGGCTGCAGTTTGCTCATCCAGTCCACCTGCTACAGCAATATCAGCCCTGATTTTGGAGGCAATCTCAAACACAAGATCTACCGGTGTCTTCCCGGTCATCTGCTGATCTATTCCCATGTGGATATTGATGATGTCCACACCTATCCTGTCCAATTCTTGGGCCCTCTGAACTGGTTTTGGGGTGCTAATTAGATCTGCCATGAGCCGAACTCCATATTTTCGTGCGGCTAGGAGTGCATCTTTTATCGTTGAGTCATCGGCGGTTGCCATAACCATAACAATATCTGCACCGGCTTTTGCAGCCATTTCAACTTCAAGGCTTCCGGTATCTGCAATTTTCATATCTGCCACGATGGTGTGTCCGGGAAAGTTTTTCCTGAGAGTACGAATAGCATCCATGCCCTCGCTTTTTATAAGGGGGGTTCCGATTTCTATCCAGTCGATATCTCCCTTGACTGCTTCCTTAGCAATCTGCACAGCTCTATCTATCTCCAGTATATCAAGAGCAAGCTGGATTATAGTTTTAATAGGATCACCTTGTTAACTTTTATTTGGAATTATTGATAATGATTTCTCCAGGCTGGAGAATAGAAGTGAATCACTATAAAGTTTTCCAGATTAGTCTTTGATGCTGCCCTGGGCCCTCTATCATTAGGTCCGCGGAAAGAGTCAATTAGAAAAGAACATGATAATTGGCAATAAGTTTATACGCTATCCGCAAATAATCGCATAGGAATAAAAAAACGCCTGCGGTTGATTACTATGAAAATAATCCCTAACTCTTTAATTTGGAAGGAGCTGTATTTTGATGTCATTTGAGCATATGCATATCATTTCTATGAAAGAATTCACCCGTGATATGATTGACCATGTTCTGGAGGTCGCCGAAGAAATGGAACCAATTGCCAGGTCAAAGTCAAGTTCCGACCTCTTAAAAGGCAAAGTGCTTGGTGTTCTGTTTTTTGAGCCCAGTACCCGTACAAGGATGTCTTTTGAGGCCGCCATGATGCGACTTGGGGGGGAAGTGTTAAGTCTCGGCTCGGTTGATGCAAGTTCTGTTGCAAAGGGTGAAACCCTTGCTGATACCATAAGAATTGTAGCCGGTTACAGTAATGCCATTGTCCTTCGTCACCCTATGGAAGGTGCTGCACGACTGGCTTCTGAGTTTTCTGCAGTGCCTATACTCAATGCAGGCGATGGTGCTGGTCATCATCCCACACAGACGTTTCTCGATCTTTATACCATCAAGCGTGAAAGCCATCTTGAAGGCTTAAAAGTAGCTCTTGTGGGAGATCTCAAATATGGCAGAACTGTACATTCGCTTTGTTATGCCCTTTCTCTTTATGGTGCCGAGATAACCCTTGTGTCCCCACCAGAACTTTCAATGCCTTCAGAGATCATCGAGGATCTGAAAAAAGAAAAATATCAAGGTAATAGAGGAGAGTTCCATTGAAGATGCCATACAGGATGTGGAGGTGCTTTATATGACACGGATACAGAAAGAACGTTTTCCTGATCCGGCAGAATATCAGAAAGTCGCTAATCGCCTCCAGATTACACCTGAAGTATTGAAAAATGCGAAGAAAAATCTGCGGATCATGCATCCTCTCCCCCGAACAAACGAAATCACACCCCAAGTTGATGAAACACCCCATGCTTCCTACTTCGATCAATCTTTTTATGGTGTTCCAATAAGAATGGCTTTGCTTTGTCTTGTTATGGGGGTGTTTGAATGAGTGAGATAGTGAAAAAAGAAATTCGTGTACAACCCATATGTTCAGGCACAGTAATTGACCATATTACAGCCGGTCAGGCTCTCAATGTTCTCAAGATTCTGGGTATAACCGGCACTTCCTGGGGAATTGTCAGTATCCTGATTAATGCCCCCAGTTCATATGGAAAGAAGGATGTGGTCAAGATAGAAGGGCGTGAACTTGTGAGTAGTGAGGTGGATAAAATATCTCTCATTTCTCCTGGTGCTACTATCAATATAATCCGGGATTATGATGTGCAGGAAAAGAATCAGGTAGGTATACCCTCGCATGTGGAAGGTGTTGTAAAATGTATCAATCCAAATTGCATTTCCAACAGTAATGAACCCATAGAATCTAAATTTGATGTGGATGCGGGGGAAGGTAAAATCGAATTACGTTGTGGCTATTGTGAAAGGGTGATCTGTGAAAATATTGCAGATCATCTCCTTTAATTTATAGTCCCAGAATATCTTCCATGGAATAGATGCCGGATTTTTTATCTTTTAACCAAATTGCGGCTTTTACAGCACCTGCGGCGAATGCATCGCGAGAATGCGCCTGGTGTTTTATTTCAATCCTTTCACCTTCTCCGGCAAAAAGGATCGTGTGGTCACCGGCAATATCTCCTCCACGGATTGCATGAATACCTATCTCTTTTTTACGAGGTGCGTTGCCTTGGCGGCCAAAGATGTACTCTTCACGCCCAACAGCTTTACCGATAACCTCTGCAGCCCTCATTGCAGTTCCACTGGGTGCATCCTGTTTCCGGTTATGGTGTGCTTCAATGACTTCAATGTCATAATCGGTAAGATATTTGGCCGCTTCCTCGATAATCTTGAAAAATACATTGACGCCAACCGCATAATTTGGAGCAATAACGGCTGATACACCATTTTTAAGGATACTCTCGTCGATTGCTTCTTTTTGTTCTTCGCTAAAACCAGTAGTCCCGATAATAAGGTTTACACCACTTGCGGCGACTATTGGTGCGTTGGAAGAAGTTGCTGCTGCAATGGTAAAATCAATCAAGACATCGGTTTTACTTTCCTTGAGGACTTCTCCAAGGTCTTCTACGCTGGCAATATAAACGCCGAGGCTGCCTGCACCTGCCACATCTCCTGCATCTTCGCCGATCTTATTCAGGTCAAATGCAGAGGACAATTCAATACCTTCGCTTCTGGCGATGTTCTGTATTATCAGGCCACCCATTTTACCGGATGCTCCGATTACTCCTGCCCGTATCATTTGAGACACCCGATTCCTCTTAATGCTTCTTCCAGTATCTTTTCATTTTCTGGCAGGATAGGCGCCAGTGGTGCTCTCAGCGGACCCGCTGGCATACCTATCATTTCCATTGCACGTTTGACAGGTATAGGATTGGTTTCAGTGAACAGGGCACGTGTGAGGGGTGCAAGTTCATAATGCTTTTTCCTGGCAGCTGCCATGTCGCCTTTAAGGGCGGCTTCTACCATTTCGGACATTATGTTTGGAACTACATTTGCGACAACGGAAATTACTCCTACTCCGCCCAGGGCGACAATAGGATAGGTCAGTCCATCCTCTCCGGAAATAACGCTGAAATCTTCATCCACTGTGTTTTCGATTATCTCTGAGATTTTGGGAATACTTCCACTTGCTTCTTTGATCGCAACGATATTGTCAATCTTGGCAAGCTCGACAATTACTTCCAGTGGGATATCCTGTCCTGTTCTGGAAGGCACATTGTATAATATGATGGGAATGTCTGCTGCTTCTGCTACTGCAGTGAAGTGACGGATCAGTCCTGCATTATTGGGCTTATTGTAGTATGGGGATATGATGAGTGCTCCCCCTGCCCCTGCATCAGCAGCATGTTTTGTAAGTTCTACGGCTTCAACTGTATTGTTTGATCCGGTACCTGCAATCACCGGCACATTGGCACATTCCACCGCGGTATTGATCACTTTTTTGTGTTCAACCGTAGAAAGAGTGGCGGATTCACCTGTTGTTCCACAAGCCACAACTCCGCTGACACCTCCTTCTTCAGCATATCTTATGTTTTGTTTAAGACCACTGATGTCAATGGTATTGTCTTTTGTGAATGGGGTTATAAGAGCCGGTAGAACTCCTTCAAACATAAAAAAACCAGCTCCGGTTTCACTCGTGTCTCTTGTGATTGATCTTTCTTGTCACGTAGCCTGCAACACGGTTTCTGATTACTTTACTTTCGATTGTGGTGTATTTTGTAACAAGGCTCTTGTTATCATCAAAATTAGATGTGAATACATTTCCATGGTTGGTAAGCAGACGTGAGGTTATGTTCTTAATATTGTTTTGTCTAATATTTCCCATAATTGATAACTCCATATAGTTGGATAGGGTATTGTTAATTCTTCTTTTTTGAACCAGCTTTAGGTATTTATAACTTTTGGATATTGTAGTGTGTTATAAGTTCACTGCTGCAGGTCGGTTTCACCCAGCATTCTTTCGGTTGCATTTGCATCATTGAACACTTTTTCCCTCGCACCTTTTTTATTCAGGAACATGCCAATCAGCACGAATAATAGCCCTATATTTGGATTTAGGGGTGTGATAACAGCTCCTATAAGCACGATTGTGGATGCGGCAATTCCTTTCATAGCTCCTTTTCGATATGATTCGAAACTAGTGCGGCGATAGATTCTTATATCTCGCAATGTCAGGAATAATACCACGAAATATGCTGCAATTGCAATATATACATACATGTGGTACCTAGATTGAATTTTTTGATTATAAATCTTCTTAAAAGGATTGATTTGCTTTTGTTCTGCATTTATATACTTTCTACGGCATGGCTTCCCAGACAAAACATTATTATGGATATAATACAATCCTGTCAACCATGTTCACGATTATTACCGGTGCCCAATTCGGTGATGAGGGCAAAGGCAAGGTAGTAGACCTGATGGCAGGTGACTATGACATTGTTGCCAGGTTTCAAGGCGGCGATAATGCAGGTCACACAGTCAAGGTTAAGGATGAGATCTATAAATTACATCTAATCCCCTCTGGTTTTCTTCTTGACAGCCGGGTGCTCATTGGACCGGGTACGGTCCTGAATCCGGAAGTTATGGTAGAAGAGATACGTATGCTGGAAGAAGCCGGTGTAAAAGTATCTGCTGAAAAACTGGGTATTGATGGCAAGACAAGCATAATTATGCCCTATCATATAGAACTCGATGGTCTCAGGGAAGCTTCTCGCTCGGAAAAGATCGGTACTACGAAAAGGGGTATTGGATTTGCCTATATTGATAAGATTGCAAGGGATGAAGTTCATTTTTCCGACCTGATCAATGAGGAACGCCTTATGCAACGTCTTTCTGATCTGGCTCCCCAGAAGGAAGAGGAAATTAAGGCAATGGGTGGAGACCCTTCCATTGTAACTGAAAGTTCTCTTGTGGACAGGTATTTATCCCTGGGTAGGGAACTTGCTCCTTATATTGCCGATGTTTCCTATGAGATAAATAATGCTCTTGATGAAGGCAAAAGTGTACTTGCTGAAGGGGCACAGGGCAGTCATCTGGATGTAATTCATGGCACTCAGAAATTTGTAACTTCTTCAAGTACCATTGCGGGTTCAGCATGTGCCAATCTTGGTGTCGGCCCGACTCGTGTGAATGAAGTACTTGCCATCGTTAAATCTTATATTACGCGTGTGGGGGCAGGTCCACTACCTACTGAACAGGAAGGTGACGCAGGCCAGCACCTGCATGACGTAGGCCGTGAATTTGGTACCACTACAGGCAGGTCAAGGCGTTGTGGGTGGTTTGACATGCCTCTTGCCAAAAAGTCAGTCTACCTTAATGGTTATACTTGCGTAGCTCTTACAAAATTAGATGTACTGACAGGTCTGGACCCCATTAAAATATGTGTGGGTTATGAATTGGATGGAAAAGTGATTAATTATCCGCCGGAAGATACTTCGCAACTTGCAAGATGTGTGCCTGTTTATGAAGATATGGAAGGCTGGGATACAGATTTGACTTCTGTATCTGGTTACGAGGACCTGCCCCCCAAAGCCCGGGAATATGTCGAACGGCTTGAAAAATTGATGGGAATTCCTGTCAAATATATCTCTGTGGGGCCAGGAAGGGAACAAACGTTCATGAAATGAAGGTTTGCAACGTTTTCGATCCAAAAACCATATATATGAACCGATAGATTTAAGAGTCTTATTCCAGTGCATATACAGACGCGTTTCACATTGAATGTCAGTCGTAAACGTTATGCCTGATGCTATCTTTATTTGAAGGAGGATAGAATGACTACAGCATATGATGTCCCTGCTAATGATATTATCAAAAAGACAGCAGAGAAACTTAAAGAAAATGAGAAAATCCAACCTCCGGAATGGGCAGCCTATGTGAAGACCGGTGCACACAGACAACTTCCTCCAGTGGAAGACGACTGGTGGTATACTCGCTGTGCTGCGGTCCTCAGAAGGATATATACTGACGGTCCGGTAGGTGTACAGAGGCTTCGTTCCATATACGGAGGAAAGAAAGCAAAGCGTGTTACTCCTGCTAAGAAGGCAAAGGGTAGCGGTGCAGTTGCCCGTACAATAGCCCAGCAGCTTGAAGATGCCGGTTTTGTAAAGAAACAGAAGGCAGGTAGGGTTGCATCTCCAGCAGGAAAGTCTTTGCTTGACAATACAGCTAATGAAATCAAGAAAGAACTGGTTTCTGAAATTCCCGAGATGCAAAAGTATTAAATGTAATTATAATCCGGGTTGGCTAATAAATCCAATTCTTCCTTAAAAGGGGTTTTATACCATGGCAGATGATCTCGAAGCAATCCGCAGGAAAAGGCTTGAAGAAATGCAGAGGCAGCAAGCCTCCCAGCAAGAAAACAATCCACAGGCTGCATACCAGCAGGAACAAGCACAGGCAGAAAGGGAAGCAAAGATCCATGCTGTCCTTCGCCAGGTCACGACACCCGAAGCAAGGGAGCGCCTTACAAGGTTGAAAATGTCTCGCAAAGAACTGGCAGAACAGGTCGAATCGCAGATTGTGGGACTAGCTCAGAGCGGGCGGTTGCAATCCACCATTGATGATGAGAAAATGAAAGCCTTGCTTACCCGGATGCAACCCAAAAAACATGACCCCAAGATCACAAGACTGTAATCGGATATGAAAGCAAGGGTGATGTTCAGTGGCGGGAAGGACAGTGCCCTGTCCGCCATTTTACTGGATCCATATTTTGACGTTGAACTTGTAACGTGCACTTTTTCCCTCGTCGATGTGGGAAATATTGCACGTAAAGTGGCTGATGAATTGGGTTTTGCTCATTCGGTTGTAGAACTTGAGCGTTCAGTTTTGGATGAAGCCCTTGAAATGGCAGTTGAAGACAATTTCCCAAAAAATGCGATTAATCACATTCACTCACATGCCCTCGAAAAAATAGCGGCATGTGGTAGTGTTGATATGATCGTTGATGGGATAAGACGTGATGACCGGGTGCCCAGGATGGATATATCCAGACTACGCAGCATTGAGGATCGATATGGGGTGCATTGTGCGTCCCCTCTGCAAGGGTTTGGCCGTGCTGCGGTTGATTTAATGGTTTGTGAGCATCTTGAAGTTGAAGAAGGATTGAGCGACAGAATTTCCAAGGCGGATTATGAAACCGAATTAAGGTATCTGATTCGACAGGAATACGATGATAAAAAGGTCCTTTCCATATTTCCCGAACATGTTCAATCGAGAGTGCTGAGGAAAATTAAGGAAAAGACTACCAATTAAAATTTTATATCATTAATTGATTTATAAATGTAAATTTGAGAGCAACGTGGATCAGGTGAGACAAGTGAGCCATAACACGAAAGGACAGAAAATGAGATTGGCAAAGGCCCACGTCCAGAACCAGAGGGTTCCTACATGGGCAATTATCAAGTCAAACAGAAAGGTTGTCAGTCATCCCAAGAGAAGGCACTGGAGAAGGAACAGCCTTAAAGTGAAATGAGGTGATGGCAATGGCAGATGATATAGTAAAAGAACAGGTTTATACCATCCCGCTCAGGGATGCAAAACTGGCTCCTAAATGGAAACGTACAACTCGTGCGATGACCCTGGTAAAGAAATATCTGGTCAGGCACATGAGGGCGTCTCCTGAACAGGTCAAAATTGATAGCAGTATCAATGAATTGGTCTGGAATCGCGGAGCCGAGAAGCCACCTTCCTCAATCCGGGTACGGGCAGCAATGTTCGATGATGGTGAGGTTCAGGCAGAATTGGCATAATTTGAATGCCGATACAATTCCAAGTTCGAAATAATTTATGATCCGAACCCTAAACATATATGAAAATCCCGTAATAGGGGTATTTGCAACCTGTACAGAGGATTTCGCCCTTGTGCCTCCGGGTACGAACGATAAGACATCTGGCATGCTGGAAGAGATACTTGATGTGGAAGTAGTTTCCACTCTTGTAAATGGGAGTGTAGTCGTGGGTTCCCTTTCAAAAGGGAATTCCTCAGGATTCCTTGTGCCGAGAGGCTCAAGCCCCCTCCCTAAAAAAATAGACCTTCCGGTAGCAGAGGTTCCAGATAATCTATCGGCAATAGGAAACATAGTGCTTGCCAATGATTCAGCAGCTCTTGTCCATCCGGATATCTCTGACAAAGCAATTGAAATAATTGGAAAGACTCTTTCAGTTGATGTCAGAAGAGGCACGATTGCCGGTATCAAAACTGTGGGAATGGCGGGTGTGGTTACCAATCATGGATTGCTTGCCCATCCAATGATAAAACAGGAAGAAGTTTCCATTCTTGAGGACCTTTTTGGACTTAATGTGGAAATAGGTACTGTAAATTATGGATCCCAGGTAGTAGGTTCCGGTGTGCTTGCTAATTCTTCTGGATATGTTGCAGGTTCGGAAACCACAGGTCATGAACTTGGAAGAATTGAAGATGCATTGATGTTTGATTGATTTAACATATTATGCGGGTGATTTTATGAGCGACTTTGTTGTAAAAGGCACATTCAAAGCGGGTCATATCTGGGAAAAATTCACAAAAAATGTGGAAAGCCAGAATGAAAAGAACGCAGTTGAGAAAGTTTATTCCCTTTTTGGAAGCAAGAACGGTATCAAACGCTACTTGATTAAGATAGACAGTGTCGAAGAGGCATGATTATATGGCAGAAGAAGGTCAGCAGAATATCCAGAACCTGGCCCTTCAGCACAGGGAGCTCCAGAAACGTGCCCAGACCATACAGCAGCAGACAAATATGTTGCAGATGTCCATTGATGACTGTGGGCGGGCAATAACGACTCTTGAGGATCTCCAATCATTTTCCAAAAATCCCGATACTCTTGTTCCTATAGGTGCAGGTTCTTTTGTAAATGCACATATAGCCAATGACAACAAAGTTGTTGTTGAGGTCGGTGCAGGGATTAGTGTCGAAAAGGATGTTGATGGAGCCATAGTCACTCTTAATAAGCGCAAAGAAGATTTGCAGAAGGTACTGGAACAGATGAACCAGAACCTTGAACAGATCAATCAGCGCATCCAGTCCATAGAGTCTATGGCAAAACAACAGCAGCCACAGCAATAATTTTTATGGGGCATAACCTTGTTTAATAAGCTTAAGAACAAACTTTCAGGATTTAAGCAAAATTTCAGTTCCAAAATTGAAGATAAAGCCACACCTGTGGAAGAATCATCCGCTACTGAGCCTGAAACTGCAGAAAGTATTAGGTTTCAGGAAAAAGAGGATGTTGGAACTAAGGCTGAAAATAAAACAGGGTTTACACATAAAGCCAAAGCTTTGGTTTTCGAACGGGAGTTTATCCTGGATGAAGCTGACGTCGAAGATATCCTCTGGGAATTGGAGATGTCTCTTCTGGAAAGTGATATTGCAATTTCGGTTTCTGAAAAGATTGTTAATGATGTAAAACAAGAACTTGTAGGCAGCCGTAAGAAGATAGGTAGCAACACCAGCAAGATCGTAGAAGATGCATTGAAAAAGTCGATCAATGATGTCATGTCTGCTAATGTATTCGATTTTGATGAATTCATTGATAGTCATGAGAAACCTGTAAATATTGTTTTTGTTGGTATTAACGGAACAGGGAAGACGACTTCTATTGCCAAGATTGCTCATCGCCTTAAAGCCATGAATAAGTCTGTCGTAATTGCAGCAGGGGATACATTCCGTGCAGGGGCGATTGACCAGATCGCTGTACATGCTGAGCGTATCGGTGTAAAACTGATTAAACATCAGGAAGGAGGCGATCCTGCAGCTGTTGTTTATGATGCCGTACAGTATGCAAAAGCCCATGATAGTGATGTGGTTTTGTCTGATACTGCCGGCAGGATGCATACCAATGTAAATCTGATGGCACAGCTCCAGAAGATATGCCGTGTAAGTGCTCCGGATCTTGTGTTTTTTGTAGACGAGGCGGTTGCAGGAAATGATGCTGTCGAAAGGGCCGAACAGTTCAATGAGGCAGTGCCAGTTGACGGTTCCATTCTTAATAAAACAGATGCCGATTCAAAAGGCGGGGCTGCAATTTCCATTGCATACATAACAGGTAAACCCATTGTTTTCCTCGGTCTGGGGCAGGAATATGAGGACCTGAAAAAATTCGATCCTCGCTGGTTTGTTGACCAGATTTTCAGTTAAAATCTTATCTGCACCCTTCTTTCAAATCCTTTGTTATTTCTTTTAAGCGGGATATTACATTGTCTTTGCTGGCTATTATATTTACAAAGGCAGAACCCACGATTACAGCATCAGCTCCTGCAGCGACCATTTCTTCTACATGTTTTCTGTTTGATATTCCAAAACCTACGGCTTTTGGGAGGTTTGAATTGATTTTATCCAGAAGGCCTGCTACATTGGAAGAGATATTTTTTCCTTCTCCGGTAACCCCGAGTTTGGATACTACATAAATAAAACCCGAACTTTTGCTGCTAATTGCATCCAGTCTCTGATCGCTTGTATTTGGTGCGACAAGGAATATATTATCTATTCCTTCCTCTTTGCAGATCTCTATCAGTTCATCTGCTTCATGCAATGGCAGATCGGGTATTATCAACCCCGAAATTCCCGCCTCAGCACACTTCTTCACGAAATTCTTGCTACCCTGGCGATATATGAGGTTGTAATAGGTCATACAGATGAGGGGCACATTTACTTTCAGGTCTTTTATCATCTCAAAATAGCGCTCTGTGTTCATGCCCGCCTCAATGGCACGGCAGGTTGCGGCCTGTATGGTTGGCCCGTCTGCTACAGGATCGGAGAAAGGCAGGCCCAGTTCTATTATATCCGCGCCGGCTTCAACAAGTGCATTTACAATAGAAGGTGTGGTTTCCGGATCGGGGTCCCCTGCACAGACATAGGCGATCAGTGCTTTTTCATTTTTGTCCTTAAGTTCTTCAAATTTTTGGCTGATGCGCATATTCAATCCTCCATATCCATAATAGTCTGGAGATCTTTATCGCCTCTCCCGGAGAGATTGATGACGACTGTATCACCCAGTATGCCACTATCTGCCATTTTCATTACATATGCAATGGCATGTGAAGATTCCAGTGCAGGGATTATTCCTTCCAGTCTGCTAAGCTCATGGAATGCCTCAAGGGCTTCCATATCGGTTATGTAACAGGGTTTAACACGGCCTGTTTCTGAGAGCCGGGCAAGTTCGGGTCCCACGCCGGCATAATCAAGGCCGGCTGCTACTGATGTGGATTCCAGTATCTGCCCGTCCCTGTTCTGCAGGACCTTAGTTCTGGCACCATGCAGGATACCTTCCTCCCCTGTTGCTAGGGATGCTGAATGATAGGCGATTTTATCGTCTTCCCTGAGTTTTTCACCGCCTGCTTCTACTGCAAAGAGATTCACTTCATCATCCAGGAAGGGGTAAAAAATACCCATTGCATTACTTCCGCCACCTGCACAGGCCACGATAGAATCCGGGTATCTTCCCTCAATTTTCATTACCTGTTCCTTTACTTCCCTGCCGATAACACTCTGGAAATCCCTCACAATCTTCGGGAAGGGGTATGGGCCGACTACCGATCCAATGAGGTAGTGTGTATCACTGACATTTGTTACCCAGTCCCTCAATGCTTCATTTATTGCATCTTTCATTGTCTTTGAACCGGTATCAACTGATACTACCTCGGTACCCATCAGTTTCATACGGTAGACATTTGGGAGCTGTCTCTTTACATCTTTTGATCCCATGTATACCATGGTTTCAAATCCCAGTTTTGCTCCCACCATGGCAGTTGCGGTGCCGTGCTGGCCGGCTCCTGTCTCTGCGATTAACCTTTTTTTGCCCATGAATTTTGCAAGAAGAGCCTGCCCCAGGGTATTGTTGAGTTTGTGTGCTCCCCCATGTACGAGATCTTCCCGCTTGAGGTAGATTTTTATGCCGTATTTAGCACTCATGTTTTTTGCATAATATAGAGGCGTACTTCTTCCGGCATAATTTTCAAGGTAGTCATTAAGCTGGGAGGTAAACTCCGGGTCTGCCTTGTATTGTTCATACGCTTCTTCAAGTTCTTGAAGTGGCGGCATCAATATTTCCGGTACGTATTGTCCACCGTAGTCTCCATAATAATGGTTCATACTATCTCCTGCTTCTTATTTGCTTCAATAAGTTTTTCCATTTTTTCTTTAAGATTGCCTTCCATAAGGTAGGTTCCAACAAGTAAAGCGTCAGCACCTGCCTTGATCATCCTTACCGCATCATCTGTGCTCTTGACTCCACTTTCCCCTATTATCAGGTGTTTCTGGTTGTATTTACGATCATGTTCTTTCACAAGAGGGATGAGCTTTTCAGCTGTTTCCAGATCGATTTCAAGGGTTTCAAAACTGCGGTTATTTATCCCTATGAGGATTGTGTCACATTCAAGTGCATATTCAAGCTCATTTTTATTGTGTACTTCTACAAGAGGCTCGATGTTCCTTCTTCGAGCGATTTCTATGAATTCCGGTAGCCTTTTACCCAGTACCCCTGCAATCAGCAATATAACATCACTGTTGGCTTCATGCATCTGATTTTTGTCCACAATAAAATCTTTGCGCAAAACGGGTATGGAAGTATGTTTCCTTACACTTTCAAGGTTTTCTATACTTCCCTCAAAGTAACAGGGTTCCGTAAGGACAGATAAGGCCACAGCTCCTGCATTTTCCATGTCACAGGCAATTTGTGAGGCAATTTCCGGGTTTACATCAGCAAATTTTCCTGTTGGTGAGGCAGGTTTTACTTCGGCAATTATTGGTATGTGTCCTCTGTTACAGGCAAATCCGATGGATTCGAAAATATCCCTCCTATCATTATGTCTGGTGTATGTGTTACTTTCAGAAAGTGCGTCTGCCCTTTCTTTTGATTTCTGGATTATTTGTTCGATCTTCGGATGCATCTGGACACCTATGTACTTTAATGTATTTGTATGTGCATTAGTGTCATCACATTTAAATTTATTGTCAGGGCATACGATCTATCATTGCCAGTGTCTTCTTTGATTTGAAATAGAATTCCGTGCTATTATGGAGATAGTCAGCTCTTATAACTCTTCCTTGATATCTGAAAATTCAATTCTCAATTAAATTGATATATTCTGAAACCAACCTTAATTAGTGAATAAATTAAGGGGGATTATATGCCAAAAGTAATTCTATTATATGCAAGCTGGTGTCACAATTGTCCAAAGGCTGAAAAGATCTGGAGAGACCTCAAAGAGGAACATGATTTTGAATATGAAGAGGTTGACGTGGAATCTGAAGAGGGGCAAAAAATAGCTCAGGAATATTCCGTGATGGCTGTGCCAACGACTGTGATCGATGGAGAGGTGGCTTTTATAGGTATTCCTTCCAAAGATGAAGCTCTTGAAAGCATCAAGTAATCTTTAAACGTCGGGATATTGATGTATGATTTAATAATTCTGGGTGCTGGGCCCGCAGGAGTCACTGCTGCAATCTATGCAGTCAGGTATGGATTAAATACTCTGCTTGTTGATAAGGACAGCATGAGTGGCCTGATAAGCACTGCAAAAACGGTCGAGAACTATACAGGTTTTCCCTCGATCGGTGGAATGGAACTGATGGAAAAGTTCCTTGACCATGCAGAACAGGCCGGGGTCACCTTTAAAGTCATGGAACTCAACTCCGTGACTGAAGAAGGTGATCACTTTATTGTTTCTTCCAGTGAGGAAGAACTAAAAAGTAAATCCCTCATTGTTGCAACGGGTTCTTCTCCCCGGGAACTGGATGTACCGGGTGAAAAGGATTTCCTGGGCAGGGGTGTTTCTTACTGTGCCACCTGTGACGGTCCCTTTTTCTCAGGCAAAGAAGTAGCAGTGATCGGTGGCGGGGAATCGGCTGTTACAGATGCTATATTCCTTTCAGATATTGCTTCAAAAGTGTACGTAGTCCATCGCCGCGATAAATTGAGAGCATCCCAAATCCTTCAGGACAGGGCATTTGACCGTCCAAATATTGAATTTATTTGGGATAATGTTGTGGATGCAATAGAAGGAAAAGATATTGTTGAATCCCTGCAGGTACATAATGTAATTACTGAAGAAACAAAAAAACTTCCTGTAAACGGTGTTTTTATCTATATAGGCCTGAATCCCAACACCGGTTTTATTAATGTTAAAAAGGACGATAAAGATTTCATAATCACTGATGAATCGATGGCAACATCTGTCAGGGGCATATTTGCCGCCGGTGATTGCAGGCAATCTCCCCTTTACCAGGTAATCACTGCAGCCTCAGACGGGGCCATTGCGGCTTATTCTGCTTTTAAGTACATCGAAGGCATTTAAAGAGATGTTTTTCTTTGCTTTTCGATAAGTATTATATTTTTTGAAGTCTATTAGTATGTAAGGTGGAATCATGATATGCTTGAAAATATGTAAAGACTCTACTGCAGAGGACCTGGAGCCAATTGCATCTGCTGTTCACTCTCTTCTGGGCATTCCGACTACCATACGCAGTGTAAACTGTAAGGGTATCCGAATGGAAAGGGGAGAAGTTGTAGATTGGGATTATACAGGTCCTATACTTGAAAAGGTCCTGGAGGACAAGACTACCATCCGCACAGTCCCCAAAGAAGGTGTGTATAAAGGAAAGGCGGTTGCAGTGACCCCGATAATGACCCCTGACGGAGAATTAATTGGTTCAATAGGGGTTGTGGACCTTGTGGCCGCTCTGGATATACTTTCTGTTTTCCGGGAATACCCCGATATAATAGATGAAGTGGAAGAGGCCAAAAAAAGGCACTCTTAATTATCTTTTTTATTTTGTGATACAATGATTGCCGATGTACTCAAGCTATTTCCTGGTATAACCTCCAGGGATTTTCGTATTCTAACAGGTATTGAAGTAGGCATGCAAGACCATGAATGGGTGCCTTTTGATGAACTTGTGAAATATACACGTATCGACCATCAGAATCTGGCCTATCTGTTAGGTGAATTGATCGAAAAAGAGCTTGTCGTGGCAACAACAAGACCTTATGAAGGCTACAGGCTGTATTTCAATGGTTATGATGCTCTGGCTATCAATGCACTGGTAAAAAGGGGTAGTATCTCCGCTCTTGGGGATGAAATCGGTGTGGGTAAGGAATCGGTTGTTCATGAGGGTATGAAAGAACCTGAATTGCCCATAGGCGATCCTGAAACAGTGATAGTCAAATTCCACAGGGAAGGGCGCACCAGTTTCAGGGCTGTTAAAAGGGTGCGTGGGCACCTGGGTAATAGAGAACACTTTTCCTGGATATATGCTGCCCGGCTTGCAGCTGGTCGTGAGTACGAAGTAATGTCCCGTTTGTATCCTAATATCAACATTCCCAAACCTATTGATAGTAACAGGCATGCTATAGTAATGGAACCTGCAAAAGGAGAACTTTTGTTCAAGGTCAGGTTGGAAGATCCCGAAATCTTTTTTGATATGATAATGGAGCAGGTCGAAAAAATCTATTGCCATAATGTAATTCATGCTGATCTGAGTGAGTACAATGTTTTTGTCAATCCCGAAGGTGTGCAGATCATCGATTGGCCTCAGTATGTAACTCCGTCTCATCCTCATGCAGAGGAGCTCCTCAGGCGTGATATTTCGAACATAGCTGCTCATTTCAAGAAAAAATATAACCTAAAAAGGGATATCGACGCATTATATGAGCAGATAGTATCCCGTACCGATAACATTAAAGATTAATACATACAAAAATATAGATAATGACATCAAATGCCATTTATGGTATAGACGTTGCCAGAGGGTCGCCGCGTTCCGGTCAAGTTCCACGTTATGCAGTTGCTATCCTGAAAGACGGTTCGGTTTACAGGCATTCGATGTTGAAAATGCATCGTATTTTCAGGATGATAAAAGATGATCATCCAATGATGATATCTGTAGACAATATCTATGAACTAGCAAAAGATAAGAAGGAACTGATTCATTTCCTGGAAAAACTCCCTTCTGGTGTAAAACTCGTACAGGTCACAGGTGGATTGAAGCAGGTTTCCCTGCCCTTTCTTGCCCACAAGTATGATATTTCAATAAATCCCCGTGATCCCGGGGATGAAGCCGAAGCCTGTGCAAGACTGGCTGAAATGGGGGTAGGAGTGGAAGTATCCCTTTTTGAGGATAAAACAAAGATAAAAGTAAGCAGGGCGCGTTCTCTTGGCAGGGGAGGGTGGAGCCAGAATCGTTACTGTCGTAAGGTCCACGGAGCTGTGAAAGTAAAAAGCCGTGAGATTGAGTCGATACTTAAAGGGGCGGCAAAGGAGCGCAATTTCAATTACACAAGTAAAGTCGTCAAGGGCTTTGGAGGTTATGTTAGGTGTGAATTTACCGTTAATGCACGCCAGTCCGATGTACCCATCCATTCCTCATCCGGTTCGGATGTGCAGGTAAATGTCAGGAGTCTTGTGAGGGATAAGATACAGTACATACCTTTGAAAAGCAAGGAACGCAGGCCTATTATTGTGGGTGTTGATCCGGGCACTACTGTTGGCCTCTCCATACTTTCCCTTGAAGGTGATGTTCTACATTGCGCCAGCTATCGGGGTATTTCCCATGATGAAGTGGTGAAACTTATTTCTGAATACGGCAAACCTGCAATAGTGGCTACCGATGTATACCCCATGCCTGCAGCAGTGGAAAAAATCAGACGCAGTTTCAGTGCTGTCAGCTATTCCCCCGGCGGCCCCATTCCATCGGAAGAAAAGATTGAATTGGCAAAACCCCATGGTTATTCCAATGACCATGAAAGGGATTCTCTTTCCGCTGCCATATCAGCTTATAAAAAATACAGACAACTTTTCCTGAAGATTGAAAGCAAGTCTCCTCCTTACATGGATATCGATAAAATAAAAGTCGAAGTCATCAAAGGTTCATCCATAGAAGAGGCTATTAATTCTCTGAAAGAACACAAGCAAGCAACTAAGGCCCAAAAAAGTGCAGCAGAAACTTCTGCCTCTCTTTCTGATGGTATTGATGATGAAACCTATCGTAAAATGACAGAAAAGCTCAAACGCAGGGATTTGGAGATTGCTGAATTACAGGAATATGTGAAAGAGCTCATTGATCAACGCAGGTCAAGGGATAGTACGATATCCAACCTGGAATCAAAAATTCGGCAAATGCGTGAAACTGAACGCATTAAGCTGCAAAAGGAAAAAGAGATTTCAATTCGTAATAAGAAAATTGCCAACCTTAAAAAGGATATCAAACGTCTGAATAAGAGGCTTCATGATTCCAGGGCTCAGGTAAAACGCCTTAAACGTATAAAAAAGATGGAAAGCAGAGGTGAAGGCATTCCTGTAAAGGTCATATCCTCATTTAGCCGTGAAGCCATCTTGAATGTAGCAGATGTATATGGCTTAAAAAAAGGTGATGTCGTTTATTTCCAGGACCCCAGTGGGGGAAGTGCTTCAACTGCTGGCCTGCTTGCCGATTATTCACCAAAAGCGCTGATAGTGCCTGCAGGAATATCTTATGCGGCAAAAGAGGTGTTTTCGAAAAAGTATTCCTGTACTTCAAGATCTGGAAATACAAAAAGAGGGTGATTTTGCAGTTGTATCTCCTAAAACTTTGAAAATTGCAATTGAAAACTGGTTTGGCAAAGCTGATCACTGGAAAAAAGAAAAAGAGGAAGAGAAATTAAAATCCCTTGTGGATGAATATCGAAGTGAGCGCCGTCGCGGTATAACCTGATATTCAGGGCCATTTCCTGTCAAAGAAAGGGCTCTTTCCTGAAACGCTTAATGGAATGCCCATAACGATATCCGCTTCAACCAAACTCAGTGAACGTGCAGCGTTTCCTGCCGAGTACATTATGCGGTTATCTATGCACAGGTCTTTTGCTTTAGACACAGCAGATCCAATAGCAATTCCCAGATCTATGTTCTTGAAGGCACAGTTAGGACCCGCATAATCTCCTTCTGTCCTTTTTTGAGCTTTCATTTCTGCACATGTTGCAAAGCCGCAGGCAGCACAGTTTAATTTAAGCGGCTCGGCATGTTTGACTCCTATAGCTATAAAGGCATCCGCCTGTCTTACATTTGCTGCATCCCTTTTCAGGAACTGGAATCCATCTCCCTTTTCATCAGCAATATTTTCCATCTCGGTTGCGATATCTTCCATATCTTTTCTATCGGCCAGGGCAGTTACTATATCATCAATTCCCTTTCCCTTTGGAGCAGTTCTGGCTGCTGCTAATACGATCCTCGCCATCTCTGCTACTTCTTTTTTTTCCGGATTTTGTTCCATGCATAAGGGATTCATAATACTGGTCTTTAATTGTTTCGGATATTGTGCGAAAGTGTAATATTTAATGTAGGGATTGTTGACACTATGCCACGTTCGGCCCTGATACTTGCAGGAGGAAAAGGAAAGCGTTTTGGTAATAATGAAAAGGCCCTGATAGAGATTGAAGGAACGCCTGTAATCAGCCAGATAATCAGCACACTCGAGCCTCTTGTGGATGAAATAATAATATCCCTGCGGGATAAACACCAATATGATTTACTTGCTCCAGTTACGGGAGAATTACCTACGGCTTTTGACGAGCAGGAAGGTGTCGGCCCCCTTGCAGGCATACTGGCAGGATTAAAAGCTGCATCTTATGAATATATTTTTGTCACAGCCTGTGATATGCCTTTTCCTGACCCGAAAATAGTTGAGTTGCTCTTCTCAAGGTCCAAAGGTCATGATTGCGCTCTCATAAAAAGAAAAAACGGCAGTTATGAGCCTCTCTGTGCAGTTTACAGGGCTTGCCTGCTTATTCCCCTCATTGAAAAGTCGATACGGGATAACAGGTATTTCATTCTGTCACCCGTATTTGAAATGAATGACATGGTTGAAGTAGATATAGCGGAAATAGAAAAAATGGATCCATTCCTTGAATGTCTCCAAAATATTAATACTCTGGATGACCTCAGGTCAGTCAGGAATGATTTCAGCGGGTCATAAGGGTTTCACCGGTTGAAGGGGCATAGGCCTCAACACCAATCTCGTCCCGTATCCATTGTGCGAACTCTTCCGCATCATCCCCGTGCATTGTGTACACGGTTTCAGTTCCTCTGTCGCAAAAGTCCCTTACAAGTTCTTTCAGCTCTTTATCCCCACAATGGGCCGAAAAATCGTATTGCTCCAGTTTGCACCTCAGATGTTGTATTCGGTCATTTATTTCGATAAAACCACTATCTAGGGCAAGCCTTCCATTTGTTCCTTCGACCTGGTATCCTGTAAGCATTACTTTTGTTTTCGGGTCGTCAGCTTTCTTATCCAGGTAATGGAGTACAGGACCGCCATTAAGCATTCCCGCAGTTGTTACTATGACCGAACCTTCCAGAGGAATTTTATTTCTCTTGTTTCCTTTTACAGTAGTAGCAAAACCAAATGCCTTTTCCAGTTTTTTTGGATCTTTTAGATATTCTGGATGACTCAGCATCTCATCTGTCATTGCCACTCCCATGCCATCCACAAAACAGGGAATCTTTTCCGAATGGAGTAACATCATAATTTCCTGTGTCCGTCCAATGGCAAAAGCAGGGATAATGACCGTGCCACCGATATCAATTGTATCAATAATAGATTCAATAAATGCTTTCTCGATTTCCTGTCGGGGTGGGTGGTCTTCTCCGAAGTATGTGCTCTCTGTAATCAATATATCTGCATAAGGCATTGTGTCAGCTTTTGATACAAGTCTGGAATCACTGGTACTTATATCACCGGTATAAAGCAGGCTTTCTCCTTTTTTATCCTCGAGGTATATCGATGATGCACCCGGTATGTGCCCCGCACTGTAAATCCTGGCAAGATAGTCGTTTGTCCTGACCTCTTCTCCAAAATGCTTTCTTCTTGTAATCCGGGAAAGTTTCTGCAAATCTCCTTCATCATACGGTTCAGGTAATCCTCTTCTTTCTGATATTTTGAGTGTGTCCCTGCCCAGGATTTCAGTAAACCTGGAGGTTATATGTGTCATATACACCTCTGGACTCAGGTCCATGAGGTTGGGAACCGCTCCGCAATGGTCAAGATGGCCGTGGGAGACAAAAATGCTTTTCGGAAAAATGCCATCTACAGGATAGTCGGGCCTGTCTCCCGGTTTGATGCCGTAATCTATCAGAATCTCTTCATTCACCAGAATTGCAGATCGTCCTACCTCCCTGCAACCCCCTTTAAAATCAATACGCATAGTTTTCTCCCCTTTAATATGCAACTGCTTCCTGCCATCTGATTATTTTACCCAGAGGTATATTTGTAGTTTTTGAAATTTCATTTGCATCTGAATTTTCAAGTTCATCGACAGTTGAAATGCCTGCAGAATTTAGTTTTTCTTCGGTAACTTTCCCGATACCCGGAATGTCACTGATCTTTTCCGGTCGAGGAGTTGCAGCTTTTTCTTTCTTTTGCTCTTCTTTCCATTCAAGGTAATTACAATAGGGACACCCCAGATCCCATGCTCTTTTCTTCTGCCCCTTTACTTTTATGTGATACAGGCTGTGTTTGTCACATGTCTTGTCGGTAACAAGGATATGTCCGCTTTTTGGAAGGGGCAGGGAGAATGTGCAGTCGGGGTATCCTTCGCATCCGATAAATCTTGAACCCCGGCGTGAGCGGCGTACGATCAGGTCACAACCACAATCCGGGCATTTACCGATGATCTTGTCTTTTCTCAGACCTTCCCTGAGGGATTCGGATATTTTCTCACGGTTATCTTCCAGTTCCTTGAAGACATCTGTCAGCATGTTCCTGGATTGCTGCAGTACATTCTCTTCAGATGTATTACCCTCTGCAATGCGGTCCATGTCTTCTTCGAGGGTACTGGTCATGTCTGGTCTGGTAATTGTGGGGGCATAATTTCCCAGACCTTCTACCACCGCATATGCAGTCTGGGTCGGCTGGAGGGGATTGTCATGCACGTATGCTCTTGAGTAAAGTTTGCTTATAATCTCATGACGTGTGGCTTTTGTTCCCAGCGCCATGTCTTCCATCATTTTGATGAGTCTTCCCTGACCATATCTGCCCGGAGGGTTCGTTTCCTTATCAAGCATTTCTTTATCATTAACAGGAAGTATCTCCCCTTCTTCCAAAACAGGGAACAATCGATCTTCCGGAGCATTGTAGGGGTAATACCATCTCCATCCTGGCTTTACAAGCCGGGAGCCATTTGCCCTGAATTCCTCTTCATTGATATCAAACTTGACCTTCATGGTTTCCCATTCTGCATTTTCAGCAAACGTGGCAAAGAAACGCCTGACTACAAGTTCATACAGTTTCCATTCATCTTCCTTAAGCTGGGATTTCTTCGCAACTGATGCAGGGAAGATTGGCGGATGGTCTGTAGTTTCCTTCTTTCCCTTTGTGGGTTTGAGCTCTTTTTTTGCCAACAGTTTTTTTGCATATTCACTGAAATGGCCTTTAGAGAACATTTCTATCTGTTCCTGCAGGTCAATTGTTGAAGGATAAACAGTATTGTCGGTCCTGGGGTATGAAATATAACCGTTGGTATAGAGGGATTCTGCGATTCTCATGGCATTGGCCGGGGTAAATCCAATCGAGTTGGCAGCCCTTATGAATTCGGTTGTATTGAACGGCGTGGGTGGCTTGTCTTCTTTAGTGGAAGTTTCCAGGGAGGAGACCAGTGCTTCATCACCAATAACTCCAAATACCCGGTCTGCTTCTTCCTTTTCCCAGAAGCGGTTTTTCTTATGCCTGATCTTGAAATTTTCTCCGTTTTTAGCCAGGTCTACATATATTTCCCAGTAAGGTGTAGGTACAAAAGCCTCTCTCTCTTTTTCTCTGTCCACAATAAGGGCAAGGGTTGGCGACTGTACACGTCCGACCGATAGGAATTGCTTTCCAAGTCTTCTGGATGCCAGGGAAATAAAACGTGTGAGGCTGGCACCCCATACCAGATCAATCACCTGTCTGGAATGTCCTGCATCTGCGAGATTGAAATCGATTTTTGTAGTGTTTTCGAATGCCTCCTTGATAGCTACAGGTGTGATTGCACTGTATACTGCCCTTTCATATTCGATGTTTTCGTTTACTCCTTTTACGATATTGAGAGCTTCAACACCAATAAGCTCACCTTCCCTATCGTAGTCAGTGGCAATCGTAACCTTCGTTGCTTTTTTTCCGAGTTTTTTCAGGGCGCTCACTATTTTTGCGTGGGTAGGTGTAACAATAAGTTCGGCGTCTACGAGTTCTTTTGCTTCAACCTTCTGCCAGTTATTATATGCGGGAGGGAAATCGAGCTGGACGATATGTCCGCTAAGCCCGATAACTATGGTTTTTTCATCGTTCCCAAACTCATAGGAGTCAATACCGCTAATCCTTTTTTTCTGCGGCTTTTTTGGACTGAGAATAGATGCAATTCTTCTTGCTGCAATTTGTTTTTCGGCTATTATCAGGTGCATTGAGAATCAGGTTATAAGTTGTTTTTTCTATTATCTATAAATATTTCTGTCAAAAGAGTCATTGCATATAAATGTATCTTTCAGCAAATATCAATAATGTAGTCTCAATTTATCTGTTTAAATGCCATATCTACCGCTTCTTTTGCCGAATGGGCAGGGATTGTTCCTTCAATATCCCACTTTGAACAAAGTATGATGACTGGTTTGCCGTTTTTAATAGACAATGCTATTTCTGATAATGTACCATATTCCCCGCCAACTGCTATAGCCGCATCGCATGAAGCCGCAATGATTGCATTTCTTGCGTGTCCCATGTCCGTTACTATGGCGATGTCAACATAAGGATTTGCTTCATTTACAGAAGGTCCGGGAAGTATTCCAACAGTTTTGCCACCCTCTTCTTTACATCCCCTGCAGGCAGCTTCCATAACACCCCTCATGCCACCACAAAGAAGGCAGGCTCCCCTTTTGCAATCTCCCTCCCCACCTCTTCTGCGAGGCTGTCTATTTCACTGCCGCAGACCCGGCCCCTATAACTCCAATCTGTATCTCCATGTTTTGCCTCCGTCTCAGATGTATTCATTCTGGATTTGTATGATGTCTTCACTATTGTTTGCTTTACTATAATCTTCCAGAGGTTCCTTGTTCAGTTCCAGGAAAGTATGTCCCCATCGAAATTTTGACAGAATATTTTCTGCCTGCTCTTTATTTCCTAGAATATACAGAGCTGCGGCAAAAGCTTCTACAGAATTTAATTTAAATGGTTTGCCAAAATTCACCGGATTTGAAGCCAGTAGATAGGGTAATGCACGATGCTGTAACTTGCGGCGCAACAGTTTAGGAAAAATTTCTTCCACTGTATTCCAGGAACAATCAAGGACAATAATGTCTGAAATCTCGCCGTCCGCAGGTGAAAGGGCTTTTTCTGCCATTGGGTCAAGTAAGACGGACCCCTTCGGAAGTGTATGTATTTTTTCATGCAGTCGGACAAGATCAAATTTTTTGAGTCTTTTACCTGTGCATTTTTTGGGATCGCATTGCCGGGCATGATAAATATGGAGTCTGAAATCTTTCATTCAGGCTATATTATTCATTAATGATACATATTATTTGTTCAAAAAAAGCTTGTGATCCGGCCGGTTCTGGCCGGCCAGAATCAACAAAGGTGGTTGTATGATATTTGCTCCCGGGGTTTGCCGGGGCCGGGCAGACTTGCTAATCTGTCCCTCTATAAAATGAAGTAGTTCTATTATTTAAATAATAACGGCGAATACATTGTATAATTCCATTTCCTTTTTTGCATATTTTGGCTGTCTGTTTAGCATAATGGGGTGTTGAAAATCAAAAATCATACCTGATTTTATCAATAATCTTTGCATCATCTTCCGTTTTCCCATATGTGTATATGTCAAGTTGATTCTCTTCAATAATGCATACAGCACCCTTTGCAGGATTGCCATGGTTATTCAGCGTGGAATGTATTGAAAGTAATTTATTTCCAAACCACCATTTATATCCTGTATCCAGTGAACTATGGGCACGAATGATCATTTGCAGGTCATTAAGGCGCAGAAATCCTTCCACAATATCGGGGCCAAAGGTCCGTATGTCTCTTCCTCTTATGGAGAAGTTCAGGCCCGGTATCTCAGAAGGGTCATTCCAGAGATAATTAAATGAATTTTGTTTTGTGATCGCTGTTGTTTTTATAATATCCTCGATACCGCCGTGGACACAGAATATTTTTTTGTTTATTACAGCCGCTACAGGCATTTCTTCAAACACGATATTAGCAAAATTGAACAGCTCAATATCTTTCAGCTCATCAAGGAATCCACTTTTCTCGTTCATCTGTTTTGTTTCATGATTCCCTCTCAGGAGGAAGATATTTTTTGGTGAGGCAATCTTTAATTCCAATAATCTTGAAAGGACTTCTACAGAATTTCTTCCACGATCCACATAATCTCCCAGGAATATTATATTTGCAGGTTTTAACTCTTCTTTAATTGAAATTACCATGTTCAGGGCTTCAAGGTCTCCATGCAAATCCCCGATTATCATTGTGGGAAGTTCTTTTATTCTTATTACTGCATCTTCTTCCCTGAACAATTTTCTCGCATGTGTTAGATTGGCCTGAAATTGTTCGTTCTGGTTCATATCCACTCTCTTTTAGACTTCTGTAGAGGAATATTTAAATTAATTATGGTTTTATATGGGCTCATATTGATGGAGGCGAAAAATGGGTTTGATTAAAGGTGCCGTCATAGGCTTGATAGTTACATTTGTACTTTATTTAGTTCCTGTTGTAAATATGCTTTCTCCATTTATAGGAGGCTTTGCAGGAGCTTATTCCGAGGTGTGTTCTGCATGGGATGGCTTTTTAGTAGGCACATTAATGTTCATATTGATGGTAATTCCCGGTTTTATTCTTGCAGGCTTTGTGGGTTCACTTTTTAACAATATCCCGGGTTTGATGGCAATTGTTACAGGACTGGGTGCAGGTGTGTTCTTCCTGATTATGTTGCATACCGGTATAATTGGTATTATTGGAGCAGTTCTCGGTGGGCTGCTGGCTCATGATTAAAAGGATGTCAGATTATTGGTATGTATATGCCTGAATCAGAAAAACAGGTGATGCATATCGGATGGGATGCTGAAGCCGTCTTCATCAGCCGTCCCAACCGGTTTGTTGCGATTGTAGATATTCCGTCATCTGGTATACAAAACGTGGCGGTCCATGTTCACGACCCCGGAAGGCTGGTTGATCTGCTTTACAGGGGAAACCGGTTACTACTGAAAAAGGCGACAAATCCCCATCGTAAAACAAAATGGGATATCATTGCTGCAAAAAAGGATGATGGATGGGTACTTGTAAATTCTGCATGTCATCGCAAGATTGCTGAGTGGGTATTATCGGATCCTGATATTAGTCCCCTGGGACAGGTGGATTCAATTTGCCTGAGCAAAACTTGGTGAAAGCAGACTGGATTTTCTTGTTTTCAAAGGGGACAAACGTATTTGGGTAGAGATTAAAGGGTGTACCCTTGTTAGGGATGAAGTAGCCCTTTTTCCTGATGCTCCTACAACAAGGGGTAAGCGCCACCTTGATGAACTTACACTGGCAAAGAAAAACGGAGACAATGCAGCGGTTCTATTTCTGGTTTTCAGGCCTGATGCAAAATATTTTTCCCCTAACAGGCTAATGGACCCAGAATTCTACGGGGCATATCAAAAAGCCAGGGAGGCAGGAGTAGATTTTTATCCGCTTCTGTTTACTTTTCGGGAAGGGAATATTTATTTTAATAATATACTTCCTTCACATGAAATTTGAATTGGCTACATGGCATACTGGATAAAAATGGTAATGACCAAGTTGTATGCTCTTTTCAATACACTCAAGAATAAGCATATACAGAGCCAATTACTTATTTGAGGTTGATTATGTATATGCCAATAATGAGTATATGTTTTATGTATAAAAAACCATAAATATGGTGTTTACTTTTTTACTTTCTGCTATATGGGAATTTGTTGATGTATATGGGTAAAAATATTATTGAATACAGGGACCTTAGCATTATTCATTCGCATCAGAAGGTTCTGGAGAATTTCAATCTTACAATAAAGGAAGGTGAAAAAGTTCTAATTCGGGGGAAATCCGGGACCGGTAAATCCACCCTTTTTTTTGTGTCTGCTGGGATTGATGCGCCCTTCAGGCGGGAATGTTTATTTTAAGGATTTGCCGGTTACTGGTAATTCTGTTTCTGTTGTGCGTACAAAAGTAGCCTATGTTCCCCAGGATGTTGATGTTGGAAGAGATAGTGTAAACGAGTTCTTTGACACTATATTCTCCTATAATGCCGTTGGGTTTACTCCGGACTTTGAAAAAATCCAAAGATTGCTTGAATGGTTTGAACTTGATGATTCCATTCTCAAAAAAGAATTCAAATCTCTTTCTGGAGGGGAAAAACAGCGTATTGTACTCATTTTGTCTCTACTTCTGGAAAGAAATGTATTCTTGCTTGATGAACCCACTTCTTCCCTCGATTCTTCATTAAAATCAAAGGTAGTTGACTATTTTGCCAATGACCCTTCATTAACAGTAGTTGTCATTTCACACGATCCACAATGGGCAAGAGAAGGTTTGCGTGTTGTGGATATTCCAAACAAATGAGGTGCATAGATGGCAGAAATCAACGTAATTCAAAATATCGGTGTTTCCGGCTTCATATTCTGTACCTTGCTGCTCATTCTTCCCTTTCTGGTAAGTTATTATTTTAAATTGGGTATCATAAAGAAAAGTGTCATTATCGTATCCAGAATGTCTTTCCAGTTATTCCTGATAGGGCTTCTGCTTACTGTAGTTTTTGATATTAATAACCCGCTTATTAACGTTTTATGGATATTTGTAATGCTGTTCTTTGCGACATATACCATACTCGAAGAAACGGATTTCAAGACAGGACCTTTTCTTCCCACAATGCTAATCCTTTTTTCCATTGCAAACATACTGGTTCTGTTTTATTTTACCGGTTTTATCATAAAACTTGATGATATCTTTGAGGCTCGCTACCTCATACCCATTGCAGGTATGCTTATGGGTAACTCCTTGCGTGCAAATATTGTTGCATTGAACGATTTTTATCAAGATGTAAAGAACAATGAGCAACGTTACCTGTACAGGCTTTGTGTTGGTGCATCCAGGAAAGAAGCCTTATTTCCCTATATGCAAAGGAGTATGCTATCTTCTCTCAAACCGACTCTTGCCAACATGGCAACTATGGGGATAGTATTCCTGCCGGGCATGATGACCGGTCAGATATTGGGGGGAGTGAATCCCATACTGGCTATCAAATACCAGATAACCATAATGGTAGCTATTTTTGTAACTACTGTGCTGGGTGTCCTGGTTTGTGTGATAGTAGTCGTGGAGAAAGGCTTTGATGATTATGATCTGATGGTCGAAGATATTAATAAAGTATAATTAAAAGGCTCTGTAGAATTCATCATTTGAATAATTACTGAAACAGTGATAGCTCTGTATCTATTATAATTTAAAAATTTGAACTTGGCCACTTTCATCTGATTTATGTATTTTGTAGTCTTCAGTTCTTCCCCATATCTCCTTTTTAAAAAAGTAGAACGTCATTTTACATTATTTAATTATAGATGTCTTCATCAAATTCATTTTTCAAGGAAAGGAAGTTATTTTCCTTTCTTTTTTTCCTTGGCAAGTTTCTTTTTGGCATCTTTGTCGCCGCTGGCTGCTAATTCTTCCAGTTTTGCCAGTTTTTCTCTCTTTGCACCCTTTTTTCTGTTTATATCTTTTTTCGACATTGCCATAATCAAATACCTTCGTTGCATTTTCCTTATGCAGCAGTATAATTCGGTTTAAACACTATTTATGAGTTTCTATGAAATTGGCTTTGCAGAAAGAGATTATCAAATTAGGTCATAATTCCTCCCATTCTAATTTGATGATATTAAATCAAACATAATTTGCAAATGAATTGGTTTGTTTGACCTTATTTTGCAAATTCGCAGTTACAAGCAATTGATATGCCACAAACTTCATAATCGAATACATTTCCTTACTTGCATTCTTCATCCCTCTAATATCAAATTTTACAGTCCATTTTATGTTCTTATGTATTCTCTCACATTCTGCTCTTTTAGAATATTCTTCCTCACATCCCTCATCTTCTATGTTCTCATTCCGCAGGTGCATCCCGACCTGTTTTTTTCTTCCGTTTTCATAGAGAAAACGAAGTTTTTTCTCATACTTCATATGAATCGATCCGCCGATTTTCCACATCTTATTGACCCAGTGATCGATTCGTTTCATTGTTCCTTCATTATGGACTTTAGAATCAGAAGAATATGCAATAACAGGTTTTGCCTTCAATTGATACCATACATCAGCATGATTGTTGAACGAATCATACCCTCCATCCAGTGCATAAGTATCGATGTCGTAGGTAACATCGAAGCCCATCAGGATATCCTGGCTACCCCACGGGCCCGCAGGAAGCAGCCTTATCATAGTGATAACGTCTATTAAACTTTTCTATAGCGGCATTTAGAAACTGATACGATATTGCAACAATACAGCAACCACTATAAGCATCAATCCAAAAATTTTTTTGAAATATTTTCTGGAAAGGGTTTCAAGGTTACCTCTGGGAGTATACATGATGTGAGATCCCAGCTGGCTACCGATAAATGCAGCAATTCCAAGTGAAAGTACTGTGCTGTCTGTAATGGTTATATTGTTGAGATGAGCTACCAGACCTGAGGCAGAGGAGACAAGAACAATTAGTGAAGAAGTTGCAGCGGCTTCCCTAACTCCGAATCCCAGGGCTAGAAGAAGGGGAACTACAAAAGATCCACCCCCAATGCCCAGCAGACCGGCACATATCCCCACACCAAGACCTATCAAGGACCCCATGAGAAAACGCATTTTACCTGTAGGTTTGGGTAGAATCTCTTTTCTTGTAGCCGGAATTACCATACTAAAACCTACAAGGACTATTACTAAACTGAAAATGGAAATAATTGCAGTTTCTGATATCTGCATTCCGATATGTTTTCCGATTGGCGCCCCGATAACTGAAACTATCAGAAAGGGAATTGCAGTATGAAAATCAATCGTTTTCTTTTTCAGGTATATAAATGAAGATGAACCTGTAGTAACCACATTAAGCAAAAGAGAAAGGGGAATAGCAATTCTCAGGTCTATTCCTATCCAGTAAAAAAGAGGTACATAGATTATCGCTCCTCCGATTCCCAGAAATGCGAAAATAGAGGAAAGAAACAGAATAATTAATACAAGAAAGATAGGGTCTGTAAACATTCCTTATTTACCCCTTACATCTTTGTATTTTTCTTTGAAGTGGGCAATATCTTCACGTGTGCCTACAACAGATATGACATCTCCCTTTTCAAGGACTACATCATCCAGTTCTTCTAACTTTTTCGTATCTCCTTGCATATAGCCGATTACACGACACCCGGTAGTACTATACAGATCAAGTTCGCCGATTGTTTTTCCCGCCATATTCTTGCCAACGACAAGATTCTCAATTTCAGTTCCCTCATAAAGCATTATGTCTTCTATGGGGCAGTATCCTCCGGTTCCATAACAAACAGAAGTGATTTTTGCCAGCATCTGGCCGGCAACTATAGAAAGGGAAGCAACGTAATCGGCTCCTGCCTTGTATATTTTGTCAATGGATTCAACTGAATTTGCTCTGGAAAATATTGTGGACTCCGGATTTAATCCTCTGGAGATAAGAGTGGCAAAGATAACATCCGTATCGTGATTCAGACAAATTATAACCGTAGATGCATTCTCTATACCCGCATTTTTGAGTACCTCTTCTTCCGTACCGTTGCCCACTATATATTCAAAATCCGGTCTCTGGAAAAGGTCTTCTCTTGAATCAACAATGACAAAAGGGATATCTTTCTCGTCAAGTACTTCTGCAATCCTTTTTCCCACATCCCCATATCCAAGAACGATTATATGACCCATCTGCATTCCAAGTCACCTATCATTTTGTAAGATCCTTTAATTCACTTTAACTGTTCCATTGTGCCGGTTTGCAAGCAGTACAGTATTTTCTTTAATTATTTCTTTATCATCAACTTTCAGGAACAATTTACCTTCTTTTCTTAATCCGATTATATTTGCTCCTGTTTTCTTGTGGATATTAGCTTCGTTGAATGATTTATCAATAAGCTGGCTTGCAGGGTATACGGGAAGTTCTACAATGTTATATCCATCCAGAAATGTAGTTGCACCACCAAGCCCCATTACATAAGGGTCCAGTGCTTTTTTTTCCCAGGAACCTGCCAAGTACAAGCTTTGGGGAAACTACACGATTTGCACCTGCATATTTGAGGTATTTGACATTTGCTGAATCTTCGGCTACCGCTATTATATAAGCATCTGCAAGACTGGAAGCGGTAAGGACAATACTGGCATTTTCCTCATCAGAGCGATTTGCGATCAAAAAGCGGGCATTGCGAACCCTGGCGTTTTCCAGTGTCTTATCATCTGTGGCTTTACCGTATATGCATGGTAGTTTTTTTTCAATAAGGCCTCGAAGTATCTCTTCATTGTCTTCAATGATTATGTATTTGACTTTCTGGTCCTCAAGTTCATCTACGAGTGTTTCCATTAACCGATTGTAGCCACAAATGATTATATGGGAAGAAAAGGAGTCCGGCGCTTTTGTTGGAAGAGGCATGTTAAGAGCCCTTTCAAACCACGGTGTGATGACAAAAGTAATCAAAATACCAAATACCATGACTATTCCACTCAATTGTACGAAGATGGCAAAAATTTTGCCAATTGGACTTGTTAATACAATGTCTCCGTAACCTACAGTAGTGGTAGTTGAAATTACCCAATATAGAGCATCTACAGGATTATAAAACTGCGTTTGTCCTTCGTAATTTACCAGCAAAAGGAAGATGATCGTATATATGATTACCACTCCCAGGGAAATACCCAGGTAATGGTACAGTGATCGTCTCCACATGGCCGGTAATTTCATTTTCGTCCATCCTGTGTTTAGAAACCATGAACTATGTAAGGTCCGAATATCATCAGGACAAAGGACAATATGATTAGGATTGTAAATGTGCCTGCTATGGTTCCTGCAAGAGTGGTTGACTTGATTTCATCCCCTGTAAACCGTTTGAGGAACGACTGGAGGTAATCCCTGAATACATGCCCTCCGTCCAGTGGGACAGCCGGAAGGCAGTTGAATAGACCTACATAGAAGTTCAGCCATCCAATCCAAAGAAGGCTGTTGGCAATCCAGAACACTCCTACACCGAGAGGTTCGCCCCATCCAACAGGTTCATAGAACTGGGCAAGAGTACCACTAAACCCGGGGAATCCTTCTCCTGCAAATCCTATTATTGGCAAACCTAACAGAATGACCCAGCCAGCTACGCCTGTAAGCATAGAAGGCAGGCCTTTGAGCATATCCAGATAGTCATGGGCGGGATACTCGCCGATCGAAAGTCCTACAGGTATATTTTTTACTCCATCTGTGCCATAATAAACTCCCAAAAACCCTTTTTCGGAAGTGCCATCAGGATGTTGCCCCAGTGTCAGAGTGTATATTTTACTTTCTCCCTCAGTTGTCTTTATCTCTATTTCCACTTCCTGGCCGGCAGTTGTGGTATTCATGAAATTGACAAATTCTTCAGGGGTTTGGGTGGTAACATTATTGATGGATAGTAAAAACATCCCTTTTTCAAGGTTACTTCTTTCTGCAGGTGAACCATCTACAATATCATTGATATATATCC
>NZ_QBKB01000003.1 GCF_004137855.1 Methanohalophilus profundi
ATATCACGGACAAGGACGAGATTGAAAAACACATGGACGAGGCAAAAGCCAAATACAAAAACAGAGATGACAGGACCCGTAATCTCCACGAAGAAGATGTCGACACATTTTACGGATGTACTCTCTGTCAATCTTTTGCACCATCCAATGTATGTGTAATAACCCCGGACAGGATATCCCTCTGTGGTGCTATAAACTGGTTTGACGGCAGGGCAGCCGCCAAGGTAGACCCCGAGGGACCACAATTCCCGATTCCAAAGGGTGATGTCATCGATGCCGAATCCGGTGAGTACACCGGTGTAAACGAGACTGCAAAATCCCTGTCAAGCGGGGAATATGATCGTATAAAACTTCACTCATTCTTTGAATATCCACACACATCATGCGGATGCTTTGAGGTAGTAGGTTTCTATATACCCGAAGTAGACGGTATTGGATGGGTGGACAGGGATTTCAACGAGTCTGCACCCAACGGCCTTCCATTCTCTACAATGGCAGGACAGACAGGTGGTGGAAAACAGATAAGCGGTTTCCTTGGTGTTGGTATCAATTACTTCCGTTCTCCCAAATTCATTCAATCAGACGGCGGATGGGAACGTGTGGTCTGGATGCCCAAACATCTCAAAGACCGTGTATCTGACGACATACCGGATGACATTGCAGACAAGATTGCTACTGAAGAGGATGTATCAGATCTGGAAACCCTCAGGAACTTCCTGGAAGAAAAGAACCATCCAATTGTCAATAGATGGGAAAAGGAAGAAGAGGAAGAGGCTGCGGAGGAAGAAGAGACTCCACAACAAGCCGCTCCCGCCATGCAGATGCCTGCCTCAATGCCAATGAATATGCCAGCCATGCCAACAAGTTCTGGAAGTGGCGGTGTAAAGG
>NZ_QBKB01000004.1 GCF_004137855.1 Methanohalophilus profundi
CCGATAATTTCACATGGGATGCCCAGAACTTTGCCGGTTTCTGGTATGACATTGATGAAGATGACTCTTCTGAAACACTGATTATTAACCAGTCCACTGGAGTTATCGCTGAAGAAGAAGACCTTGTTTACGAAGCAGCAGCAGTTACTGGCCAGGAACCAGAATTTGCATTCACAGCAAATGCATCCACCTCTGCTCTCTATGACTATTCCAAGGTAGGTCTCTTTGCAGAGGAATACTTCGCAGTCGATGGTGAAGTTGACACTCTCTCCAAGATTCTCATGGATGATGACACCAGTTACACCGTGAGAACAGGTGAGTCCCTTGAACTTGCTAACGGCTACGCAATCACACCACAGCAGATCGATGTTGATGGTAACAAGGTCTGGCTTGAACTCACCAAAGACGGTGAGTTTGTAGATGATAAGATCGTAAACACTGCCGGTGATGCAACCACCGCTAACAAGACCTGGTTCTATGAACAGGATGTTGGTGACTATGAAGACATTGCAACCATCATGGTCCACATCGATGAAGTATTCCAGGGACAGGTTGACAGTCTCTGTGTAATCGAAGGTGTCTTCCAGGTTTCCGAAGATCCATTGGTACTCGAAGTCGATGATGAATTCGGTGAACTTATTGTAACATCCGTCGATGGTCCAATCGTAATGAAGAACACAGAAGAACTCGATATCCCAGATGATGAAGTCCTTGACATCACCGATGAACTCAAGGTTCTCGGAAACGATGGTGGAACCCTCTGGTATCTGTTCACTGAAAAGACCGAACCTGGAACATATGAACTCCGTGGTGCAGTTGCATCCGATAATTTCACATGGGATGCCCAGAACT